>NZ_UYXQ01000009.1 GCF_900624995.1 Pseudomonas antarctica
ATCCCGAACTCAGCAGTGAAACGATGCATCGCCGATGGTAGTGTGGGGTTTCCCCATGTGAGAGTAGGTCATCGTCAAGATTAAATTCCAGAACCCCTGTTTGCTAACGCAAACAGGGGTTTTGTTTTGGGCGGTCGGAAAGCGTGAATAGGCTCATCTCAACGGACATCAATGCTAAACCCCGCCCTTTCTATGCAATGGCGTTACGCATGGCTATCATGCCTGCCTCATTGTGAGGCGATACTTGCATGCTGATGTTGTTAGAACTTCTAAAAGATGGCCGATTTCATTCCGGAGAAGCGCTGGGTGCCGCCTTGGGCGTCAGCCGCAGTGCTATTTGGAAGCAGCTCCAGCATCTCGAGGCAGAGCTGAATCTGCCCATTCACAAAATCCGTGGTAAGGGCTATCAGCTTGCGGCTCCGTTGGTGTTCTTGAATGCAGGGGAGATTGAGGCGAATGCCGCCTCTCTGGCGTGGCCTGTTTACATCTATGACTCTATTGACTCCACGAATGCTGAGGCTTTGCGTCTAGTCGAGGCGGGCTGCGCTGCGCCGTTTCTGGTGCTTGCGGAGCAGCAAACGGCGGGAAGGGGGAGGCGAGGCCGTAAGTGGGTGAGCCCGTTCGCTCAGAATGTCTATTACAGCCTTGTATTGCGTATCGAGAGTGGGCTGCGACAGTTGGAGGGCCTTAGTCTCGTAGTCGGGTTGGCAGTCATGCAGGCTCTGCGTGAGTTGGGTGTGCAGGGGGCGGCCTTGAAGTGGCCAAATGATGTCTTGGTTGGGCACAAGAAAATTGCTGGCATCTTGCTTGAGTTGGTTGGCGATCCTGCGGACATCTGCCACGTTGTTCTCGGAATAGGAGTTAACGTCAATATGCAGCAAGCAGCTGAGGTTGATCAGCAGTGGACCTCGGTGCAATTGGAGGCTGGTTCTGCCGTCGACCGCAATTACTTGGTTGCACAGTTAGGTCTGCAGTTGCAAAGTCATCTTGAACGTCATAATGCCTCTGGTTTTGGTGAGCTCCAGGAAGAGTGGGAGCGGAATCATTTATGGCAGGGCAGGGCCGTCTCCCTCATCGCGGGCGTCAACCAGATTGACGGGGTTGTACTGGGGGTCGACCACCGTGGCGCGCTACGCCTGAGCGTCGATGGTGTCGAGCAAATATATAGCGGTGGTGAGTTAAGCCTGAGGCTGCGTGATGATTCTTGAGCTCGACTGTGGGAATAGCTTTATCAAGTGGCGTGTGCTCGATTCGCAGGTGGCTGGCACCTCTGTAGAGGGGGTTGTCGATTCGGATCTGGCGCTGATTGAGAGTTTGATAGCGGTTCCGGGGCTGTTGTTGACGCGTTGCCGCCTAGTGAGTGTACGTGCTTCAGAGGAGACCGATAAGCTGGTTGCTGCACTGCAAGAAGCCTTCGGTGTCACCGTCTCCTGTGCTACCTCGGCGCGAGAAATGGCAGGGGTGCGCAATGGCTATGAAGAGTTCGAGCGCCTTGGGCTTGATCGCTGGTTAGCTATGTTGGGTGGATTCAAGTTGGCATCAGGTGCTTGTCTGGTGCTCGATTTTGGTACAGCGGCGACAGCGGACTTTATTGCTGCTGATGGTAAGCATCTCGGCGGCTTTATATGTCCTGGGATGCCCCTAATGCGCAGTCAGTTGCGAACGCACACCCGTAAGATTCGCTACGACGACGCCGCGGCCGAGCAAGCCTTGGAGCGTCTCTCCCCGGGCCGGACAACCGTTGAGGCTGTCGAGCGAGGCTGTACGTTGATGCTCAGAGGGTTTGTGTTGACTCAGTTGGAGCTGGCACGCCGCTATTGGGGGGATGACTTCACTGTTTTCCTGACCGGGGGCGATGCTGACCTGGTCTCGGATGCTGTGCCGCACGCTCGCTTTATTCCTGATTTGGTCTTTGTCGGTCTGGCGATGGCGTGCCCTTTTTCCTGAGGTATTTATGCGTTGGCTATTTTTGCTTTTGCTCGTTCTCAATGCCTTTTATTACATCTGGCATCAACAAGAGGCGCCTCTGCGTGCCAAGGATGTCACGCCCCTAAGTCTCTATCGAGGCTCTCAGCAGGACATTCGCCTGTTGAGTGAGTCCTCTGATTCGGTGGTCCGTCGTGCTCGAGCGAAAAGCCCTGATTCACAAAATACTTGCTTATACATAGGCGGCTTTGCTGATCAGCGGCAAGTTCAGTCCCTTGAGCAGCGGCTGATGAGCCTGGATATAAAGGCCAGGGTGCAACTGCTGAATGAGCCTGACGTTTCCGGCTACTGGCTCCGCGTGGCGCCTGAAAGCAGGCGCCTGGCCGATGATCTACCCTTTGAAAACCTTGCTAAGGAATTCAATGAGTTAAAACATAAAATAATGTTGTGCGAAGGCGTTGCAACTGTCGAATAGTTTGCATAGAATGGCGCCCGCTTCGCAGTGAAGACCTTTACGGTCTACGGCGTGAAGTGAAGGTCAATGCAGCTAACCTCATATTTTTAATGAGAAAATGCTTGACAGAAGGTCGGCGTGATGTAGAATGCCGGCTCGCTTAGGAGGGGTTCCCGAGCGGCCAAAGGGATCAGACTGTAAATCTGACGTCTACGACTTCGAAGGTTCGAATCCTTCCCCCTCCACCATTTTTAGCGTGAGCTGCAAGCTCCGCGGGTATAGTTTAGTGGTAGAACCTCAGCCTTCCAAGCTGATGATGCGGGTTCGATTCCCGCTACCCGCTCCAAGTTTGCAGGTTGTGCACGGTGTTTTGCTCTTGTAGCTCAGTTGGTAGAGCACACCCTTGGTAAGGGTGAGGTCAGCGGTTCAAATCCGCTCAAGAGCTCCATATAACAAGGCAGATATGAAAATATCTGCCTTTGTTTTAACAGCTGCCTCGGCTTGATGGTGTTGTATCTGGCTTTATCGTCAGGTGATTTCAAGTCTGTTGGGGTTGGTTGTTGTAATGTCTTTTTCAGGCCTGCATAATGGTCGGCCTGATTTTGTTTTAGGTCAGTAGCTCAATTGGCAGAGCGACGGTCTCCAAAACCGTAGGTTGGGGGTTCGATTCCCTCCTGACCTGCCAGATTCACGTGGTGTATCTGGCTTTCTTTTCACAGGATCTTCATAGATGACTCCTAAGGCTGAAGCTCAAAGCTCTCGTTTCGATCTCGTCAAGTGGCTCGCTGTGGTCGCGTTGGTGGTCGTAGGCGTTGTTGGCAATCAGTATTATTCTGCTTCGCCGATCCTGTACCGTGTGCTCGCTTTGCTCGCTCTTGCTGCTGTAGCTGCCTTTGTAGGTCTGCAGACTGTCAAGGGCAAGTCTTTCGCGGTCCTGGTAAAGGAAGCTCGCACCGAAATCCGTAAAGTCGTTTGGCCGACTCGCCAAGAAACTACGCAGACCACGTTGATTGTTGTGGCTGTTGTTCTGGTTATGGCGTTGCTGTTGTGGGGGCTTGATTCCCTGCTCGGTTGGCTTGTTTCCTTGATTGTTGGCTAAGGGTGTCCCGTGGCTAAGCGTTGGTACGTTGTGCATGCTTACTCGGGTTACGAGAAGCATGTTATGCGCTCTTTGCTAGAGCGCGTAAAGCTGGCAGGCATGGAAGATGGCTTCGGCGAAATTCTGGTTCCCACTGAAGAAGTGGTTGAAATGCGGAATGGTCAGAAGCGCAAAAGCGAACGTAAGTTCTTTCCTGGCTATGTGCTGGTTCAGATGGACATGAATGAAGGTACTTGGCACTTAGTCAAGGACACTCCTCGTGTCATGGGCTTCATTGGTGGTACTGCCGATAAGCCTGCTCCTATCACTGACAAAGAGGCGGAAGCGATTCTGCGTCGTGTTGCTGATGGTAGCGACAAGCCTAAGCCGAAGACGTTGTTCGAGCCGGGTGAGGTTGTTCGTGTCACAGATGGTCCGTTTGCTGATTTCAACGGCACCGTCGAAGAAGTTAACTACGAAAAGAGCCGGATCCAAGTGGCAGTGCTCATTTTCGGTCGCTCTACTCCGGTAGAGTTGGAGTTCAGCCAGGTCGAGAAGGTCTAGCTGAGCAAGCATCCCAACCCCGCAGCCTTAGGCTGTGGGGTTTTGTCGTCACTGGGATAAACGCGCAAGTAACCGGGGAGCCTTTCGAGGCGTTTGAACCCGTAATTGGAGTGCCTCATGGCCAAGAAGATTACCGCTTACATCAAGCTGCAAGTGAAGGCCGCTCAGGCCAACCCAAGTCCACCTGTCGGCCCTGCTCTGGGTCAGCACGGCGTGAACATCATGGAATTCTGCAAGGCATTCAACGCCCGTACTCAGGGTATTGAGCCAGGCTTGCCGACTCCAGTGATCATCACTGTGTACAGCGACCGTAGCTTCACTTTCGAAACCAAGTCGACCCCGGCTTCGGTTTTGTTGAAGAAGGCTGCAGGTCTGACCAGCGGTTCCGCTCGTCCTAACACCGTTAAGGTTGGCACCGTAACTCGTGCTCAGCTGGAAGAAATCGCGAAAACCAAAAACGCGGATCTGACTGCAGCTGATATGGATGCAGCCGTGCGTACCATCGCCGGTTCTGCTCGTAGCATGGGCCTTAACGTGGAGGGTGTGTAATGGCTAAGCTGACCAAGCGCCAAAAGGCTATCGCCGGCAAAATCGAAGCAGGCAAGGCCTACAACTTTGTAGACGCTGCTGCCCTGCTGACCGAGCTGTCGACTGTCAAGTTCAGCGAGTCCGTTGACGTTGCTGTAAATTTGGGTGTTGACCCACGTAAATCCGACCAGGTCGTTCGTAGCGCTACTGTGCTGCCACACGGTACTGGCAAGACTGTACGTGTTGCTGTCTTCACCCAAGGCCCAGCAGCTGAAGCTGCTCTGGCCGCCGGCGCCGATCGCGTTGGTATGGACGACCTGGCTGCCGAAATGAAAGGCGGCGACCTGAACTACGACGTAGTTATTGCTTCCCCGGATGCAATGCGCGTTGTGGGTCAGTTGGGCCAGATCCTCGGTCCACGTGGTCTGATGCCTAACCCTAAAGTCGGCACCGTAACGCCAGACGTAGCTACCGCGGTTAAAAACGCCAAGGCTGGTCAGGTTCGTTATCGCACCGACAAAAACGGCATCATTCACACCTCCGTTGGCAAGGTCGGCTTCGACGCCGTCAAGCTGAAGGAAAACGTTGAAGCCCTGATCGCTGATCTGAAGCGTATCAAGCCAGCTTCCTCGAAAGGTATCTACGTGAAGCGCGTTACCCTGAGCACCACTATGGGCCCAGGTCTGGTCATCGACCAAGGCTCGCTGGACGTATAAGACACAGGTTGGTGCGAGAGATCGCGCCAATTGAAAAAATTGGGGTCCCTGCCTGGCGGGGGCTATCCAAGACCGTAGGCGGCGCAAGTCTTAAACCACAAGCCTACGCAGATGGTGCTCCCGGTTCCTTACCGAATCAGACACCAAAACGACATCCGGCTTCGGCCAGATGAAACGGTAACAAGCAGGAGTTAAACCCGTGGCAATTAATCTCAATGACAAGAAGGCCATCGTCGCTGAAGTCAACGAGGCTGCCAAAGCTGCTCTGTCCGCTGTCGTGGCTGATGCCCGTGGTGTGACAGTAAGCGCTATGACCGGACTCCGTAAAGAGGCTCGTGAAGCTGGCGTGTACGTACGTGTTGTACGTAACACCCTGCTCAAGCGCGCTGTTGCTGACACTGAATACAGTGTCCTCAATGACGTGTTCACCGGCCCGACTCTGATCGCATTCTCCACTGATCATCCAGGCGCTGCTGCCCGTTTGTTCAAAGAGTTCGCCAAGAGTCAGGACAAGTTCGAGATCAAGGCAGCTGCGTTCGAGGGCAAGTTCCTCGCAGCTAACCAAATCGACGTATTGGCAACACTGCCGACCCGTAACGAAGCTATTTCGCAGCTGATGAGCGTGATTCAAGGCGCTACCAGCAAGCTGGCTCGTACTCTGGCAGCAGTTCGCGAGCAAAAAGAAGCTGCAGCAGCCTAAGGCTGAGCATCTCCTTTCGCGTATTTTTGTTTATTTCGATGGCCGCGTAGGCCGTCCCCCAATTCAGGAAATACAGTAATGTCTATCTCCCAAGAAGATATCCTCAACGCCGTAGCTGAAATGTCGGTTCTGCAGGTTGTTGAGCTGATCAAAGCTTTCGAAGAAAAATTCGGCGTTTCCGCTGCTGCTGCTTCCGCTGGCCCAGCTGTTGCTGCTGTTGCTGCTGAAGAGCAAACCGAATTCAACGTCATGCTGCTTGAAGCTGGCGAGAAGAAAGTAAACGTGATCAAGGCAGTTCGTGAACTGACCGGTCTGGGCCTGAAAGAAGCCAAGGCTGTAGTTGATGGCGCTCCTGCCCAGGTTCTGGAAGCAGTGTCGAAAGACGCAGCTGACAAAGCCAAAGCTACTCTGGAAGAAGCAGGCGCTAAAGTCGAGCTGAAGTAAGCATCGACCTTGCGTCTCCAGCCCAAGCGTTAAGCTGAAGGCTGATGGCTGGTGGCTCATGCCACCGGCCTTTTTCCGTTCTTGGCTGTCGACTCGGTCGCCGCCATTAACGCGCTGTAGCCACCCGATGCGGTGGTGCAAACCATGGGGTTTGCAAGATTTTCTGGCTGCTCCCGTCGGGAGGGCCAAACAAGCAGGTGACCAAGCTGGGGAACGCTGATGGCTTACTCATATACTGAGAAAAAACGTATCCGCAAGGACTTTAGCAAGTTGCCGGACGTCATGGATGTCCCGTACCTTCTGGCTATCCAGCTGGATTCGTATCGTGAATTCTTGCAAGCGGGAGCGACTAAAGATCAGTTCCGCGACGTGGGCCTGCATGCGGCCTTCAAATCCGTTTTCCCGATCATCAGCTACTCCGGCAATGCTGCGCTGGAGTACGTGGGTTATCGCCTGGGCGAACCGGCATTTGATGTCAAAGAATGCGTGTTGCGCGGTGTTACGTACGCCGTACCTTTGCGGGTAAAAGTCCGTCTGATCATTTTCGACAAAGAATCGTCGAACAAAGCGATCAAGGACATCAAAGAGCAAGAAGTCTACATGGGCGAAATCCCACTGATGACTGAAAACGGTACCTTCGTTATCAACGGTACTGAGCGCGTTATCGTTTCCCAGCTGCACCGTTCCCCGGGCGTGTTCTTCGACCACGACCGCGGCAAGACGCACAGCTCCGGTAAGCTCCTGTACTCCGCGCGGATCATTCCGTACCGCGGCTCGTGGTTGGACTTCGAGTTCGATCCGAAAGACTGCGTGTTCGTGCGTATCGACCGTCGTCGTAAGCTGCCGGCCTCGGTACTGCTGCGCGCGCTCGGCTATACCACCGAGCAAGTGCTGGACGCTTTCTACACCACCAACGTATTCAGCCTGAAGGATGAAACCCTCAGCCTGGAACTGATTGCTTCGCGTCTGCGTGGTGAAATTGCCGTTCTGGATATCCAGGATGAAAATGGCAAGGTCATCGTTGAAGCCGGCCGCCGTATTACCGCGCGCCACATCAACCAGATCGAAAAAGCCGGTATCAAGTCGCTGGACGTGCCGCTGGACTATGTCCTGGGTCGCACCACCGCCAAGGTCATCGTTCACCCAGCTACGGGCGAAATCCTGGCCGAGTGCAACACCGAGCTGAACACCGAGATCCTGGCGAAAATCGCCAAGGCTCAGGTTGTTCGCATCGAGACCCTGTATACCAACGACATCGACTGCGGTCCGTTCATCTCCGACACACTGAAGATCGACTCCACCAGCAACCAATTGGAAGCGCTGGTTGAGATCTATCGCATGATGCGTCCAGGTGAGCCACCAACCAAAGACGCTGCCGAGACCCTGTTCAACAATCTGTTCTTCAGCCCTGAGCGCTATGACCTGTCTGCGGTCGGCCGGATGAAGTTCAACCGTCGTATCGGTCGTACCGAGATCGAGGGTTCGGGCGTGCTGTGCAAGGAAGACATCGTCGCGGTACTGAAGACCCTGGTCGACATCCGTAACGGTAAAGGCATCGTCGATGACATCGACCACCTGGGTAACCGTCGTGTTCGCTGCGTAGGCGAAATGGCAGAGAACCAGTTCCGCGTTGGCCTGGTGCGTGTTGAGCGTGCGGTCAAAGAGCGTCTGTCGATGGCTGAAAGCGAAGGCCTGATGCCGCAAGACCTGATCAACGCCAAGCCAGTGGCTGCGGCGGTGAAAGAGTTCTTCGGTTCCAGCCAGCTCTCGCAGTTCATGGACCAGAACAACCCGCTCTCCGAGATCACCCACAAGCGCCGTGTTTCCGCACTGGGCCCGGGCGGTCTGACCCGTGAGCGTGCTGGCTTTGAAGTTCGTGACGTGCACCCAACGCACTACGGTCGTGTTTGCCCGATCGAAACGCCGGAAGGTCCGAACATTGGTCTGATCAACTCCCTGGCCGCTTATGCGCGCACCAACCAGTACGGCTTCCTTGAAAGCCCGTACCGCGTGGTGAAAGACGCACTGGTCACCGACGAGATCGTGTTCCTGTCCGCCATCGAAGAAGCTGATCATGTGATCGCTCAGGCTTCGGCCACGATGAACGACAAGAAAATGCTGATCGACGAGTTGGTAGCTGTTCGTCACTTGAACGAGTTCACCGTCAAGGCGCCGGAAGACGTCACCTTGATGGACGTATCGCCGAAGCAGGTAGTTTCGGTTGCAGCGTCGCTGATCCCGTTCCTGGAACACGATGACGCCAACCGTGCGTTGATGGGTTCCAACATGCAGCGTCAAGCTGTACCCACCCTGCGTGCTGACAAGCCGCTGGTAGGTACCGGCATGGAGCGTAACGTAGCCCGTGACTCCGGCGTTTGCGTCGTGGCTCGTCGTGGTGGCGTGATCGACTCTGTTGATGCCAGCCGTATCGTGGTTCGTGTTGCTGATGACGAAGTTGAAACTGGCGAAGCCGGTGTCGACATCTACAACCTGACCAAATACACCCGCTCCAACCAGAACACCTGCATCAACCAGCGTCCGCTGGTGCGTAAAGGTGATCGAGTGCAGCGCAGCGACATCATGGCTGATGGCCCGTCCACAGACATGGGTGAGCTGGCGCTGGGTCAGAATATGCGCATCGCGTTCATGGCCTGGAACGGTTACAACTTCGAAGACTCCATCTGTCTGTCGGAACGAGTTGTTCAAGAAGACCGCTTCACCACGATCCACATTCAGGAACTGACCTGTGTGGCGCGTGACACCAAGCTTGGGCCAGAGGAAATCACTGCAGACATCCCGAACGTGGGTGAAGCTGCACTGAACAAGCTGGACGAAGCCGGTATCGTTTACGTAGGTGCTGAAGTCGGCGCAGGCGACATCCTGGTTGGTAAAGTCACTCCGAAAGGCGAGACCCAACTGACTCCGGAAGAGAAGCTGTTGCGTGCCATCTTCGGTGAAAAAGCCAGCGACGTTAAAGACACTTCCCTGCGCGTACCTACCGGTACCAAGGGTACTGTCATCGACGTACAGGTCTTCACCCGTGACGGCGTTGAGCGTGATGCTCGTGCACTGTCGATCGAGAAGACTCAACTCGACGAGATCCGCAAGGACCTGAACGAAGAGTTCCGTATCGTTGAAGGCGCGACCTTCGAACGTCTGCGTTCCGCTCTGGTAGGCCACAAGGCTGAAGGCGGCGCAGGTCTGAAGAAAGGTCAGGACATCACCGACGAAATCCTCGACGGTCTCGAGCACGGCCAGTGGTTCAAGCTGCGCATGGCTGAAGATGCTCTGAACGAGCAGCTCGAGAAGGCCCAGGCCTACATCGTTGATCGTCGCCGTCTGCTGGACGACAAATTCGAAGACAAGAAGCGCAAACTGCAGCAGGGCGATGACCTGGCTCCAGGCGTGCTGAAAATCGTCAAGGTTTACCTGGCAATCCGTCGCCGCATCCAGCCGGGCGACAAGATGGCCGGTCGTCACGGTAACAAAGGTGTGGTCTCCGTGATCATGCCGGTTGAAGACATGCCGCACGATGCCAATGGCACCCCGGTCGACGTCGTCCTCAACCCGTTGGGCGTACCTTCGCGTATGAACGTTGGTCAGATCCTTGAAACCCACTTGGGCCTCGCGGCCAAAGGTCTGGGCGAGAAGATCAACCGTATGATCGAAGAGCAGCGCAAGGTCGCAGACCTGCGTAAGTTCCTGCACGAGATCTACAACGAGATCGGCGGTCGCAACGAAGAGCTGGACACCTTCACTGACCAGGAAATCCTGGATCTGGCGAAGAACCTTCGCGGCGGCGTTCCAATGGCTACCCCGGTATTCGACGGTGCCAAGGAAAGCGAAATCAAGGCCATGCTGAAACTGGCAGACTTGCCAGAAAGCGGCCAGATGCAGCTGTTCGACGGCCGTACCGGCAACAAGTTTGAGCGCCCGGTTACTGTTGGCTACATGTACATGCTGAAGCTGAACCACTTGGTAGACGACAAGATGCACGCTCGTTCTACCGGTTCGTACAGCCTGGTTACCCAGCAGCCGCTGGGTGGTAAGGCTCAGTTCGGTGGTCAGCGTTTCGGGGAGATGGAGGTCTGGGCACTGGAAGCATACGGTGCTGCTTACACTCTGCAAGAAATGCTCACAGTGAAGTCGGACGATGTGAACGGTCGGACCAAGATGTACAAAAACATCGTGGACGGCGATCACCGTATGGAGCCGGGCATGCCCGAGTCCTTCAACGTGTTGATCAAAGAAATTCGTTCCCTCGGCATCGATATCGATCTGGAAACCGAATAACACGTGACGCGAATCGAGAGCGGGGCTGTATAGCCCGCTCTCTGCTCCGCCAGGAGGAAAGGCCTTGAAAGACCTACTGAATTTGCTGAAAAACCAGGGTCAAGTCGAAGAGTTCGACGCCATCCGTATTGGATTGGCATCGCCTGAGATGATCCGTTCGTGGTCGTTCGGTGAAGTTAAAAAGCCGGAAACCATCAACTACCGTACGTTCAAACCTGAGCGTGACGGCCTGTTCTGCGCCAAGATCTTTGGCCCGGTAAAGGATTACGAGTGCCTGTGCGGTAAGTACAAGCGCTTGAAGCACCGTGGTGTGATCTGCGAGAAGTGCGGCGTTGAAGTTGCACTGGCTAAAGTTCGTCGTGAGCGCATGGCGCACATCGAGCTGGCTTCGCCGGTTGCCCATATCTGGTTCCTGAAATCGCTGCCGTCCCGTATCGGCTTGCTGATGGACATGACCCTGCGTGATATCGAACGCGTTCTCTACTTCGAGAGCTATGTCGTTATCGATCCAGGCATGACCACCCTTGAAAAAGGTCAGCTGCTGAACGACGAGCAGTACTTCGAAGCGCTGGAAGAGTTCGGCGACGATTTTGATGCCCGCATGGGTGCCGAAGCTGTCCGCGAACTGCTGCACGCTATCGACCTGGAACACGAGATTGGCCGTCTGCGTGAAGAAATTCCGCAAACCAACTCCGAAACCAAGATCAAGAAACTGTCCAAGCGTCTGAAGTTGATGGAAGCCTTCCAGGGTTCCGGCAACTTGCCAGAGTGGATGGTGCTGACTGTTCTGCCGGTTCTGCCGCCAGACCTGCGTCCGCTGGTACCGTTGGATGGCGGTCGCTTCGCGACTTCCGACCTTAACGACCTGTACCGTCGCGTGATCAACCGTAACAACCGCTTAAAGCGTCTGCTCGATCTGTCCGCTCCGGACATCATCGTGCGCAACGAAAAGCGTATGTTGCAAGAAGCTGTCGATGCCTTGCTCGACAACGGTCGTCGTGGCCGTGCTATCACCGGTTCGAACAAGCGTCCTCTGAAATCCTTGGCTGACATGATCAAGGGTAAGCAAGGTCGTTTCCGTCAGAACTTGCTCGGTAAGCGTGTTGACTACTCCGGTCGTTCGGTAATTACCGTAGGCCCGACCCTGCGTCTTCACCAGTGCGGTCTGCCTAAGAAGATGGCTCTTGAGCTGTTCAAACCGTTCATCTTCGGCAAGCTGGAAATGCGCGGTCTCGCGACCACCATCAAAGCGGCCAAGAAAATGGTCGAGCGCGAACTGCCAGAGGTTTGGGACGTTCTCGCTGAAGTGATTCGCGAACACCCGGTTCTCCTCAACCGTGCGCCGACCCTTCACCGTCTGGGTATCCAGGCGTTTGAACCAGTACTGATCGAAGGTAAGGCTATCCAGCTGCACCCTCTGGTCTGTGCTGCGTACAACGCCGACTTCGACGGCGACCAAATGGCCGTGCACGTACCGCTGACACTGGAAGCCCAGTTGGAAGCGCGCGCGTTGATGATGTCGACCAACAACATTCTGTCGCCAGCCAACGGTGAGCCAATCATCGTTCCGTCGCAGGACGTTGTATTGGGTCTGTACTACATGACGCGTGAAGCGATCAACGCCAAGGGCGAAGGTCGTGTGTTCGCTGACCTGCAAGAAGTTGACCGTGTGTTCCGTGCCGGCGAAGCCGCACTGCATGCCAAGGTCAAGGTGCGGATCAACGAAACCGTCAACGACCGTGATGGCGGCAGCGTGAGCGGCACTCGTATTGTCGACACTACTGTCGGCCGTGCGCTGCTGTATCAGGTTGTGCCAAAAGGTCTGTCGTACGACGTCGTCAACTTGCCGATGAAGAAAAAGGCGATCTCCAAGCTGATCAACCAGTGCTACCGCGTGGTTGGTTTGAAAGAGACTGTGATCTTCGCTGACCAGTTGATGTACACCGGCTTTGCTTATTCGACCATTTCCGGCGTTTCCATCGGTGTTAACGACTTCGTTATCCCGGATGAAAAAGCCCAGATCATCAATGCTGCTACTGATGAAGTGAAAGAAATCGAAAGCCAGTACGCCTCCGGCCTGGTAACCCAGGGCGAGAAGTACAACAAAGTGATCGACCTTTGGTCCAAGGCCAACGATGAAGTGTCGAAGGCGATGATGGCTAACCTCTCGAAAGAGAAGGTTATCGACCGTCATGGCGTAGAAGTCGATCAAGAGTCGTTCAACTCGATGTACATGATGGCCGACTCGGGCGCACGGGGTTCTGCTGCGCAAATCCGTCAGCTCGCCGGTATGCGTGGCCTGATGGCTAAGCCGGACGGTTCCATCATTGAAACGCCGATCACTGCGAACTTCCGTGAAGGTTTGAGCGTACTTCAGTACTTCATCTCCACGCACGGTGCTCGTAAGGGTCTTGCGGATACCGCGTTGAAAACCGCTAACTCCGGTTATCTGACTCGTCGTCTGGTAGACGTAGCGCAAGACTTGGTTGTGACTGAAGTCGACTGCGGCACCGAGCACGGTCTGCTGATGACTCCGCACATCGAAGGCGGCGACGTTGTAGAGCCGTTGGGTGAGCGCGTACTGGGTCGAGTAATCGCCCGTGACGTATTCAAGCCGGGTACCGAGGAAATTATCGTTCCTGCCGGCACTCTGGTGGACGAGAAGTGGGTAGAGTTCATTGAACTCAACAGCATCGACGAAGTGATCGTTCGCTCGCCGATCAGTTGCGAAACCCGTTACGGCATTTGCGCCAAGTGCTACGGCCGTGACTTGGCTCGTGGTCACCAGGTGAACATCGGTGAAGCGGTCGGCGTTATCGCTGCCCAGTCCATCGGTGAGCCGGGTACCCAGCTGACCATGCGTACGTTCCACATTGGTGGTGCGGCAAGCCGGACCTCCGCAGCTGACAGTGTTCAGGTGAAGAATGGCGGTACCGTCCGTCTGCACAACCTGAAACACGTTGAACGAGTGGATGGTTGCCTGGTTGCTGTGTCCCGTTCCGGTGAGCTGGCAATCGCTGATGACTACGGTCGTGAGCGCGAGCGTTACAAGCTGCCGTACGGTGCCGTGATTTCGGTTAAAGAAGGTGACAAGGTCGACGCTGGCGCAATCGTGGCCAAGTGGGATCCGCACACTCACCCAATCGTTACCGAAATGAAAGGTACCGTGACCTACGTGGGCATGGAAGAAGGCATCACGATCAAGCGTCAGACTGACGAATTGACCGGTATGACCAACATTGAAGTACTCGATGCTAAAGACCGTCCAGCAGCAGGCAAAGATATCCGTCCTGCCGTGAAGATGGTTGATGACAACGGTAAGGACTTGTTGCTGCCAGGCACTGACGTTATCGCTCAGTACTTCCTGCCAGCCAACGCCCTGGTCGGTGTTGCGGACGGTGCGAAGATCGCGATCGGTGATGTTATCGCGCGTATCCCGCAAGAAACTTCGAAGACCCGTGACATCACCGGTGGTCTGCCGCGTGTTGCCGACTTGTTCGAAGCTCGTCGTCCGAAAGAAGCGTCGATTCTGGCTGAAGTCAGCGGCACCATCGCGTTCGGTAAAGAGACCAAAGGCAAGCGCCGTCTGGTTATTACCCCGAACGACGGTACCGATCCGTACGAGGAGCTGATTCCTAAGTGGCGTCACCTGAACGTCTTCGAAGGCGAACAGGTAAACCGCGGCGAAGTTATCTCCGACGGCCCGAGCGATCCACACGACATCCTGCGTCTGCTGGGTGTGAGTGCGTTGGCCAAGTACATCGTCAACGAGATCCAGGACGTTTACCGTCTGCAAGGCGTGAAGATCAACGACAAGCACATCGAGACCATCCTGCGTCAGATGCTGCGTAAAGTTGAAATCGCTGAATCCGGCGATTCCAGTTTCATCAAGGGCGACCAGATGGAACTGACTCACGTACTGGTAGAAAACGAACGTCTGGGCGCGGAAGACAAATTTGTCTCCAAGTTCACTCGTGTGTTGCTGGGTATCACCAAGGCGTCGTTGTCCACTGAGTCGTTCATCTCGGCGGCCTCCTTCCAGGAGACCACTCGCGTACTGACCGAAGCGGCGGTAACCGGCAAGCGCGATTACCTGCGCGGCCTGAAAGAAAACGTGGTCGTGGGTCGTCTGATCCCGGCGGGTACCGGTTTGGCTTACCACAGCGAGCGTAAGCGCCGCCGTGATGCTGACAAGCCGCTGCGCGTAAGCGCCAGTGAAGTGGAAGCTGCACTGACCGAAGCGCTGAACTCAAGCGGTAACTGAGTTCTGCGATAAATAAGTCTGGGCCCTGGCAGCCCCATTCGTCGGATCAAGGCAGATTTGCCCCGGTTCGACGAGAGGGGAGGTCGGGGCCTTGCCTTGACTGGGGGCAAGATCCTCTTTAGACTCTTGTACCCCTAAATTTGGCGGGAATTCGTTCCTGCCATTTTGCTTTTCTTGCAAGACAATAGCGTCGCAAGACAACAGTGGAGCTAGTAGATGGCAACTATCAACCAGCTGGTACGTCAGCCGCGTAAGCGTATCGTCGAGAAATCCGACGTGCCTGCGCTGCAGAACTGCCCGCAACGTCGTGGCGTATGCACTCGCGTGTATACCACTACGCCGAAAAAACCTAACTCGGCACTGCGTAAAGTATGCCGTGTGCGTCTGACCAACGGTTTCGAGGTTTCCTCGTACATCGGCGGTGAAGGCCACAACCTGCAAGAGCACAGCGTGGTACTGATCCGCGGCGGTCGTGTAAAAGACTTGCCAGGTGTTCGTTACCACACCGTACGCGGCTCCTTGGATACTTCCGGCGTTAAAGGTCGTAATCAGGGTCGTTCGAAGTACGGTACCAAGAAGCCTAAGTAGTAGCGGCTTTTTGTAAAACTGAATCATCTTATTTTCTGAGTCGATAAGAGTAAGGTCGGAGGCGTCCCGCAAGGGCACCGATTCCGAGCGAACCTGAAGACCGTTTGAGGGCTTATCCATGCCAAGAAGACGCGTAGCAGCCAAGCGCGAAGTGCTTGACGATCCAAAATACGGAAGCCAAATTCTGGCCAAGTTCATGAACCACGTGATGGAAAGCGGCAAGAAAGCCGTTGCCGAGCGTATCGTTTATGGCGCGCTGGAAAAGGTTAAAGAACGCAAGAACAGCGACCCCCTGGAAATCTTCGAGAAAGCTCTCGACGCCATCGCTCCGCTGGTCGAAGTGAAGTCGCGCCGTGTAGGCGGTGCTACTTACCAGGTTCCGGTTGAAGTTCGTCCGTCCCGTCGTAACGCCCTGGCAATGCGCTGGTTGGTAGACTTCGCCCGTAAGCGTGGCGAGAAGTCTATGGCTCTGCGTTTGGCTGGCGAACTGTTGGACGCTGCTGAAGGTAAAGGTGCTGCTGTTAAGAAGCGTGAAGACGTGCACCGTATGGCTGAAGCTAACAAAGCTTTCTCGCACTACCGCTTCTAATCTTAGCTTCACTAATTTTGCGAGGGCTTTATGGCTCGTACTACTCCGATTAGCCGCTACCGTAACATCGGTATCGTTGCTCACGTGGATGCTGGTAAAACCACCACCACCGAGCGCGTACTGTTTTACACCGGCAAAAGTCACAAGATGGGCGAGGTGCATGACGGCGCCGCGACCACAGACTGGATGGTTCAGGAGCAGGAGCGTGGTATTACCATTACTTCTGCTGCTATTACCGCCTTCTGGAAAGGTTCCGAGAAGCAGTACAAAGATGAGCACCGCTTCAACGTAATCGATACCCCGGGCCACGTAGACTTCACCATTGAAGTTGAGCGTTCCCTGCGCGTACTCGACGGCGCTGTCGTTGTGTTCTGTGGTACCTCGGGTGTTGAGCCTCAGTCGGAAACCGTATGGCGTCAAGCCAACAAATACGGCGTTCCACGTCTTGTTTACGTAAACAAGATGGACCGTGCTGGTGCTAACTTCCTGCGCGTGATCGGTCAGATCAAGCAGCGCCTGGGTCACACCCCGGTGCCAATCCAGTTGGCTATCGGTTCCGAAGACAATTTCCAAGGCCAGATCGATCTGCTGACCATGGAAGCTGTTTACTGGAACGATGCTGACAAGGGTATGGTTCCTGTTCGTAAGCCTATCCCTGCTGAACTGCAGGAACTGGCTGATGAATGGCGCAACAACATGGTTGAAGCTGCGGCCGAAGCCAACGAAGAGCTGATGAACAAGTACCTCGAAGGTGAAGAACTCACCAACGTGGAAATCAAGGCTGCTCTGCGCCAGCGTACTATCGCTGGTGAGATCGTCTTGGCTGTTTGCGGTTCCTCGTTCAAGAACAAGGGTGTTCCCCTGGTTCTCGATGCTGTGATCGACTACCTGCCTGCGCCAGTTGATATTCCTGCCATCAAGGGTACTGACCCGGATGACGAGACTATCGAGCTGGAGCGTCATGCAGACGATGCAGAGCCGTTCTCTGCTCTGGCATTTAAAATTGCCACTGACCCATTCGTGGGTACCTTGACCTTCGTCCGCGTTTACTCGGGCGTGTTGAACTCCGGCGACGGCGTGATCAACTCGGTTAAGGGCAAGAAAGAGCGCGTGGGTCGTATGGTGCAAATGCACGCAAACGCCCGTGAAGAGATCAAGGAAGTACGCGCTGGTGACATCGCGGCCTTGATCGGCATGAAGGACGTCACCACTGGTGAGACTTTGTGCAACGCTGATAAGCCAATCATCCTGGTTCGTATGGACTTCCCGGAGCCGGTTATTTCGGTTGCCGTAGAGCCTAAAACCAAGGATGACCAGGAAAAAATGGGTATCGCTCTGGGCAAGCTTGCTCAGGAAGATCCATCTTTCCGCGTCAAAACTGATGAAGAGACGGGTCAAACGATCATCTCCGGCATGGGCGAGCTGCACTTGGACATCCTGGTTGACCGGATGCGCCGTGAGTTCAACGTCGAAGCCAACATCGGTAAGCCTCAGGTTTCCTATCGTGAGCGCATCACGAAGAACTGTGAAATCGAAGGCAAGTTCGTTCGTCAGTCCGGCGGTCGTGGTCAGTTCGGTCACTGCTGGATCCGTTTTGCTCCTGCTGACGAAGGTCAGGAAGGTTTGCAATTCGTGAACGAAGTAGTAGGTGGTGTGGTTCCTAAGGAATACATCCCTGCTATCCAGAAGGGTATCGAAGAGCAGATGAAGAACGGTGTTGTTGCCGGCTATCCGCTGATCGGCCTGAAAGCAACCGTTTTTGACGGTTCTTACCACGACGTCGACTCCAACGAGATGGCGTTCAAGGTGGCTGCTTCCATGGCAACCAAGCAACTGGCCCAGAAGGGCGGTGGTGAGTTGCTTGAGCCAATCATGGCGGTAGAAGTTGTTACACCTGAAGACTATATGGGTGATGTCATGGGCGACCTTAACCGTCGTCGCGGCATGATCTTGGGCATGGAAGACACGGTTTCCGGCAAAGTGATTCGCGCCGAGGTTCCGTTGGGTGAGATGTTCGGTTATGCGACCGACGTTCGCTCCATGTCTCAGGGTCGCGCAAGCTACTCTATGGAATTCAAAAAATACAACACAGCTCCGGCGCACATCGCTGAAACTGTATCCAAAAAACAAGGCTGATTCAGTCCTTTAGGCAAGGAGTTAATTGTCGTGGCTAAAGAAAAATTTGATCGTTCCCTACCGCACGTCAACGTTGGCACCATCGGTCACGTTGACCACGGTAAAACCACTCTGACTGCTGCTCTGACTCGCGTTTGCTCCGAAGTATTCGGTTCCGCAATCGTTGATTTCGATAAAATCGACAGCGCACCAGAAGAAAAAGCTCGTGGTATCACCATCAACACCGCGCACGTTGAATACAACTCGCTGATCCGTCACTACGCTCACGTTGACTGCCCAGGTCACGCTGACTATGTGAAGAACATGATCACCGGTGCTGCCCAGATGGACGGCGCGATCCTGGTTTGTTCGGCCGCTGATGGTCCGATGCCACAAACTCGTGAGCACATCCTGCTGTCCCGTCAGGTTGGCGTTCCGTACATCGTGGTTTACCTGAACAAGGCTGACCTGGTAGACGACGCTGAGCTGCTGGAACTGGTTGAGATGGAAGTGCGCGATCTGCTGAGCACTTACGACTTCCCAGGCGACGACACTCCGATCATCATCGGTTCTGCTCGTATGGCTCTGGAAGGCAAAGACGACAACGAAATGGGCACCACGTCCGTTCGTAAACTGGTTGAAACTCTGGACAGCTACATCCCAGATCCAGTTCGTGTTATCGACAAGCCGTTCCTGATGCCAATCGAAGACGTATTCTCGATCTCCGGTCGCGGTACTGTTGTGACTGGTCGTATCGAGCGCGGTATCGTTAAGGTTCAAGATCCACTGGAAATCGTTGGTCTGCGTGACACTACCGTCACCACCTGCACCGGTGTTGAAATGTTCCGTAAACTGCTCGACGAAGGTCGTGCTGGCGAGAACTGCGGCGTTCTGCTGCGTGGTACCAAGCGTGACGACGTTGAGCGTGGCCAGGTTCTGGTTAAGCCAGGTTCGGTTAAGCCGCACACCAAGTTCGAAGCTGAAGTGTACGTGCTGAGCAAAGAAGAAGGCGGTCGTCACACTCCGTTCTTCAAAGGCTATCGTCCACAGTTCTACTTCCGCACTACCGACGTTACTGGTAACTGCGAACTGCCGGAAGGTGTAGAAATGGTAATGCCAGGCGACAACATCAAAATGGTTGTCACCCTGATCAAAACCATCGCTATGGAAGACGGTCTGCGCTTCGCAATCCGCGAAGGCGGCCGTACCGTTGGTGCTGGCGTTGTAGCTAAAATCATCGAGTAATTATCTCTTCTGAGATAGCTCCGATGTTTTGAGGAGGCCCCCGCTTAGCGGGGGCCTTTTTTATTGGGTTGACACCCATCAGGGCCGTCTATAGAATTGCGCCTCCTTTTAACGGGCGTATTGCGCTCGCTGGGAATAGCAGCCGGAGTCTGAAATCCAATGCAAAATCAGCAAATCCGTATCAGGTTGAAGGCTTTTGACCATCGCCTGATCGACCAATCCACCCAGGAAATCGTGGAAACCGCGAAACGTACTGGTGCTCAAGTGCGTGGTCCAATTCCACTGCCTACCCGTAAAGAGCGGTTCACCGTTCTGGTCTCCCCGCACGTCAACAAAGACGCGCGTGACCAGTACGAGATCCGTACTCATAAGCGCGTACTGGACATCGTCCAGCCAACGGATAAAACCGTTGATGCACTTATGAAGCTTGATCTGGCGGCCGGTGTGGAAGTACAGATCAGCCTCGGCTAAGACTTGGGTCTTAGTCGTGTAACGCTCTGAAATGGGCGGCCATAGCGGGTGAAAGCCCCGTACACTCATGAGGTTTACAACATGACTATTGGTGTAGTCGGTCGTAAATGCGGTATGACCCGTATTTTCACCGAAGAAGGTGTCTCCATTCCGGTCACGGTCATTGAGATCGAACCGAATCGCGTCACCCAGTTCAAAACTGAAGAAACCGATGGCTATCGTGCAGTGCAAGTCACTGTCGGCGAGCGTCGTGCTTCGCGCGTGACTGCTGCTCAAGCAGGTCACTTCGCTAAAGCAAACGTTGCAGCTGGTCGCACTGTTATGGAGTTCCGTCTTGAAGAGGGTGACTACCAGGCTGGCGATCTGATCAACGCTGAAATCTTCGCCGCTGGTCAACTGGTTGATGTAACCGGTCAGTCCAAAGGTAAAGGCTTCCAGGGTACGATCAAGCGTTGGAATTTCCGTGGCCAAGACAACACTCACGGTAACTCCGTCTCCCACCGCGTCCCGGGCTCTATTGGCCAGTGCCAGACTCCTGGTCGTGTATTCAAGGGCAAAAAAATGTCCGGTCATATGGGCGCTGAGCGCGTGACCGTGCAGTCCCTCGAAGTAGTGCGCGTCGACGCTGAACGCAATCTGTTGTTGGTCAAGGGTGCTGTTCCTGGCGCTACTGGCGGCAACCTGGTTGTACGTCCAGCGGCCAAGGCTCGCGGTTAAGGGGAAGCTGACATGCAATTAAATGTAAATGACGCTCAAGCGATCGAAGTTTCCGAACTGACATTTGGCGGCGAATTCAACGAGACGCTGGTTCACCAAGCAGTCGTGGCCTACATGGCCGGCGGCCGTCAAGGTAGCAAGCAGCAAAAGACCCGTTCCGACGTTCGTGGTGGCGGTAAGCGCCCATGGCGTCAGAAAGGCACTGGCCGTGCTCGTGCCGGTACTATCCGTAGCCCAATCTGGCGCGGCGGCGGTACCACGTTCGCAGCTCGTCCACAGGATCACACTCAGAAGCTCAACAAGAAGATGTATCGCGCAGCTCTGCGCTCCATCCTTGCTGAACTCGTGCGTACTGATCGTCTGGTCGTGGTTCAGGACTTCGCTGTTGAAAGTCCAAAAACCAAAGATCTGCTGGGCAAACTGAACAACATGAGCCTGACCGATGTTTTGATCGTGTCTGAAGCTGTTGATCAGAACCTGTACCTGGCTGCTCGCAACCTGCCACACGTTGATGTACGTGACGTGCAAGGTTCCGATCCAGTTAGTCTGATCGCATACGACAAGGTGTTGATCACCGTGTCGGCCGTGAAGAAATTCGAGGAGCTGCTGGGATGAACCAGGAACGCGTATTTAAAGTTCTGCTTGGCCCGCACGTTTCCGAAAAGGCTACGGTTCTGGCTGACAAGAAAGGCCAGTTCGTTTTCAAGGTTGCAACTGACGCAACCAAGCTGGAAATCAAGAAGGCCGTCGAAAGCCTGTTCAGCGTGAAAGTAGAGCGTGTTACTACCCTGAATGTTCTGGGTAAGAGCAAGCGCACTGCTCGCGGTCTGGGCAAGCGTAATGACTGGAAGAAGGCAGTTATCTCCCTTCAGCCAGGCCAAGATCTCGATTTCAGCAGCAGTGCTGAGTAAGGAAGGGGTGCATCATGGCAATCGTTAAATGCAAACCGACTTCCCCTGGCCGCCGTTTTGTGGTCAAGGTGGTCAACCAGGAGCTGCATAAAGGCGCTCCTCACGCACCGCTGCTCGAGAAAAAATCGAAGACTGGTGGTCGTAACAACAATGGTCGTATTACCACTCGTCACATCGGTGGTGGCCATAAGCAGCATTATCGTCTGGTCGACTTCCGTCGCAACGACAAAGATGGCATCTCTGCCACTGTCGAGCGTATTGAATACGATCCAAACCGTACTGCTCACATCGCCCTGCTGCTGTACGCAGATGGCGAGCGTCGCTACATCATTGCCCCTAAAGGCGTGAGTGCTGGCGACCAGCTGATCGCAGGTGCTCTGGCGCCGATCAAGCCGGGCAACGCTCTGCAACTGCGTAACATTCCAGTTGGTAGCACCGTACACGGCATCGAATTGAAGCCAGGTAAAGGCGCGCAAATCGCTCGTTCCGCTGGTGCTTCGGCTCAGCTGATCGCTCGTGAAGGTGTCTACGTGACCCTGCGTCTGCGTTCTGGTGAGATGCGTAAAGTGCTGGCTGAATGCCGCGCGACCCTGGGTGAAGTCTCGAACTCCGAGCACAGCCTGCGTTCGCTGGGTAAAGCTGGTGCCAAACGCTGGCGTGGCGTTCGCCCAACCGTTCGTGGTGTTGCCATGAACCCGGTTGACCACCCACACGGTGGTGGTGAAGGTCGTACCTCTGGTGGTCGTCATCCGGTATCGCCATGGGGCTTCCCGACTAAGGGCGCGAAGACTCGTGGTAATAAGCGTACCGACAAAATGATCGTCCGTCGTCGCAAGTAAATAGAGGGATACGACAGTGCCACGTTCTCTGAAAAAAGGTCCTTTTATTGATCTTCACCTACTGAAGAAGATCGAAGTGGCGGCGGAAAAGAACGATCGCAAGCCGGTGAAAACCTGGTCGCGTCGTTCGATGATCCTGCCACAAATGGTCGGTCTGACCATCGCTGTACACAACGGTCGCTTGCACGTCCCAGTTCTCGTGAACGAAGACATGGTCGGCCACAAACTAGGCGAGTTTGCCGGTACCCGCACTTATCGTGGGCACGTGGCAGACAAGAAAGCCAAGCGTTAAGGGGTTAGGAAATGGAAGTAGCCGCTAAGTTGTCGGGCGCTCGAATCTCCGCCCAGAAAGCCCGCTTGGTCGCCGACCAGATCCGCGGGAAGAAGGTGGGCGAAGCGCTCAACCTGTTGGCTTTCAGCAGTAAGAAAGCCGCCGAGATCATGAAGAAAGTGCTGGAGTCGGCCGTAGCCAACGCCGAGCATAACGAAGGCGCAGACGTTGATGACCTTAAAGTCAGCACCGTTTTCGTCAACGAAGGGCGTTCGCTGAAGCGCATCATGCCACGTGCCAAAGGCCGTGCTGATCGCATCGTCAAGCGGTCTTGCCATATCACTGTCAAGGTTGCTGACAAGTAACGGAGTCGAAGAGATGGGTCAGAAAGTACATCCCATTGGCATTCGCCTGGGAATCGTCAAGGAGCACACCTCCGTCTGGTACGCAGACGGTCGGACTTATGCGGACTATTTGTTCGCTGATCTGAAGGTGCGTGAGTATCTCCAAGACAAACTAAAAAGCGCGTCCGTAAGCCGTATCGATATCCATCGTCCGGCGCAAACTGCACGTATCACCATCCACACCGCTCGTCCAGGTATCGTTATCGGGAAGAAAGGTGAAGATGTTGAGAAACTGCGTCAGGACCTGACCAAGCAAATGGGTGTGCCTGTGCACATCAATATCGAAGAGATCCGTAAGCCGGAGCTCGACGGTATGCTGGTTGCGCAGAGCGTAGCTCAGCAGCTGGAGCGTCGCGTCATGTTCCGTCGCGCTATGAAGCGCGCCGTACAGAACGCCATGCGCATTGGTGCCAAAGGCATCAAAATCCAAGTGAGCGGTCGTCTCGGCGGTGCTGAAATCGCACGTACTGAATGGTATCGCGAAGGTCGTGTGCCATTGCACACCCTGCGTGCCGACATCGACTATGCCAACTACGAAGCTCACACCACTTACGGTGTGATCGGTGTAAAGGTTTGGATCTTCAAAGGCGAAGTAATTGGTGGTCGCCAAGAAGAACTGAAACCACAAGCACCAGCGCCTCGTAAAAAAGCTGCTAAGTAAGGGGTACGCCAAATGTTGCAACCAAAGCGTACGAAGTTCCGCAAGCAGATGACAGGCCACAACCGTGGTCTGGCTCAGCGCGGTAGCAAAGTCAGCTTCGGCGAGTTCGCGCTGAAGTCTGTAGCTCGTGGTCGTCTCACCGCTCGTCAGATTGAGTCAGCGCGTCGTGCACTGACCCGTCACGTTAAACGTGGCGGCAAGATCTGGATCCGTGTATTCCCGGACAAGCCGATCTCCAAAAAGCCTCTCGAGGTTCGTATGGGTAAAGGTAAGGGTAACGTGGAATACTGGGTAGCCCAGATTCAGCCAGGCAAAGTCCTGTATGAAATCGAGGGTGTAACTGAAGAGCTGGCGCGTGAGGCTTTTGCCCTGGCTGCTGCAAAGCTGCCGCTCGCCACCGCCTTTGTTAAACGGACGGTGATGTGATGAAAGCGAATGAACTTCGTGAAAAATCCGCACAGCAGCTGAACGAGCAACTGCTCGGCCTGCTGCGCGACCAGTTCAATCTGCGTATGCAGAAAGCAACTGGCCAGTTGGGGCAGTCTCATCTGCTCTCGCAAGTTAAGCGTGACATCGCTCGCGTGAAGACTGTGCTCAACCAGCAGGCAGGTAAGTGATCATGGCTGAAGCCGAAAAGACTGTCCGTACGCTGACTGGCCGTGTTGTCAGCGACAAGATGGACAAAACCATCACCGTTTTGATCGAGCGTCGCGTTAAGCACCCGATCTACGGTAAATATGTTAAGCGTTCGACTAAGCTGCACGCGCACGACGAAACCAACCAGTGCCACATCGGCGACAAAGTCACTATTCGTGAAACTCGTCCGCTGGCCAAGACCAAGTCTTGGGCGCTGGTTGATGTTCTCGAACGCGCTGTGGAAGTCTAAGGACTAGGGGTCGGAGAAATTATATGATTCAGACTCAATCCATGCTCGATGTGGCCGATAACAGCGGCGCTCGCCGTGTTATGTGCATCAAGGTGCTGGGTGGCTCCCATCGTCGTTACGCTGGTATCGGTGACATCATCAAAGTTACCGTGAAGGAAGCAATTCCTCGCGGTAAAGTGAAAAAAGGCCAAGTGATGACTGCTGTTGTAGTCCGCACTCGTCACGGCGTTCGCCGTGCAGATGGCTCCATTATCCGCTTTGATGGCAACGCTGCTGTTCTTTTGAACAACAAGCAAGAGCCGATCGGCACCCGTATCTTTGGGCCAGTGACCCGTGAGCTTCGTACTGAGAAGTTCATGAAGATCGTCTCGCTCGCCCCAGAAGTGCTGTAAGGAGATCCGACATGCAAAAGATTCGTCGTGACGACGAGATCATCGTGATCGCCGGCAAAGACAAAGGTAAGCGCGGTAAGGTGCTTAAGGTTCTCGCTAATAACCGTCTGGTTATTGGTGGTCTGAACCTGGTTAAGCGCCATACCAAGCCTAACCCTATGTCGGGCGTACAAGGCGGTATCGTCGAAAAAGAAGCTCCGCTGGACGCTTCTAACGTCGCCATTTTCAACGGCGAAACCAACAAGGCTGACCGCGTTGGTTTCAAAGTAGAAGATGGCAAGAAAATTCGTGTCTTCAAGTCGACCCAAAAAGCGGTTGATGCTTGAACACTGCTAGGTAGAAGACCATGGCACGACTAAAAGAGATTTACTGGAAAGAAATCGCACCGAAGCTTAAGGAAGAACTTAAGCTCTCGAACGTGATGGAAGTTCCACGCGTTACCAAAATCACCCTGAACATGGGTCTGGGCGAAGCGGTCGGTGACAAAAAAGTCATCGAGCACGCTGTTGCTGACCTGGAAAAGATCACCGGTCAAAAAGTCGTTGTGACTTATGCTCGGAAATCCATCGCTGGCTTTAAAGTCCGCGAAGGTTGGCCGATCGGCGTCAAAGTGACTCTGCGCCGTGAGCGTATGTACGAATTCCTGGATCGTCTGTTGTCGATCTCCCTGCCTCGGGTTCGCGACTTCCGCGGCCTGAATGCCAAGTCCTTCGATGGTCGTGGTAACTACAGCATGGGCGTGAAAGAGCAGATCATCTTCCCGGAAATCGACTACGACAAGATCGATGCTCTCCGCGGTCTGGACATCACCCTGACCACCACTGCCAAGAACGATGATGAAGGTCGCGCGCTGTTGCGTGCTTTCAAATTCCCGTTCCGCAACTGATTGGAGTAGGACCATGGCCAAGATGAGCATGAAAAACCGCGAGCTGAAGCGTCAGCTCACGGTTGCCAAGTACGCCAAGAAGCGTGCAGCACTGAAAGCAATCATCGTTGATCTGAACGCAAGTCCAGAAGCGCGTTGGGAAGCTACAGTTGCACTGCAGAAGCAGCCACGTGACGCAAGCGCTTCGCGCATGCGTAACCGCTGCCGCCTGACCGGTCGTCCACACGGCGTTTACCGCAAGTTCGGCCTCGGCCGTAACAAACTGCGTGAAGCGGCAATGCGTGGTGACGTACCAGGTCTGGTTAAAGCCAGCTGGTAAGTACTTTCAACGTCCTGGAGGTCTGAATCGTAAGATACTGACCGCCGGTGGCCTTGAATTTGGAACAAGCCCCTTTTGGGGCTTGTTTCATTTCTGCAGTGTGTCTAAAATACGCGGCTCGCCTGAGCCCGTGTTTTTTATGCTCGGAGATTCTCGGCGACATATGTAGCCGCAAGGCTAATTTTTTTGTATTAGGAGCGTCTAGCCCATGAGTATGCAGGACCCGTTAGCGGACATGCTAACTCGTATCCGTAATGCCCAGATGGCTGAAAAGTCCGTCGTAAGCATGCCATCTTCCAAGTTGAAGGTAGCTGTTGCCAAAGTCCTGAAAGACGAAGGCTACATTGCGGGTTATCAGATCAGCAGCGAAACCAAGCCACTGCTGTCCATCGAGCTGAAGTACTTCGAAGGCCGTTCGGTCATCGAGGAAGTGAAGCGCGTTAGCCGTCCAGGCCTGCGTCAGTACAAGTCCGCTGAAGATCTGCCGAAAGTTCGTGGCGGTCTGGGCGTGTCTATCGTCTCCACCAACAAAGGTGTGATGACGGATCGTGCTGCGCGCGCTGCCGGTGTCGGCGGCGAAGTTCTTTGCACTGTGTTCTAAGGGGGGATAAGCATGTCTCGCGTCGCTAAGAACCCCGTTAAGCTGCCAGCCGGTGTCGAAGTAAAATTCGCAGGCCAACAGCTTTCGGTGAAGGGTGCCAAGGGCACTCTTGAACTGAACATCCATTCGTCCGTTGAGATCGTTGAAGAAGCTGGTGAGCTGCGTTTCGCTGCTCGCAATGGCGATCAACAAACTCGCGCAATGGCCGGTACCACGCGTGCGTTGGTAAACAACATGGTCCAAGGCGTAAGCCAAGGCTTCGAGCGCAAGCTCCAGCTGGTCGGTGTTGGTTACAAAGCGCAAGCAAAAGGCACGGTTTTGAACCTTGCCCTTGGCTTCTCGCACCCAGTGGATTACGAACTGCCGGAAGGCATCACCGCTGAGACCCCTAGCCAAACCGATATCCTGATCAAGGGTATTGATAAGCAGCTGGTAGGTCAGGTGGCCGCTGAGATCCGCGACTTCCGTCCACCAGAGCCTTACAAAGGCAAAGGTGTGCGCTACGCGGACGAAGTCGT
Source organism: Pseudomonas antarctica (assembly GCF_900624995.1). GTDB lineage: Bacteria > Pseudomonadota > Gammaproteobacteria > Pseudomonadales > Pseudomonadaceae > Aquipseudomonas > Aquipseudomonas antarctica. The sequence continues at coordinate 27,381 of NZ_UYXQ01000009.1, forward strand.
CCGTCGTAAAGAAGCCAAGAAGAAGTAGGGCATAGCAAATGACCGACAAAAAAGTTACTCGACTGCGTCGCGCTCGCAAAGCACGCCTGAAAATGCACGAACTCGAAGTCGTGCGTCTCTGCGTGTACCGCTCGTCGCAGCACATCTACGCCCAGGTCATCTCGGCCGACGGCAACCAAGTCCTGGCAAGCGCCTCGACTTTGGATAAAGAACTGCGTGATGGTGCCACTGGCAACATCGACGCGGCCACTAAGGTTGGCCAGCTGGTCGCTACGCGTGCTAAGGCCGCTGGCGTCTCGCAAGTGGCTTTCGACCGCTCTGGCTTCAAGTATCACGGCCGCGTGAAAGCGCTGGCTGATGCTGCTCGTGAAGCTGGGCTGGAGTTCTAAGTTATGTCAAATAACGACCAAAAGCGCGACGAAGGCTACATTGAGAAGCTGGTTCAAGTTAACCGCGTAGCCAAAACCGTTAAAGGCGGCCGTATCTTCACGTTCACCGCGTTGACCGTGGTGGGTGATGGTAAAGGGCGTGTTGGCTTCGGCCGTGGCAAGTCACGTGAAGTGCCTGCTGCGATCCAGAAGGCAATGGAAGCTGCTCGTCGCAACATGATCCAAGTTGATCTGAACGGCACCACTCTGCAGTACGCAATGAAGTCTGCCCATGGCGCTTCGAAGGTGTACATGCAGCCTGCTTCTGAAGGTACCGGTATCATCGCTGGCGGCGCTATGCGTGCTGTCCTCGAAGTTGCTGGCGTTCAGAACGTTCTGGCCAAGTGCTACGGCTCGACTAACCCGGTAAACGTGGTTCACGCCACTTTCAAAGGTTTGAAAGCTATGCAATCTCCTGAGTCCATCGCTGCTAAGCGTGGTCTGACTGTCAAGGAGATCTTCTGATCATGGCTACCGTTAAAGTAACGCTGATCAAAAGCATGACCGGCCGCATCCCTAACCACAAATTGTGTGTTAAAGGTCTGGGTCTGCGTCGCATCGGTCACACTGTAGAAGTCCAGGATACTCCCGAGAATCGCGGGATGATCAATAAGGCTTACTACATGCTGCGTGTAGAGGGTTAATCGATGAAACTCAATGATCTGAGTCCAGCGCCGGGTTCCCGTCGCGAAAAGCATCGTCCGGGCCGTGGTATCGGTAGCGGTTTGGGTAAGACGGGTGGCCGCGGCCACAAAGGTCAAACCTCCCGCTCCGGTGGCACCATCGCTCCAGGCTTTGAAGGCGGTCAACAGCCGCTGCATCGTCGCCTGCCTAAGTTCGGTTTCGTATCCCTGAAGGCCATGGATCGCGCAGAAGTGCGTCTGTCCGAGCTGGCTAAAGTGGAAGGCGACATCGTTACTGTGCAGACCCTGAAAGATGCCAACGTGATCAACGTCAACGTACAGCGTGTGAAAATCATGCTGTCCGGTGAAGTGACTCGCGCTGTCACTATCGGCAAGGGAATCGGCGCCACCAAAGGTGCGCGTTCGGCTATCGAAGCAGCTGGCGGCAAGTTCGAGGAATAAATGGCTAAGCAAGGTGCTCTCTCAGCGCTCGGCAAAGGCGGTATGTCTGAACTTTGGGCTCGTCTGCGTTTTCTGTTCCTGGCGATTATCGTCTACCGAATAGGCGCACACATCCCGGTTCCAGGTATCAACCCGGACCGACTCGCAGACCTGTTTCGACAGAATGAGGGGACCATTCTTAGCTTGTTCAACATGTTTTCTGGCGGCGCGCTGGAACGGATGAGCATCTTTGCACTGGGGATCATGCCGTACATTTCGGCATCGATCATCATGCAACTGATGACCGCCGTCAGCCCGCAGTTGGAGCAGTTGAAGAAGGAAGGTGAGGCTGGCCGTCGCAAGATTAGCCAGTACACCCGCTACGGCACTGTCGTCCTCGCCCTGGTTCAAGCTATCGGCATGTCCGTTGGCTTGGCGGGGCAGGGGATTGCGTTCACTGCTGACTTTGGCTTCTATTTCGTCGCGGTATCCACTTTTGTGGCTGGTGCGATGTTCATGATGTGGCTGGGTGAGCAGATTACTGAGCGCGGTGTTGGTAACGGTATCTCGATGTTGATTTTCGCAGGTATCGTCGCCGGTCTTCCGAGAGCAATTGGGCAGTCTTTCGAGTCTGCGCGTCAGGGTGATATCAATATCTTCGCCTTGGTTGCTATCGGTTTGCTGGCAGTAGCGATTATCGGTTTTGTGGTGTTCATTGAGCGTGGCCAGCGACGTATTGCTGTTCACTACGCCAAGCGTCAGCAGGGCCGTAAGGTCTTTGCTGCGCAGACTAGCCACTTGCCGCTGAAAGTGAATATGGCCGGCGTTATTCCGGCAATTTTCGCGAGCAGCATTTTGCTGTTTCCGGCTTCGTTGGGTACCTGGTTTGGTCAGTCTGAAAATATGGGCTGGCTGCAGGATCTCTCTCAGTCGATCGCTCCTGGTCAGCCGTTGAATATTCTGCTGTTTAGTGCAGGGATTATTTTCTTCTGCTTCTTCTATACGGCGTTGATGTTCAATCCGAAAGACGTAGCGGAAAACCTGAAGAAGTCCGGTGCCTTTATTCCGGGTATCCGTCCAGGTGAGCAGTCCGCGCGCTACATTGATGGCGTTCTGACTCGTTTGACCCTGTTCGGTGCTCTATATATGACGGCCGTGTGCTTGTTGCCCCAGTTCTTGGTGGTTGCAGCAAACGTTCCGTTCTACCTTGGCGGGACCTCGTTGCTGATCGTGGTCGTGGTTGTGATGGACTTCATGTCCCAAGTACAATCGCACCTCGTTTCGCACCAGTACGAATCCCTGATGAAGAAAGCCAACCTGAAGGGCTACGGCAGCGGCATGTTGCGCTGAGTACCCCATAAGGTTCGAGGAGTTGGTGATGAAAGTTCGTGCATCGGTGAAAAAGCTGTGCCGTAACTGCAAGATTATTCGCCGCGAAGGTGTTGTTCGAGTAATTTGCAGCGCGGAACCGCGTCACAAACAGCGCCAAGGCTGAGTGTGATCCGCTTGAAGCCCGGCAGCTAGTGCGCTGCCGGGTTGATTATTTGTTATTACAGCGATATTATCTCGCGCCCTATTTCTTGGCTTCCGGGGCGTAGGTAGCTGTCAATTGGAGTCCCACTGAATGGCCCGTATTGCAGGCGTTAACATTCCAGATAACAAGCACACTGTTATCTCGCTGACCTACATCTATGGTGTTGGTCGCACTACTGCGCAGAAAATTTGCGCAGACACTGGGGTAAACCCAGCCGCTAAGATCAAAGATCTGAGCGACGAGCAGATTGAGCTGTTGCGTGGCGAAGTGGCGAAGTTCACCACTGAAGGTGACCTGCGTCGCGAAATCAACATGAAAATCAAGCGTTTGATGGACCTCGGTTGCTACCGTGGTCTGCGTCATCGTCGTGGTCTTCCAGTACGCGGTCAGCGTACCAAGACTAACGCGCGTACCCGTAAAGGTCCGCGTAAGCCGATCCGCAAGTAATCGCCCACGCGAATCGACAGGAAATTAATCATGGCAAAACCTGCTGCTCGTCCTCGTAAAAAAGTTAAAAAGACAGTGGTTGATGGCATCGCCCACATCCATGCATCTTTTAACAACACAATCGTGACCATCACCGACCGTCAAGGTAACGCGCTTTCTTGGGCTACCTCCGGTGGTTCGGGTTTCCGCGGTTCCCGCAAGTCCACCCCGTTTGCTGCTCAAGTAGCTGCTGAACGTGCTGGCCAAGCTGCGCTGGAATATGGCCTGAAAAACCTCGACGTTAACGTCAAAGGTCCAGGTCCAGGTCGTGAGTCTGCTGTCCGTGCTTTGAACGGCTGTGGCTATAAGATCGCCAGCATCACCGACGTGACGCCAATCCCGCACAACGGGTGCCGTCCGCCGAAGAAGCGCCGCGTGTAATCCAGGAGATTGTAAAGAATGGCTCGTTACATTGGTCCAAAATGCAAACTCGCTCGTCGCGAAGGCACCGATCTCTTCCTGAAGAGCGGCGTGCGCGCGATCGAATCGAAGTGCAACATTGAAGCAGCACCTGGTATCCACGGCCAACGCCGCGGTCGCCAGTCCGATTACGGCACCCAACTGCGTGAAAAGCAGAAGGTCCGTCGTATCTACGGCGTTCTCGAGCGTCAGTTCAGCGGCTACTACAAAGAAGCTGCTGGCAAAAAAGGTGCAACCGGTGAAAACCTGCTGCAACTGCTCGAATGCCGTCTGGACAACGTTGTATACCGTATGGGCTTTGGTTCGACTCGTGCCGAATCCCGTCAGCTGGTATCGCACAAATCCGTCAGCGTAAACGGCCAAACCGTTAACGTTCCGTCTTACCAGGTTCGTGCTGGTGACGTAGTCGCGATTCGCGAGAAAGCAAAAAACCAACTTCGCATTGTCCAAGCTCTCGATCTGTGTGCCCAACGTGGCCGCGTAGAATGGGTAGAAGTAGACACTGAGAAGAAGTCGGGCGTTTTCAAGAACGTTCCTGCTCGCAGTGATCTGTCCGCCGACATCAACGAAAGCCTGATTGTCGAGCTCTACTCCAAGTAAGGGCTAGAAAATAGGTGCATCCATGCAGATTTCGGTAAATGAGTTCCTGACACCCCGCCACATTGATGTGCAGGTTGTCAGTCCAACCCGCGCCAAGATCACTCTCGAGCCTCTCGAGCGTGGTTTTGGCCACACCCTGGGCAACGCGCTGCGCCGCATCCTGTTGTCCTCAATGCCCGGCTGTGCAGTAGTCGAGGCCGAGATTGACGGTGTGCTCCACGAGTACAGCGCCATCGAAGGTGTACAGGAAGACGTAATTGAAATCCTGTTGAACCTTAAAGGTCTGGCTATCAAGCTGCACGGCCGTGACGAAGTTACGCTGACCTTGTCGAAGAAGGGTTCGGGGGTGGTTACCGCTGCCGATATTCAGCTGGATCATGATGTCGAGATCGTTAACCCCGATCACGTAATCGCTAACCTGGCGTCTAACGGCGCCCTGAACATGAAGCTCACCGTAGCTCGTGGTCGTGGTTATGAACCGGCCGACTCGCGTCAGAGCGATGAAGACGAAAGCCGCAGCATTGGTCGCTTGCAGCTTGACTCTTCGTTCAGCCCGGTTCGCCGTATCGCATACGTGGTGGAAAACGCCCGTGTCGAGCAGCGTACTAACCTGGACAAGCTGGTTATTGATCTGGAAACCAACGGTACTCTGGATCCTGAAGAGGCAATCCGCCGCGCTGCAACCATTCTGCAACAGCAGTTGGCTGCGTTCGTCGACCTCAAAGGTGACAGCGAACCAGTGGTAATCGAGCAGGAAGACGAGATCGATCCGATCCTGCTTCGCCCGGTTGACGATCTGGAACTGACTGTACGTTCGGCTAACTGCCTTAAGGCGGAAAACATTTACTACATCGGCGACCTGATTCAGCGTACCGAAGTAGAACTGTTGAAGACTCCGAACCTGGGCAAGAAATCCTTGACTGAAATCAAGGACGTTCTGGCCTCCCGCGGTCTGTCCCTCGGCATGCGCCTCGACAACTGGCCGCCTGCAAGTCTTAAGAAGGACGACAAGGCGACTGCCTGATCGTCGTAATCACCGAACGTGAGTTTGGTAAGGAATGAACCATGCGTCATCGTAAAAGTGGTCGTCACCTGAGCCGTACCAGCTCGCACCGCAAGGCCATGTTTCAAAACATGGCGGTGTCGCTGTTCGAGCACGAGCTGATCAAAACTACACTGCCGAAAGCTAAAGAACTGCGTCGCGTTGCTGAGCCGCTGATCACTTTGGCCAAGACAGACAGCCTGGCTAACCGCCGTCTGGCTTTCGACCGTACTCGTTCGAAAGCTATCGTCGGTAAGCTCTTCAACGACCTGGGCAAGCGTTACGCTACCCGTGAGGGTGGCTACCTGCGCATCCTCAAGTGCGGTTTCCGCGCTGGCGACAACGCGCCTATGGCGTACGTCGAGTTGGTTGATCGTGCTACTGCCGGCGAAGCTGTAAGCGCCGAGTAAGACGACAGTCTGCAACGAAGAACCGGGCCTAGTGCCCGGTTTTTTGTGCGCGACTGAAAAGCTGTCTATATTCCTTACGTCTCTGCCGACGCTGTTATTAAACCAATAGCTATTTGACGGGATGGTTCGTTAGTTATTTTCTATCAAAGTCCATGATTTAATGCATTTGATGGTGTCATCTTGATGGTCAATACTCCCTCCAAGCCGATGAGTCGGCAGTTCCTAGACTGACCTGAGGAAGATTGAGCATGAGTAAAATTCTTACTACCGCCAGCGGTGCGCCCGTTGCGGATAACCAGAACTCCCGGACCGCCGGCCCGCGCGGTCCCTTGCTCCTGGATGACTTTCATCTGATCGAGAAGCTTGCGCACTTCAACCGTGAAAACATCCCGGAACGCCGTGTGCACGCCAAGGGGTCGGGCGCCCACGGGACGTTCACAGTCACGCGCGATATCACCGAATACACCCGCGCCAAGCTCTTTGAATCTGTTGGCAAGAAGACGCCAACGTTCTTGCGTTTCTCCACCGTAGGTGGCGAACGTGGTTCAGCGGATACAGCTCGCGATCCGCGGGGTTTCGCTTTGAAGTTCTATACCGAAGAGGGCAACTGGGACATCGTTGGCAACAACACCCCGGTGTTCTTTATCCGCGACCCGTTGAAGTTCCCGGATTTCATCCACACCCAAAAGCGTTTGCCGCAAACCAATCTGAAAAGTGCACAGATGGTATGGGATTTCTGGTCACTGTCTCCCGAGGCGTTGCACCAGATCACCATTCTGTTCTCGGATCGTGGCACTCCAGATGGCTACCGCCATATGCACGGCTTCGGCAGTCATACCTATAGCCTGATCAACGCCAAGGGTGAACGTCACTGGGTGAAGTGGCACTACAAAACCAAGCAAGGTATTAAGAACCTGACGCCTGAGGAGGCAACCCGCATTGCCGGCACTGATCCTGATTACGCTCAGCGTGACTTGTTTAGCGCTATTGAGCGCGGAGACTTTCCCAAGTGGAGCGTCAACATCCAGATCATGACCGAGGCTCAGGCCGTTGCTCACTACGAAAACCCGTTCGATGTGACCAAAACCTGGTCACAGCAGGAGTTTCCGTTGATCGAGGTTGGCGAACTGGAATTGAACCGTAATCCGGTGAATTACTTCGCTGAAGTCGAGCAGGCGTGCTTTGGTCCAAGCAACATGGTTCCAGGTGTTGGTCTTTCGCCGGATCGCATGCTTCAAGGTCGTGTGTTCGCTTACGCGGACGCTCACCGCTATCGTGTCGGCACTAACCACCAGCAGTTGCCGGTCAATGCGCCATTAAGTCCAGTGAATAACAACCAGCGTGACGGTTCAATGTCCTTTGGTGTCGGTGGTGCGTCTCCTAACTATGAGCCAAACAGCGTCGCTGATACGCCAAAACAGGCGCCACAGTATGCTGAACCGCCTTTGGCACTGCATGGTGCGGCAGATCGTTATGATCAGCGTGAAGACACTGACTACTACAGTCACGCGGGGGCGTTGTTCCGACTGATGACCGATGATCAGAAGACGCTGCTGATCAATAACATTGCCGGTGCCATGGCCGGGGTGTCCAGCAATGTGGTGCAGCTTCAGCTCCAGCATTTTTTCAGGGCAGATCCGGCTTATGGGCAAGGGATCGCAACGGCACTGGGCGTAACGCTTAGCTGACTCTAAACGAGAAGCAGAACCGCCCTCGTTTGGGCGGTTTTTGCGTTATTTCAGCTACTTTTCTACGGAAATCTTCACTTTTCTGCCGTTAGTCCCGTGACCTCCGAGTCATCATGGTTCAAACTACAGACTTTAAAGTAGGGAGATGTAGGGCGATGCAAGGTCACCCCGACGTAATCGATTACCTCAACACGTTGCTGACGGGCGAACTGGCAGCTCGTGACCAATATTTCATCCATTCGCGTATGTACGAAGACTGGGGCTTTACTGAGCTCTACGAGCGTATCAACCACGAAATGGAAGAAGAGGCGCAGCATGCCGACGCTCTGATGCGCCGTATCCTGATGCGCGAAGGTACGCCCCGTATGCGTCCTGACGACCTGGATGTGGGCACCACGGTGCCTGACATGCTCGCAGCTGACCTTCGCCTCGAGTACAAAGTGCGTGCCGCGCTCTGCAAGGGCATCGCGTTGTGTGAGCAGCACAACGACTATGTCACTCGGGAAATCTTGCGGGTGCAGTTGAATGACACCGAAGAAGATCACACCTACTGGCTGGAAAAGCAGTTGGGCCTGATCAAGCTGGTGGGTCTGGAAAACTACCTGCAATCGCAGTTCTGATTCCTGGCATAAAAAAGCCCCTGTCACTGCGAGGTGACAGGGGCTTTTTCATGGGCCCGATAAATCAGGCTCTATCGCGTGCCAACAACGGCTTTAAGTAATAGCCAGTATGCGACTGTGGCATCTCGGAAACCTGCTCCGGCGTACCCACTGCAATGATCTGGCCACCTTTGGAGCCACCTTCCGGCCCCAGGTCCACTAGCCAGTCGGCGGTCTTGATTACGTCCAGGTTGTGTTCGATCACTACCACCGTGTTGCCGTGGTCGCGCAAGCGGTGCAGCACGTCCAGCAATTGCTGAATATCCGCAAAGTGCAGGCCCGTGGTCGGTTCATCAAGGATATACAGGGTCTTGCCGGTATCGCGCTTGGACAGCTCGCGCGACAGCTTCACGCGCTGCGCCTCACCTCCGGACAACGTTGTCGCCGATTGCCCTAGCTTGATGTACGACAGGCCCACATCCATCAACGTCTGCAGCTTGCGCGCCAGCGCTGGAACTGCGTCGAAGAACACCCGGGCCTCCTCGATGGTCATCTCCAGAGTTTCGTGGATGCTCTTGCCCTTGTACTTGATCTCCAAGGTTTCGCGGTTATAACGCTTGCTCTTGCACACGTCGCACGGCACGTAGATATCCGGCAGAAAGTGCATCTCCACCTTGATCAGGCCATCGCCCTGACAGGCTTCGCAGCGACCACCCTTGACGTTGAACGAGAACCGCCCAGGCCCATAACCCCGCGAGCGGGATTCCGGCACACCCGCGAAGAGTTCGCGTATTGGCGTGAACAAGCCGGTATAGGTTGCAGGGTTGGAGCGCGGTGTACGGCCGATCGGGCTTTGGTCGATGTCGACGACTTTGTCCAGATGCTCCAGGCCCTTGATGCTGTCATGTGCAGCCGCTTCCAGAGTGGTCGCGCCGTTCAAGGCGGTGGCACTGAGTGGGAACAACGTGTTGTTGATCAACGTTGACTTGCCCGAACCGGAAACACCGGTGACACAGGTCAGCAAGCCCAGGGGGATTTCCAGGTCGACATTGCGCAAGTTGTTGCCGCGTGCGCCCTTGAGGTGCAACGCCATCTTCTTGTTGCGTGGCGTACGCTTGGCTGGCACTTCAATCTTCACGCGGCCGGACAGGTACTTGCCGGTCAACGAGTCCGGGTGAGCCATAACTTCGGCAGGCGTGCCCTCGGCAACAATATGCCCACCGTGCACACCCGCGCCCGGGCCGATGTCGACCACATAGTCGGCCAAGCGAATCGCATCTTCGTCGTGCTCGACCACGATCACCGTGTTGCCGATGTCACGCAAATGTTTCAGCGTTCCCAGAAGGCGATCATTGTCGCGCTGGTGCAGGCCAATCGACGGTTCATCGAGAATGTACAACACGCCCACGAGGCCGGCACCAATCTGGCTGGCCAAGCGAATCCGCTGGGCTTCACCGCCAGACAAGGTATCCGCGCTACGATCCAGCGACAGGTAATCCAGGCCGACGTTAACCAGGAACTGCAGGCGCTCACGGATTTCCTTGAGGATCTTGTCGGCAATTTCCCCACGGCGTCCGGTCAGCTTGAGCCCGCCAAAATACTCACAGGCATCGCCGATCGGCAGGTTGGTCACCGCCGGCAACGTCTTCTCGCCCACCCACACATGCCGCGCCTCACGACGTAGGCGAGTGCCGCGGCAATCCGGGCATGGCTGAGTGCTGAGGAACTTGGCCAGCTCTTCGCGCACGCTCGCCGACTCAGTCTCGCGGTAGCGGCGCTCCAGGTTCGGCACGATGCCTTCGAACGGGTGCGAGCGCTTGACGATATCGCCACGGTCGTTCAGGTATTTGAAATCGACGTTCTGCGAGCCGCTGCCGTGCAGGATGACCTTTTGCTGATCCGCCGGGAGTTGGTTGAACGGCACTTCCAGGCTGAATTTGTAATGGGATGCCAATGAGCCCAGCATCTGGAAGTAGTAGACGTTACGCCTGTCCCAGCCGCGTATCGCACCTTCCGCCAGTGTCAGGTCGCCATTGACCAGCCGCTTGATGTCAAAGAACTGCTTAACCCCCAGGCCATCACAGGTCGGGCAGGCGCCGGCTGGGTTGTTGAAGGAAAACAGCTTGGGCTCCAGTTCGCTGATGGCATGGCCGCAGATCGGGCAGGCAAAGCGCGCGGAAAAGATGATCTCTTCGCCTGGCTCGTCATCCATCGGTGCGACCAGTGCAATACCGTCCGCCAGCTTCAGCGCAGTCTCAAACGATTCGGCCAGGCGTTGCTGCAAGTCGGCGCGCACCTTGAAGCGGTCGACCACCACGTCAATGGAGTGCTTCTTCTGCTTGTCGAGCTTCGGTGCTTCATCCAGCTCGTAGAGCTTGCCGTTGATGCGCGCGCGTACAAAACCTTGTGCACGCAGCTCTTCGAAGACCGAAAGATGTTCACCCTTGCGCTCGCGAATCACGGGTGCCAGCAGCATCAGCTTGGCGCCCTCCGGCTGGGCCAGTACCAGGTCGACCATCTGGCTGACGGTCTGGGCTTCCAGGGGAATATCGTGGTCCGGGCAGCGCGGAATACCCACGCGTGCATACAGCAGACGCAGGTAATCGTAGATTTCGGTAATGGTCCCCACGGTGGAGCGTGGGTTATGGGAGGTCGACTTCTGCTCGATGGAGATCGCCGGCGACAGACCTTCAATGGTGTCGACGTCGGGCTTTTCCATCATCGACAGGAATTGCCGGGCATAGGCCGACAGCGATTCCACATAGCGACGCTGGCCTTCGGCATACAACGTGTCGAAGGCCAGGGACGATTTGCCGGACCCCGACAAACCGGTGATGACGATCAGTTTGTCCCGGGGCAGGGTCAGGTCGATGTTCTTCAGGTTGTGGGTTCTAGCCCCACGAATCAGGATCTTGTCCAAGATGGCCTCGCACGGCGGGCGTAAATAATGCAGGAGTATACGGCTAAAGACTGGATGAATATACACTGTCAAAGTGCCGGGTGCAGCCTTACATGAAAGCTGCGTGGCAAAGCGCCGCATATACCCTCTCAATCGATGGGACTGGTAGAATCGCCGCCGGTTCACACGAGGTTTTTCCATGCACGATCCCCACAGCGAACGCATGAGTAGCGGCGAGACCCGAGCGGCAAGCGGTCTGGCCCTGGTGTTCGCCTTCCGTATGCTTGGCATGTTTATGGTGTTGCCGGTGCTGGCGACCTATGGAATGGATCTCGCAGGCGCGACCCCCGCCTTGATCGGCTTGGCGATTGGCGCCTATGGCCTGACCCAAGCCCTGTTTCAGATTCCGTTCGGGATCATTTCCGACCGTATCGGCCGTCGTCCGGTTATTTACCTAGGGCTTATCGTGTTCGCCCTCGGCAGCGTGCTCGCGGCGCAGTCGGATTCGATCTGGGGCGTCATAGCCGGGCGCGTCCTGCAGGGCGCCGGTGCGATTTCCGCCGCCGTCATGGCGCTGCTCTCGGACCTGACCCGCGAACAACACCGCACCAAGGCCATGGCCATGATCGGCATGACCATCGGCCTGTCGTTTGCCGTGGCCATGGTCGTCGGCCCGTTGCTGACGCGTGCGTTCGGTTTGCACGGGCTGTTTCTCGCCACCGGCGGCATGGCATTGTTCGGGATCGTGATCGTGGCCTTCATGGTGCCGCGCTCCACCGGCACCTTGCAGCACCGCGAGTCCGGCGTCGCACGCAAGGCGTTGTTGCCGACGCTCAAACACCCGGACCTGCTGCGCCTGGATTTGGGTATCTTCGTGTTGCACGCGATGCTGATGTGCAGCTTCGTCGCGCTGCCACTGGCCCTGGTGCAAAAAGCCGGGCTGCCCAAGGAGCAGCACTGGTGGGTCTACCTTACCGCGCTGCTGATCTCGTTCTTCGCCATGATCCCGTTCATCATCTACGGCGAGAAGAAACGCAAAATGAAACGAGTTCTCCTGGGCGCCGTCGCGACATTGATGCTCACTGAGCTATTCTTCTGGCAGTTCGGCGACAGCCTGCGGGCGCTGGTAATCGGCACGGTGGTGTTCTTCACCGCGTTCAACCTGCTGGAGGCCTCATTGCCTTCGCTGATCAGTAAAGTTTCACCGGCCGGTGGTAAGGGCACGGCGATGGGGGTGTATTCCACCAGCCAGTTCCTCGGCTCTGCGCTGGGCGGCATCATGGGTGGCTGGGTGTTCCAGCATGGCGGTTTGTCGGTTGTGTTCCTCGGATGCGCCGGGCTGGCTGCACTTTGGCTGGCCTTTGCTGTTACCATGCGCGAACCTCCCTACGTCACAAGTCTGCGTCTGCCGCTATCGCCCGAGGCGATCCGTGAGAGCGGTCTGGTAGAACGCCTGAAGGCCGTCGTAGGGGTAACAGATGCAGTTGTGGTCGCTGAAGAGGCGGCCATTTACATCAAATTGGACACCGAATTATTGGATCGCGCGACGCTCGAGCAACTGGTCAACCCAGTGCCGACAGCGCGCCCAGCTTAGGAGAACGTTATGGCCCGTGGGGTTAACAAAGTCATATTGGTCGGTACATGCGGCCAGGATCCCGAAGTTCGCTACTTGCCTAACGGTAACGCCGTGACCAACCTGAGTCTGGCGACCAGCGAACAGTGGACCGACAAGCAGACCGGCCAGAAGGTCGAAAAGACCGAATGGCACCGTGTGTCGATGTTCGGCAAGGTTGCAGAGATCGCCGGTGAGTACCTGCGCAAAGGTTCGCAGGTCTACATCGAAGGCAAACTGCAAACCCGCGAGTGGGAAAAAGACGGCATCAAGCGTTACACCACTGAAATCGTGGTAGACATGCAAGGCACCATGCAACTGCTGGGCGGCCGTCCACAGCAGGGCGATCAACAAGGCGGGGGCAATAACTACCAGCAGTCCGCTCCGGCCCCCCGCCAGCAGGCTCCGCGCCCGCAGCAGTCGGCACCGCAACAGTCGCGTCAGGCGCCGCCGCCACAGCAGGCTGCTCCTCAGCCGGCTCCGGATTTCGACAGCTTTGATGATGATATTCCGTTCTAAATCATCAGCCTAAGAAAAAAAGCGGACCCTGAGATCAGGTCCGCTTTTTTATGGGCACGCTAAAAAGAGCCCGGATCTTTGTAGGTGAGTTTTAGCGCTAAATTGAAGTAGCGTTTGGTTTTTCTGCGAAAAACCTTTCGATGTTTTTTTCCAGGTGATTGACCGAACTGTCGATGCGTTGAAGAAAGTTATCAATTTTTAAATGGCCCCGGTCATGCCTGTAGCGCAGCAGTTCCTTCGATACCGCGTCGACATTCATCCAATACGGCGAGGTCACTAATTCGTTTTCTCTGGTTGTGGCCAGGCGTCTCATGGTGGAACCCTCGAAAGGAGAAGAGTGAATGTCACGCGATATTCTGTACAGCTTGTGATCGTTGGTGCCCACCCAACTGTCGATCTTCAGCTTCTTTCCCGCTATTTCAATGTCGCCTTTCAGGTCTGATACGTTTGCACCGCTTAACCAGAATAGGTCCAGCGCAGCGTCGAAAGCGGAGCTTTTGCATTTTTCAAGCGTCGATTTGGGTTTGGCAAAGTTCTCTATGATGTCTTTCCTACGCTGCTTTACCGCTTGAGGTAACTGGTTTATTGCCTTTTTGCTAAGCGTCCAAAAGGCGTACTTCGCTATTTCCAACTCAAATGCACTCACCATGTCGATCATGCTGATCATGCCATGCAGATAGATCGAGAATTGAGTTTCTGGTGAGCGATTGGAGTGATTCAGTTTTACGTTTTGAATGTGTAAAAAGGCGGTATAGGCACAGCCAAAGACGAGTCTGGAACCGTCGTCAAGGTTGGTAAAAGTGACCCTTTGCTCTGCGGCATTGGCATCGTATGCGCGCTGTGTAGCCTCGTTATCGTCCTTATGGGCAGGCCAGAACTTTCTGCAAAAGCGTTCATAAGCTTGCTGGGCAGTACGGACTCGCCACTCAGGCATTTCATGAACGCCGATGCCTGAGAGCGCAACATTGCCTTCATTGAGTAGCCTGTAAAGGGGCAGTAACCCTACTCGTTCTACATCCTCAACGGTCGCCGCTTCCGTCAGGTCTTCCATCCTTTGTATTGAGCAATTATCCAGGTTTATTTGAACCAGATAGCCTGCTTGGGCCATTTGCAGCGTGTACGCCGGCGTCAACATCCGATGAGTCTCGTGGGGATGACGACAAGGCTTGATAAATTGAATGTCCCAATGTTCTTTGTTCATTTCTCTTGGGTGCCATTGGCTGAGCGCGCCTCAATCCTGGCATTTGTTCTCATGGCTCACAAGATTTAGGCTGTTGCCAACCTCAAGAAGAAGGAAAGCCGCGATGACCTGGTCAGCCAAGCAGTACACGATGTTTGAACAGCAGCGCACCCGTCCCGTCCGTGACTTGGTCGCGGCCATCCCTACTGCGGATGTGCGTGCCGCCGTCGACCTGGGCTGCGGCCCGGGCAATTCAACCGAAGTGCTGGCCGAGCGTTTTCCACAGGCACACGTCACCGGCCTGGACAGCTCCGACGATATGCTTGTCGATGCGCGCAAACGCCTACCGGCACTGAACTTCGAATTGGCGGATATCGGCGCCTGGAATCCCGCACAAAAATTCGACGTGATTCTGGCCAACGCATCCCTTCAATGGCTGGCGAACCACGCCACGCTCTATCCGCACCTGGTCAACCAACTGACGCCCGGTGGCACGCTGGCGGTGCAAACCCCGGACAACCTCGACGAGCCTGCGCACCGCCTGGCCCGCGAAATCGCGGCCGAGGGGCCGTGGGCGGCGAAGATCGGTTCGGTTAAACACAATGACCGGCATACCGCGAGCTACTATTACGAGCTGCTGAGCAAACACTGCGACACCGTTGACGTCTGGCGCACCACCTACCAACACCCGTTGGCGGACCACGCGGCCGTAGTGGAATGGTTCAAGGCTTCGGCGTTGCGGCCCTTTCTCGCACCGTTGAGCGATAGCGAGAAAGCCGCCTTCCTCCACGAATACCAGGCACGGATTACTCAGGCTTACCCAGCTCTGGGCGATGGCACCGTGTTGCTGCCATTCCCTCGCTTGTTCATCATTGCAACCCGCTGAAGTTCGGCAAACAAGTGGCGGTCATACCGCCGCTTGCGCCTTCAAGTACTCGTCCGTTGACACCACGCCCGCATAGCCAAAGGCCAGTGACGCCATATAGGCCCCATGCACCTGCGCCGCCGGAATCACTTGCCCATTGAATTCCAGATCCCGCGTGGCGCACGCGTCATGCAGTACAGTGACCTTGTAGCCCAGGTCCGCCGCCGCCCTCACCACCGCGTCGATGCACATATGACTCATGCTGCCCGCCACGACCACTTCGGTGATGGCGCGTCGCTCCAGCACCGCACGCAGATCAGTGCCGCGAAACGCATTCACAAAGTGTTTAAGCACCACCGGCTCATTCGCCTCATTCAACACCTTGGCATGCAACTGCGCGCCCTCGGAACCCGGCGTGAAAAACGGCGCGTCTTCAGCGGTGAACTCATGGCGCACATGAATGACTGCATGGCCCGCCTGACGAAAGGCCTGCAGCACCTGTGCGGCCTTGTCCGCCGCCGTGTCTACGCCTTCGAGCGGCCACTTGCCTTGTGGGAAGTAGTCGTTCTGGATGTCGATCAAGATGAGCGCTTGCTTGGCCATGCGTGTTGCCTCGTGATAGGTCGAAGGGCTCCAACATTTTAGCGGGTGCCGGGGCGAGAGCCGCGTGAGTCGTGCAGAACGCCGCGCGTTTAAAGCCGCGTCGTGCAGAATCAAGCAGGCCTACTGCCACTACTTTTCCAGTAACCGGTTGATTTAACAACCCTCCTGTTGCGCTGCGCCTTGGCTTGATCCCTGCAACCCTCTGTGCACACACATGGCAAGATGGCCAAGGGGGACGCATGACCCCAACTCAACGCAAGAAAATCGTGGTTGCTCACTCCACACGAGAGGGCGCACCACAGCACGAAGTCGAAACCAACCGCGCCTTGGCGCGCTGGCTGGCGCAGATACTGGGGCTCAAATTCGGCGGCAGCTATGACCCACAGTTACATGCCGATCGTGAGCTTTACCTGTTGCCCACGCAAACGCTGGTAGGCGCGGCCCAAGCGCTCAAGCTAAAGGTAAACGGGTCGCAAGACCTGTGGGGCGGCTATGTCGATCACGACTTCATCTGCACCAAAGCCATTACCCACGGCCTACTGAGCCCTGAAGCAACAGCGCCCGAGGGTTGGTCGTCGTTGTTTGGCGAGCGTGTGCGCAACGTCGTTCTCGATGGCCTCAGTGTGTTCGCCCTGCAAGACGCGCTGCCCGCAGCAACACGCTTGCTTTACAGTGGGCCGATTCGCCTGAAGCCTGTAAATGCTTGTGCCGGGCGCGGGCAGGAAGTTATCCACAGTCTCGACGAATTTGAAGCTCTGCTGGCGCGGCCTGAAGCGGCGAAGTTATTCACCGAAGGCGTGGTGCTCGAGCAAGACCTGCATGGCGTCATCACCCACAGCGTTGGCCAGAGTTTTATCGGCGATTACGTGTTCAGCTATTGCGGTGAGCAATACCTCACGCAGGACGGGCAGGGCGAAGAGGTTTACGGCGGTTCCAACCTACTGGTCGTACCGGGCTACTACGGCGACCTCTTGAAACTCGAGCTGCCCGACGATGTGCGCCAGGCCATCGAACAAGCCCAAGTTTTCGACACGGCGGCCGATGAGGCCTACCCTGGTTTCTACGCGTCACGGCGCAATTACGACATCGCCCAAGGCCTGGACAGTGAGGGCCAACGCCGCAGTGGCGTGCTCGAACAATCCTGGCGCATGGGCGGGGCCAGTAGCGCGGAAGTCGCGGCGCTGCAGAGCTTCGTCAACAACCCGGGGTTACGCGCGATCCACGTGTCATCGGTGGAAACCTACGTGGACCAACTGCTGCCAGCCGATGCCATTGAGGTGTACCGCGGCCCCGCCGAAAACAGCGACTTTCTTCTCAAGTACGTAACGGTTAAATCTTATGACGGCTAGAAGCGAAAGCATTGCGATCGATATCGACGACGAACAGATGAGCGGGACATTCCTGAGCCCTAAATCCAAAGTGCCGGGGGTTCTGTTTGTGCACGGCTGGGGCGGTAGCCAGGAGCGGGACCTTGAACGCGCCAAAGGCATTGCCGGCCTGGGTTGCGTGTGCCTGACCTTTGACCTGCGTGGCCACGCCGGCAACGGTATTGCGTTGTCTCGCGTTACCCGCGAAGACAACCTGCGCGACCTGTTGGCAGCCTACGACCGTTTGCTGTCGCACCCGGCCATCGACACCTCGGCCGTGGCGGTGGTGGGCACCAGTTATGGCGGTTACCTGGCTTCGATTCTGACCTCATTGCGCCCGGTGCGTTGGCTGGCGCTGCGTGTGCCGGCGTTGTACCGCGACCAGGAATGGCTCAAGCCCAAGCGTGACCTGGACAAGGCCGACCTGATGGATTACCGCAGCACGCGGGTGCATGCCGAAACCAATCGCGCCCTGCATGCCTGCGCGCAATTCACCGGCGATGTGCTGATTGTCGAATCGGAAACCGACGAGCACGTGCCCCATGCCACAATCATGAGTTACCGCGCAGCGTGTCAGCAGACCCACTCCTTGACCCACCGTATCATCGACGGCGCCGATCACTCCTTGAGCGACCCGGTGTCCCAGCAAGCCTACACCTCGATCCTGGTGGACTGGATTACCGAGATGGTCGTGGGCGAACGGTTGAGCATCATTCAATCGCGCTGATGCAGTGCTCTTCAGGGCCCCTTCGCGAGCAAGTCGACGCGTCGAACCGCCGCTCCCACCGTTTGATCTTATTTCAAGGATGTACTCGGTCGAATGTAGGCGCGGGCGTGCTCGCGAAGGCGCCAGACCACTCACACATTTCTCAGGCAGGTGTCTTCCTCACTCGCAACGCCTTGGCCTTAGCCTCAACCCCGAGGTACATCACCAGCGCGATCAACAGCGGCAAAATAAAGTAGATCGCCCGGTAGGCAATCAACCCCGCGAGCAGACTGCCCCGCGACGCCTCATGCTGCAACAGTCCGATAAACACAGCCTCCAGCACCCCGAGCCCGGCCGGGATATGGGTGACCACACCGGCAATCGCGCTGATCAGCAACACCCCCAACACCAGTGGATAGTCCAACTTGGCTGGCAACAAGGTAAAGATCACTGCCGCCATCAATGACCAATTCAACGCGCCCAACGCCAACTGCAAACAGGCCATGCGCAAAGAAGGCAGGTTGATCTCGATGCCCTTGATCGACCACGCGCGTTTTTTTGAAAACCGGCAGGCTGCGAGATAACCCAGGCTGACCAACACCAGCAACACCCCAATGCCCTGCAAGGCAAACGTGCTGACCTTCCAGCCCGGCGGCATTGTCACCAACCCGCTGCTGAACACCACGCCGGCCAGTGCCATGTAGCCAAACCAATTGGTGGCCAGGCTCAGGCCAAGAATCTTGGCGATATTGCCGGTGCTCACCCCGAGCCGCGAATACAGCCGATAACGCATGGCGATGCCACCGACCCACGCACTCAGGTTGAGGTTAAACGCATAGCTGATAATCCCCACCGGCAGGATCTGCTTCCACGTCAGAGATTGGCGAATGTAGGTGCGGCCGATCAGATCGAAGCTGGCGTAGACCAGAAAGCTGCACAAGGTCAGCACGCCAGCGATCAACAGCGTGCGCAGTTTGAAGTCACCCAGCGTCTGCAGCACGTCGCTCCAGTCGATGCGCCGAGCGAGCAAGGTGAACAGCACGATCAGCACCAGAAAGAAGGCGATGGTCAGCGGTTTCTTCCAGCGCTTGAGGCGCGAGCTGCCGGCTTCAGCAGTCATGGGCCTGGCTCTCAAAGGGTTTCAAGCGCGGTTTGTGCGCCGGTAGCCAGCCCGTCAATGCGGGGAAATGGCGCATCACATGAAACACCAGAAACCCCACGGTCAACCGCCATAACCACAAGCGTGGCTTGCGGTTTTCCGGCATGGTCTGGCAATGATTTTTCGCGAGTACTTCCAGGCGCTCATACAGTTGCTGATTGAACGCACGGTCGCGAATCAGCACGTTGGCTTCCAGGTTCAGTGACAGGCTCAATGGGTCCAAGTTGCTCGAGCCCACGGTGCTCCATTCGTCATCCACCAGCGCAACTTTGCCGTGCAGCGGGCGTTGGCAATATTCGTGAATCACCACGCCATCCTTGAGCAGATAGTCGTAGAGCATGCGCGCCGCCAGCTTGGCCAACAGCACATCCGGCTGGCCCTGCATGATCAGTTGCACGTGCACGCCACGGCGCGCGGCATTGCGGATCTCGCGCAGCAAGCGGTAGCCGGGGAAGAAGTACGCGTTGGCAATCACCACGCGTTTTTGCGCCTTGCTCAGCGCGTGGATATACGCCTCTTCGATGTCGTCGCGGTGCTGCAGGTTGTCGCGATAAATCAGGCGCACAAGGCCCTCGCCGTTAGCAGTTGTCCACAGCGACGGTCGTTGCTGGCGCCGTCGCCAGCCGCGCCGGGAGCGAACCTGGCGACCGCTTTGTGCGAGGGCAAAGTGGTGCAGGTCTGCCACTGCTGGGCCGATGATGTGTACGGCGTAATCCTGCTTGGCTTCGGGACCGAAATCAGCCAAGTGATCCGCCGAAAAATTGATCCCGCCAATAAACGCTACCGTCGCGTCCACCACCACAATCTTGCGATGCAGACGACGAAACCAGTTGGTGCGAACCCCCAATATTTTCGGCGCCGGGTCGAACATCTGCACCAACACGCCCGCCTGCGCCAGCTCGCCGAGAAAGGCAGGGCTCAGCTCGCCGCAGCCGAACCCATCCAGGCTGGCCACCACCTTCACGCCGCGCTGCGCCGCCTCGATCAGAATACTTTTGAGTTCATGACCGACCTTGTCTTCAAAAAGGATAAACGTCTCCAGCAGGATCTCCCGCTGTGCCTCGCGCATCGCGTCAAAGACCTTCGCAAAGTACGCCTCGCCGTTCTCCAGCAGCTCGAGCTGGTTGCCTTCCTGCCAGCCGTAATCGAGATCACGTGCCTTGGACGCATCCGGCGGCTGATCGGTGGCAATGTGCTCTACCGCGACACTCATAGCTCGATCTCCACTGACAGCGGCACGTGGTCTGACAGATGGGACCAAGGTCGGGTCGTCAGCACCTTGGGGTTGTGGATTTTCAAGTTGCGCACATAGATGCGATCCAGCGCCAGCAACGGCAGACGCGCCGGGAAGGTGCGCGCGGGCTTGCCATAGGTTTGGACGAACACTTCCTTGAGGCCGCTGCGGCTCAGGTCGGCCTTGTGGCGCCAGTCGTTGAAATCACCGGCGATCACCAGCGGTGCATCAGCGGGAATCTCGCTGATGCGCTGTTCGAGCAAACGCAATTGCTGCTGGCGATGCTCCTCGCGCAAACCCAAGTGCATGCAAATTGCGTGTACCTCCTGCCCGGTGCCTGGCAGGCGCAGCACACAGTGCAGCAGGCCACGACTTTCATGGCCGCTTTGCGAGATGTCGAGGTTGTCGTAGCGCACGATCTGGAATTTCGACAGCAGCGCATTGCCGTGGTCGCCATGCGGGTAGACCGCGTTACGCCCATAGGCAAACTGAGGCCAGATGCTGTCGGCGAGGAATTCATACTGCGGCATTTTCGGCCAATCACTGTAGCGCTCGGGATGGCGTTCGTGGGTGCCGTGAATTTCCTGCAGGAACACCATGTCGGCCCCCACGCTGCGCACCGCTTCACGCAACTCGGGCAGGATGAAACGTCGATTCAACGCGGTGAAGCCCTTGTGGATATTCACCGTCAGCACCGTGAAGCGGGTGATGGCTGTAGTGGGCGTGGCGGGGATCAACTCCGGATGCGTCATAGCAACACCGCAGGCTTCGCCAATGCGCTCGGCTCGATGTTGTGCTCGTTGTGGTGGACGGCGCGTGACGCAACGTGCAATTCGCGTTTCTGGGTCAGCCCCTCGGGGTAGACCCCCCCGCGCCAGCCGGAAATGCCGATGTAAATCGCCGCCATGGTTGCTCCCGTGGATGTAGGGTCAAGTGACCTCCGTTTTGGGATGACTGCCGTTTTTGCTGGAAAGTTTCCACGGTCCTACAGACGGTACAGGGTAAAAAATGTGCAGCAGGCAAGCCCGCTCCCCCATGAGATTGATGGTGTTGCTCAATCAGGCGCGCAGTGTCGGGTGCTGGCTTGTGCGGACAACGCCAGGGAACGATCAGGATGAAAACCCGTCAGTTCCTAACAGACCCTGCTGAAGGAGCGCGGTGTTTTGCTGAATCTAAAGGCTGCATTACTGCTCGGGGCGCTGCTGTTTTGCAGTAGCGGTGCACTGCAAGCGGCGGCCGCCGGGCCCGCACCGCAAACGCCCGCCAAGCCGGAGTTGTTGGTAGAAGGCGGCCTGCTTGGCGCTATCAGCGCCAGCATCGACGACGTCCAGGACAAACTCGACCTTAATCAAAACCTCATCGACGTCTGGCGTCTGCGTGCCGATCGTGCGGCGGACGAAGTAGGGCGGTTGGTCGACCAGGCCGCCGAACGTTCGCCGTGGAGCGTGGCCGGGGACTTCCTGTTGCTGTCCGCGGTATGGGTGGGTGCCTTTGCGGTGTTGATGCTGCTGGGGCGCTTTATGGTGCAACGCTTGTGTCGGCGGCATTTCGTCGAACAGCGCGAGCGCCTGCAAGCGGTACTTGGGTATGTGGTGCCCTATACGATGGCGGCCATTATTTGCCTGCCGCTGACCCTCTACGTCAGCCACTTCTTGCCCTCGTCTGCGGGGCGCGCGCTGGCGCTGTGTTTCGCCTACGCGACCAGCAGCGGCATTTTTTCCACTTCAATGTTGTTGTGCGTTAACGTCATGTTCAACGTCGGCCACAAACGTCCTGCGGTACGGATCATTCGTGACTACTGCCCCAAGCCGCTGTTCCTGATCGGCTTCCTCGCTGCCCTCAGCGACGCGCTGACCAGCCCGCAAATCGCTCGGCAACTGGGTGGCAATATCACCAGCAGCATCGCGGTGTTCACCGGCCTGTTCGCGGCGGTGATTTTCGGTGTGTTAGTGGTGCGCCTGCGTCGTCCGGTGGCGCATTTGATCCGCAATCGGCCACTGGCCCAGCGCCTCAAACACCCAGAGTTGCAGCAATCGCTGCGGGTATTTTCCGGGTTGTGGTATTGGCCGATTCTATTGATGGTGCTGGTCTCTGCCATCAACTTGATCGGCGCCGGCGACGATAACCAGGAGGCCCTGCGCTGCGCGTTGTTGACCACCCTCTTGCTGATCGGCACGGTGTTTCTCAGCACGGTGCTGCAACACCTGTTCAAGTCCCGCAGCCAGGCGGCGATTCAGCGCAGCAGTGCTTACAAAGAACGTTTCCTCAGCCTGTTGTACGCGCTCTTGCGCATTGCCATGGCCATCGCGTTTATTGAAATCCTCGGGCGTATCTGGGGTATCTCGCTGTTCGAGTTTGCCCAGCGCAATTCGGTGGGCCGCGCCATTAGCGGCTCACTCAGCAGCATCGGTCTGATCCTGCTGCTGACCTGGCTGTTCTGGGTGGTGCTCGACACTGCGATCCAGGAAGCGTTGAAGCCACCGGTGAATAAACACGCCAGCCGCCAGCCCAGTACCCGGATCAAAACCATCCTGCCGCTGCTGCGTAACGCGGTGAAAATCGTCCTGGTGGTGATCTGCGCAATCACCACCATGGCGAACCTGGGTATCAACGTCGCGCCGCTGCTGGCCGGTGCCGGTGTGGTCGGCCTAGCCATCGGTTTTGGTTCCCAGCAACTGGTGCAGGACGTGATCACCGGCCTGTTCATCATCATCGAAGACACGCTGTCCATTGGCGATTGGGTGGTGCTCGACTCCGGCCACGCCGGTACGGTCGAAGGCCTGACCATCCGCACTCTGCGTCTGCGCGACGGCAAGGGTTTTGTGCACTCGGTGCCGTTCGGGCAGATCAAGGCGGTCACCAACCAGTCGCGGCAATTTGCCTATGCCTTCTTCTCGGTGCAGTTCACCTATGACACCGACGTGGACAAGGCTGTGGAGCTGATCCGCGAGACGGGGCAGTCGATTCGCGACGACGTGTTCCTCAAGTACAACCTGCAAGGGCCCCTGGAGGTGTTCGGCGTCGACAAAATGGACCTCAACGGCGTGGTGCTCACCGCGCAGTTCCGCACGGTGTCGGGCGGGCAATATGCGGTGAGCCGTGCGTTTAACCAGCGTTTGAAAAAGCGTGTGGATAACTGTGATGAGGTGCGCTTCGCGCAAACTTATCCACAGCCGGTGTGGTTACCTAAGCGCGCAGCCGAGGTGGATGAGCCGGATGCCGAGGTGCAGGCTTCGGTGGTGTTGACCGAGCAGCCCAGGCCTCAATAATTCGTGGTGGCCGTGCGGGCCTCATCGCAGGCAAGCCACACACAGTGGGAATGCGTTCCCATGTGGGAGCCGTGCTTGCGCGCGATGAGCAGGGGTATCTACGCAATTTTTTGTGTTGCGCTAAGCTTTTCTACGGGGTTTTCAGGTAGATATGAGTACATATCCGTTACCCAAATTACGGATACATACCCAGCGCCCCCGCGACAACCAAAGAATTCAACCCATAAAAAGATGTGTAGATACCTATGCCGCGATGAGGCCAGTGCGGTCAATACAGGTTCACTGCCTGATCAACTTCTCCTGCACCGCCTACTGATCCCGCGCCACTCACCGCCGGCACCTTACTGCCCGGCAACAGCGTGCCGACAAGGTGCTGACGGCGGGGTGAAAGCCGTCCAAGACCGTGTCGGTTGATTCAGGAAGGTTCATAACCCTCATATGCAACCAGCGGTGCCAAGTTGCAACCCCGCACTTTGTCCGTGACGGTTGCGCTACAAACCCGCAAAATGCAACGATTCTGGAATAAACCTACGGCAGGCGTTACCCGCCCGTCGACAATAACCATCGTTCCAAACAGACCGGGCCTGCACACTCTATGCGAATGCGCCTTATGTTACTGGGCGGCGGGAATGCCCTCGGGCAGGCGCTGATTCGCCTCGGTGCAGAGGAAGACATCGGTTTCCTCGCCCCCAAACCGCCCCAAGACGGCTGGGATGCCGCGAGCCTCACCCAATTGCTCGACGACACCCGTCCCGATGCGTTGATCAACCTCGCCTACTATTTCGACTGGTTTCAGGCCGAAGCGGTCAGCGAAACCCGTTTGGCCGCTCAGGAATTCGCTATCGAACGCCTGGCCGAACTGTGCCAACACCACAGCATCACCTTGCTGCAGCCGTCCAGTTACCGCGTATTCGATGGCTCCCGCGCGACCGCCTACAGCGAAAAAGACGAGCCGGTGCCCCTGGGCCTGCGCGGCCAGGCGTTGTGGCGCATCGAACAGAGCGTGCGCGCCACGTGCCCGCAGCATGTGTTGCTGCGCTTTGGCTGGTTGCTCGATGACAGCGTCGACGGCACCCTCGGGCGCTTTTTGGCCCGGGCCGAGACGCCGGATGAGTTACTGATGGCCGATGATCGGCGCGGCAACCCGACGCCGGTGGACGACGCGGCGCGGGTGATCATCTCGGTGCTCAAGCAACTTGATTGCGCGGCGCCGCTGTGGGGCACTTATCACTACGCCGGGCACGAGGCGACCACGCCGTTGGCGCTGGGCCAGGCGATTCTTACCGAAGCGCGCAGTTTCCACCCATTGGCGATTGAATCCCCTACAGCCCAGGCCCATGCGGCCCGGCCGGATGCGGCGGATGAACCACAACATGCGGTGCTGGCTTGCAAGAAGATCCTGCACACCTTCGGCATCAAGCCACGCGCCTGGCGGGCGGGGTTACCGGCGTTGCTGGATCGGTTCTACCGGCGCAGCTGACGCCACACAAACCAAAAATGTGGGAGCGGGCTTGCTCGCGAATGCGCAGTGTCAGTCAACAACTCAGTCGACTGACCCACCGCTTTCGCGAGCAAGCCCGCTCCCACATGGGTTATGCAGTGTGACTTAAACCGGGTTTAGAACTTGTAGCCGATACCGACCATGTAAACCATCGGGTCGACGTCCACGTTGACCTTGGCGCGGGTGCCTTGGCCCAGCGCGTTATTGTCCACGGTGGCCTTGGTGCTGATGTCGATGTAACGCGCCTGGGCGTTGATCATCCACTTGTCGTTGATCATGTAGTCGGCGCCGATCTGCGCGGCCCAGCCCCAAGAGTTCTCCGCCTTGAAGTTGCTGAAACCAGCTTGTTCGGCGCGGCTGCTGACGTGCTCGTCGTAGATCCAGGTGTAGTTGATACCGGCGCCCACGTACGGCTGGAAGGCGGATTTATTGTCCAGTGGGTAGTACACGACGCTCAAGGTTGGCGGCAGGTGTTTCAGCGTACCGAGCTTGCCGTTGGCAGCGCCGAGGGCCGTGTTCTTGATCTTCACGTCATGCTCGAACGGTGTGGCCGCCAGCAATTCGATACCAACGTGGTTGGTCAGCATGTAGGCGAAGTTAAGACCCAATTGAGTGTCGCTGCTCATGGTCGCCTTGCCGCCCAGGTTGGTGCCTGCCAAAGGGCCCTGATCAACCTTGACGCTGCTGCTGTCTGCCTTCGGATTCACGGTGATTGCACCGGCTCGAATCAGAATATCGCCCGCTTCATGAGCATGGGCGGCAGGGGCGCAGAGGGCGAGCGCGACAAGCGACGCGCCGAGCAGGGACTTGTTCATGGGAGCTCCAGAGGATGTATTAAAAGAGATACATCCAATGGTAAAGATCGTTCCTGTCGGGCTTTTGACTCAGCTCAATGAAACCGTAATAACCCGCTACTCTTGAAGTTCGTAGACGTAAATTTTCTGCGCATCCATCTGATAACCGGCATCCGCCAATTCACTCGAAGACGGTTTGACCTGCATCTCGCCTTCGATCCAATACGGCTGGTACAGCTCATCGAGTTTCACCCCGATTTCGCTTTTCACATGCACGATCTGGTTCGACGGCGGTGGCGGCACATGGATGCACGCGCCGAAATACGGCACCAGCAAGAACTCGGTGGTGCGGCCTTCTTCGCTGACTTCCAGCGGCACGATGTAACCCGGCAAACGGATGTGCTTACCGTCGAGGCTCTGCACCACCGGCGCGTTGGGCAAGTCCTGTTTCGCGGCCGGCGCCGACTCGACCGACAACGCATCGGCCATGTTCGACAAGTCGTGCAGCGGCTTCATATTGGGGATTTCCGGCGGCGCGTCCGGCGGGATCATCTCCTGCCAGGACAGGTCCTTGGGCTGATCTTGCGCCCAGGCGGGCACCACCACCCACAGCAACAATGCAAACAGGGCACGACGCATCGACGCCTTCCTCATAAACGTATGGACAGGCCATCGGCCAAGGATTGTCTGTAGGCGCGCCACGCGGGCACGCTGCCCATCAACAGCGCCGCCGCCAGGATACCGGCGAGCAACGTCCATTCATATTCGCTGGGCCACGACATCGGCAGGTCCAGGCCATAGTTGGCCTGCAAGTAGCCGCGCGACGCGGCGATGCACACGTACAACAAGCCGACGCCCGCCACCACGCCGGACAAAGCCAGGGCGAAGGCTTCGAAGATCAGCAACGTTGCGATATGCCAGGGCCGGGCGCCCACCGAACGCAGGATCGCCATTTCGCGGCGGCGCTCGTTGAGGCTGGTGAGGATCGCCGTGAGCATGCCAATCAAACCCGTCAGCACCACGAACAGCGAGATCACGAACAGCGCTTTTTCGGCGGTGCCCATCATGCTCCACAGCTCTTGCAGGGCCACGCCGGGCAGGATCGCCAGCATCGGTTCGCCACGGAATTCGTTGATCTCGCGTTGCAGGGCGAAGGTGGAAATCTTGTTGTTCAGGCCGAGCATAAACGCGGTGATGGCTTGCGGGGTCAGGTCCATATTGCGTGCCTGATCGGCGCTGATGCGGCCTTTGCCCTGGGCCGGCACGCCGTTGTGCCAATCAATATGAATCGCTTCCATACCGCCGAGGCTGATGTGCAGCGTACGGTCAACCGGCGTGCCGGTGCGCTTGAGAATGCCAACCACGGTGAACGGCTTGTCATCGTGTTTCACCAGGCTGACCACCGCGACACCATGCGCCAGTACCAGCTTGTCGCCCAGCGTGTAATGCAGCGCATCGGCCACTTCGGCACCGAGCACCACTTCAAATGGGTCGGTGGCGAAGGCGCGGCCGCTGGCCAGTTCGAGGTGTTGCTTGCGGCCGTACTGGTAGTGCTCGAAGTAGGATTCGTTGGTGCCCATCACCCGATAGCCACGGTGCGAGTCGCCGAGGGAAATCGGGATCGCCCATTTCACCTGCGGGCTGGCGGCGAAGTGTTCAAAGCTGTCCCAACGGATGTTGTTGGTGGCGTTGCCGATGCGGAACACCGAGTACAGCAGCAAGTTGACCGAGCCCGAGCGCGCGCCGACGATCAGGTCGGTGCCGCTGATGGTGCTGGCGAAACTGTTGCGCGCTTCAACCCGCACGCGCTCCACCGCGAGCAACAAGCAGACTGAAAGCGCGATGGCGAAGGCGGTGAGGATCGCGGTAAAGCGGCGGTTAGCCAGGCTGGCCATGGCTAGACGAAACAAATACATCTCAAACCTCTGCGGGCGTGGCGGCGCGATTGAGTTCGGCCAGCGACAGGTGGCGGTCGAACAGCGGCGCGAGGCTCTGGTCATGGCTGACAAACAACAGGCTGGCACCGGCGTCACGGCATTCGGCAAACAACAGCTGAATGAAGGCTTCGCGAGCGTCGTAGTCCAGGGCCGAGGTGGGTTCGTCGGCAATCACCAGTTCCGGTTGGCCGATCAACGCACGGGCAGCAGCCACCCGTTGTTGCTGGCCGATGGACAGTGAGTCGGCACGGCGCTCCAGCAGGTCTTTATCCTTTAAGCCCAGGTGCGCGAGCAAGGTCGCGGCAGCCTGGTCAACGCTGCCGTGGCGCTGAATCGCCCGTTGTGCGCGCAGCTTGGAGAAGTGGCAAGGCAGCTCGACGTTCTCGCGCACCGACAAAAATGGCAGCAGGTTGAACTGCTGGAAAATATAGCCGGTGTGGTCGACGCGGAAGCGGTCGCGGGCGCCGGCCGAGAGTGCGGTCAGCTCCTGGCCGAGCAGGCGAATGCTGCCCTGGCTGGGTTTCTGTACACCGCCCAACAGCCCGAGCAGCGTGGTTTTGCCACTGCCGCTGGGGCCTTTGAGAAACAGGGTTTCGCCAGCTTCCAGGCGGAAGGCGGGGATGTCCAGCAACTGTGGGTGGCCGGGCCAGTTGAAGCCCAGGTCGGACAGTTCGATTAACGCTTGGGTCATGGGAAATCAGTGTCGCCTGGTTGTAGGAAATGGCGCCGATCACCTGTGGGAGTAGGCAAGCCAGCTCCCGCAGTGACTGGTTTTTTTAGATCAGAATTTCAGGGTAGCTGCCTGGGCCGTTGCTTCCACACCTTGCTGGCCGCTTGGGCTGATCAGTTGTACCTGAATTTTCTGGGTGGCGGGGAAGGTCTTGAACACCTGGCTCAGGTCCAGATTGCTCAGGGCTGTTGGCGTGGCGCAGGTGAACTGGTAGTGGGCGTGGATTTCGCTGTGGTCGTGATGATGTTCGTGGGCGGCCGTGCCTTTGCCGTCGGTGGCGTGGTCGTCATCGTCGTCATGATCGGCTTCAGGCTTGTCGCCGAACAACGGGCTGTTGAGTTCCTGGGTGCTGATCACGCAACCGGCGGACTTGGGCAGGTTGAACAGCGCCAGCGGGTTTTCCAGCTGTTTGCGTGCGGCGGCAACCTTGGCTTTGTCGGCGGCGCTGGTGGCCAGGTGTTCGAAACCCACCAGGTTCATTGCCGGGCTGTCCAGCTCAAGCGCCAGGGCCTGGCCGTCGAGCACTGCGTTGAGGCGGCCGACGCCGTGTTCATGAGCGCCTAGGCTGCCGTGCTCATGGTCATGATCGTCGTGAGCATGGGCGATAGCCAATGGCAACAGGGCAAACGGCAAAGCAAGCAGCAGACGGCGCATGAGAAGGCTCCAGAACATGAAAGTTTTGTTATGTGATCTTATAACAATAGTGCCAGAGTTTGACCGCCCGCTTGGCGTTGCGCAAGCCGCGTGGGAGCATGCCTGTCAGAAAAGTGCAGGAGTAAGGGCGATGTTGCGAATTCGTGGAACCGTCGGCGACCTGCCGGTGGACTTGACCCTGGAGCTGGACGACGGCGATTGGGCGCGCTTGGGCGCCCACTTGCACGCGGCCCCCGCGCCGAGCGAGCCAACGGCTGCGCCGGTCAAACAGAGCGACGATCTGTGGCAGAGCGCCCAGGACCTGTTGCGCATGGCCGGGCAACTCAACGGGCTGGAATTGCTCGACCAGTTGGAAGGCTTGGCCGGCGATGCGGCTTCAGGCAAGCGCCTGCTGGTGCGTCTGCGCCATAGCGCCAAGGTGAAGGTAGCCAGCGGCGGCGATACGCCGCTGTACAGTTGGGTCGGCGATTAATACAGCGCAGCGAACAACTTGCGCCGGTACACGGTGACCAACGGGTGGTCATTGCCGAGCAGTTCGAACACCTGCAGCAAGGTCTTGTGTGGCAAGCCTTCGCTGTAGCTGCGGTTGCGGATAAACAGCTTGAGCAAACCTTCCAGCGCCGCATCGTATTGCTGGCGTGCCAGTTGCTGAATCGCCAACTGGTAGGCCGCTTCATCGTCCTGCGGGTTTTGCGCCAGGCGGCTTTTCAAGTCGGCGGCGTCGGGCAGGTCGGCAGCCTGGCGCAGGAAGGTGATCTGCGCCTTGGCCCCGGCGAGGGCGGCTTTGTGATCATCGCTTTTCACCGCGTCGAGCACGGCCTGGGCTTCGCCCAACTCACCGCGTTCGGCCAGGCAGCGCGCGTACAGGATCAGGGCGGCGGCATTGGTGTTGTCTTCGCCCAATAGTGCCACCAGCACCGCTTCGGCGTCGCTGATACGGCCTTCGGCAAACAGCGCCTGGGCCTGTTCCAACGGGTCAGCCGCGGCGGGCGGCGGCATCTGCACATGCGGCTCCAGCATCCCCCGCACCGCCGACTCCGGCTGCGCCCCGGCAAACCCATCCACCGGCTGGCCGTCCTTGAACAGCACCACGGTGGGCAGGCTTTGAATGCCAAAGCGCGCGACGATATCCTGCTCGGCCTCGCAATCGACCTTGGCCAGCAGCAACTCGCCCTGATAACGCTCGGCAATTTTCGCCAACATGGGCATCAACGCCTTGCACGGCGCGCACCACTCGGCCCAGAAATCCACGAGTACGGGTTTTTCGAAGGAGTTCTGAATAACTGCCTGGTCGAAGTTGGCGGTGGTGACGTCGAAGATGTACGGCGTGGGCTCACTCATGGGGCATCTCGAATAAAGCGGGAATGGGGCAACTATAAGGGCTGCCACGGTTGGCTGAAAGCGTGGTTGATTCACGATCGCTCTCGCAGGCACGCCAGCGCCCACAGAGGGGCGCGGTCAACTGTGGGAGCGGGCTTGCCCGCGATGGCCTCAAGGGCGCCGCGAATGGTACAGGCTCACCTTGCGGAACTCCCAAGGCTCGGCCAAGTCGGGCAACGTCAGCGCATCAAGGATTCCCAGACGCTGATAAGCCGGGTGCTGGAAGTCCCGCACCCGCGAATCAGCCACCAGGGCTTCGCGGCCGCGCGTCAGGAACTGGTCGAGCAGCGCCAGGTTGGCACGGTCGTAGAGCACATCGGCGACCAGGATCAGGTCGAAGCGGTCGGCTTCGGCGAAAAAGTCCGCTGAATAACCCAGCTGCACGCCGTTGAGCTCAGCATTCGCCCGGCAGGACGCCAAGGCCAATGGGTCAAGGTCGCAGGCCACCACTTCCTGTGCGCCCGCCTTGACGGCGGCGATTGCGGCCACGCCGGAACCGGCGCCGAAATCCAGCACACGTTTGCCGGCGACCCACTGCGGGTTCGCCGCCAGGTAGCGCGCCAGCGCCAAACCGCTGGCCCAGCAAAAACTCCAGTACGGCGGCTCATGCAGGATGCGCCGGGTTTCTTCGGGGCTGAAGGCGCGGTCCATGTTGTCCGCGTCCAACAGCCACAACGATAACTCGGTGCCCGGCAGCGGGCAGGGCACCAGGTGTGCGTCGCCGATTAGTTCGCTGAGGGCACGTTGCAAGTCCAGCGGTGGCGTCATGGTGCCTTGACGAGTTGCAGGGGGCCGGTGGTCTGAGTAATCGCCTGGGTGATGTGCACGGCGGGCAGGTGCAAGATCAACTGGCCGGACTGGCTGGCGCGCCCACGCAGTTCAACGCGTGCACCGGCCGGGAAGGCTTCGGGGTTGAAGCGCAGGCGGAAGGCCAGGGGCTTGCCGTTGCCGGTCAATACGCTGCTGGCGAGCAGTTGCTGCGGGCGGTTGCGCTCGTCGATCACCAGCAGTGCCAGTTCGACTTCGGCACCGGCGGGGATGTTGGTGAGGTTGCCATTGATTTCCCGTTGATAGGCCGGTAGGGGGCCGAGGTCTTCAATGCCTGGGACTTTTTTCTCTTGGGCGGGCGTTGGTTGAGGCGTCGAAGGCTTGGGGGCTTCGCTGCTGCAGGCGACCAGAAAACTGAACAGGGCGAGTAAAACAAGTGGTCGTAACTGCATGTACGGCTCCAGAAAGGACAAAATCCGTGGCTTAAAAAATATGAAACATAATAGTCAGCCTATATACCGTAAAGGCTATGGCTTGTCTTGCCACAGGGATGCGCTACCATGGCCCTCCCTTTTTTTGTTGCCTGCCACCATGCACTGTCCCTTCTGCGGTGCCAACGACACCAAGGTCATTGACTCGCGTCTGGTCGCCGAGGGCGATCAAGTACGTCGCCGGCGCGAATGCCTGGCCTCTGGCTGCGGTGAACGTTTCACCACCTTCGAAACCGCCGAACTGGTACTGCCACGTCTGATCAAGTCCGACGGCAGTCGCCAGCCTTTCGACGAAGAAAAACTGCGCGCCGGTATGCAGCGCGCCCTGGAAAAACGCCCGGTGAGTGTCGAGCGGCTGGAGGCGGCGCTGGCGCATATCAAGCACAAGCTGCGCGCGACCGGCGAGCGCGAGGTCAAGAGCCTGGTGGTTGGAGAGCTGGTGATGGGCGAGCTGCAAAAGCTCGACGAAGTCGCCTATATCCGTTTCGCCTCGGTGTATCGACGCTTCCAGGACCTCAATGAGTTCCGCGAAGAAATCGACCGCCTGGCCCGTGAGCCGGTCAAGAAATGAACCCACCCTCTGCTGAACAGGCTGTGCTCGACGCCCATTACATGGCACGCGCCCTCGAATTGGCGCGCAAGGGCGTGTACACCACTCACCCCAACCCGCGTGTGGGTTGCGTGATTGTGCGTGACGGGCAGATTGTCGGCGAAGGCTGGCATGAGCGCACCGGCGAACCCCACGCCGAACCGAATGCCCTGCGCGCCGCTGGCGACAAGGCGCGCGGCGCCACGGTCTACGTGACGTTGGAACCTTGCAGCCATCATGGGCACACACCGCCGTGTGCCGACGCACTGGTGACCGCCGGTGTGGCGCGGGTGGTGGCCGGGATGCAGGACCCGAACCCCGAAGTGGCCGGCCGCGGTTTGCGGCGATTGGCGCAAGCCGGTATCGAAACCTGCAGTGGCGTGCTGGAAAGTGAAGCGCGCGCGCTGAACCCGGGTTTCCTCAAACGCATGGAACACGGCCTGCCGTTTGTGCGGGTCAAGCTGGCGATGAGCCTGGACGGCCGCACCGCGATGGCCAGCGGCGAAAGCCAATGGATCACCGGCCCAGCTGCCCGCGCCGCCGTGCAGCGCCTGCGTGCCGAGGCCAGTGTGGTGTTGACCGGTGCCGATACCGTCTTGGCCGACGGCGCCCGGCTGACCGTGCGCGCCGCTGAATTGGGCCTGGATGAAGCCAACACGGCGCTGGCCATGTCCCGCCCGCCGTTGCGCGTGTTGATCGACGGGCGCCTGCGGGTACCGCTCAACGCGCCGTTCTTCAAGGCTGGCCCGGCGTTGGTGATCACCTGTGTGACGCCGGAGAACCAATTCCCCCGTGGCCCCGAGTGCCTGGTTGTGCCGGGCGTTGACGGTCAGGTTGACCTGCGTTCGGCGCTGGTCGCCCTGGCCGCCCGTGGCGTCAACGAAGTGTTGGTCGAAGCCGGGCCGAGCCTGGCGGGCGCGTTTGCCCAGCAAGGGCTGGTGGACGAGTACGTGATATTCGTCGCCGGCAAGTTCCTCGGCTCCGCCGCCCGGCCTTTGCTGGACTGGCCGCTTGAGAAACTGGCCGACGCCCCCCAACTCAAGATCACTGAAATGCGCGCTGTTGGCGACGACTGGCGAGTCACTGCCATACCTATGCCACCAGCGAGCGTATAATTCTGACCGGGCGCTCAAACGCCCGTCCCGTTTTCCAGGAGAAGGCCATGTTCACCGGCATTATCGAATCCATCGGCAGCATCCGTGCCATGACCCCCAAAGGCGGCGACATCCGCCTGCTGGTTGAAACCGGCAAGCTGGATCTCGGCGACGTCAAGTTGGGCGACAGCATCGCCGTCAGCGGTGTATGCCTGACCGTCATCGAGCTGCCGGGCAACGGCTTTGCCGCCGATGTCAGCCGGGAAACCCTGGACTGCACCGCGATGAACGACCTCAAGGCCGGCAGCCCGGTCAACCTGGAAAAAGCCCTGACCCCGACCACGCGTCTGGGCGGCCACTTGGTCAGCGGCCACGTCGACGGCGTCGGCGAAGTGGTTTCGCGCAGCGAAAACGCGCGTGCCGTGGAATTTCGCATCCGTGCGCCAAAAGAACTGGCCAAGTACATCGCCCACAAAGGCTCGATCACCGTCGACGGCACCAGCCTGACCGTGAACGCCGTGAATGGCGCCGACTTTGAACTGACCATCATTCCCCACACCCTGAGCGAAACCATCATGGCGTCGTACCAGCCAGGTCGCCGGGTGAATCTGGAAGTTGACTTGCTTGCCCGTTACCTGGAGCGCCTGTTGTTGGGCGATAAGGCCGCAGAGCCAGCTTCTGGGAACATCACTGAAAGTTTTTTAGCCGCTAACGGCTACCTGAAATCCTGACCAAGGGGGTGCCGCGTGGCGCTCAATAGCATCGAAGAACTGGTTGAAGACATCCGCCAAGGCAAGATGGTCATCCTGATGGATGACGAAGACCGTGAGAACGAAGGCGACATCATCATGGCCGCCGAAGCGTGCAAGGCTGAGCACATCAACTTCATGGCCAAGCACGCCCGTGGGCTGATCTGTATGCCCATGAGCCGTGAGCGTTGCGAATTGCTCAAGCTGCCGCTGATGGCGCCGCGCAATGGCTCGGGTTTTGGCACCAAGTTCACCGTATCGATTGAAGCCACCTCCGGCGTGACCACCGGTATTTCTGCCGCAGACCGCGCACGTACGGTGCAAGCTGCCGCCGCCAAAGACGCCAAGGCTGAAGACATCGTCAGCCCGGGTCACATCTTCCCACTGATGGCCCAACCGGGCGGCACCCTCGCTCGCGCCGGCCACACCGAAGCCGCCTGCGACCTGGCGCGCATGGCTGGTTTCGAGCCAAGCGGGGTGATCTGCGAAGTGATGAACGACGACGGCACCATGGCCCGTCGTACTGAACTTGAAGCCTTTGCCGCCGAACACAACCTCAAAATCGGCACCATTGCCGACCTGATTCACTACCGCATGATCCACGAACGTACCGTTCAGCGGATTGCCGAGCAGCCGCTGGACAGCGAACTGGGCCAATTCAATTTGGTGACCTACCGTGATTCAGTGGAAGGCGACGTGCACATGGCGCTGACCCTGGGCAAGATTTGCGCTGAAGAGCCGACCCTGGTGCGCGTGCACAACATGGACCCGCTGCGCGACCTGCTGATGGTCAAGCAACCGGGCCGTTGGAGCCTGCGCGCCGCCATGGCTGCGGTCTCCGAGGCAGGCAGCGGTGTGGTGTTGCTGTTGGGCAACCCGGTGGATGGTGACGTGTTGCTGGCGCATATCCGCGAAACCGCCGATCAGGTGCCGGTGAAAAAACCGACCACCTACAGCATCGTCGGTGCCGGTTCGCAGATCCTTCGCGACCTGGGCGTACGCAAAATGCGCCTGATGAGCGCACCGATGAAATTTAATGCGATATCCGGTTTCGACCTGGAAGTTGTAGAATACGTGCCCTCCGAATAAAGGCTGGCGATTTTTGCGCTTTGTTCGCGGTTAAAACATCACTGAGGGGCGCACTTTTCGCGTCCCGGCTCTTTAAGAGATTTGTCGAATGACCCTGAAGACCATCGAAGGTACCTTCATCGCCCCCAAAGGCCGCTATGCCCTAGTGGTTGGCCGTTTCAACAGCTTCGTGGTTGAAAGCCTGGTAAGCGGTGCCGTTGACGCCTTGGTTCGCCACGGTGTGAGCGAGAGCGATATCACTATCATCCGTGCCCCTGGCGCCTTCGAAATTCCACTGGTTGCGCAAAAAGTTGCACAGCAGGGTGAATACGCGGCGATCATCGCCCTGGGCGCGGTCATTCGTGGTGGCACTCCGCACTTCGAATACGTGGCCGGCGAATGCACCAAGGGCTTGGCCCAGGTGTCCATGGAGTTCGGCGTACCCGTCGCGTTTGGCGTACTGACCGTAGATTCCATCGAACAAGCCATCGAGCGTTCCGGCACCAAGGCCGGTAACAAAGGCGCTGAAGCTGCTCTGTCCGCGCTGGAAATGGTTAGCCTGCTGTCGCAGTTGGAGGCCAAGTGATTTCCGACGAAAGCGATCAGTTCAACCCTCAGGACCCACGCCCTGCGGATGCCGGTAAGCCATCCAAAAGCGAGAAGCGCCGTAAAGCGCGTCAACTTGCGACCCAGGCGCTGTACCAGCGTCTGATGGCCGGCGCTTCGCTGAGCGAAATCGAAGCGCAGTTCCGCGTCGATAACGACTTCACCTTCGCCGACCAGAGCTACTTCCACGACATCCTTCACGGTGTGCATGCCAACCTGACCGAGATCGACACGGCCCTGGCACCTTGCCTTGACCTGACCATCGAAGAACTGGACCCGGTTGAACTGTGCGTGATGCGCCTCTCTACCTGGGAGCTGCTCAAGCGCGTCGACGTGCCGTATCGCGTGGTGATCAACGAAGGTATCGAGCTGGCGAAAGTCTACGGTTCGACCGACGGCCACAAGTTCGTCAACGGCGTGCTCGACAAACTGGCCCCGCGCCTGCGTGAAGCCGAAGTGAAGGAACACAAGCGCTAAGTTGCGCTTGAGTCCCGAATGGGCGAGTTTGAGCTGATCCGCCAATTCTTCGCTGCCGCGCCCTGCGCGCAAGGCGGCGAAGGCATTGCCTTGGGGATCGGCGACGACTGCGCCTTGCTGGCACTCCCCGCTGGGGAGCAGTTGGCAGTCTCCACCGATACCTTAGTGGCCGGCGTGCATTTTGCCGACCCGTGTGACCCGTTCCTGCTCGGCCAGCGCTCGTTGGCCGTAGCAGTGAGCGACTTGGCCGCCATGGGCGCCCATCCCCTTGCTTTTACCCTTGCCCTTACCACGCCGACGGTCGATGCCGATTGGCTGCAACGCTATGCCCAGGGTTTGAACGCCATGGCGCAAAGCTGCGGCGTGGGTTTGGTCGGTGGCGACACCACGCGCGGGCCGCTGAGCCTGACGCTGACGGTATTGGGCCGTGTGCCCGCCGGGCAGGCGTTGACGCGTAGCGGCGCGCAGCCGGGCGATTGGCTGTGTGTGGGTGGCGAACTGGGCAATGCGGCGGGTGCTTTGCCGCTGGTGTTGAAACAACGCACGGCTGAGGCCTCCATCGCCGAACCCCTGCTGGCCCATTACTGGTCGCCAAAACCACAGCTGGCGCTGGGCCTGGCTTTGCGAGGCAAGGCGACATCCGCCATGGATATCTCCGACGGGCTGTTGGCCGATTGCGGGCATATCGCCAAGGCATCGGCTGTTAGCCTGCTGATCGAGCGCCAGCGGTTGCCGTTGTCCAAGGCCTTGTTGGCGTTTGTCGGCGATGCCGAGGCGCGCGTGGCTGCCTTGAGCGGAGGCGACGACTACGTGTTGGCGTTTACCCTGCCACCTGCCGAGCTGGCGCCCTTGTTGGCCGATGGTTGGCCGATCCACGTGATTGGCCGGGTCGAGGCCGGGCAGGGCGTAACGCTGCTCGATGCCACTGGGCAAGACATCACCCCGGCCGTGCGCGGCTATCAGCATTTTCGCGAGACGCCCTAAACCGTCCACCTGCGCTACCCTTTATACGGTTGTCACGGTGCAGGAGGTTGTCACCATGGATGTACGCCGCTGCTTGCTGGTTATGCTGTGTGCCCTCGTGCCGCTGGTGCAGGCGCAAGAAGCACCGGTGCCTGGCAAGATCGTGCTGGCCAGTGAGGAATGGAACGACTACACCAACAAAGATGGCAGCGGCCTGGCGTGGGATTTAGTGCGCCAGATCTTCGAGCCGGTTGGCATCACCGTGCAAACCCGCAGTGAACCCTATACCCGCTCTATCGGCCTGGCTCGGCGTGGCGAAGTGGATGGCTGGGTCGGCTCTTACCGCGATGAGGCCAGCGGCGTGTCGTACCCGCACTGGAACTTCGACGCCGACCACATCTACGCGCTGGGCTTGGCGACTACGCCGACGCCTAGCCTTGCCACGCTGGGCAACTATCGTCTGGCCTGGGTGCGCGGCTATAAGTACGAGGAGTACTTGCCGAATCTGCACCGCTTTCATCAGATCGAACGCCGAGACGGCATCTTGCCAATGCTGCAGCATGCTCGCGCCGACTTCTATATCGATGCGCTCACCGAAGCCAAGTACGTTCTGAGTCAGTCTGATGATCCGTCACAATTCAAGCTTACGCATATCGCCGAACTGCCGCTTTACATAGGCTTTGCCGACACTGAGCGCGGTCGGGCATTGATGGCGGTTTACGATCGGCGCCTGGCCGTTTTGGTCAAACGTGGTGAGCTGAAGCCGATTTTCGCACGCTGGAAACAGCCGTACCCGTTTTGACTCGCATAGAACCGAGACGAAGGCCAATCGAACCGATTGATCTTTATCAGCGATAATTCAGCTTAAGCGTCTGTAGGAACCTGCTGTTACAATGACGCCCTCTGTGAAATCTGAAATCAGGAGCACACGGTGCCCGTCGTTTTCGTCGCCGCTTCCAAGCTGCCTACCCCTTTTGCCACGTTCACCATGAACGGCTTTCTCGAAGAGGCCACTGGGCGCGAGCACGTCGTGCTCAGCCTCGGTGACTTCACCGACGGCGCGCCGGTGCTGGGTCGCGTGCACTCCGAGTGCCTGACTGGCGACGCGCTGTTCAGCCAGCGCTGCGACTGCGGTTCGCAACTGGAAGCCGCCATGCGCGCCATCGCCCGAGAAGGCCGTGGCGTGTTGTTGTACTTGCGCCAGGAAGGCCGTGGCATTGGCCTGATGAACAAAATCCGTGCCTACGAGCTGCAAGATGGCGGCGCTGATACCGTTGAAGCCAACGAGCGCCTGGGCTTTGCCGCCGACCAGCGTGACTACGCGATCTGCCTGCCGATGCTTGAGTACCTGGGCGTGAAGTCCCTGCGCCTGATGACCAACAACCCGCGCAAGGTCAAAGCCTTGACCGAAATGGGCATCACCGTCGCCGAGCGCGTGCCGCTGCACACCGGGCAAAACCCGCACAACAAACTCTACCTGGCCACCAAAGCCAGCAAGCTCGACCACATGATGGGCAACGAGCATCAAGGCGAGGTTGACCGCGCGTGACCCGTGGCCAGGTGAAACGCCGGCTGTCCTTCAACTGGTGGCAGTACCTGGCCCTGGCATTGTTGCCGCTGTTCGTGATCAACCTGGTCTTTGGTCACGCCGAATCCCTGCTTCCCGTACTGGCCATGCCGTTCTTTATTGCCGGCGTGGCCTCAATGTTTCTGAGCCTGCGTTATTTTCATGGCTATAAACACGCGCTGATCGCCACGTCCAAAGCCCTCGATACACCCGAAGAACCAGCGGCCTGGATCACCCTCGCGGCTCGTCGGCGCACGGCTTTACTGGTGGCGGCCATACCCGCCTGGGTCGGCGCGCTGGCGGTGTTTGTTGGCTTGGAAGCGGTGCCTCTGTTTCTGCTGGCGTTATCGACGCTGGTACTGTTTTATCTCTACCGCATCCCGCGTCAATTGGGATGAAGCGTCGCTGGCTGGCGGTGCTGCTGTTGGTATTCAGTGCCCAGGCCTTGGCGGTCGAACGCGTCGTCAGCTTGGCGCCTTCACTCTCTGAAATTGTGCTTGAACTGGGCGCCGCTGACCTGCTGGTGGGCGTGCTCGACGGCGGTGATCGGCCGACGGCGCTGGCGAAGGTGCCGTCGGTTGGGCATTACGGGCAGTTGAACATGGAGCGTCTGCTCAGTCTTAAGCCCGACCTCATTCTGCTCTGGCCCGGCAGCGTTGGCCCTGCGCAACGCGAGCAATTGCAGCGGCTGGGAATCCCGGTGTATGTGGCCGAACCTCATAGCCTTGAACAACTGACGACCCAGGTCCAAGCCATCGCCCGGCAGTTGGGTCGCGCTGACGCTGGCCGGCAGTTGTCTGCGCAGCTGCGCCAGCGCCTGGCCGAACTGCGCCAACGCTATCAGCGTGCCGAGCCACTGCGGGTGTTTTACCAAGTATGGAACCAGCCGTTGTACACCGTCGGCGGTGGGCAAATCATCAGTGATGCCCTGGAGGTATGCGGTGCACGCAATGTGTTTGCTGACCTCAAGCTGCCCGCACCGCAGGTCAGCATTGAGTCGGTGTTACAGCGCAATCCCGAGGTGATTCTGGCGGGGGATCAGCCGCAGCTGGATGCCTGGAAGGCTTGGCCACAGGTTGGCGCAGTCGCCCAGGGCCGTTTGTTATTGGTGCCGGACAAAGGTCTGGAGCGGCCCAGTGGGCAGATGATCGAAGCCGTCGCCAAGTTGTGTGAGCGCATCGCTACAGGCCGTTAGTGCGTTTTACCGGTGTTAGGCGATCTATCAGGCTGTTCGCCTTGAAAAATGAGAAAAGTCCGACAGATTGTGGCTGAGTGGGTGTTCAGCCTGTGCAGGCTTGTGTTCGATGTGCGGGGCGCAAGAAATTCCTGTCAGACCACTTCGGATTCTCCATGCGTCTTCTCATTGCTTGCGCCAGCACCCTATTTCTCGTGTTGGTCGGGTGCAACACCCTTGTTGGGGTTGCCACGTTGATGGCCTTCAGTGCCAACCCCATTTATATCAAAGCCTACGAGGCGGGGGCGACCAAAGATGACCTTTTGGCCATTCAG
Organism: Pseudomonas antarctica; assembly: GCF_900624995.1. GTDB lineage: Bacteria > Pseudomonadota > Gammaproteobacteria > Pseudomonadales > Pseudomonadaceae > Aquipseudomonas > Aquipseudomonas antarctica. The sequence continues at coordinate 67,942 of NZ_UYXQ01000009.1, forward strand.
CAGCCGCACCGTGTCACACCCATTCACGGGGCGGCATCCACGTGTTTTGATTACACGTTGAGGAGTAAAGGCAAGAAGAGGACGCTCTATGTTGCGTTCACTGTCACCGAAAAGGTCAGTGCCTATGGCTTTTCGACCTGTGCCAGTGCATTCAGTGAACGCTACCTTAGCGCCAGTGAGTTGCTGCCTTAGATCTACCGAGAGGCTCAGGCGATTGGTCTGTCGAGAAAGTCAGACTTTGCCTCCAGATTCCCACCTGCATGGTTGTTAGTGTCGCTGCTCCCCATCCGGGTTGATTAGGCAGCATAAGGACACATCATGCGTTATCTCTTGGCGGTCTCGGGTACCGTCATCGCATTGGCGCTAATAAGCGGGTGCGATATCTCTCAAAGAATCACGGCTCTCAGGACATTCGGTGCTCATCCTGTGGTGGACCGATCTACATCGATGGACAGCACCAAGCAGGACATGCTGAGCATTCAGGCACCGACAAAAATCACCTCAATCCGCGGCGGCACCTCACAGTGCTTTGACTACGCGTTGGAGCGTGATGGAAAAAAAGCGGATTATTTTGTTTCGTTCACGTCTGATGGATGGGCTAACGCTTGGGGCTACTCGACCTGCAGCAAAGTGTTGGCAGACGGTAGCCTGGCATCCAATGCGCGAGTTAAAAGAAATGCTGATCGTTGATGATGGGTTGCCTGGTGCATGGCGATCGTTAAACAAACAGGAGGTGGCCATGCGCCGTTTGATATTCGGTATTTCTACCGCTCTTTTGCTGACCGGTTGCAACACACTGGAAGGTGTCTCGACGTTGATGAATTTCAGTGACCACCCCGTTGCCGCCAAGGCGGCCGAGGGGAGCAGGGCTACCAAACAGGATATTCTTGCGATTCAGCAGCCCAAGCGCATCACCCCGGTGCGCAATGGCAGCTCACAGTGCTTTGACTATGAACTGGAAAACAAAGGCAAGAAAAAGGACTTATATGTCAGCTTTACCGATACGGGGACGGTTAACGCGTACGGGTACATCACCTGCGCCGAAGCAATCAAGGGCGGGTATCTGAATTCCAACGAACCTTCCCGGCAGATCTATTAAGCCAAGGCGCTACAGCTGTGGCGTCCACGTCAGGCCCAGCATCCAGGTCCGGCCCTCTTCGCGGTAGTCGTAGTTGTTGGAGAAGTCGGCGGCGTTATAGCTGTAGCGAGCGCGGGCATATTGGCGGTCCAGCAGGTTGTCGACTTTCAGCGAAACACTGACTTCATGATTGATCGCCCAGCGGCTACGCAGCCCCAGCAAGGCATAACCGCCCAGGCGATTGCGGTTGTTTTCATCGTCATAGCTGCTGCTGATGGCTTGCCAACTGGCACCCACACCCAACTTATCGAATTGCCGGTCCAGATCCAGGCTCAAGGTGCGCCGTGCGCGACGCGCCAGGGTGTGGCCGGTATCGCGGTCGCGCGGGTCGATAAATGCCACGCCCAGGTTGCCCTGCCAACCAAACAGTTCCTGCTTGAGCGCCGCTTCAAAGCCATTGATACGCGCTGACGCCACGTTTTGCGGCATGCTGGTGCTGTCGAGGACGATCGCGTCGCTTAAATCGGTGCGATACAGCGAAGCTTCCAGGCGTGTGCTGTCGCTCAGCTGACTACGCCATTGCAGCTCGTAGCTTTTGGAGGTCTCCGGCTGCAGGTTGGGGTTGCTGTACCGCGTGTCAGGGTAGTAAAGGTCGTTGAAGGTCGGCGCGCGCAAGCCTTCGCTGTAGCTCAGCAGTACGTCATTGTCGGCGTTGATCGGCACGGTAAGGGTGCCGCTCCAGCTGTTCTGGCCGCCGAATTGCTGGTTCTGGTCGCGGCGCAGGCCCAGCTCGGTGGAGAACCACTCGCCGTGGAAACGATGCTGCACAAAGGCGGCCCGGTTCCAGCGGCTGTTCTCGGTAAAGGCGCTGGAGCCGTGAAAGCGGTCTTCGTACCAGTCGCCGCCGAGGATCAGGCTGTTTTGCTCATTCAGCGTCAGGTCGTTTTGCCAGTTGACCGAGTCACGATAGGTGTTGAACACGCTGAAATCATCACTGAGCTTATCGCGCTTGGTATCACGGTTTTCGCTGTGGCCCAGCTCCAGGCGCGACTGCCAGCGTTCATTCAGCTTGGCGTCGACATAGCCGCTGGCGCTGCTCACGGTGTAATCGGTGTAGGGTTTTTGCCCAACCGTCTGTTCGGTAGTGGCGTCGTAGCGACCGAAGCTGTTGTCGTATTGCGACTTGCCGCGGTTATCCAGCAGGTTGAAACCCACTTGCAGCTCATCGTTGAAGGCATGGCTGAGGTTCAGGCTGATGGACTGATTGCGATAGGCATCATGGTCGCCATCGCTGGGAAACGATTCGTGTGTAGCGTTGATACCCGCCGTGTCATCCAGGCTCGCCCCCACGTTGAAGCGCGTGTGCTCATCACCGCCGGAGAGGCCAAGGCTGCGCTCCCAAGTCTGGTGGCTGCCCAACCCCAATTTCAAACGTGGCTGCAAGCCTTGTTCGGCATTGCGCCGGGTGAATATCTGGATGACGCCACCAATCGCGTCGCTGCCGTAGATCACCGAGCGTGAGCCGCGCAGCACCTCCACGCGTTCAATCTGGTCGACGTTCAGGTACTGAAGTTCGCTGTCACCGGAGGTGGTATTGGCGATGCGCTGGCCATCGACCAACACCAGGCTTTGCGCGGATTTGGTGCCGCGAATGAAGATCCCCGGCAGGCTGCCGCGGCCACCGGTGGGCGCGACTTGCACGCCGGGCACGCGGCCGAGCAAATCGCTCACGCTGGTGGGTTGCAGGCGGTCGATGTCATCGCGGGTGAATACGGTGTTGGCGGCGCTGCTGTCGTTGCGCGCTTGGACCTGGCGGTTGGCGCTGATCACTACGTTGGGGAGTTTCAGCGCGTCATCACGCTCGAAGGAGGCGGCGAGCAGGTCAGTGGCCGGGAGCAGCAGCAAGGGCAGGGCGAGGTGAAGGCGGTTCATGGGCTGTCCATAGCATTTGAAAATGGCACAAAAACCAATGTGGGAGCGGGCTTGCTCGCGAATGCGGTGGCACATTCAACATCCCAGTTGACTGACACTGCGCATTCGCGAGCAAGCCCGCTCCCACATTTAGTCCCGGTTGCTACCGGGAGGTCGGGTTACAGGCCCAGCAGCGCCATGCGCTCGCGCACCGAGGCCTCAACCCCGGCTTCATCCAGCCCACACTCAGCCAGCATCTGCGCCGGCTTGGCATGTTCGACATACACATCCGGCAAGCCCAGGTGCAGCACCGACTTGAGAATGTTCTCCCGCGCCAGGAACTCGCTGACCGCCGCACCGGCGCCGCCCATGATGGCGTTTTCTTCGACCGTCACCAGCAGCTCATGGCTGGCGGCGATTTCGCGTACGAGGGCTTCGTCCAGCGGCTTGACGAAGCGCATGTCGACCACAGTGGCGTCGATCTTCTCGGCCACTTTCAGCGCTTCGGCCAATTGCACGCCAAACACCAGGAAAGCGGTTTTGCTGCCTTGGCGACGCACGATGCCCTTACCGATTTCAATCGGTTCCAAGTCTTTTTCGATCACCGCATTCGGGCCATTGCCGCGCGGGTAGCGCACAGCCGCAGGGCCGTTGTACAGGTGGCCGGTGCTGAGCATCTTGCGCAGTTCGTTCTCATCACTCGGCGTCATCACCAGCATGCCGGGGATGCAGCGCAAGTAGGACAAATCGAAACTGCCGGCGTGGGTCGGGCCGTCTTCGCCGACCAAACCGGCGCGGTCGATGGCGAACAGCACGTCGAGGTTCTGCACCGCCACGTCATGCACCAACTGGTCATAACCGCGTTGCAAGAAGGTGGAATAGATTGCCACCACCGGCTTGGCGCCTTCACAGGCCATGCCGGCAGCGAAGGTCACCGCGTGTTGTTCGGCAATCGCCACGTCGAAGTAGCGCAGCGGGAAACGCTCGCTGAACGCCACCAGGTCGGAGCCTTCCTTCATCGCTGGGGTAATGCCCACCAGGCGCGGGTCGGCGGCGGCCATGTCGCACAGCCATTCGCCAAACACGCCGGAATACTTCGGCCCGCTGGCCTTTTTCGGTGCGGCGGCGGGGGCGTCCAGCGGGTCGAGCTTGGTGATCGCGTGGTAGCCAATCGGGTCGACTTCCGCCGGGGCGAAGCCTTTGCCTTTTTTGGTGACGATATGCAGGAACTGCGGGCCCTTGAGGTCACGCATGTTGCGCAGCGTGGCGATCAGGGTGGGCAGGTCATGGCCATCGATCGGGCCGATATAATTCCAGCCAAGCTCTTCGAACAGGGTGCCGGGCACGAGCATGCCCTTGGCATATTCTTCGGTGCGCCGGGCAATTTCCCACGCGCCGGGCAGGCGCGAGAGCACCTTTTTGCTGCCTTCGCGCATGCTCGCGTAAGTACGGCTGGAGAGGATTTTTGCCAGGTAATTCGACAGGCCGCCGACGTTGCGCGAAATCGACATGTCGTTGTCGTTAAGGATCACCAACATGTTGGCGTTCACTTCCGGCGCATGGTTCAGCGCTTCGAAGGCCATGCCGGCAGTCAGCGCGCCATCACCAATCACCGCAATTGCCTTGCGCTCACTGCCTTGCAGACGGGCGGCAATCGCCATGCCCAGTGCGGCACTGATGGAGGTGCTGGAGTGGCCGACGCCAAAGGTGTCGTACTCGCTCTCGGCGCGACGTGGGAAGGCGGCCAGGCCGTCTTTCTGGCGCAGAGTGCCCATGCGCTCGCGACGGCCGGTGAGGATTTTATGCGGGTACGCCTGATGGCCCACGTCCCACACCAGCCGGTCGTCCGGGGTGTCGAACACGTAATGCAGGGCGATAGTCAGCTCGATGACGCCCAAGCCGGCACCGAAATGCCCACCGGTCTGACCGACCGTGTAGAGCAATTCCAGGCGCAACTCATCGGCCAGGGTTTCCAGCTCGGCTTCACCCAGTCGACGCAGGCCGTCCGGCGTGGCAGCACGGTCGAGCAGGGGCGTGGACGGGCGTTTGCGGGGAATCTCTTGAAACGTCGTGGGCATCAGGCGAATCGTTATAGGTATAGAAGAGGCGGCAGTTTACCTCAAGCAGTGCAAACTGCCCACGCAGAGCGCCGAACTTGGCCGATATGCGGCTGCAATGGCCGCCGTTATCAGTGGCGGCGTTCGACGATATACCGCGCCAAGTCACGCAATGGCTCGGCCGCCGCGTCGAAAGGTCGCAGGGCGTCCAGGGCTTGGTCGCGCAGTTGCAGGGCATACGCCTTGGCCGCGTCGAGGCCAAGCAAGGCCGGATAGGTCGGTTTATCGCGTGCGGCATCCGCGCCTTGGCGTTTGCCCAGGGTCGCGGTGTCACTTTCCACGTCGAGAATGTCGTCCTGCACCTGGAATGCCAGGCCGACGGCGCGGGAATAGGTCTGCAGGGCCGCCAATTGCGCCGCGTCGGCACGGCCACTGGCCAGGGCGCCCAAGTGCACCGCGGCTTCGATCAGCGCGCCGGTCTTGTGGCGATGCATGTGTTCGAGGGCTTGCTGGTCCAGCTTGAGGCTGACCGAACCCATGTCGATCGCTTGCCCGCCGACCATACCGGCCGGGCCTGCAGCCAGGGCGAGGGCGGTCACCATGCGTAGGCTGATCTCAGCGGTCACGCTGTTCAGGCGCGGGTCCAGCAAGGCGCTGAACGCCAGGCTCTGCAGGCCGTCACCGGCTAGGATCGCATAGGCCTCATCAAAGGCTTTGTGGGTGGTTGGCTGGCCGCGACGTAAATCGTCGTCGTCCATCGCCGGCAAATCGTCATGCACCAGGGAGTAGGCGTGAATCAGCTCAACCGCGCACGCCGCGCCATTGGCCTCCTCGGCCCGCCCGCCCAAGGCTTCACAGGCCGCATACGCCAGCAACGGGCGCACGCGTTTGCCGCCATTCATCACGCTGTAGCGCATGGCGGCATAAAGGCTGCTCATTTCCGGGCTTGGCGCAACAAACAAGGGCTCGAGCGCCGCATTCACCCGGGCTTGGCTACTGGCCTGATACGCGTCGATCATTCGGGCTGTTCCGCATCGAAAGGTTCTTCGGCCAACTCCCCGTCGCGTTCCAGCAATACCTGGACCTTCTGCTCTGCCTGCGTCAATGCGCTCTGGCAGTCGCGCGTCAGGCCGATGCCTTGCTCAAACGCTGTCAACGAGTCCTCCAGCGACAACTCGCCGTTCTCCAGACGCTCGACCAGGGTTTGCAGGTCGGCGAGGGATTGTTCGAAATCGAGTGCAACTTTTTTGCGGGCCATGGCGGCTATTCCGGTAGACGGTAAACCGGCGCGACACTAGCAGACATGGGGATTCTGGGCAAATGAGCGGGCGGGCAGTCGCCCTCTGTTGAGCCGAATAAAACACCTATTCGGCTCATTTTGTGAGCCGATTAGGCATTTTATTCGGCTCAGCGGACACCCGAGCACTGCCCCTGCGCATCCTTGAGCTGCGCTTCAAACGCCATCAACCCCGCCTGCATCTGCTGCAACCCAGCAATCTGCCCGGCCAGTTCGCGCTTCTTGCTGGCGATGGCCTGATCTGCCCGCTCCCAAGGCAGTGCATCGCCTTCGTGCCCGTGCAAAATCCCCTGCAACTCCTTGAGCTTGAACCCCAACTGCTGGGCGCACTTGATCAACGCCAGCAGCTCCACGCTTTGCGCCGAATAGACCCGATAACGCCCCTCCCGTTGCGGCGCTGGCAGCAGGCCGATCGCCTCATAGTGGCGTATCGCTTTGATGGTCGTGCCCGACAGCTGCGCGGCTTTGCCGATGTACATGAAAACTCCCTTTTCCGAATAGGCCGCCGGCCAGTGTCAGCCATTTTTCACGCTGTGCCGGTGTAGAGCCCAGCACCGGCCCGAACATCAACGTTTGGGTCGGCTTGATGCCGCAAAACGCCAGGGTGGTGCTGCGCATCTGATGAATGCCCGGCATGCTGTAGAACCAGCGGTAATACCACGGCGGCGTGTCCAGGGCCACCAACAAGTGTGCGGTTCGGCCGAGCAGCAGCTTGTCAGGAAACGGCTTGCCTTCGCGGTATTTAAAGGCAAAGCCGGGTAGGAAAACGCGGTCGATAAACCCTTTCAACAATGCCGGAATACCGCCCCACCAGATCGGGAACACCCACGCCAGATGGGTGGCCCAGAGGATGTCGGATTGGGCGCTGAGCAAGTCAGGTTCCAACGGCTGGATCTGCGTGTAGCCGTGGTGAAGGACGGGGTCGAAAGTGAGATCGCCCAAGCGCAGGACGCGGACCTCGTGGCCGGCGAGTTTTGCGCTGTGGCGGTAGGCGTCGGCCAAGGCTGAGCACAAGCTGGTGGGAGAAGGGTGGCCGAGGATGACCAGGATGCGCTGGGGCATGGGGTGAGGTCCTGAAAATGGGGGCTTTCAGGGTAGGGTGTGCCGTATAGGGGAGAGTCAAGGGGCGCTCTAGTACCGCGGAGCATTTGTGCAGCAACCTGCTAAGCGACGAAGAGCAAAGGAGGGAGCGGGCTTGCTCGCGAAAGCGGTGGGTCAGCCACTTAATCAGTTTGCTGATACACCGTATTCGCGAGCAAGCCCGCTCCCACAGGGGATTTGTGCTTAACAACTGAACAGTGTCAGGGCTTGCCTGATAAATGTTCTAAGCAACATCAAGCCGTTTTCTTGCTCCCCGTGTCCATGTCCGTTCTGCCCCAAGGCCGCCAGTCGTCAGAGGGTGCCACCGGCCAGGAACTTCTCCCACAGGTTCTTGCTGTCGGGGCCGCTGTCTTTGTGCTGGTCCGGCGACTCTCGAACAAGGAGTGCTTTTCAGTGGGCTGGGAACGCCGGTAAAAAATCTCACGCGTGAGCTATTGAGCCTTCCGAGAATTACCTGTAGATTTTCTCACGCGTGAGTTTTTCACAACGAGGTCAGCACCATGAAAAGCAGCTCTCCATCGAGCCCGCAAGCCGGGCCCGATACCGATTCCGCAAGCCGCAAGGGAGAGCGCTTGAAACCGCCTGCGAAAAAGCCGTCGAGCTTTTACATGAAGCAGATGCGCGCGGGCCTGGCGGCCGCCGGGTATGTGAAACACGAGACTTGGGTGCTTCCCGAAAATCGAAGCCTGCTCAAGCAAATGGAGAAACAGCTTCGCCAACCGATTCTGGCTGGCTCATTCATGTCGGAGAATTTCATGAGCGCAGGTACTAACTGGAATATCGATCGCCTCTTCACGGCGCTGCAAGCCTTGGACGAAGTGGTTTCCAACGACATTACGCTTTCTCTCGTTCAAGGCTCCGAGTCCAGCATCAAGCTGGAAATGAACGACTTCGGGGGCCTGCCGATTTACATCGCAGTGGTGGGCGAGCAGATCATCGTGGACACCGTGCTGGTCGACGTCGAGTCCATCAGCGACGTAACGGCATTTAATGACGCGGTGCTGCGCAGCCGGGAAATGTTCCCGTTGTCTTCGATCGGTATCGAGTCCATGCCCAACGGCCAAGTTGTTTACAACATGTTCGGCGCGCTGAGTTCCGACTCCAGCCTGACCAACATCGTGACCGAGGTGAAAACCCTCGTCGACAACGTGCAGCGCGCCAGCGAAGCCTTTGAACGTTTCTTCAACTAATTATTCGGGAGTATCCAATGACTCAGTCCATCTGGAGCAAATTGTTCACTGCGGTGCGTGGCGGTGCCAGCGAAGTCGGTGAATCGATCGTCGACCAACAAGCCCTGCGCATCCTCGACCAGGAAATTCGCGACGCTGACAGCGCGCTGGCCAACGCCAAGCGTGAGCTGGTCAGCATCATGGCCAAGCACAAACTGGCGGCTGACCGCGTCAGCGAGTACGACGCCAAGATCAAGGACCTGGAGTCCAAGGCGATGGCCGCTATCCAGGCCAATCGTGAAGACCTGGCGATGGAAGTGGCCGAAGCTATTTCGACCCTGACCAACGAACGTGACGTCGAGCAAAAGCAGACCACCGAATTCGGCGGGTACGCTGAGAGCATGCGTAAAGACATCACCAAAGCCGAAAGCCGAATCAAAAGCCTGCGCCAGCAAGTGGACATGGCCAAGGCGCGCGAAAGCGTACAGAAGGCCCAGGTCAGCGCGTCCATCGCCAATGGCGGTGCCAACGGCAAGCTGGAAACCGCCGTCGGTACGCTGAACCGCTTGCAAGCCAAGCAGCAGCAACGCGCCGCTGAACTGCAAGCCCAGGATGAGCTGGCTGAAGCCTCGACGGGCACCGACCTTGAGCGCAAGCTGCGCGACGCCGGCATCACGCCGGACACAGGCAGCGCCAATGCGATTCTGCAACGCTTGAAGCAAAAGTCGGCCGAGTAAACAGCGCCGCAGCAAGAAGGGCAGGTCTGCCCTTCTTTTTTTACGTCGAGGTCAGGATGGACGCCCTCAAGGGTTTCAAGACAATCGCAGGCTTGGCGCTCTTTATGGTCGCGCTGCAACTGCTCAATGTAGCCACCGGTTACAGCCTCATGGCCTTCGGCCTGATCCCGAGAACCGTGCAGGGGCTGCTCGGCATCCTCACCTCACCGTTTTTGCACGCCTCCTTTGCCCACCTGAGCGCCAACCTGATTGCCTTTTTGGTGCTGGGCACCCTGGTCATTCTCGAAGGGCTCAACCGGTTCATTACCGTCAGCGCGATTATTATCCTGCTGGGCGGCTCGCTGGTCTGGCTGTTCGGGTTTGCCGGCGTACACGTCGGTGCCAGCGGCTGGGTATTCGGGCTCTGGGCCTACCTGCTGTCTCGCGCCTGGTTCCATCGCAGCTGGAGCAACCTGATCACGGCCGGTGTGGTGGCGGTGCTGTATGGCGGCCTGATCCTTGGTTTCCTGCCGCGCCAGGGTATTTCCTTCGAAGGTCATCTGTTTGGTGCGCTCGCCGGGTTTATTGCGGCCAAAGTACTTCTCTCTACGCCGCGCAGCAGGTTTAATGCCGGGTGAATGCTGAGGCGATGACGTCATCAGGAATCAAGTACCCAGGGAATCAGGGACGATATGTCGATTTTTCTTTTGCTGCGTCTCTACGCCTCCTCCCTCTTTCACCGCTTCGGCTGGGCAGGGCTGGTCATTGCTTTGGGTGTACACCTGGGCGCCGCGTATCTGGGCTTGGTGTTTTTGGGCGAACAACACCTCACCGCCCCTGCCACGTTTATTTACTTCTATCTCACCACCACACTGACTGTCGGCTATGGCGACCTCGCGCCGCAGACCTCGGCGGGGCGACTGTTTGTTGCTACCTGGGTCATGCTCGGGGGCATTGCGCTGCTGACGGCGGCCATCGGCAAAACCACCAGCAGTGTTATCGATGCATGGAGAAAAGGCATGAAGGGCAAAGGCGATTTCACCGGCAAAGTCGGCCACACCGTGCTCATCGGCTGGGAAGGCGCGTCCAGCGAGCGGGTCATTGAATTGTTGCTTCAAGATGAAACCTCGAACGACAACCTGATCGTCATCTGCGACTGCACGCTGGAAGAAAACCCGATGCCGGGCAAAGCGGCGTTCATCAGAGGCGAAAGCCTATCCTCTACCGCATTATTACTGCGTGCAGGTGTTCCCGGTGCCGAGCGGGTGCTGGTGCGAACCCCCTCTGATGACCTGACGCTGGCCACCGTGTTGGCGGTGAATCAGTTGAGCCCTGTGGGGCACGTGGTCGCCCACTTCAATGAAAGTGAAATTGCCGCACTCGCCAGCTCCTATGCGCCCAGCCTGGAATGCACCTCAAGCATGGCCATCGAAATGTTGGTGCGCGCCTCTCAGGACCCGGGCTCGTCCGTGGTCATCAATGAGCTGCTGTGCGTGGGGCAGGGCGCGACCCAATACCTGATGAAATTGCCCGAGGCCTTTGAGGCGACGTTCGGCGACCTGTACACGCACATGAAAGAACAGCACAACGCCACGCTCATCGGCTATCGCGCCAAAGGCGCTCAACAACCGTCAATCAACCCGCCTGGCGCCACCCGCGTCGAAGGCGGCGAACTCTTCTACATCGCCTCCACCCGCCTCAAGGAAATCTCCAATGGGATGGTTTAAACAGTTGATGGGGCTTGAGGCCCCGCACGCGAAACCGGCGTCGCAATGGACTGCCGGCGAAACCCTGCCAATCACGGGCCCGCTGGGCCTGGCGCCGGGCAAAGGCGTGATATTCGACACGAGCCTGAAATTGCTGCTCGATGAGAACACCACGGTAGTGATCCCCGGCTCCCAGGAAATCTGGGCCAACGGCACCGTTGATCTCGGGCAATCGACGTGGCTGTCGCGCTACTACATGAACGACGAAGATTACTGGCTGCAGGTGCACACCACCGGCGAGATCGCCGGGCAGGTCGAGTCGGTGATCCTGTTCAACTACCTGAGCGTCGTCACCCTCAGCAGTGAAGCGGAGCTGCGTCGGCTGGCCGGGCCACAGAGCTTGATCGGGCTGCCGACCTACACCCACAACGGCGTCGAATACGCCCGTGTGTGGGGCAGCGAGCCTGGCCAGACAGAACTGGTGGCCATGAGCGAGCAGGTGATAAACCCCGAGAACACCTACACCGTCGAGCACCGTTCGATGCTGTACGCCCGCAAAACAGGCCTGACCGACCGTCGAGAGTTTTTGCTGTTTTCCGTCGAAGAAGACGCTGAGGGCACCATCAGTTTGAGCACCTCGCTGGGCATTTCGCTGTACACAACCGACTTGAATGCGCTCTAAAAAAGGAAGAAGTCCATGCTAGAAGCTCTCTCTATTTCCCTGAACAAAGCTGCGGTGTTCGGGTTTGTCACTTACATCCTCGGCGCAGCGGTCATCTTCGCGCTGTTCCAGTTCATCTACACCCGCGTCACTCCGCACAAGGAGTTCGAACTGATCCGTGCGGGCAACGTGTCGGCTGCGATCGCCCTGGGCGGTGCCATCATCGGCTTCGCCATTCCGGCCAGCAACGTCATTGCCTACTCGATCAGCATCCTCGACTTCGTCGTCTGGGCTGTGATCGCAGCCCTCGTCCAACTGTTGGCCTTTTTGGTGACCAGCCTGGTGCTCAAAGGTGCGTCCGAGCGCATCAAGAACGGCGAACTCGCGGCCGGTATCTACGTGGCCGCCGTGGCCATCAGCGTCGGCATGTTGAATGCCGCGTGCATGACGCCTACCCAGAACTGATTGCACACGGAGCTCCCGATGAAACGAAGCAAGTACGTCCAGCTTTCGCTGGCAGCGTCGGTCGCCATGGCGATATCTGGCTGTGGGCCGACGGAAAAAACCTACGATTTGCAAAAGAAGTACAACTTCCAGTCTGTGCAGCAATGTGCCGATGAAAAGCTTCCGGTGGACGTGTGCTCGGATGCCTACATGACGGCCATGGCCGAGCATCGGCGTATTGCCCCGGTGTACGACAGCCAAGCCGATTGCGATGCCGACTTTGTCGCTGACTGGTGCCAGCAAGACTCCACCGGCAAGTTCATCCCAAGGCTGGGCGGTTTCGAACTGACCGCCGCCGGCCAGGTGACGCAATCCCAGGTCGATGCGGCCAATGCTCAAGCCGGCGGCTCCCAAGCGAACAGTGGCGGCTCGGGTTTCTCCACCAGTAGCCTGCTGACAGGCCTGCTGATCGGCAACATGCTCAGCAATAACCGCAACAGCTACCGCTCCGAACCGGTGTACCGCTATCGCGATGATCGCGGCAACTACGGCAACTCGACGCTCAATCAGCGCGTCTCCAATGGGGCAACCTTCGGCCGTTCCAACCAGGCCCGGTACGGCAGCAGCAACTACACGAACACGCTTCGCTCCTCCAGCAAGCCGGTGTCCGTGGCGTCCTCTACCTCCCGAGGCGGCTTCGGCAGCAAGGCCAGCGCACGCAGCGGCTGGGGCGGCGGCGGGTCGAGCAGTTAAGGAAACCGGGCGATGAAAAAGATCCACTGCGCAGAACGTCATGACTGGAAACAGACCGCCGACAGCCTCGGCTTTCTGTTCCACACCATCGACAACGAACCTTACTGGGACGAGCGCGCGTACTACCAATTCACCCTCAAGCAAATCGAGCACGACCTCGAAGACCCGACCACCGAGATTCATGACATGTGCATGGACCTCGTGGCCCGCGTGGTTCAGAGCGAAGAGCTGCTGGAACGCCTGAGCATTCCTGCGCCGTTCTTCGACATGATTCGAACCTCATGGCTCGAAGGCCACCCACACCTGTACGGGCGCATGGACTTCTCCTACAACGGCACCGGGCCCGCCAAGCTGCTCGAACTCAACTACGACACGCCGACCAGCCTCTACGAGGCCGCGGCGTTTCAATGGGGCTGGCTGGAACAATGCATCGAACGCGGCCTGCTGCCCCAGCATGCCGACCAGTTCAACAGCATCGACACCAAACTGCATCAGGCCTTCGCTCAATTACAGGTCAACCAGCCGTTCTACTTCGCCTCGATGAAAGACTCGATCGAAGACAAAGGCACCACCGACTACCTGCGCCTCGTCGCGGAAAAGGTCGGCATCGAATCACGCCACATCGACATCGAAGACATCGGCCTCACCAGTGATGGCCGTTTCGTCGACCTCGAAGATCGCTGGATTCCCCACCTGTTCAAACTGCACGCCTGGGAATTCATCTTTCACGAGCCCTTCGGCGCCGCGATTGCCCAGTGCGATACGCAGTTTTTCGAGCCCGCCTGGAAAGCCATCCTCTCCAACAAAGGCATCCTGCCGCTGTTGTGGGAATTCAACCAAGGCCACCCCAACCTGCTCGCCTCCCACCTGGATACCGACCCAGGTAAAGCCGTGCCAAAGGGCTGGGTGCGCAAACCGTTCTTCTCCCGCGAAGGCGCCAACATCGAACTGCAAACCGCCGACGGCCTGACCGTAAAAGAAGACGGCCCCTACACCGACGCGCCGTTTATCCTCCAGGAGTTTGCGCCGCTGCCGCGCTTTGGTGATAGCTACACGCTGATCGGGTCGTGGGTGATTGGCGATCAGGCCGCCGGCATTGGCGTGCGCGAAGACAATAGCTTGATCACCAAGAACTCAAGCCGGTTTTTGCCGCACCTGATCCTCGACTGAGTAAGGGCAAACAGCGCCTCTGTGGTGAGCGGGTCTGCCCCAATACTCAAAGCAACGAAGATCAAATGTGGGAGCGGGCTTGCTCGCGAAGACGGTGTGTCAGTCACCTAATATATGACTGATTCACCGCCATCGCGGGCAAGCCCACTCCGACAGTTTTTTGCCGGCCACACAGCCCCTCAACCTCAGCCCTGACGCGCCGTCACCGCCGCATACCCATTCATCAAATTGCGATAGTTAGGAATCCGCTGAGACAACAAATTCCCCAACCCTTCCATGTCATTGCGCCAGTCACCCTGCAACTCACACGCCACCGAAAACCAATTCATCAACTGCGCCCCCGCCTGCGTCATCCGGCTCCACGCCGCCTGCTGCACCGTGGTATTAAACGTGCCCGACGCATCCGTCACCACAAACACCTCAAACCCCTCCGCCAGCGCCGACAACGTCGGGAACGCCACACACACATCCGTCACCACACCCGCAATGATGATCTGCTTACGCCCAGTCGCCTTGACCGCCTTAACGAAATCCTCGTTATCCCACGCATTAATCTGACCAGGGCGCGCGATATACGGCGCCTGCGGGAACATCTCCTTCAACTCCGGCACCAACGGGCCATTAGGGCCTTGCTCGAAACTGGTGGTGAGGATGGTTGGCAGGTTGAAGAACTTGGCCAGGTCCGCCAGGGCCAGCACGTTGTTCTTGAACTCGTTAGGGGAGAAGTCCTGCACCAGCGAGATCAGACCGGTTTGGTGGTCGACCAGCAGGACTACAGCGTCGTCTTTGTTCAAGCGGTTGAGGGTTGGCGTGCTCATGGTTGAAATCCTTTTTTGGTTGGGTGGGTTGGGTGTTGCGTTCAACATGGGCACAGATTAATGGGTGGGGTGTGGGGGATAAATCGGGTGGGAGGGGTAAGACTGTCAACTCAGAGATGACAATGGTTAGAGGGCCAGCAGTACCGGTCCCTTTCATTTGCAGGACGTTTCCTAGAGAATCCCAGCGGCTTGCGCCAGCAAAATCCCGCGACTAGGCTGCGGACCGTCACTGCACATTCAGTGATCGGGTTTAGTCGCCCGGACTTCGATTGGCGCATAAGCAATTCATGAGTCAGGCACCCCTTCGCCTGCATCTTATGGTGGCTGTGCGCAGGGCACCTCCGGGTGCGCCGGGTTCCCAATCGACCGGTCGACTAACCTGCGTACAGCTGCCGCCTTTCGTTTAGTCGCGGGTAGTGGCAGCTCCAAATTATCGATTGGAGTTTTGCTATGGATAACATTGTTTCGAATTCGCTGACGTCGGCTGCGACTGAGCCATTTACAGTTAATGAAGAACTGAGCTTTGAAGATGCTTGGGTGAGGGTGGCCGAGTTGCTGCAGTGTGCGGTGGCTACATCGCAAGCGCTTGGTGAACCGCTGGGGGCGCCGCATAGGGCAGTGATGCATTTGGTGGAGATGGCGAAGATGGTGGCGGATCGGGCTGTGGAGTGTTTGCAGCCGAGGTGATGTGACCTCTGCATTTGGTCGGCAAGGTGCTGACCAAATGCCATACGAGCTTGCTTGCTAACTTACTGTCCTCATGTCGCAATTTATCGTTTTTGCGACACGTATTGCCTTTATGTCGTTATTGGCGACATTTCAATTCATCCGTTTCCATTTTGGGCAGTAGCCTGCTGCCCAATTGGGGTCATGTCATCCGTGCTCGGTGAGCCGCGCTAGGTCGTGCGCGTTCTCTCGGTCGTCACAACTCAGACGAAACAGGTGGCGACCCGTTATCATACGGGCGACCCTCGCCCGAACCCCTATGGTCGGGTTTTCAATTTTTATCACGCGATTCATCTGCGTCGAATGTAGGAAGTAGTCCATGACGGATCAAAAGGGTGCCGAACAGACCGCCGGCAGTCTTGCTGAAGAAGCGCTCAATCAGGCACGTGCTCGTTTTTCGTCGATCGAAAGTCCTGTCGCCCCTGAGCTTCAGCCGGTAAAGAAGAAGCCTGGACGCAAGGCTGCAGCCCCCCAAACCAGTAATACTCTGCAGGACCTGCAAAAAACGTTGTGGGCTACCGCAGATAAAATGCGCGCCAATATGGACGCTGCTGAGTACAAGCACATCGTCCTCGGCCTCATTTTCCTCAAGTACATATCTGATAGCTTTGCTGGTCGCCGCGCCGAGCTGGCGCGACGTTTTGCCGATGCCAGCGACGACTATTATCTGGACAGTGACGATGCTGAACTACTGGCTCAAGAGCTTGAGGAGCGCGACTACTACAAAGAAGTGAACGTCTTCTGGGTACCAGAAGTGGCTCGTTGGGAGTCAATACGTGCTGCTGCAAAGCAGGTAGATATCGGCAAGCGCATTGATGAGGCTTTGTCTGCCATCGAGGTAGAAAACACCAGCCTGAAAAACATCCTCGACAAGCGCTACGCTCGTGCCCAGCTACCTGACGGTAAACTCGGTGAGCTGGTCGATCTGATCTCTACTATTGGTTTTGGTGGTGATGCTAACCAGGCTCGCGATCTGCTCGGCCAGGTCTATGAATACTTCCTTGGTCAATTCGCCAGTGCCGAAGGCAAGAAAGGCGGGCAGTTCTATACCCCTGCCAGTATCGTTAAAACCTTGGTTGCAGTACTCAATCCGCACCACGGGAAGGTCTATGACCCTTGCTGCGGCTCTGGGGGCATGTTCGTGCAATCGGAGAAATTTATCGAGGCCCATGGCGGTAAGCTCGGCGACGTCTCCATCTACGGTCAGGAGTCCAACCCGACAACATGGCGTCTAGCCGCTATGAATCTAGCCATCCGTGGTATCGACTTCAACCTCGGACATGAGCCCGCCGACACTTTTATCCGTAACCAACACTCAGATTTACGCGCGGACTTCGTCCTCGCTAATCCGCCCTTTAATGTTAGCGACTGGTGGCACGGCAGCCTTGAAGGCGATCCGCGGTGGGTATATGGCACGCCGCCGCAAGGCAATGCCAACTATGCTTGGCTGCAGCATATGTTATTCCACCTCAAGTCCAGCGGCCGCGCCGGCATCGTCTTGGCCAATGGTTCTATGAACTCTAGCCAAAGCGGCGAAGGTAACATTCGCGCATCCATGGTCGAGGCGGATGTGGTAGAGGTTATGATTGCGCTCCCCGGCCAACTGTTCTTCAACACCCAGATTCCTGCTTGTCTATGGTTTCTCGCTAAACAGAAGACTGCTCGACCTGGCGAAGTGCTGTTTATCGACGCGCGCAGACTGGGTAGCAACATAAGCCGGGTACAGATTGAGTTATTGGATAGCGATATTGAGCGCATTGCCCAGACTGTCGCAAATTGGCGAGGTGTCCCGCTGAATGTGGGTGGTGATGTTGCCGATTACGTCGATATCCCCGGCTTCTGCCGCAGCGCATCACTTGCCGAAATTGCTGAGCATGGTTATGTATTGACACCTAGCCGCTATGTCGGAGCTGAGGCGGTGGAGGATGACGATGAGATCTTTAGCGACAAGATGCAGAACCTCACTGCTTTGCTAGGTGAGCAAATAGCCAAAGGCGCCGAACTCGATCGGTTGATCCTTCATAAACTGCTGGGGCTTGGCTATGAGTGCTGAGCTTCGCAAACGTTGGGTACAGGCTGGAGGGAGTTTTCCTGATAGTTGGAATGTTATGCCTTTGGAAGCATTACTACTTGATAACAAGGGTATCGCTGTAGGCGTGATGTATCCCGGCCCCGACACACTTGGAGGAGTACCCTTAATAAAAGTAGGCGATGTTAAGGGAGGGCTTGTTCCTTTGAGGCCTAGCTACTGCATATCCACTGCGGTAAATGCGGAGTACAAACGCACGCTGTTGGCTGGCGACGAATTGTTGATCACGCTGGTTGGTAATCCAGGCGAATGTGTTGTGGTAAAGCAACACATGGTTGGTTGGAACACCGCACGAGCAATTGCGGTAGTCCGTCTAGCGGATCCTAGTCTTCGGGTGTATTTGAAGGCGGTGCTGGAAAGTACTGCTTGCAGGCATCTGATCGATGCCGTTCTCAACACCACGGTTCAGAAAACTTTAAATCTCAAAGATATTCGTCTTCTTCCTATTCCGATGCCGCCTAAGCCGGTCATTCAAGCAGTTTCTCATTTTTCTAATGTCTTGAATGACCGAGTCGCTCTGCTACGAGAAAGCAACGCCACCTTGGAAGCGGTCGCCCAGGCGCTGTTCAAGTCTTGGCTCATAGATTTCGATCCCGTACGGGCCAAAGTCGAAGGGATTGATCCAGAAGGCATGGATGCTGATACCGCATCGCTGTTTCCCGACAGCTTTGTAGAATCGGCGCTGGGGTTGGTGCCTTTTGGGTGGCGAATACTGCCGCTAGAAAGTGCCTATGAAGTCAATCCTCCACGTAAGCTCAAGAAGGGTGAAGTAGCGCCCTATCTCGATATGGCAAGTGTCGCTACACAAGGCCATGTTGTCAGCGGAGCGGTTGAGCGAGAGATGGGTTCAGGTACCAAATTTGTCAACGGTGACACTCTGCTCGCCCGTATTACACCTTGCCTAGAAAATGGCAAATCTGCTTTTGTCGATTTCCTCTCTGAGGATCAGACAGGTTGGGGCTCGACTGAGTTTGTAGTCCTGCGCCCAAGAGCTCCGTTACCGCCTTATCATGGCTATTTGTTGGCTCGTTATTCTGTGTTTCGCAGTCATGCGATCCGTAGCATGTCCGGTACCAGTGGTAGGCAGCGTGTGCAAAATGATGTACTTGCATTGTTTCCGGTAGTCGTTCCCTCGAAAGGAGTGGCGGAAGCATTTGGAGATATCGTTGGTAGCATTCAGCAGAAAATTACGGCCAACCAAGATCAAGTCAAAATCCTAACTCAGCTACGCGATACCCTATTACCGCGTTTGATCTCCGGCAAAACTCGCCTGTTGGAAGCGGAAACTACAATCGAGAATATGTTGTTGAGGTCCATCTGATATGGCTTTGAATTTGCGTCATCGCGTCATCGACCGGCTTCAAACCCTATCGGATACTCAGCAAACCGCCCGCGAATTGGCGCAATGGATATTCGACCGGTTTCCCGAGGAATGCGCGGCCAAGAAAGCGAGCAGCGGAAGCCACATACAAACCGATAGTGATCTGGTACAGCAACTGGTAGCGGAAATTTCTGGTTCACGCCCACGCTGGCAGCAGATGCATGCTCAGTTGAAAACAACCGAAGGCCGGCCTCGTCACTACTACTGGTCTGAAATGGACGCTGACGCTGAGGTGGCGGCGGCTGAAGGGGTCGCCCTCTTTCCTTCAGACTTACTCGATTCCTCGCCGTTGCGTGAGCACGCTCTCTATCCACTGCTGGCCGAATATCTACTGACAGACGATCAGCGGGTATACACCATGAGGATCAACGAAAAACGTTCTTCTAATCGTGCCGGCAACGGTGCCAACGAATGGTTGCATCCTGATTTGGTAGGTTTAGAAGACCTGACGTCCGACTGGACGCAAGACCTGCGTGACTGCGTCCGTGTACTAGGCGAACGTCGTGCCCGGCTATGGTCCTTCGAAGTCAAGCTGCTGCTCAATCGTTCGAATGCCCGCAAGAGCTTTTTCCAGGCAGTATCCAACTCATCCTGGGCACATTTCGGCTACTTGGTCGCGGGTACCGTAGAGGGTGACGGCACCCTCAAAGAGTTACGCATGCTCGCCGCTGCCCACGGCATTGGCGTTATCCAGCTCGACATAGAGAATCCGACAGAAAGCCAAATTCTAATCCCCGCTCGCGAACGTAGCGAAATCGACTGGGATATGTGCAACCGACTGACTGAAGAGAATAGCGACTTCGCCGAGGTCATAGGCCGCATACGTCGATTTCACCAGACCGGTGAAGTGTCGACCAGGGAGTGGGAGGCCACTGAGTGACTAAAGAAACGATTTCCGCATTGCCCGAGGGCTACGCCGACTGGCTGGCTCAGCTCAAAGTCGATATTGCTCAAGCCCGACAACGTGCTGCGCTGGCCGTCAATGCCGAGCTGGTGCAGCTGTATCACCGGATCGGAGCGGAAATCAGACAACGTCAGCAGGTTAACGCTTGGGGCGCGAAAGTCATTGAACGACTGGCACGCGACCTTTCCGATGCCTTTCCCGATATCCGTGGTTTTTCCAGCCGTAACCTCAAGTACATGGCTTTTTTTGCTCAGCATTGCCCCAATGGTCTATTTGGGCAGCAGCCTGCTGCCCAATTGCCCTGGTTCCATGTGGTGACCCTGTTGACCAAGCTGACCAGCCCTGCCGAGCGTGAGTGGTATGCGCAGCAAACCGTCCTGCTTGGTTGGTCACGCAGCACGCTGGAGCAAAATATCAAGAACCGCTTGCAGCAGCGTCAGGGCGCCGCAGTCACTAACTTTGTTGCACGTTTACCGGCTGCGGAGTCGGCGTTGGCTCACGAAACCCTGAAAGACCCATACCTCTTCGACTTTCTTGGCTTAGGCGACGATGCTCACGAGCGTGATATTGAAGATGGACTGATCCGTCATATCACTCGTTTCTTGCTGGAGCTAGGCGCAGGCTTTGCTTTCGTCGGCCGCCAGTTTCGCCTGGATGTGGGCGGTGATGAGTTCTTCATTGATTTGCTGTTCTACCACACCCGCCTCAAGTGTTATGTGGTGGTAGAGCTCAAAGCAACGGCTTTCAAACCCGAACACGCTGGCCAGTTGAATTTCTATCTGGCGGCCGTGGATGCGCAGATTAAAGCTGAGGATGACAAACCCACCATCGGCCTGCTGCTGTGCAAACAGCAAAACCGCTTGGTGGCCGAGTACGCTTTGTCGGGCATCGAAAAACCCATCGGCGTTGCCGAATACCAATTGCTGCGCGACTTGCCCGAAACCCTGGGCCGAAATCTGCCGAGCATTGCCGAGATTGAGGCCGAATTGGCCGGTGATCTGAACACAGGAAGTGAGTTGGAATGACCGAAGACCAATTGGAGCAGGAGACCCTCGGCTGGCTGGCAGAGGTGGGGTATGCCCATTTGTATGGGCCGAATATCGCTCATGATGGTGAGCAACCCGAGCGTGAAAGCTATCGCCAGGTGGTGCTGGCTGAGCGCCTGCGCAATGTCATGGCGAGGCTTAATCCAAAGGTTCCAGTAGCTGCACGTGAAGATGCGTTAAAACAGGTGCTAGAGTTGGGACTGCCGGTGCAGTTGTCGGCTAACCGCTTGTTCCATCGCCTGCTGGTCGGCGGTGTACCCGTACAGTATCAAAAAGACGGTGAAACCCGAGGCGACTTCGTTCGCCTGATCGATTGGGCTGATGTGAAAGCCAATGACTGGGTGGCGGTCAATCAGTTCAGTATTCAGGGGCCGAAACACACTCGGCGTCCGGACATCATCTTGTTTGTTAATGGGCTGCCGTTGGTATTGCTCGAACTGAAGAATCCGGCAGATGTGAAGGCTGATCTGGGTAAAGCCTTTGATCAAATCCAGACCTATAAAGAGCAGATTCCGGACCTGTTCCAATACAACGAAGTCCTGGTGATTTCCGACGGTAGTGAGGCCCGTATGGGGTCGTTGTCGGCTGATCTTGAGCGCTTCATGAACTGGCGGACCATCGACGGCCAGGACCTCGACCCATTGGGGCAATTCAATGAGCTGGAGACATTGGTACGCGGTGCTCTGGTGCCAGAGATGTTGCTCGACTACCTGCGTTACTTCGTGTTGTTCGAAGACGACGGCCGTCTGGTAAAGAAAATTGCTGGTTATCATCAATTCCACGCCGTTCGCGCTGCCATTCAGCAGGTAGTGACGGCATCGCGTCCCGGCGGTAGCCATAAGGGCGGGGTGGTCTGGCATACGCAAGGTTCGGGTAAAAGCATCACCATGACGTGTTTTGCTGCTCGGGTGATGCAGGAAGCGGCGATGGAAAACCCGACCATTGTGGTGATCACTGACCGCAACGATTTGGATGGTCAGTTATTCGGGGTGTTCTCGTTGTCCCAGGATTTGCTGCGTGAGCAACCCGTCCAAGTTGAGTCACGGGGGGACTTGCGTGCGAAACTGGCCAACCGTCCTAGTGGCGGTATTGTGTTCGCTACTATCCAGAAGTTTATGCCTGGAGTTGATGAAGACAGCTTCCCGGTATTGTCCTTGCGGCCAAACATTGTTGTTATCGCCGATGAAGCTCATCGTACTCAATATGGTTTTAACGCTGAGCTGAAAGTGCCTACTGGGCTTCAAGTTGCCGAGAGCAAAGCCCGTTATCAGGTTGGTTTTGCTCATCATTTGCGTAACGCGCTGCCGAACGCCACTTTTGTCGCTTTTACTGGTACTCCAGTATCCGGTGAGGACCGCGACACGCGCTCGGTTTTTGGTGAGTACATTCACGTCTATGACATGCAGCAGGCCACTGAAGATGGGGCGACCGTCGCCATCTATTATGAATCGCGCTTGGCCAAACTGTCGCTGAAAGAGAGCGAGTTACCTACGATCGACGATCAGGTCGACGAGTTGGCAGAAGATGAAGAAGACGACCAGCAGTCGCGATTGAAAAGCCGTTGGGCCGCGCTGGAAAAGGTCGTCGGGGCAGAACCACGGATTCAGAGCATTGCATCGGATCTGATCACGCACTTTGAGGCGCGTAATCTGGGTTTGGTCAGTATGGAGCAGATGCCCGGCAAAGCCATGGTGGTCGCTATGAGTCGCGAAATCTGTGTGCACCTGTACAACGAGATCATCGCTCGGCGTCCGGAGTGGCACGACGAGAATCCCGAGAAAGGTGCAATCAAGATTGTGATGACAGGCAGCGCATCGGATAAGGCTTTGCTGCGACCGCATATCTATTCTGGCCAGGTCAAAAAGCGCTTGGAGAAACGTTTCAAAGATCCACTGGATCCCCTCAAACTCGTGATTGTCCGCGATATGTGGCTGACCGGGTTTGACGCACCATGCGTCCATACCTTGTACGTGGACAAACCCATGAAGGGCCACAACCTGATGCAGGCCATTGCCCGGGTTAACCGTGTCTTCAAGGACAAGCAGGGTGGTCTGGTGGTGGACTACATCGGCATTGCCAACGAGCTGAAGGCAGCGCTGAAGGAGTACACGGGCAGTAAAGGTAAAGGCCGACCGACGGTGGATGCCTACGAGGCTTATTCGGTATTAGAGGAGAAACTCGACGTTCTACGCAGTCTGCTACATGGCTTCGATTACGGTGACTTCCTCACGGGGGGACACAAACTACTGGCCGGCGCAGCTAACCATATCCTGGGAATGGAAGATGGCAAAAAGCGGTTTGCTGATAACGCGTTGGCCATGGGTAAGGCATTTACTTTGTGCTGCACGCTGGATGAGGCCAAAGCCGTTCGCGAGGAGGTGGCATTCTTTCAGGCTATTAAAGTCATTCTGATCAAGCGCGAAGTCAGTCAGCAGAAAAAAACCGACGAAGAGCGCGAGTTAGCTATTCGACAGATCATCGGCAATGCAGTGGTCTCTGGTGATGTTGTAGATATTTTCGAGGCAGTGGGCTTGGAAAAACCTAACATCGGCTTGCTCGATGACGCGTTTCTCGCAGAGGTGCGCAACCTTCCAGAAAGAAACCTGGCAGTGGAGCTTCTGGAGCGATTGCTCGAAGGCGAAATCAAAAGCCGTTACAGCTCTAACCTGACCCAAGAGAAGAAGTTTTCTGAGTTGCTGGGCAACGTCATCAAGCGCTACCAGAACCGCTCCATCGAAACGGCGCAGGTCATTGAAGAGCTGATTGAAATGGCCAAGAAATTCGCCCAGGCCAGTAAGCGCGGTGACGTGCTTGGGCTGAACGATGACGAATTAGCGTTTTACGATGCTTTGGCGACTAACGAAGCTTCTGTGCGGGAGTTGGGTGATGAAATCCTGGCGAAAATTGCCCATGAGCTGACTGCCAGTCTGCGGGCCAATGTGAGTGTCGACTGGAGTAGTCGTGAAAGTGTTAGGGCTAAGCTGCGGATCTTGGTGCGGCGGATTTTGCGTAAATACAAGTATCCGCCGGATAAGGCTGAGGATGCAGCGCAGATGATTCTCGACCAAGCGTCGAAACTTTGTGAGGGATGGCTCTAACTGAAGCGGAGTTCACCACAGGGAATGGCGTGTCCGCGCCCGTTCGCGTGTAAAAACCATAGCTAGGTGAAAAGCGTCCGAATGTGTTTAGGGAAAAATAACATGCAGTACGATCTATACTGTTGACATGAGTGTGGAGTATGCCTACAGTGACATCACTAAGGCAGTACGACTCGTACTGCTTGTGGCGTTCGGAGGCTACTATGAAAAAAATGAAGCTTTATGCAGTGATTTTACCTTGGTTGTATTTTCAGAATTTTAGCTTCTATTATGAGCAGACGATGCCAGGTAGCGGTGCGGACTCCTCAACGTACATTCGGGTAAACTCTAATTTTGAACAGCCCCTGAAAGTAGGTAGGCGCCATTGAAAATTGAAAAACTATCCGACGTGATGGCAGTCCGTGCAGGTCATACCTTTAGAGGGAAGGCTGAAGATGAAAATCGGAGCGATGGATATAGAGTCGTTCAAATTAAGGATATCCGCGAAGAAGGCGTTGACTTTGCTGCTCTTCCGTTTGCAGCGGTAGAATCGGGTAAAGCAAAAAATATACTAAAATCTGGTGATATTCTGATCCCCCTCCGAGGGAACAGGATAGAAGCGAGCCTTCTTACATTGCCTGATGCGCTATCTATTATAACCACGAATCAAGTAGCGATTTTAAGCGCCCCAAGAGCAGACGTTAATCCAGCTTACATATGCTGGTATCTTAATTCTGTCGAAGGTCGATCACAAATATCGCGCCTCAAGGCTGGTAGTGTTGTGGCTAACATAGGTCTAAAGGAGCTATCAAGTCTTCCTGTACCTATGCCAGTTCCAAATATCCAAGTAAAAATAGCGGAAGCTTATAAGAACTGGGTGTCCCAACAACAGATTCTTAATTTATTAATTGAGAATGGCGAGGAACTTCTTGATGTCTTTTGTACTGAGCTTTTGAGAGAAAATTTGTGAATAATAATGTTCAATTACCTATCGCTGCGATAATAGCGGAGCTTCGCTCAAGTACAAACCTAGATAGTCAAGAGTATAAGGATTTTTTTGTTAGTGTTTTTTTTGTTTTCTTTGTTCTAGTTCATCGGCGCGAATTGCTAAAGCAAGACAGTTTGTTTGTTTTGGAATTAGTCCAAACGCTAGATGACGAGGTTTTTTTTTCTGCGCTTCTGAATGCTGCAACACACGTTGATGAACTTTATGATGATGCTCTGGGCTTAAGCGAAACTATCGAGCATTTAATAAAGCGCGGAAGGGAAATAAATTCTGCAGCCTTTAGGCGCACGTGTATATCATTATATGGTGTGGTTTCAGATAGTGAGCTCTACTCTGGCGACACTTTTGAAACGATAATTCAATCTTTTTCAGAGATGCAAGGAAGGAGGGCCAGTGAGGCTTATACTCCACGTGATCTTGTTGAAATGATGGTGGAAATCGTTGAGCCTAGAGGCGGAGAAAGTATATACGATCCGGTTTGCGGCTCTGGTGGGTTTTTAGTTTCAGCCAATATTAAAGCATCGAATTTTGATACTGACTCAAAACTTAAAATTCATGGGAGAGAAATAAATTTATCAGCGGCGAGAATCGCAAAAATAAATTGTATTGTTCATGATATTTTCGGTAGTGATATTCGTATATCAGATTCTCTTCAAGATTTAGAGGTTTCTGCCTACGATGTAATACTCGCTAATCCTCCTTTTTCACTTGCTACTGAGAGCTATGGAAGACGTGTAAGTGACTCATATTTTGATTTTGGAATTCCCCCTCAAAATAACGCCGACTTCGCCTTTCTGCAAATGATCATAAAGTCACTTAAGCCAGAAGGCCGCGCTGCCGTGCTTGTTTCCAATGGCGTGCTTTTTCGGGGGGGGGGGGGGGGGATAATCAGAGAGAAAATTATACAGTCCGGAATAGTTGAGGCGGTGATTGCTTTGCCTGGCGGGGCGCTAAAAAATACGATGATTCCAACAGCTATCTTGGTTTTGAGAAAGTCGCGATTACCTAAAAGTGCAATTTTATTAATCGACTCGGCCGAAGCAGAACGACATGTTAATACTGGTCTAACTTCTTCTCTAGGTCTTCCGTTTAGCTCGACTCTTGAAAAGTACAAAAAACGCATAGAAGTAGACGGCGTTTCCAGATTCGTAACGGCTGATGAGCTGGAGAGCAATAGTTATAGCTTGAATGTCTCAAGGTACATCATAGCTCGGCAGGCGCATAAAAAATCGCTTTCAGATTTGACGAGAACTCAGAGAGAGCTTGAGGTCCGCTTGGCAAAGCTGCAAAGAGACTTCAGCCATTTATTGAGTGAACATGAAGTTGGCACTCAGTAGCTGTTGGACATCACCGGAACGGTGGGCAATAAAAAGCCGGCTTGTGGCCGGCTTCTCGGGGACTGCTTCAGCTTGTTTTTGACAAACCTCACCAGCCTTCAAATCGCTCAGCCAACTTACTGTCTGGCTGAATAGTAGGGGCATCCGCGGGAACTCCTCCGCATCGCCGAGCAGGTGGATAGCGCAAAGCCACCCCTGCCAAATGTGCGGCGCATGATACCCACATTCACCTCACATGCCTACCTCCGGGTCCGATTTAGAGCCTTCCCAGCCCAGCAGGTGTTCGTCCAGCGGCACCGCTCGGCGGTTGTTCAGGGTCGACCACCAGAACACCCAGCCCACGATCTCGAAGTTCTGCTCGAAGCGTTGCTCGTGGGTGAGGTATTCGTCGGGGTGTTCGCTGGCGTTGTGGCTGCGCATGCGCAAACCACCGCCGGGGCGGTTGTAGAGGTATTTGATGCGCAGCATGCCGTCGTGTTCGACGGCGTAGATTTCGCCGTCGGTGATTTGGCTGCGGCCGCGGTCGATGGCGAGGGTGGCGCCTTGTTGGATGATGTCGATCATGCTGTTGTCGACCATGTAAGCGCCGATGGCGCGGTCGGGGTTTACGTTGAGGGTTTTGAGGGTGTGCAGGGAGACGCGGATGCGTTCGTTGGAGGTGAAGGTAGGGTGGAGGGTGATCTCCACGTCGATTTTTTCCGGGAGACAGGCGGGGCCTGTGAGGTATTTGCCGCTTTCTTCGCGGGCGAGCAGTCCTTTGGTGGTGCCGGGGCCTTCGAGCAGGAAGTTGGCCGGCGGGTGTTTGAGGCCTTCGCCGGTGCGTAGCCAACGGCTGGAGACGCAGAGCAGTTCTGCGATCTCGTTGAGTCGGCCCATGGGCACGCCGCGTTTGAACCAGTTGTTCACGTGTTGAGGCGTGACGCCGCGGTTCTTGGCGAAGTCGGAAGCGGAAAGATGAACTTCTCGCAGTAGTGCTTTTAGTCGATCACCTGATGTATTCATAAACAACGAGTTTACTGGCGGGGAAAACACATCAAATAAACCATGCGTTGAATTGCGCATGTAGGGATTTGCTTAGTTGTAGGGCGGTATTTCAATATTTTGACTTTATTAAACATGGTGCATTAAACATTGAACTTTGGGTTTAATTTTTCCCACAAAAAAAGCCCCGAATAATCGGGGCTTTTTTGATTGCCGGGGCAATGAGGAGCGGGTATCAGCCTTTGTAGGCAGCGACCGACTTCATGATCTCGGCGCGGGCGGCGTCTGCGTTGCCCCAACCGTCGATCTTCACCCATTTGCCTTTTTCGAGGTCTTTGTAGTTCTCGAAGAAGTGCTTGATCTGTTCCAGCAGCAGTGGCGGCAGGTCGGTGTATTCCTTTACGTCCACGTACAGCTGGGACAGCTTGTCGTGTGGCACGGCGATAACTTTGGCATCGCCGCCGCCGTCGTCGGTCATGTTCAGGATGCCGACTGGGCGCGCGCGGATGACCGAGCCTGGGGTAACCGGGTAAGGGGTTACGACCAGCACGTCGAGGGGGTCACCGTCGTCAGCCAGGGTGTTGGGGATGAAACCGTAGTTGGCCGGGTAGAACATCGGGGTGGCCATGAAACGGTCAACGAACAGGCAGTCGCTGTCTTTGTCGATTTCGTATTTGATCGGCGCGTGGTTGGCCGGAATTTCGATGGCGACGTAGATGTCGTTCGGCAGGTCTTTGCCAGCCGGAATCTTGCTGTAGCTCATTGGGCGATGCCCCCGTAGTTGGCCATGGAACATGGCCGGATTGGCCTAAAAGTGGCGGCGATTATAGGCATATTCTGACGCCGATGCCATGCGTCAGACGTCGTACGGCGCGTGGCGTTCCGTCTGATAGCGCGCATCGCTGGCCTGCAGTTGGTGCAGACGGGCCAGGGGATCCTGGCGATAAAAGCGGCTCAGCTGCGCATACACCTGTGGATAACGGTTGACCAGTAAATCCGGGGCGCTGAAAAAATATTCGCTGGTGACGGCAAAAAACTCCGCCGGGTTTTCGGCGGCGTAGGGGTCGATCTCGGTGTCTGCGTCAGGGTGGGCGTCCAGCTGGCGGTTGAGGTCGTCAAACGCGCTTTGCATCACGCTGGCCCATTCCTGCACGCGCATGTCGTGGTGCAGCGGCGGCAGGCCGTTGGCGTCGCCGTTGAGCATGTCCAGCTTGTGGGCCAGCTCGTGGATCACCAAGTTGTAGCCTTCCCATTGGCCGCTGGCCAAGACGCCGGGCCAGGCGAGGATCACCGGGCCTTGTTGCCAGGCTTCGCCGCTGTGTTCGCCGTCCCACTCGTGCTCGACGCCGCTGGCATCGCGGTGGCGCTGGGGGCTGATGAAATCGTCGGGGTACAGCACGATTTCGTGAAAGCCTTGGTACCAGTCGAGGTCGCCAAGGTTCATCAGTGGCAGTTGCGCCTGGGCGGCGAGCAGCAGGCGTTGTTCCTGGTGCAGGTCGACGCCGGGCAGGGCGGTAAGGTGTTTTTCGGCGAGGAACACCACGCAGGCTTCGCGCAGCCACTGGTCTTGCTCGGCGCTGATGCCGTCGAGGAAGGTCAGGTGGTGGCGCACCCGTTGCCAGGTGTTATCGGCAATCGGGTGCTTGGCCAGCAGGCGCCGGCGACGCCAGGCGCTGAGGGACCACATCGCAGGTTACTGCGGTTTGGCTTCGGAGGAGTTGCTGCCAAAACGGCTGCGGACCACACCGATGATCATCGGCACCAGCGACAACAGGATGATAAACACCACCAGCAGCGACAGGTTCTTCTTGATAAACGGCACGTTGCCGAAGAAGTAGCCCAAGGTCACCAGGCCGCCGACCCAGATCACGGTGCCGAACACGCTGAACCCAAAGAAACGCGGGTAAGGCATTTTGGCGATGCCGGCGACGAACGGTGCGAAGGTCCGCAGGATCGGCAGGAAGCGCGCCAGGGTCACGGTTTTGCCGCCGTGCTTGTCGTAGAAGTCGTGGGTTTTTTGCAGGTAGTCGCGGCGGAAGATTTTCGAGTTCGGGTTGCTGAACAAGCGTTCTCCGGCCGTTCGCCCGATCACGTAGTTGGTGCTGTCGCCGAGGATCGCCGCCAGCATCAGCAGGCCGGCCAGTAATACTGGGTCCATGCCGCCGCCTGCGGCCACGGCGCCGGCGATAAACAGCAACGAATCACCCGGCAGGAACGGCATGACCACCAGGCCGGTTTCGCAAAAAATCACTAGAAACAGAATGGCGTAGATCCACACTCCGTAGTTTCTTACCAGCATGTCGAGGTAGACGTCGAGATGCAGAATAAGGTCGATCGGGTTGAAATCCATGGATGGCACCTGTGTGGAATGGCCCGGCTCAGCAGGCCAGTGCGGGGGCTACGGGTAAGTAAGGCTACGAATGTATGCCGTATTTCTTACAATCCTGAAAGGTCGGCATTATACGTATTGGAAGGTGAAAAGCGTGTGGGTTTTGTAGCGGGGCGTTTCGTGATATTCGTTTATCAATTCACTGCAGATCTAAAGGTGGGAGCCCGCGTCCTATGGTGAGCGGACTTGCCCCGCTCACCATAGGACGCGGGCTGGCCCAGAGACGCTCATTTGCCACAATAGAGAGCAAAAGCGATTCGGCGTTATCAGTCCTCACTGATCGGCAACACGTAGTTCTTGAACTCCGTGTCTTCACGAAACCCAATCGACTCATAGGTCTTCTGCGCCACGTCGTTGTCACTGCTGGTCGACACCCGCAGCCGCACGGCGTGCGTCTCTTTGGCCATTTTCTTCGCCGTGCGCATCAGATTGTCCGCTACCAGTTGTCGGCGGGCGTCTTCGGCCACGTAGATGTCATTGAGGATCCACACGCGTTTAAGCGACAGCGACGAAAAGCTCGGGTACAGCTGGCAAAACCCTAACAGCCGTTTGTCGTCATCATCGGCCAGGGCCAGGTAGATCACTGACTCCTTGCGGCGCAGGCGCTTTTCCAGAAAGGCCCGCGAGGAGTCCGGGAATGGTAGCGCCCCGTAGAACTCGCGGTATTTGACGAACAATGGCGTCAACAGGTCCAGGTGTTCCAGTGTCGCTTGAGTAATCCGCATGCCAGGCCTCAACTTCCAAAGGGGGGATGACCACACACGCGGCCGTGACTGGATGCTGCCTAATGGCGCGAAAAAGCGCAATCGTGCAGCTGATAGGTCATTCCGGCGGGCTGAGCAGGAAGTTGCCTTTCATCAGGTCAGGATCATCCGACTCGATGGTCTGTACCTGCGCCTCGTCCTTGAGATTGACCCCCGACAGCTGCCGACGACACGCCTCTTTCATCAAGTAAAGCAGGCGGTGCGCGGCCATGCCGTAGCTCAGGCCTTCCACGCGCACATTGGAGATGCAGTTGCGATACGCATCGGTGAGGCCGACTTTGGGGTTGTAAGTGAAATACAGCCCCAGGCTGTCCGGCGAGCTGAGCCCCGGCCGTTCGCCAATCAAAATCACCACCATCTTGGCCCCCAGCAACTGGCCGATTTCATCCGCCACCGCCACACGGCCCTGTTCCACCAGAATCACCGGCGACAAGGACCACCCTTCGGCGTGAGTCTGTTCCTCCATGCGTGTAAGAAACGGCAACGTGTGTTTATGCACGGCCAGCGCCGACAGCCCATCTGCCACCACCACGGCCAGGTCCACACCCCCTGGGTTGGCGCCAGCATAGTCGCGCAGGGTTTGCGCCGACTCGTCACTCAAGCGCCGCCCCAGGTCCGGGC
The DNA here is from genome assembly GCF_900624995.1 of Pseudomonas antarctica. Classification (GTDB taxonomy): domain Bacteria; phylum Pseudomonadota; class Gammaproteobacteria; order Pseudomonadales; family Pseudomonadaceae; genus Aquipseudomonas; species Aquipseudomonas antarctica. Next base: position 99,144 of record NZ_UYXQ01000009.1, read on the forward strand.
GTTGCAAATACATATGCCGGTCCGTGGCGGCGCTGTGCAGCAACAAGCTGTCACGGCCGCGCTCGGCCATTTGGCTGCTGAGGGCTGCGTGGTCGAAAGGCAGGTGCACGGCATCACGTGCCTGGGCGTGGGCGAATTGAAAGTCCAGCTGCGCGCTGGTGGGAATGCTGGTGCCGGTGCGGCCCAGCGCGATGCGCGCCGGGGTCAGGCGGCGCAGTTCCAGCCACGGGTTGTCAGGCAGTTCTACTTGCACAGGCGGCTCCTTCATCCCAATTGCTTCAAGGCGTGGCGAAACGCCGGTGGCAGGCTGTTGCCGAAGTGCACCTTGCCGTCGGCTTGCGTGAAGATGCCCATTTTTGCCAGCCACTGCTCAAACTCCGGCGCCGGTTTTAAACCCAATGTTTGCCGGGCGTATAACGCGTCGTGGAACGAGGTGGTCTGGTAGTTGAGCATGATGTCGTCGGAGCCGGGGATGCCCATGATGAAGTTGATCCCGGCCACGCCCAGCAGGGTCAGCAGGGTGTCCATGTCGTCCTGGTCGGCCTCGGCGTGGTTGGTGTAGCAGATGTCGCAGCCCATCGGCACGCCGAGCAGCTTGCCGCAGAAGTGGTCTTCAAGGCCCGCGCGGATGATCTGCTTGCCGTTGTACAGGTACTCGGGGCCAATAAAACCTACGACGGTGTTGACCAAAAACGGCTTGAAATGCCGCGCTACGGCGTAGGCGCGGGTCTCGCAGGTTTGCTGGTCGACGCCAAAGTGCGCGTTGGCCGACAAGGCGCTGCCCTGGCCGGTTTCGAAGTACATCAGGTTCTGGCCCAAGGTGCCGCGGTTCAGGCTCAAGCCCGCGTCATAACCTTCCTGTAGCACGCTCAGGCTGATGCCGAAGCTGGCGTTGGCCGCCTCGGTACCGGCAATCGACTGAAACACCAGGTCCAGCGGCACGCCACGGTTGATGGCCTCGATGGAGGTGGTGACGTGGGTCAGCACACAGGCTTGGGTGGGGATTTCGTAGCGCTGGATGATCGCATCGAGCATCTCCAGCATGGCGCAGATCGAGGCGATGCTGTCGGTGGCCGGGTTGATGCCGATCATGGCGTCGCCGTTGCCGTAGAGCAGGCCGTCGAGAATGCTCGCGGCGATGCCTGCCGGTTCGTCTGTGGGGTGGTTGGGTTGCAGGCGCGTCGACAAGCGCCCGCGCAGGCCCAGGGTGCCGCGAAACTGGGTGACCACACGGATCTTCTGCGCGACCAGGACCAAGTCCTGCACGCGCATGATCTTGGAGACGGCGGCGGCCATTTCCGGTGTCAGCCCGGGCGCCAGGGCGCGCAGGGAGTGTTCGTCGGCCGCGTCGCTGAGCAGCCAGTCGCGCAGGCCGCCGACGGTGAGGTGGCTGACTACGCTGAACGCCTGTTTATCGTGGGTGTCGATGATCAGCCGGGTGACTTCGTCGCTTTCGTAAGGGATCAGCACTTCTTCGAGGAAGTGTTTCAACGGGATATTCGCCAGCGCCATCTGCGCCGCCACCCGTTCGCCGTCGTTTTGTGCCGCGACGCCGGCGAGGAAGTCGCCAGAACGGGCCGGGCTGGCCTTGGCCATCACGTCCTTGAGGCTGTCAAAGCGGTAGGTTTGTGCGCCCACCGCGTGTGAAAAGCTTGCCATACAGTGTCTCCTTGGCGACGCGGGCAAGCTGTGAGTAAAGCGCCCGCGTCGAGGTTTACGGCAGTTAGTGCAAGGCGGCCTCTGCTGCTTGGATCGCCGCGAATTCTTCTTCCGGCGTGCCTGCTACCAAGTGATGCCGGCTGTAGAAAGCAAAGTAAGCAATTAATACTCCATAGATGATCGCAGCGCCAATCACCACCCGTGGATCCACCAGAAAGCCCGCCACGACGGCCACGCAGGCCAGTACCAGCGCAACGCCGGACGTGAAGATACCGCCCGGTGTGCGGTAAGGGCGGTCCATTTTGGGGCGGCGGATGCGTAAGGTGATGTGCGCGGCCATCATTAGCACGTAAGAAATGGTCGCGCCAAACACCGCCACCAGAATCAGCAAGTCGCCCTGGCCGGTCAGCGACAGGCCAAACCCGATAATGCCGGGGATCACTAACGCCAGCACTGGCGCCTTGCTTTTGTTGGTCTGCGACAGTTTGCGTGGCAGGTAGCCGGCGCGAGACAAGGCGAAGATCTGCCGCGAATAGGCGTAGATGATCGAGAAAAAGCTCGCGATCAGCCCAGCCAGGCCCACGAGGTTGACGAAGCTGCCCATCCAGGTCGAACCGCCGTAGGACAATGCCAGTGCTTCAACCAGCGGGTTGCCCGACTTGATCAGCGCATAAGTGCCAGCGCCGCCCGGTGCGATCACCAGGATCAGCAGGGCAAAACTGGTCAGCACCACAATGGCGCCGATCAGGCCTCGAGGCAGGTCACGTTTGGGGTTCTTGGTTTCTTCGGCGGCCAACGGCACGCCTTCGACGGCGAGGAAAAACCAGATGGCATAAGGAATCGCCGCCCACACGCCGACATAGCCGAACGGCAGGAAGGTGCTGGCGCCTTTGGCCTCGGTCACCGGGACATCCAGCAAATTGGCGACGTTGAAGTGCGGGACCATCGACACCAGGAACACACCCAAGGCAATCGCCGCGACAGCGGTGATCACAAACATCAGTTTCAAGGCTTCGCCCACACCAAAGATGTGGATGCCGATAAAGATGATGTAGAACGCCAGGTAAATCATCCAGCCGCCAATGCCGAACAGCGACTCGCAGTAGGCGCCGATAAACACCGCGATGGCGGCGGGGGCGATGGCGTATTCGATCAGGATGGCGGTGCCGGTGAGGAACCCGCCCCAAGGGCCAAAGGCGCTGCGGGCAAAGCCGTAGCCGCCACCGGCAGTGGGGATCATAGACGACAGTTCGGCCAGGGAAAAACACATGCACAAGTACATGGTGGCCATGAGTAAGGTGGCGAGGAACATGCCGCCCCAGCCACCTTGGGCCAGGCCGAAGTTCCAGCCGGCGTAGTCGCCGGAGATCACGTAGGCAACGCCAAGGCCAACTAACAGCACCCAACCGGCGGCGCCTTTTTTCAGTTCGCGTTGTTGGAAGTAGTCGGTGCCGACTTTTTCGAAGTCGACGGAAGAGCCAGTGGGTTCGCTAGGCATGGGGAAGTACCTTCATTGTTATTGTTTTAATTCGGCATCTTTGTGCCGAATGCGAATTGCAAGTACGTGCGAAGAGCCAATGTGGGAGCGGGCTTGCTCGCGAAAGCGGTATCTCAGTAAACGATGTTAGCACTCATACAAGGTTTTCGCGAGCAAGTCGTCTCCCACATTTTTAAGTGCATTTCAAATGTGGAAGCGGGGCGTCTGGTAACAGAAGAACAACGCATGAATGGGGTACCTCTGGAGCCAGTTCTTGGTCTGCTGGTAGTGGTCCAACATCATCTTGTGCGTCTCACGGCCCACGCCCGACTTCTTGTAACCGCCGAACGCGGCATGCGCCGGGTACAGGTGGTAGCAGTTGGTCCACACGCGGCCCGCCTTGATCGCGCGGCCCATGCGGTAGGCGCGGTTGATGTCGCGGGTCCACACGCCGGCGCCGAGGCCGAACTCGGTGTCGTTGGCGATTGCCAGGGCTTCGGCTTCGTCCTTGAAGGTGGTGATGCTCACCACCGGGCCGAAGATTTCTTCCTGGAACACGCGCATTTCGTTGGTGCCCTTGAGCAGGGTCGGCTGGATGTAATAACCGCCGGCCATGTCGCCGGTGAGCTGCTCGACCTTGCCGCCGGTCAGCAGTTGCGCGCCTTCGCCCTTGGCGATTTCCAGGTAGGACAGGATCTTGTCGAACTGTTGCTCGGAGGCTTGGGCGCCGACCATGGTGTCGGTGTCCAGCGGGTCGCCGCGTTTGATCTGCTCGACCTTTTTCATTACCACTTTCATGAAGTCGTCGTAGATCGACTCTTCCACCAGCGCACGCGATGGGCAGGTGCACACCTCGCCTTGGTTGAAGAACGCCAGCACCAGGCCTTCGGCGGCTTTCTCGATAAACGACGGTTCGGCTTTCATGATGTCGGCGAAGAAGATGTTCGGCGACTTGCCGCCCAGCTCAACGGTGGACGGAATAATGTTCTCGGCCGCCGCGTGCATGATGTGCGAGCCCACCGGGGTGGAACCGGTAAAGGCGATCTTGGCGATGCGCTTGCTGGTGGCCAGGGCTTCGCCGGCTTCTTTGCCGAAACCGTGCACCACGTTCAGCACGCCCGGTGGCAGCAGGTCGCCGATCAGTTCCATCAGCACGCTGATGCCCAGCGGGGTTTGCTCGGCGGGCTTGAGCACCACGCAGTTACCGGCGGCCAGGGCCGGGGCGAGTTTCCAGGCGGCCATCAGCAGCGGGAAGTTCCACGGGATGATCTGGCCAACCACACCCAGCGGCTCATGGAAGTGGTACGAGGCGGTGAGTTCGTTGATCTCGGCGCTGGTGCCTTCCTGGGCGCGGATGCAACCGGCGAAGTAGCGGAAGTGGTCGGCGGCCAGCGGGATGTCGGCATTGAGGGTTTCACGCACGGCTTTGCCGTTGTCCCAGGTTTCGGTGATGGCCAGCAGTTCGAGGTTCTGCTCGATGCGGTCGGCGATCTTCAGCAACACCAGTGAGCGGTCCTGGGCCGAGGTCTTGCCCCAGGCATCTGCGGCGGCATGGGCGGCGTCGAGGGCTTTGTCGATGTCTTTGGCCGTGGAGCGCGGGAATTCGGCGATGGGCTTGCCGTTGACCGGCGAGGTGTTGGTGAAATAGTTGCCATCCACCGGCGCGACGAATTCGCCGCCGATGAAGTTGCCGTATTTGGCCTTGAACGAAACTATCGCGCCTTCAGTACCGGGATGGGCGTAACGCATGGTGGTTATCTCCTGCTTTTATGTTTATTGGAGTACAGCGGTCTTGCGCTTGATAAAGCGTAGAGCAAAGGTCGGGCCACTGCTTTGCAGGCCATGAAAATCAAGGGGTTGGGCTTTGTTGCAAGGCGTTGCTGTGACAGGTGCGGTACAGGCTGTGTGACAGTTTGTGCCAAAAACGTTACAGCCTTTGACCGGAGGGTCTGCCCGGGATTGCATTGGCCGGATGGCTGGGGGATGCTGGCCGTTCTCAAGCAGTACGCAGGGAGAATAATAAGAACATGCACAACGATCAGTTCAGCCGCCATGCCCAGCAAGTCCTCACCGTCACACGCGGGCAAGACCTTGCCCAAGGCCCGGGCAGCGACCCGTCTATCGCTCGCTCCTGGCTGCGGTGCCTGGAGGACTATCACCTCGACCCCGCGTTGAGCATCGCCCCTACCGTGCTCGAACACGGCCGCCTGCTGGAAAGCCGCGAACGCCTGCAGCAGGTGCTGCACATCGCCGGCAGCGAGATGAACAGCCTGCATCAGCAGCTTTCCGGCGCCGGCCATGCGGTATTGCTCACCGATGCGCGTGGGGTGATTCTCAACTGTGTCACAGCGCCGTCCGAGCGTAAGGTTTTTGAGCGCGCCGGGTTGTGGTTGGGGGCTGATTGGAGCGAGGCGTGCGAAGGCACCAACGGCATCGGCACTTGCCTGGTGGAGCGCCAGTCCCTGACCATCCATCGTGATGAGCATTTTCGTGGCCGGCATACCGGGCTGACCTGTTCGGCCAGCCCAGTGTTTGATCCACACGGTGAACTGCTGGCCGTGCTGGATGTGTCATCGGCGCGCGAAGCGGTCTCGCGTCAGAGCCAGTTCCACACCATGGCGTTGGTAAACCTGTCGGCGAAGATGATCGAGAGTTGTTACTTCCTGCGGCATTTTGAAAACCATTGGCTGCTGCGGTTTCACCTGCAGGCGGAATCCGTGGGGCTGTTCAGCGAAGGGTTGTTGGCGTTCGATGGCGAAGGGCGTCTCTGTGCGCTCAACCAGAGTGCGCTGAACCTGCTGGGGCAGATACGCAGCGGTTTGCTGGGGCAACCGGTGGAGGCGTTTTTCGACTGTTCCCTCGACCAGTTACTCGGCCGTGCCAGCGCCAATGCCACTGCGAGCTGGCCGTTGCGTACCCGTGATGGTCGGCACTTATTCGCCGCACTGCGTGGCAAGGCGCACGGCGTACCAGCGCCGCTGCCCAAGCCCGAGGCGCCACACCTAGCGGGTATCTGCCTGGGCGATCCCGCGCTGCAGAATGACTTTCGCAAGGCCGTGAAGGTCTTCGAGCGCGACGTGCCACTGTTAATCAACGGCGAAACCGGCAGCGGCAAAGAAGCGTTTGCCAAGGCTGTGCACCAGGCCAGTCAGCGTGCCGACAAGGCGTTTATTGCCCTCAACTGCGGCGCCATACCGGAAAGCCTGATCGAAAGTGAATTGTTCGGCTATCGCGGCGGCAGCTTCACGGGAGCCCGTAAGGAAGGCATGCAAGGCAAGCTGCAACAGGCAGATGGCGGCACGCTGTTCCTCGATGAAATCGGCGATATGCCCCTTGCCCTGCAGACCCGTCTATTAAGAGTGCTGGAAGATCGCATGGTGGTGCCCATCGGCGGTGAGCCCCAGGCGGTGAACGTCAGAATTATCAGCGCCACCCATCGTAATCTGCAGGCGCGCGTGCAGGACGGCGATTTTCGCGAAGACTTGTATTACCGGCTCAATGGCCTGGAAGTTGCTCTGCCGCCATTGCGCGAGCGCAGTGACAAGGAGCAATTGCTGGATTTGCTGCTGCTACAAGAAGCTGGGGGGCAAACGGTGGTACTCGATGGTGCTGCTCGTCAGGCACTGTTGGCGTTCGCCTGGCCGGGCAACGTGCGTCAGTTACGCACAGTGCTGCGCACACTGGCTGCCCTTTGTGAGGATGGAAAGGTCCGTGTCGCGGACCTACCGATGATCATCCGGCAGGCACAACCTGAGCGGGTGATCGAAGCAGGTACGACATTCGCCTTAGGTGATGCAGAGCGTCTTACGCTGCTTAATGCATTGGAGCGTCAATATTGGCACATGACTCACACGGCAACCTATTTGGGTATCAGCCGAAATACGCTGTACAGAAAGTTGCGCAAGTATGGAATCGCTCGAAGCTCGGTAACTTAACTCACAGACTTTTAGGAGGGTTCCAATGGTTGGTCAGGTATTAATGCTGAGGGCGGTACTTTCAGTAACTCGGTAGCATTATGTCGCATTGTAGAGGAACCTTGAATTCAGCCATCTACAGATAAGGTAATGCTACTAAGTGAGATCTTTTGGTACATGTTGGTACGAGCCTGTCGTGTAATTTGTAGGCAACGCTACCACTCAATGTACGAACGGTAAGTCACCGTTTTTACACTGAGGTGGCCATATGAATAATATCAATAACTTTGGTGGGCTGAGGGGGCCTTTTCATGGCGCTGCACACGCTGAAAACGCAGCTGTAAACGCGGAGCAGAACCCCCCATCGTTGAGCCAAAACCCTTCCGCCCAAGCGGGTGTACATCCTACTTTGGTTGGGCAAGGAGTGGATGACAGTGTGGCGTCAGTACTTTCAGGTATTCGTAACACGGATGACGATGGCAGTCGCAAGAAGCGCAGTGCCGATCAGCCTGACACTATTGGCGCCCGTGCAGTGGCTGATGCTCGCTTGGCGAAAGATTATGCACGTGTATCGGCCCTTTATGTCTTGCAAACGTTAAGGTACCCACTTGACGTTCCAGTCGCTGCGCAGTCCACACTGGGGCGTTGGCGCACGCAACTGGATAATGCATTCAAAAGCGCTGGTTTCTTAGAGTGGGCAAAGGACCAGGGGCTTGATACGGCTGAGCTGAAGTTAAAGCCTTCTACCGGGGAACTGACAGGCACTGTCGGCGATAAGAGACACACGTTTTCTTTACTGGACACCTCGGGATGGTCGGATGTCTCCCGCACATTGTTATCTATCGCCAAGACCATCGCACCTGAGCCCGACCAGACGCTTGATTACCCCTGGCCTGTGGGCAAGGTGCCGATTTTCGAAGTGAGCCGGTTTTACAACCAACCAGCCTTTGTCACGCCAAGGCAGGCCATTGTGCAACTCAAAAAGTTGAAAGAACGCGCGCGCTTCACGTTCGAACAAATGCCTTATGCGTCGCGACGCTCCCCAGAAGCGTTGCAACAGCAGCAAGTAGCATTAGGGGATGACGCTAACACCCATGCACTTATTAAGGCGTTGGCGTTACAGGTTGACGACACCACGGGCAGAATTGATTTAAGCAAGGTCATCGTCCCCATTGATCCTCACTCCACGTATTGTCGCGATAGTGATGAGCCCCTCGGCGAGGTAAGTGTGGTCGACCTTTTGGAGGCTTATGAGCTGCATGTGCCAAAGAACGTTAAGGCGGCACGTAATTTGGCGAACGCGCTGTCATTTGATCTTGCCCACAGAGCGCCTGAGGAGGACAGAGGTTGTGCGCCGTTTTTGATCAGGTCGACGGACGCAGCAGTATTGGGTGCTGAAACCCAGGCGCAGGTTCGCGAAATTGCGGCGCAGTGGAAGTCTCTGTCGAAACCCGCTACCCCAACCGCCCAAGCCAAGCAAGGCGCGGACAGTTTGATGGGGCGGTTGGCTTGCAAACTTCCCAACAGCCTAAGACAGGCGATAAAAGATGATCCGGCTGCGGCACTGGATAAGCTCATTCGCTTACCAGACGCGAAGGCGTTGGGCAGGAAAATACAGGAAGCACTTAAAGGCGTTGAAACGCCAACCAGTGCCATCGAGTATCTCTGTGTAGCGCTTGCACTTGATCTGGATTCGGCTGTCGGTGCATCACGCCAGAATCTGATGGGTTACAACGTGTATGGTCAAGAAAATATCGGTGCGTCACCTGTCGAGATTATGAAACGCTTCATTCGTTATCTTGAGGGGACAGTCGGCGTTGAGATCGCGCCAATGGCAGCGCATCTATTGTTATCGGTGTCGGCCCCCGAACTATTGGCAAAAGACCTGCCGCCTAATCTCGTTTATGGCTCCCATCCATGGGCAAGTTATTCTATTGAGGCCTTGCGCATTGAAAAGCAAGTGCCCGGTGCCGTGGCCAATATGACGTATAGCCAGGTCATGCTGTATGGGCAGACGCAACCGATTTCAACGCAGGAATTCGATCAGTTGAAAGAAGTACGACGTGGCCCGGTGACGGATTGGGCTGTTGCGAATGAGGTGATCAGCGCGAGGGCTGATAATGTTTATTCAGCGGCAGATTATAATCTGTCGGTGAAGGCGCTGCTCAAGCAACAAAAAGAGTTGGGGTGGGCGTCTAAAGTATTGACGGAATCGCCGCCTACCCGAAAAGAAATGGCGCTGTCGGCGTTGAGGAGGGTTTTTCCGGGTGAGGGTATAGATTTTGAGCAGAAGGTCATAGAGGACACGGGTGAACGCTGGCCGTTTAACGTCGGTTACTCGCTGGCGGATATCTACATGTCCGGTGAGCTTTATACAAAGGTTTGGCAGTCGAATGACGAACAGGCCGTCCCGTACAATAAGAGGCGGGCGAGGTTTCATGAGCTGACGCCGGATATTAACAGTGCATTTGACGCAGCGTTTTCCAAATATCAAGCGCGCAAAGAAGCGGCTTTTAATACGCTGTTCAGGTACCACACCTCCTTGATGCCTGTCACCGATCGGGAGAGGTTGAAAAACTCAACGATCAGCTTCTATGCGGTGCGTAAAACGTACGATGGCGAAAATTATATCAAACAGCAAAATCATGAGCGCGCCGTGCCTTATGGCGAGCCCAGCCCACAAGAGGTTGAGTCACTGACGGGGCGTCAGGGTGTACTTATTCAGGCAGATCGCGGTAATGGGTTGTTTGACTATTACAGCTATTTCCCAGCCCAGGCCAAGATAGTCAAAGAGCCCGGGTTGTCACACGCACTTGTCAGCAGGCCGCAAAAACCATGGGCGGGGCCATTGCGTAATGACCGAGGCGATGTGCTTCGCATTGACGATAATCCTTATCACGGTGCCCCGCCAAAAGAGCATGTCAGGTCGAGGGTCTTGGTCGAGCGGCTGGCGCTGCCCAATACAAATCGTTCTGGCGCGCACGAGCCATCTGACAGCGCAGAGGGGTTAAAGGGCGGTTATTTTTCCAAAAGAAGTCGAGAGTTAGGTGCAATCGTCACAGGTCACTTTTTACCCGGTTTTGCGCAAGAGAGGACGGCGGCAAAGGGTGTAACAGACAGAGAGCAGGAAAGAATAACCAATAAAAAGCTGAATGATTTTTTTCTGAGTTTGGCCCCGTTCCATGATGGGATTAAGGCAGCCCTGAATGGCGATGTGTCAGGTGCAGCCTTGGAACTCGGCTTCGATATCTTCGGTTTTCTTATTCCCGGTGCTGGCCATGCGCGAAAAGCCCTTAACGCTGGCCGCGGCGTACTCAAGTCCCTTGCCTGCGGGGTGGTAAAAGGGGTTGCCGCCTCTTTCGCATTTGATGATTTTTTAAAGGCACCTAACAATATACGAACGGGGATAAAGGCCGTGGGGCGAGAGGTAGGTCATGTGGCCTCCGCGTTCCCGAAGGTACTCGCTCTAACGGTCAAACACTTTGATCCGCAAAAAGTTTACAAACATAATGATGTGGTCAGAAACTTTCACCAGAAAGTAACGGGCGGCGGGGGTGAGATGAAACGGGTCACTGCGATTTTTCTCCATGGCGGTTGGTATGCTTATAATCTTATAACCAAAGCGCCGTATGGCGTTCAATTGGTGCAGTATGGCCTTGTCGAGGCAGCGACAGCCTAGGTCTGTAAGGTGTGTTGTTATTTTTCAAGATTGAGTCTGCTGTTGAGTTGTTTGTATGTGCGCTGGTTGGGGGCGCGCGCAGCCATATGAATGATGAACTAAGTAGGGTTAGTTGTTGGCGGTTGTTGGAACGTTTTGAGTGGGTTTGCCACTCATGTTGTGGAGGAAATGGATGGCTTCCTAATGTAATTTAATCATTAGGTGAATCATATGAACAGTGTAAACTCCGTTGTATCGCCGTTGTCTTTCGTGCAGCAGCAGTTGGCCCTTGAAACGGCGAGCACGCCAGCAGTACAGAACCTACCATCCTCAACATTGACGGTTACCCATGCCCGCACTGGGCACAGCGTTGGCCGCGATAGCGCGTCTATAGAGTATGAGATGTTTGCTGATGAAGGTGATCGTTTCAATCGCGATAGGCGTGGGCGGTTAAGCAGCAAGCTTTTTAAAAAGAAAAAGCCCCCCGTCGCAGATAATACCAAGGCCGGGGACGCTGGCAAACTAATAGGCGTTGACGCAAATAAACCTGGAAGTTCGGGGGCGACGGCAGCCGATAAAGACATTGCCAAGGAACAGGCTGAGTTTAAACCTGAGGTCGATCAAACGGGCAAACTCGGGCAGGAAGACATCGTCATCGTCGAGCCTACCACGGTCAGTTTGGCGGTCCCTAAGGTAAGCGTTAATAGTAAGGCGGTCTCGCCGTTCTCTTCGGACACGTTGAAGAAAGCAAAGAAAGAGTTTGAAGAAGCCACCGCTGCCCCTGAGGCGAGTAAGGCAGAAAAGACGACTTCGGAAGAGGTAAAATCTGACGCCGATACAAGTCTTAAACCCGAGAAAAATACAATCTCGGATACTAAAAAAGCGTTGATAGTGGTAGGGATAGGCGCGGTAGTGACCCCCGCGGTTACCGCCATCGCTAAAATTATCGAAAAGCACTTGGGTGAAAATGTCGTGACTAAATTCCAGACGTCCCTCGCCGAAACGAAAATCATCGATCAACTTCAGAAAGATGTTTTTGACACCGTGAATATACTGACTCGTCTCACGAAGGGTAAGGCGCCAGAACCAGACTATCAATGGGCCCTTAAATCCGATGCGGAGCGTATGACTTCGCTTGAGTCGATCACTCTGCAACTTGAGTCTGGTTTTGGAATGCTCGCGGCAAAGTTTGAGATACCCTTCTCGTTCGGCGTGTCGCGTATCGAAGAGCCCGACGTCGAGGGGCGCGCAAAAATCATTGAAGCCCGACTGGCTGCGATGATCGCTATTACTCAGGCCGTCACGCTAAAACTTAATGCTCTAGCGGCGTAAGGCATCGGCCTCGGCTTTTCTAAAACCTGACCTGCCGCGTTGCGGTCAGTGGCGTAAAGCCGTTTCCATCATGCTGTTGTATTCGATGAGGTCGCGTGCACGCGGTCTCGTCGGATGCAATGGCTTTTTTTGCTTCGAGCGGCAGTAATTAGTTAAGGCGCGCGGCTTAATAGCGGCGCAGGCATTGGCTCTCCTCGGCGATTAGTTGCATTTTCTTAGGGTTAACGTGGCCGTGTCACACCTATGATGTTGCTGTTTTCGCGAGGAACTATTGTGGCGACAGTGTTCACAAAAATAGGGAGACTTATGAAGGCGTTAGGGGTCGGTGGTTGCAGCACTCAGTGAGTGGTCACGTGCCCCTGTTATTTTATCCACGAGGTGTTAAGTGGCGACTGTTTCGAGTTTTAGTCCAAGACCGATCTTTCTCAGTCATGTTGCCGCACCGGTTGAAACCGTCGCCGTACCTGCGGTACAGACCGCCACGGCGCACACCGATGCAGTGCGATCTAAGCGCAGTGCAGCGTTACCTGACAGCCCCGACGTTCGTGCAAGTGCTGATGCTCAGTTGGCACAGTCCTTCGCAAGAGCATTGGCTACTCGTTCCTATCAGACCTCAATGGCGCCGCCCAATGTTCAGGTTTCTCTACAGTCCACACTGGGGCGTTGGCGCACGCACCTGGACAGCGCGTTCAAAGGCCCTGGCTTCTTGGCATGGGCCAAAGAACAGGGGCTTGATACACGGCGCTTGAAACTGGATCCCGCCCGTGGGGAGCTGACCGGCAGTGTGGACGGCAAGACGCACACCTTTTCCTTAAAGGACGATTCGGGCTGGTCCGATGTCTCCCGAACACTGTTGTCGATTGCCAAAGTGATCGCGCCTGAAGCCGGGCAGGCGTTCAGTTACCCTTGGCCCCAAGGCGAAGTACCGTGCTACACGGTGGGGCGTTTTTACAACGAGCCTATAGACCTCACGCCTGCGCAATTCACCTTGCACCGCAAGAAGTTGCTGAAAAACGTAGGGTTTGAATTCCCGCCCTTGGCGTATGCGTCGCTACGCTCGGCAGAGGCGATAGCAGGCTTGAACGAGGCGCTGGGTGACGACGCTGACCGCCATGCGCTTATTTGCGCACTGACGTCTCAGGTGGATGATGCTGCTGGAAAAATCGACCTGGATAAAGTCAAGATTCCCATTGATCCTCGCTCGAGCCGGTTTAAGAGCGAGCACCTGCGTGAAATGAGTGTGGCGAGCATTCTCAAGCAAGATGGAAATAGAGTGCCCGTTAATAGCAAGCAGGCACTCAGTGTGGCTCTGGCGCTGTCTTTTGATCTTGCCCATCGGGCGCCGCAGATGGACGCTGGTGGGGTAAAGCCTTTGGCGGGAATGTTGGGTGCCACTTCACTGCGCAAGATGCGAGCACGGGTAGCTGAATGGAAAAACAGGCCACTTACTCACGTTTCAAATCCTCAGGCAGGAGGCGGGGCGGGGAGCTTATTACGTAGGTTGATGGACGCGCTTCCTGAGAGCGCCAGGAAGGGGGTTGCGAGTAATCCATCGTTAGCACTGGACTCGCTCATTCGGTCACCCGAGGCGCAGGGGTTAGGTAAAGAGATACAAAAAACGCTTAAGTTAGTCGAGACGCCGACCAGCGCAATTGAAAGTGTGAGTGCAGCGCTGGTGCAGGAACTTGATCCTGGCGCAGGCAAGTCGGCTTTTAATTTGGCAGGCTATAACCTGTATAGCCAAGACAATGTGGGGGCTTCAGCGGCCGACATTACCAAGCGTTTCACCACTTACCTCGAACGTCAGGTGGGGAGTGAATTAGCCCCTGTGGCTGCGCAGTTATTATTATCGGCAGCGGCGCCTGAGTGCGTAGTCAAACAGATACCGCCTAATCTTGTTTACGGCTCTCATACGTGGGTGAATTTCTGCATAGAGGTTGCGCGTATAGAGCTGCAAGTGCCCGGGGCGTCGGCAAACATGACATTTAGTCAGGTGATGGCGTTCGGTAATGCTCCTCCAATCTCCCTTGAGGGCGAGGATCAGTTAGGCGAGGTCGCGCGCGATCCGATACTCGCATGGGGCGTTGCCAACGGTATTATCCAACACCGACTCAATCGTGAGTTCACGGACGTTGATGCCACACGCTCACAAGCGGCATTGAACAAGCAGCAAAAAGAGCTTGCGTGGGCAAAAACAGTCTTGCAAACACCCGCCACAACGCGAGAGAAGTGTGCGTTGACGGAGTTGAAACGCGTGTTTCCGAACATCGACCCGACGCTGGACGTCGTGCAGGACACGTCAATAAAGCATACGCCTGTTTCGCTGCTTGATATCTACATGACTGGGCCAATTAAACCGGATAGGTGGAAGTCGCTGGACAATAAAAAGTTCCCCTATGATGAGATGAAGTCGCGGTTATCCCTGCTCAAGCCCGATATCAATACAACGTTCTCCGATCGTTTTCAGGCCTATAAAAAAGAACACGAAATTGCGTGGGCCCTGCAGTTCAAATATCAGCTTTCTCTGCTGCCCTTGGCTGATCAAGAGTCCATACAAAAATCAAAGGTCAGTTTCATTGAAGTGTCTCGGCCCTACCTTAAGACAGCGCTTGACCCTCGCGGGTCGAACCTGTTCCCCGGGCGCCGGCCTCGAACACCGACTGAGCCCGAGCTTGAGGCGCTAAAAGGCAAGCAGGGTTTACTTATGAAAGTGCAAGGGCCTGATGGGCGGGTCAGTGCTTATAGTTATCTCCCGACCCAAGGAAGGTTAGTCAAGGAAAAGGGCTACCCGGGTGAGCGCACTGATTTTGACGACAGTGGCTATTTTAATGGCGGCGCTGCGGGGCGTGTGCCGGGCAGTTCGAATGTCTTTGTGCCTTACGGTGTGGTTAATAGTGATCGTGACCCACCCGGTAACGCCGATAAAACACACGGCGCGTACTTCTCTGAAAGAAACGGCACACTCGGCTTAACGGCAGGTCTTTTTTTTACCCGTGATTATGAAGCGTTACAGTATCAGGCCGCGGGGGTGACAGCGCTTGAGAAAGGAAAAGCGCTTGATAAAAAGTTAAAAGATTTTTTCCTCGGCCTCGTGCCTTTTTACGATGGCGTGCAAGAGGCAATCAGTGGCAGTGTCGGCGGCGCGATTTTTAACATAGGGTTTGATCTTTTTGGGTTTTTCCTTCCGGGATTAAATGCTGCCCGCAAGGCGTTCAAGGCCGGTAGAGGGCCACTTAACATTATCAAGAGCGGCGTTTTCGCAGGCGTTGGTGCTTCGGTGGGTTATACCGATACGGTAGACATTGCAAGAAATGTTAACAAAGGATCAAGGGCGGGATACAAAGACATCAACTATCTGGCGACCCAGGCGAAGGCGTTATTGTCTCGCTTAAAAGGTAATTACCGACGTTATGATGTGACAAAGATATACCGTGAGGGTGATATCGTTAAGGGCTTTCTCCGTTCGGCAGAGGATAACGTGTGGCGGCCGACAGTGGCTATTTTCAAGAAGGGTGGGTGGTACGCCTATAACGTCATCACCAAGACACCGTTCGGTCTTCAGGCGGCACAGTTTGGTGCGGTGATGGGCGTGGCAGATTAGTTGCTATCGACGACATGGCTGGCGTGCCTGAGTTGCTCTTCTGCCAACCCGCGGTGGGTAAATAGTGCTGTTTTGATTTTAGTGATGGGGGTGTGCTTTTTTTGCCGTGGTTTGGAACTGCGTTTGACGTTTCTCTCACTCATTCATTAAATGAACGTGATGGATGCGGTTCTAACGTCTCATAACCATAAGGTGACTTATTGTGATACTTTCAAGCGCGACTCAAGAAGATCGACGGTTTAAGTGCATACGGCTGGGTGATTTATTACCGTCGACCGGTGGTTGGCGGCGTGGTGATATTGACGTGTCCTCTCGGACTGTAAGTCCTACCAAAGTAAGAGGCGTGTCGGAGGGCTACACCGCAGGGGGCGCCAGCGGGAGGTTTGATCAGACTGGCGTTGACTCCAGAGTGGGAAGCTTCCCAGGGCAGGGCCACGCAAGCGGCACCCGATCGCCGGAAGATGCGCATGTTGCGGCACCGGAGTTGGCTGATTACAAAGCTAAACATCAAAAAGAATGGCAAGCCCGTAAAGATGCAGATGCCCGGGATAAGTTGTTTGGCCAGTCGACACCCGGCCGAGTCGATGGAGAAGAAGTTCAACCCTTCTCTTCACAGCGCCTTTCAAGTGAATCGGAATCACTGACAAGTTCCGCTAAGGCCAAGGTTGATAAAGCAGCGCCGGCGCGCAATGTCACTTTATTACGGACCGCAGCCATTGCATTGCCGTTTAGTGCGATGGGGCTGATTATTGCAGGTGCCGTTAACGCCTATACCAAGACGCTTATTGATCCCACGCCTGTTCCCGAGGCTCTTACAAAAGAAGAGGTTAAGGCTGACCGACTTGTAGAACAGATCAAGTTGGATGTGTTCAAGGTGGCAAACGTCTGGAATGCGCTAAACGGCTATAAAGACGTTGCTCCCGGCGTGGACTGGGTAATGAAAGACAATGATGAACGCATGGATTTTCTGGAGGAAATGCTTGATATCTCAGAGAACCTGTTGAGTGTCGATGCCAGAAAGATGCTTATCTCCGTCTCGTACGCTTCCACTGGGGCGCCGAAGGAGGATATCGAAAGCCGCGCGTTGGCGATCAATTCCAGGCTCGCCGTGTTGATTGGGTTGTTCCGTAGCATGTCAGCGAAATTGAGGGCTGACGCTGCGTAAGCCTTACGCGTGTCTGACTGCCGGTTACAGCGCACTGGGCTAAAAAAGCGTCGTTGTATCAGGCTGATCTTAAAAAGTGAGATCGGATTCAACGGCGCTTTATATCAAGCACGCCGCCCGCCTTGGTGCTTGTCCCACGTGTTCCTGGCACAACCACCCACAGCTAAAGAGTGCGACTTTTCTCACCTTACGCTAACCTGCCTCGATGTTTTACGAGGTCGACTATGCACATTCATATTCTCGGTATTTGCGGCACATTCATGGGCTCGATGGCGGTTCTGGCGAAAGAGCTGGGCCACCACGTTACCGGCTCCGACGCCAACGTTTACCCGCCTATGAGCACGCAGCTGCAGGCCCAGGGTATTGAGTTGACCCAAGGCTACGACCCGTCGCAATTCGACCCGGTACCGGACCTGGTGGTGATCGGCAACGCGATGGTGCGGGGTAACCCGGCGGTCGAATACGTACTCAATAAAGGCTTGCCGTATGTCTGCGGCCCACGATGGCTGGCGGACCATGTGCTGCAAGGCCGTTGGGTGCTCGCGGTGGCCGGTACTCACGGCAAGACCACCACCAGCAGCATGCTCGCCTGGGTGCTGGAGCACGCGGGCATGAGCCCGGGCTTTTTGATTGGCGGTGTGCCGCAAAACTTCTCGGTGTCGGCGCGCTTGGGCGAAACGCCGTTCTTCGTGATCGAGGCGGATGAATACGACAGCGCTTTCTTCGACAAGCGCTCCAAGTTCGTCCATTACCGCCCACGCACGGTGATCCTGAACAACCTTGAGTTCGATCACGCGGACATCTTCCCCGATCTGCCAGCCATTGAGCGCCAGTTCCACCACTTGGTGCGTACCATTGCGAGTGAAGGCTTGGTGATTTACCCGACGACCGAGCCGGCCTTGCAGCGGGTCATCGACATGGGCTGCTGGACCCCGGTGCAAACTACCGGCGCGGGTGGGCAATGGCAGGTCAAATTGCTCAGCGAAGACGGCTCTAAATTTGAAGTGCTCTTTGACGGTGGGTCTCAAGGCATCGTCGAGTGGGGCATGACTGGCCAACACAACGTCGCCAACGCGTTGGTTACCTTGGCGGCCGCGCGGCATGTGGGCGTGGTGCCATCGATGGGCGTTGCTGCGTTGAGTGCATTCAAAAGCGTGAAGCGCCGTATGGAAAAAGTCGCTGACGTGAATGGGATTACCATCTACGACGATTTTGCCCACCATCCCACGGCAATCGCGACCACGCTCGATGGCCTGCGCAAGCGCGTCGGTGACGCCGACATCATTGCTGTTGTGGAGCCGCGTTCCAACTCCATGAAGCTGGGCGCGCACCGTGATGGCCTGCCCGAAAGCGTCAACGATGCCGACCAAGTGATCTGGTATGCGCCGCCCAACCTCGGCTGGGACCTGCCGGGCATTGCTGCGCTGTGCACCGTGCCGTCTACCGTCTGCGATTCCATCGAGGGCATCATTGAGCACGTCAAGCGTCAAGCCAAGCCGGGCACCCACATCGTGGTGATGAGCAACGGCGGCTTCGGCGGCCTGCATGGCAAGTTGGCCGAGGCGCTCAAATGAGCGGCCCGGAACGCGTCACTCTAGCGATGACCGGTGCCTCCGGCGCGCCCTATGGCTTGCGCCTGCTCGATTGCCTGGTGCGTGAGGAGCGCGAGGTGCACTTCCTCATCTCCAAGGCCGCGCAACTGGTGATGGCCACCGAGACCGATGTCGCGTTGCCGCCCAAGGTGCAGATGATGCAAGCCTTCCTCACCGAATATACGGGGGCGGCGGCGGGGCAGATCAAGGTCTACGGTAAAGAGGATTGGATGTCGCCCGTGGCCTCCGGCTCTGGAGCGCCGGCGGCGATGGTGGTGGTGCCGTGCTCCACCGGCACGTTGTCGGCGATCGCCACGGGCGCCTGCAACAACCTGATCGAGCGTGCTGCGGACGTGACCTTGAAGGAGCGTCGCCAGTTGATTCTGGTGCCGCGCGAGGCGCCATATTCGAGCATTCATCTGGAGCACATGCTCAAGTTGTCGAACATGGGCGTGACCATCTTGCCGGCATCGCCCGGGTTTTATCACCAGCCGCAGACCATCGATGACCTGGTGGATTTTGTGGTGGCGCGGATTCTCAACCTGCTCAATATTCCTCAGGACATGCTGCCGCGTTGGGGCGAGCACCATTTGAGCAGCGATGAATAAGGCCCTGTTGCTGCTGCTGGCGCTGCAACTGACGGGCTGCGCCACTGCGCGCACGTTGGACGCGGCACAACCTGGCGCGCCGGTGGTGTATGCCGGGACGCGGCTGGATTTGTATGCGATTGACGGCGGCTGTTGCGCCAAGGATCGGTTTGGCGCTGAGGCGCCGAGCTATCCGCATATTGACCTGCCGGCCAGTGCGTTGCTCGACACGCTGCTGTTGCCACTGTCGGTGTTGACGGTGTTGGGCGTGGGGTTCAACGCAACGGGTGGTCTATAGGTTTGATAGTGCCTGCACTGGCCAATCGCAGGCACGCCAGCTCCCACAGGGGAATGCATTCCCCTGTGGGAGCTGGGAACTGGCTTGTCTGCGGTGAGGCCCGATCAATCACGGCAAATTTATTTGCCCAGCTTGCGCAACTCATCCGACTCCACCACCCGCACCCCATCCTGCTCTTCCAGCGCCAGGCGCCACATGGCCCGGGCCAGTTCGCAGACTTCAATGCCGTGGTATTTGCCTGGAATCAATCGCGACAACGGCCCTGCCAGTTGTTCGGCCAGGCGCGGTTCCAAGCGTTCCCCCAGCAACAGCGAAGGTCGCACGATGGTCAGTTGTGGCCAGTTCTGGGCCTTCAGCGCCTGTTCCATTTCGCCTTTGACGCGGTTGTAGAAGATCGAGGATTTCGGGTCGGCGCCAATCGCGCTGATCACGATCAAGTGCCGCGCGCCCATTTCCCGTGCGCGCCTGGCGAAGGCCACGACCATGTCCAGGTCAACGGCGCGGAACGCGGCTTCGGAGCCGGCCTGTTTGAGGGTGGTGCCCAGGCAGCAGAAGGCGATATCGACCTGGCCGCTCAGTTGCGGCAGGAACACCGCGGGGTCGCCCACCGGGTTTTCCAGGCGCAGGTGTTCGGCCAGCGGCTTACGGCTAGGCGCCAGTACGCGGGTCACAGTCGGTTCGTTGAGCAGGCGGTCAAGCAGGTGTTCGCCGGTAAGGCCTGAGGCGCCAGCGAGCAAGATATGTTGTGGTGTCAGGTACATGGTGTTTTCCCCTTGTTACACGTTACAGCTTAGTTGCCTTTGGCTTCCTTGCTATTCATTGAGACGCTTTCGAGCGCCTTTCGTGCCTGCTGTTTACGTAATAATTGCCAATGGGCGATCACGCCTTTGGGGGCCCATATCTGCGGTTCGGAGGCTTCGAAGTTATCCGCCTGTTCGCGCTCGGCGACATGCATTTGTGCCAGTTTGAAGGCCTGCTGCAAGTCGTCGGTCTGATTGAACGCCTGTGCGAACAGGGCATCACCGAAGTAGGTGAAATCTGCTTCTTCGGAGCAACCGAAGGACACGCGATCAGCGCGCGAGGCCGTCATGATCAGCGTGCGCTCATCCTTCAGTGCCGGGATGAACCCGCCGGAGTAGCAGGCGGAAATCACAATGATCTTGTCGCGGTTTTTCAGCGGGGCGAGCACTGCCGCCAGCTCATCGGCAGGCAGGTCGGCCAGTTCCATGCGCGGCTGGTCCAGCACCAGTTCATGTTCATGGGTGCCGTGACTGGTCATGTAGATAAACACCAGGTCTTCCGGCCCTGTGCGCTCGGCCAGGGTTTGCACGGCGCGGCGCAGGCTTTCGCGGGTGGCCAGCGGGCGGTCGGCGATGTGATCACGATGATTGACCAGGCGAATCTGCCCACGCGCGCCGAAACGGGTCGCGAGCATGTTGCTGACGTAATCGGCCTCGCGCAGGAACACGCTTTGTTTACCGTCACCGGCCACTGCCAAGGTGTACAGCTCTACCGCGGGGGTGGAGGCGGGCACGGCGGCAAGGGCGGCGTCCAGCAAGCGGCCTTGGGCCAGTATGCCGATTTCCAGAGGGTCGGGCAGCAGCTTGCCATCGGCATCGCGTACGCGCATGCCATTGACCCAAGTGCCGGCCTCTACAGTGCCGTCGGTGAGCACGAGCGTGCCTTTGCCTTGATAGCTGTCGCTGTCGAAGCCGCCGATATAAAAGCTGCCATCGGTGAGGTTCAAGCGGCCTTCGCCGGTGAAGCGCCAGTCGCGGAATTGGCCGACATAGTGGCTGGCGTCAACACCGATCAACTCGCCTTTGCCGCTGAGCGCACCTTCCTTGAACTGGCCGATCCACACGTCGCCGTCGGCGTTTTCGTAGCGACCTTTGCCGTTGA
The DNA here is from genome assembly GCF_900624995.1 of Pseudomonas antarctica. Taxonomy (GTDB): domain Bacteria; phylum Pseudomonadota; class Gammaproteobacteria; order Pseudomonadales; family Pseudomonadaceae; genus Aquipseudomonas; species Aquipseudomonas antarctica. The sequence continues at coordinate 120,329 of NZ_UYXQ01000009.1, forward strand.
GCTGGTTCTGTTTGAACTGGCCGACATAGATGTCGCCGTCGGCGCTGTTGAAGGTGCCGTTGCCTTCGAGTTGGCCATCGACAAAGTGGCCGCTGAACTGGTTGCCGCTGTCGTCGTTGCGTTGGCCTTCGCCGTTCGGCTTGCCGTGGGCGAACTGGCCCTGGTATTGGCTGCCGTCGGCCAGCTCCAGGCGCCCGAGGCCCGAATACTGGTCGTCCTTGAATTCGCCGCGATAGGTCATTTGCCCCTCTTTGAGGGTGCCTTCGCCGTTGCGCCGACCGTTTTTGAAACCGCCGACATAGCTGCTGCCAGCGGTGGTCAAGCTGCCCTGGCCGTCGAACAGGCCTTGCTTGAACTGGCCTTTATAGACCTCGCCGTTGCTGCCGTGCCATTCACCCTGGCCATGCCACTGGCCTTTATCGAACTGGCCGGCGTACCAACTACCATTGGGGTAGTCGACCCGGCCCTGGCCTTGCAGCAAACCATTGACCACATCACCCCGGTAACGGCCACCGTCGGGCAGGCGCGCATCGGGCGGCAACAGCGATTCGCCGTCTCCGCACGCGGTGAGCAACAGGGCAAGGGCAAGGGGGGCGAGTGGGCGCATAGCGGGATCCGGATAATTGAGCGCCGAGTATGCCGCAGCCGCAGGATTCATACATAAATTTACATACACTGTGGCAAGGTTTATTGCCTCGCCACAGGCACGGCCTTACACGAAGTAGAGTGACAACGACTCAGCGACGTAAGCGGGCTTTTCCTGGCCTTCGATTTCCAGGGTGGCGGTGGCCTTAAGTAGCCATTGGCCAGGCTTTTTCTCGGTGACCTCGTTAAGTGTCACGTTCAGGCGGACCTTGGAGTCAACCTTCACCGGCTGGATGAAACGCACACTGTCCAGGCCATAGTTGACCGCCATCTTCAGGCCCTCGGGCATGATCAGGATGTCTTCCATCAGCTTGGGCATCAGCGACAGCGACAGGAAACCGTGGGCGATGGTGCTGCCGAATGGCGTCTTGGCGGCCTTGACCGGGTCGACGTGGATGAACTGATGATCGCCAGTGGCCTCAGCGAACAGGTTGATACGCGCCTGGTCGATGGTGAGCCATTCGGAACGTCCCAGTTCCTTGCCGACATAATCTTTGAGCTGCGCTACAGGTACATAGGGCATTGCGACTCTCCTTGGTTCATCGTTTTTATAGGTGTGCGAAATCCATGTTAGATCATCATGGGCAATCTACCCGGTCAACCCACCATGCTTTTGGCGAATGCCGGAGCATAGGGCAGGCGTGCTTATAATGCGGATGAGTTTTTAGGGGGAACAACGGATGCTGTTACGGGGCCTGAGTTGGCTGGTGCTGTTTCAATTGATCGGCACCGCGATCAACCATTTGCTGCTGCCGGTGCTGCCGGGGCCGATCATCGGCTTGCTGTTGATGCTCGGTTTTTTGATTTGGCGCGGCGAAGTCGGCGAGCCCCTGAGCCTGGCTGCCAGTAGCCTGTTGCGCTATTTACCGCTGCTGCTGGTGCCGCCGGCCGTGGGCGTGATGGTGTATGCCAAGGACATCGTCGCTGACTTTTGGGCCATCGTCGGTGCATTGGTACTGTCGCTGGTGGTCGCCATGGGCTTTGTCGGCGTGTTCATGCAGCACCTGGTCAAGCGCAAGGAGAAGGATCGATGATCTTCGACTGGCATGGCGCGTGGACCGCTGTGATTCATCACCCACTGTTCGGCATCGGTATCACCCTCGGCGCTTATCAACTGGTGCTGGCGGCATTCGAGAAAACCCGCTGGGTCTTCCTGCAGCCGGTACTGGTGTCCATGCTGCTGGTGATCGGCGTGTTGCTCACCTGCGGCCTGACCTACGCCGAGTACCGCAAGAGCACCGAGATCATGGGCATCCTGCTCGGCCCCGCGACGGTGGCCCTGGCCGTGCCGTTGTTCCTGAACCTGCGCCGGATTCGCCAATTGTTCTGGCCGATTTTTACTACGCTGGTGATAGGTGGCGTGTTGGTCACTGGCCTGTGTGTGCTGCTGGGCTGGTGGTTTGGCGCTGAACACATGATGCTGATGACCATGGCGCCCAAGTCGGTGACGTCGCCGATTGCCATGCTGGTGGCCGAGCAGATCGGCGGCGTTGCCGCATTGGCGGCAGTGTTTGTGCTGATCACCGGCGTGGTCGGCGCAATGATCGGCCCGGCGTACCTGTCGCGCCTGGGCGTGCGCAGCCCTGAGGCACGTGGCATGGCGCTGGGCATGACGGCCCACGCCGTCGGCACGTCGGTGGCGCTGCAGGAAAGTGAAGAGTGCGGCGCCTTTGCGGCGCTGGCCATGAGTCTGATGGGCGTGGCCACGGCGGTGTTCCTGCCGCTGGCCGTGTCCGTGATTGTTTAAACCGGGTTTAAGGAAACCTCTATGAGTCTGGCGCTGTTCCCGCTCAATACCGTGCTGTTCCCTGGCTGCACCCTCGACTTGCAACTGTTCGAGGCGCGCTACTTGGACATGATCAGCCGCTGCATGAAAAAGGGCGAAAGCTTCGGCGTGGTGTGCATCCTCGACGGCAGGGAAGTGGGCATGGCCCCGGACGGCTACGCGCTGATCGGCTGTGAAGCGCTGATTCGCGACTTCAAACAACAGGACAACGGCCTGCTGGGGATTCGCGTCGAAGGCGGGCGCAGGTTCCGCGTGCGTGACGCCGGGGTGCAGAAGGACCAGTTGCTGGTGGCTGAAGTGCAGTGGCTCGAAGAGCTGCCGGACCCGCCGCTGGAAGAAGAGGACGCCGACCTGCTGGCGTTGCTCCAGGCTCTGGCCGAACACCCGATGGTCGCCTCGCTGGACATGGGCACTCATGCCGAGGGTCAGCAAGCCTTGGCCAACCAGCTTGCTTATCTATTGCCGTTCACCGAGGCCGACAAGATCGACCTGCTGCAACTCGACGACCCGCAGCAACGCCTGGACGCAATCCAGATGTTGCTCGATGAGTTGCAGGGCGAACTCTTCACTCAATAGGCATAACGCAGCAGGGCGTGGGGCGTGCCGGTGAGCGCGATAAAACTCAGCACTGCCACGATGGCCGGTAGCAGTAGCCACCAGGTTTTTTGCGGCATGGCCGGCAGCGGGCTTCGAGACTGGATGAGGGTCAGGCTGAACGCGCACACCGTCATTGCCAGCAGCGTGCCGGCCAGGATATCCGTGGGCCAATGCGCCCCCAGGTACACCCGCGACAGCGCAATGAAAGCGGCCGGCATACACCCCAGTAGCATCCAGGTCAGGCGCAAGCGCGTGGGTTGCCCGCGACCGGCCAGCACGGCCAGCGCCAGGAAAAACGCAAAGGCGCCGGAGGCGTGGCCACTGGGCATGCTGAAACTGGTCAGTGGGTCCGTCAGGATTTCCGGGCGACCCCGGGCGAAAAACAGCTTGGTGCCGGTATTGATTACCGCCGCCCCGGCCAGGGTGGCACCGACGAACACGGCATGGCGCCACTGTCGCGCCAGCAGTAACAAGCCGGTGAACACCGCACTGGCGACAAACATCTTCTTGAACTCACCCAACTGGGTGATGCGCACCATCACCTCGTCCAGCCAGGGGCTGCGATGTTCCTGCACCAGTGCGCTCAGGCCCTGATCGAAGTCATTGAGGTGCGGGTAGCCGATAAACAGCGCGATCAACAGCGTCAGGCTGGCGCAGCCGATCAATAAGGTGGCGCGACGATGGCCGCGCAGGCTGCTGTTCAAACTCAGCCCCAGCAATATCGCCAAACAGGCTGCGACAATGCCGGCTTCCGGCCAGAAGCCTTCCGGCAATGGCAAGCGGAACGCGGCGCCGGCCGCCCAGCCGGGCAGCAGATAAGCTACTGACCAACCGGCTGCCGCCAGGATGCTCACGGCGGCAAAGCGTGGGAAGGGCATGTCGCACATGCCGGCGACCATCGGCAGCATGGGGCGCAACGGGCCGATGAAGCGTCCTACCAGCAGGCTGGCGATGCCGTACTTATGGAAGTAGGTTTCTGCGCCATTCATCCATTCAGGGTGGTGGCGTAAGCCGGGCAGGCGCCGGATGTTCTGATGGAAATGCCGGCCCAGGTAGTAGGAAACTCCGTCACCCAACAGGCCACCGAGGAAACCCATCAGCAGGGTTTCACTCAAGGACAGCGCACCGCTGCCGGCCAGCGCCGCAATGGCAGACAGCAACACCGTGCCCGGCACGATCAACCCGGCGATGGCCAGGCACTCCACGCACGCGACGATAAACACCGCCACGGCCAGCCATTCTGGGTTCAGGGTCAGCCAGCCGGTAATGCTATCGAGCCATTGGCCCATACAATCCACTCCATGTATGTCAGACGAAACCTGAGGCAGTGAAGATCAACTGTGGGAGCAGCTGTGCTGCAGGTTTCAATTTTCAGTCTGTTCAAATCAAAAAATAATCGCGGCCTTCGACCTGGCCCCGACGCAACGGGTTCCTGGTGCAATAAGGCGCATAGCCCGCATCGACGAAGCGGTACATCAAATGTTCATCGCGACCACTGGGAATGCCCAGGCGGGTCGTCTGAATGATCTGCGTCGGTGTCTGGCCTACGTCTTCAACGTAGAGCCGTTCCTGGTCAAAACGTTTGGCGTCCCACATCGGCACTTTCAGCCCGAGGGCTTTACACAGCAGGGTCTGGCCGGCGCAGAGTTTTTGCGAAGGGCGCGGATGGCCGTTGGCGTCCGGGTTGTTCAGCAGCATCTGCGCCAGGCTGGCTGGGCCACAGATGTTATCGACCCAGGGGTAGGCTGATTTGATCAGCACGGCATTACCCGGGCCTTGCGCGCTGAAGTTCAGCGAATCGCCACCACGTGCGTAGTACATATAGATATGCCCACCATCCAGAAACAAAGCCTTACGTTTTTCTGTGTAGCCGAGTGAGGCGTGGCTGCCTTTTTCGGCCACGTAATAGGCCTCGGTTTCAATAATTCGCGCTGAAAGCCACGTATCGCCGACACGATGGCGTATGACTTTCCCGAGTAATTCCCGCGCAAGAACTTGCGCGTCGCGGTCGAAGAAGCGGTCGGGCAGGGCGCCGGCGGGGATCTTGGGGGCAAAACTGGACATGGCGACAAGGTTAATACGGCTAAATGTGACCGAATAATAACAACTCCCACCTTAATTACCGCTGAACCCCAAGTTTTTACAGTTCATTTCGACCATCCGCCCCACACCGCTGTCAGTCGGGCGGCGTCACAGCTATAATCTGCCGCTTTCCTCTTTGCCAAGACTCCCCGACCATGACTGAGTCCGTTCTTGACTACATGACCCGCCTGGGTCGCGCTGCCCGTCAGGCCTCGCGGTTGATCGCCCGTGCGAGCACTGCGCAGAAGAACCGTGCCCTGCTGGCGGCCGCTGATGCTCTGGATGCTTCGCGCTCCGAGCTGGCCGCTGCCAATGAACTGGACTTGGCCAGCGGTCGCGCCAATGGCCTGGAACCGGCCCTGCTGGACCGCCTGGCGCTGACCCCGGCACGTATCGACGACATGATCGAAGGCCTGCGTCAGGTGGCCAAGCTGCCTGACCCCATCGGTGAAATCCGCGACATGCGTTACCTGCCGTCCGGTATTCAGGTCGGCAAAATGCGCGTGCCCCTGGGCGTGATCGGCATCATTTACGAGTCACGCCCGAACGTGACCATCGACGCCGCGAGCCTGTGCCTCAAGTCCGGCAACGCCACCATCCTGCGTGGCGGTTCCGAGGCGATCAATTCCAACCGCGCCATTGCCGCCTGCATTCAGCAGGGCCTGGCCGTGGCCGAGTTGCCTGCCGAAGTGGTGCAAGTGGTGGAAACCACCGACCGCGCCGCCGTAGGCGCGCTGATTACCCTGCCGGAATTTGTCGATGTGATCGTGCCGCGCGGTGGCAAGGGCCTGATCGAGCGCGTCAGCCGTGATGCTAAAGTGCCGGTGATCAAGCACCTGGACGGCGTGTGCCACGTGTACATCGACATTGCCGCCGATATCGACAAGGCGATCCGCATCGCCGACAACGCCAAGACCCACCGCTACGCCCCGTGCAACACCATGGAAACCCTGCTGGTGCACGTCGGCATTGCCGATCGCGTGCTGCCGCCGCTGGCTGCCATCTACCGGGACAAGGGTGTGGAATTGCGTGGTTGCGAGCGTACCCGTGCGCTGCTGGGCGTGGACGTGATCGAGGCGACTGAACAAGACTGGTACACCGAGTACACGGCGCCGATCCTGTCGATCCGCATCGTCGATGACCTGGACCAGGCCATCGAACACATCAACAAGTACGGCTCCAAGCACACCGACGCCATTGTTTCCGAGCATTTCAGCGATGCCCGGCGTTTCCTCAACGAAGTGGATTCCGCTTCGGTGATGGTCAACGCCTCGACGCGTTTTGCCGACGGCTTCGAGTATGGCCTGGGGGCGGAGATCGGCATTTCCACCGACAAGCTCCACGCACGCGGCCCGGTTGGCCTGGAAGGCCTGACCAGCGAGAAGTACGTGGTGTTCGGCGACGGTCATGTGCGCACTTGATGGCTAAACGCATCGGGCTGCTTGGCGGCACCTTCGACCCCGTGCACATCGGCCATTTGCGCAGTGCCCTGGAAGTGGCGGATGCCCTCGCGCTGGATGAGCTGCGTGTGATGCCCAACGCGCGGCCGCCGCATCGCGATACGCCGCAGGTGTCAGCGCAGCAACGCCTGGAAATGGTGCGCCTTGCCGTAGGCGGCATAGCACCGCTGGTGGTGGACGATCGCGAGCTCAAGCGCGATAAACCGTCCTACACTGTCGATACCCTGGAGTTGATGCGTGCCGAGTTGGCCGCAGATGACCAGTTGTTTCTGCTTTTGGGCTGGGACGCATTTTGCGGCCTGCCCTCTTGGCATCGCTGGGAGGAACTCCTCCAGCACTGCCACATCCTGGTTTTGCAACGCCCGGATGCCGACAGCGAACCGCCGGATGCCTTGCGCAACCTGCTGGCCGCGCGGTCGGTAAGTGACCCCTTGGCCCTGACCGGGCCAAACGGGAATATTGCATTCGTCTGGCAGACCCCGCTTGCGGTGTCCGCCACCCAGATCCGTCAACTGCTGGCCAGCGGGAAGTCGGTACGTTTCCTGGTGCCTGACGCGGTCCTGGCCTACATCGATGCGCACGGGCTTTACCGTGCGTCGAACTGAAAAGGCGCGCTTGTCGCTACGCACAGTCGTGCAGCGAGCGCCCGAACATACGAGCAAAACGAGTTTTATATGACGAACAAAGACGTAAGCAAAGTTAAGCGCAAAGGCACGTTCAAAAGCGCCCCGCTGCCAGTTGAAGTGCACACCGGCCCTGAGCTGGCTGGCGAAGAGCTGGTAAAAGTCGCCGTGGCTGCCCTGGAAGACGTTAAGGCCCAGGACATCCAGGTTCTGGACGTGCGCGACAAGCAGAGCATCACCGACTTCATGATCATCGCCACGGGTACCTCCAACCGCCAGATCGGCGCGATGCTGGACAAAGTGCGTGAAGCCGTCAAAGCCCAAGGCGTGAAGCCGCTGGGTGAAGAAGGCAAGGGCGACAGCGACTGGGTACTGTTGGACATGGACGACGTGATCGTTCACATGATGACCTCCAACGCCCGTCAGTTCTACGACCTGGAGCGTCTGTGGAAAGGCGCCGAGCAGAGCCGTGCCGCTGATGGCAAGCACCACAGCCCGGAAGTGGGCCACGCGCACTTCGACAAGCTCAACAAAGACCAGGAATAAGGAACGGCTGTGCGCCTGCGTCTGATCGCTGTCGGTTCACGCATGCCCAAGTGGGTGGAAGAAGGCTGGCACGAGTATGCCAAGCGTCTGCCCGCTGAGCTGTCGCTGGAATTGGTGGAAATACCGCTCAATACCCGGGGCAAGAATGCCGACGTGGCGCGCTTTATCCGTCAGGAAGGCGAAGCCATGTTGGCCAAGGTCGGCCCCAACGAGCGTATCGTCACCCTTGAGGTGCACGGCAAGCCCTGGAGCACCGAGCAACTGGCGGTGGAGCTGGACCGCTGGCGCCTGGATTCGCGTACGGTCAACTTCATGGTCGGCGGCCCCGAGGGGCTGGCGCCGGAAGTCTGTGCGCGGGCGGACCAGCGCTGGTCGTTGTCGGCGCTGACGCTGCCGCACCCGTTGGTAAGGATTCTGATCGGTGAACAGCTGTATCGCGCCTGGACAGTTCTGTCCGGGCACCCTTACCACAAATAATCTGCGCCCCTGCCGATGACCCAGCCGATCCGCATCAAGGACCACGAGAAAGACGCACGTCTGGTGCGCTCGCGGGTCATTTTTGGCGCTTTTCTGGTGGTGGGTTTGATTGCGGTGTTGATTGCGCGCCTGTATTTCCTGCAGGTGATCCAGTACGACTATCACTCCACATTGTCGGAAAATAACCGGGTGCATGTGCAGCCGATTCCGCCGACCCGTGGGCTGATTTTCGACCGCAATGGCGTGGTGGTCGCGGATAACCGGCCCAGCTTCAGCCTGAGCATGACGCGTGAGCGTTCCGGCGACTGGCAGCAGATCCTCGATGTGATCGTCGAGGTGCTGCAGATGACTCCGGAAGACCGGGTGATTTTCGAAAAACGCATGAAGCAGGGGCGTCGGCCGTTCGAGCCGGTGCCGATCCTGTTTGAGCTGACCGAAGAGCAAATTGCCCGCATTGCGGTGAACCAGTTCCGCCTGCCCGGTGTGGAAGTGGTGGCGCAATTGGTGCGGCATTACCCGCAAGGGCCGCACTTTGCCCACTCCGTCGGCTACATGGGGCGCATCAACGAGAAAGAGCTGAAAAGTCTCGATCCGGTGAATTACAGCGGCACTCACCACATTGGTAAAACCGGCATCGAACGCTTCTATGAGCCTGAGCTGCATGGCCAGGTGGGTTACGAGGAAGTCGAAACCAACGCGCGTGGCCGCGTGCTGAGGGTGCTCAAACGCACCGACCCGGTGCCGGGCAAAGACATCGTGCTGAGCCTGGACATCAAGCTGCAGGAAGCGGCTGAAATGGCCCTCGGCGGTCGGCGTGGCGCTGTGGTGGCACTGGATCCGAAAACCGGCGAAGTGCTGGCGATGGTCAGTCAGCCGAGTTTCGACCCCAACCTGTTTGTTACCGGGATCAGCTTTAAGGCCTACGCCGAATTGCGTGATTCCATCGACCGGCCACTGTTCAACCGCGTGCTGCGAGGGCTGTATCCGCCAGGTTCGACCATCAAACCGGCGGTGGCGATTGCCGGTTTGGATTCGGGCGTGATCACCGCGTCGAGCCGTGTGTTCGACCCGGGCTACTACATGCTGCCCAACTACGACCACAAATACCGTAACTGGAACCGCACCGGTGACGGCTATGTCGACCTGGACACCGCGATCATGCGCTCCAACGACACCTATTTTTATGACCTGGCCCACAAGCTGGGGATCGACCGGCTGTCTGCCTATATGGGCAAGTTCGGCCTCGGTCAGAAAGTCTCCCTGGACATGTTCGAAGAATCCCCAGGCTTGATGCCGTCGCGGGAGTGGAAACGCGCGACCCGTCGCCAAGCGTGGTTCCCGGGTGAAACCCTGATCCTCGGCATCGGCCAGGGCTATATGCAGGCCACGCCGCTGCAACTGGCCCAGGCCACGGCGCTGGTGGCCAACAAAGGCATCTGGAACCGTCCGCACCTGGCCAAGACCGTCGAAGGCGAGCGGCCGGTGGATGAAAACCCGATCCCCGACATCGTGCTACGCGACCCGTCCGACTGGGACAAGGTCAACCACGGCATGCAGCAAGTGATGCACGGCGCCCGCGGCACCGCGCGTAAAGCGGCGGTCGGCGCGCAATACCGCATCGCCGGCAAGAGCGGTACCGCCCAGGTGGTGGCGATCAAACAGGGCGAGAAATATGACCGTTCCAAGGTTCAAGAACGCCACCGTGACCACGCGCTGTTTGTCGGCTTTGCCCCGGCCGATGACCCGAAAATCGTCGTGGCGGTGATGGTCGAAAACGGTGAGTCCGGCTCCGGCGTTGCAGCGCCCGTAGTGCGCCAAGTGATGGACGCCTGGCTATTGGCCGACGACGGCAGGCTCAAGCCCGAATATGGCGGCCCCCCTTCAAGCACCGAGGTCCCGGCCCGTGAAGAGTAATTTTGACCGCATCCTCTCCAGCGAGGATGTGATGCGTCGCCGCGCGACGTTGTTGCAGCGCATGCACATTGATGGCCCGTTGCTGATCCTGCTGCTGACCTTGGCGGCCGGCAGCCTGTTCGTGCTGTATTCGGCCAGTGGCAAGAACTGGGACCTGCTGATCAAGCAGGCCTCCTCGTTCGGCTTGGGCCTGTTGTCGATGGTGGTGATCGCCCAGCTGGAGCCACGATTCATGGCGCGTTGGGTGCCACTGGGGTATATCGCCGGCGTATTGCTGCTGGTGGTGGTGGACGTGATGGGCCACAACGCCATGGGCGCGACGCGCTGGATCAACATTCCAGGGGTGATTCGCTTCCAGCCGTCGGAATTCATGAAGATCCTCATGCCAGCGACCATCGCCTGGTACTTGTCCAAACGCACCTTGCCGCCGCAGCTCAAGCACGTGGGCATCAGCCTGATCCTGATTGGCGTGCCTTTTATCCTGATCGTGCGCCAGCCGGACCTGGGCACGTCGTTGCTGATCCTCGCAGGTGGCGCGTTCGTGCTGTTTATGGGCGGCTTGCGCTGGCGCTGGATCCTCAGCGTGCTGGCTGCGGCGATCCCGGTGGCCGTGGCCATGTGGTTCTTCTTTATGCACGACTACCAGAAGCAGCGGATCCTTACGTTCCTTGACCCGGAGAGCGACCCGCTGGGCACCGGCTGGAACATCATCCAGTCCAAGGCGGCCATCGGTTCTGGGGGCGTATTTGGTAAGGGCTGGTTACTGGGCACCCAGTCGCACTTGGACTTTTTGCCTGAAAGCCACACTGACTTCATTATTGCGGTACTGGGCGAAGAGTTCGGCCTGGTGGGCATTTGCGCGCTGTTGCTGATTTATTTGCTGTTGATTGGTCGGGGGTTGGTAATCACCGCGCAGGCGCAGACACTGTTCGGCAAATTGCTCGCCGGCAGCCTGACCATGACGTTTTTTGTTTACGTTTTCGTCAACATCGGTATGGTCAGTGGCCTGTTGCCGGTGGTTGGGGTGCCGTTGCCGTTCATTAGCTACGGCGGAACTTCGCTGGTGACATTGCTGTCAGCGTTTGGGGTTTTGATGTCGATTCATACGCATCGCAAGTGGATCGCGCAGGTTTGAATAAGGTGAAGATGTCAATGCAAGTAATGCGCGGCTGGGCGACTCGGCATGCGTCCTGGATGAGCCTGATTGGGCTGCTGGGCGCGACGCAAGAGGCGCAGGCCGGTGACTACGATGGTTCACCCCAGGTCGCCGAATTTGTCGGTGAAATGACCCGCGACTATGGTTTCGCCGGTGAACAGCTGATGGGCGTGTTCCGCGAAGCTCAGCGCAAGCAGGCGATCCTCGACGCGATCTCGCGTCCCGCCGAGCGCGTTAAACAGTGGAAAGAATACCGCCCGATGTTCCTCACCGACGCCCGCGTGGCGCGCGGTGTGGACTTCTGGCGCCAGCATGAAGCCGTGTTGGCCCGCGCCGAGCAGGAATACGGCGTGCCGGCCCAGGTCATCGTCGCGATCATCGGCATTGAAACCTTCTACGGGCGTAATACCGGCAGTTACCGGGTGATTGACGCCTTGTCGACCCTGGGCTTCGATTACCCGCCGCGCGCGGAGTTCTTCCGCAAGGAGCTGCGCGAGTTCCTGTTGCTGGCCCGCGAAGAACAGGTCGACCCACTGACCCTCAAAGGCTCCTACGCCGGTGCGATGGGCTTGCCGCAGTTCATGCCGAGCAGCTTTCGCGCCTATGCGGTGGATTTCGACGGCGACGGCCACATCAATATCTGGAGCAACCCGGACGATGCCATCGGCAGCGTGGCCAGCTACTTCAAACGCCACGGTTGGGTGTCCGGCGAGCCGGTGGTGATCCGTGCCGATGTGGCCGGTGAGCGTGCCGATGAAGGCCTGACCCAGGGAATCGAGCCGGTCAAGACCGTCGGGGAGTTGCGAGCGCTGGGCTGGTCGGGTCAGAATGCGCCACGCGATGATACGCCGGTGACGGCGTTCCGCCTGGAAGGCGAAAACGGCCCGGAATACTGGATGGGCCTGAAGAATTTTTACGCAATCACGCGTTATAACCGCAGTGTGATGTACGCCATGGCCGTGCATCAACTGTCTGACATGCTAGTACAAGCACGGGGCAACAAGTAATGCGGGCATCGCCGTTCAATAAACCGCTCAAGCTGGTGGCGTTCACCGCGTTGTCCTTGCTGGTTGTCAGTTGTTCCTCTACCACCAGTCGCGCGCCTGCGCAGAAGGGCGGTGTCGTCCGCGCCCAGCCAGGCCTGGACATCAACCGCGCGCACAAAGACGGCGCGCCGTGGTGGGACGTCGACGTGTCGAAAATCCCGGATGCCACGCCGACCCTGCACACCGGGCCGTACAAGGCCAACCCGTATACCGTGCTGGGCAAGAGCTACTTCCCGCTGCAGGATTCCAAGACCTACGTGCAGTCGGGCACGGCGTCCTGGTACGGCACCAAATTCCATGGCCAGAACACCGCCAACGGCGAGGTGTATGACCTGTACGGCATGAGCGCGGCCCACAAGACCCTGCCACTGCCCAGCTACGTTCGCGTGACCAACCTGGACAACAACCGTACGGTGATCCTGCGGGTCAACGACCGCGGGCCGTTCTATTCGGACCGCATCATCGACTTGTCTTACGCCGCTGCGAAGAAACTCGGTTATGCCGAAATCGGCACTGCGCGCGTGAAAGTAGAAGGCATCGACCCGGCTCAGTATTGGGCTCAGCGCGGCAAACCCGCGCCGTTGATGCTCAACGAGCCGCAAACGCCGCAGCCGCAGGTGACGGCGTCAACCGGCAAGATCGAGCAATGGACGCCGCCTCCAGCACAGCACGCGCCGGACACGGTGGTCGTGCCTCACGCAGCACCGGGTGCCTCTACCGTGGGCGGCCAGTACCTGCAAGTGGGCGCTTTCGCCAACCCGGATGCGGCAGAACTGTTAAGGTCCAAGCTCAGCGGCATGGTCAATGCGCCGGTCTTCATCAGCTCCATCGTGCGTAACCAGCAGACCTTGCACCGTGTGCGCATGGGGCCGATTGGGTCGCCAAGCGAAGTGGCGCAGGTGCAGAACAGCGTGCGCCTGGCCAACCTGGGGCAACCCAGTGTGGTCACCGCCGAATAATACAGATTGAAGGTTGGGGCTCGTACGCGGGCCTGAACCCTGGTTGTTGGCTCGTTGAACAATAAAAACCCAGGGGCAAGGGGTGAGCGGGCAACCGAACACGTGACAGTCTGGCAGCGGGCTGTCTGAATAGTTTTGCCCGCGAGGGCAAGTTTCCATAAGCAATTTCGAGAGACGGATGAACATCACCACCTTAGCCAAACGCACGTGCCTGCTTCTTTCGCTGATCATCACCCCGGCCGCCTGGGCGGTTGAAATGGTGCCGGCTTCCCCGCAACTGGCCGCCAAGGCCTGGGTGCTCATGGATGCCGCCAGCGGCAATGTGCTGGTCGAAAACAACGGTGACCAGCGCCTGCCACCCGCCAGCCTGACCAAGCTGATGACGGCTTACATCGCGACCTTGGAAATCCGTCGCGGCCAGATCGGCGAAAACGACCCAGTCACCGTCAGCGAAAACGCCTGGCGCACCGGCGGTTCGCGGATGTTCATCAAGGTCGGCTCGCAAGTCACCGTGAGCGACCTGCTGCACGGCATCATCATTCAGTCCGGTAACGACGCCAGCGTGGCCCTGTCCGAGCACATCGCCGGCAGTGAAGACGCCTTCGCCGACATGATGAACAAGACTGCTGGCGACCTGGGCATGACCAACAGCCACTTCATGAACCCGACCGGCCTGCCGAACCCAGAGCACTACTCGTCGGCTCACGACATGGCAGTGCTGGCTCGCGCGATCATCCGTGTCGACCCGGTGCACTACGCGATCTACTCCCAGAAGGAGTTCTTCTGGAACAACATCAAGCAACCAAACCGCAACCTGCTGCTGTGGCGCGACAAGACCGTCGACGGCCTGAAAACCGGCCACACCGACGAAGCCGGCTACTGCATGGTGTCGTCCGCTGTACGTGACGGCCAGCGCCTGATCGCGGTGGTCTTCGGCACTAACAGCGAGCAGGCCCGTGCGGCCGAGACGCAAAAACTGCTGACCTACGGTTTCCGCTTCTTTGAAACCCAGACCTTCTACCAGAAGGGCGCCGAACTGGCTCAAGCGCCGGTGTGGAAAGGCGCGACCCACCAAGTCAAGGCCGGCCTGGCTGAAGACCTGACCTTGACCATGCCTAAAGGCCAGCTGAAAAAGCTCGTTGCCAGCATGACCATGAACCCACAATTGGTTGCGCCAATTGCCAAGGGTGACGTCATCGGTAAAGTCGACGTGAAGCTGGACGACAAGGTGGTGCACAGCGCCGACCTGATCGCGCTGGACGCCGTCGACGAAGGTGGTATCTTCCGCCGCGTGTGGGATAGCATCCGTCTATTCTTCTACAGCTTGTTCAACTGATTGTGTGCACCTGCAAAGCCCCGCGTTGATCCGACGCGGGGCTTTGCCCGTCGCCACGGCTTACCGCTTACGAGGCCGTTCTGCCATGACCGATAAAGAAGTAGACGTAAAGGCGCCAAAGATCGAATTCCCAAACGTGGACTATCCCGTCAAGGTGATCAGCGATACCGGTGTGGGCAACAAAGACAAGATTCTCGAGATCGTGCGTAAACACGCAGCGATCAACGACAACCGGGTGGACGAGCGTTTGAGCTCCAACGGTAAATACACCACGATCCAGTTGCACATCGTTGCAACCGGTCAAGACCAGCTCTACGACATCAACAGTGAACTGCGGGCCACCGGCTTCGTGCACATGGTGCTGTGATGTCACAGGTCCTGGGCTTTCGCGAGCTCGGCCAGATGGCCTACGAGCCCGTTTGGCACGCCATGCAGCGGTTCACCAATGAACGCGGCAGCTCGGCGCCGGATGAGATTTGGCTGGTGGAACACCCACCGGTCTTTACCCAGGGCCAGGCCGGCAAGGCCGAGCATCTGCTGCTGCCGGGGGATATTCCGGTGGTGCAGGTCGACCGAGGGGGTCAAGTGACTTACCATGGGCCGGGTCAGCTGGTAGCGTATCTATTGCTGGACGTGCGCAAGCTAGGGTTTGGCGTACGTGACTTGGTAAGCCGCATGGAGGCTTGCCTGATCGAGCTGTTGGCCAGTTACGGCGTGAGCGCCGCAGCCAAGCCCGATGCACCCGGTGTGTACGTGGACGGCGCGAAAATCGCCTCCCTCGGTTTGCGCATTCGCCACGGTTGTTCCTTTCATGGCCTGGCCCTGAACGTGGACATGAACCTGGCGCCCTTCGGGCGCATCAACCCGTGCGGTTACGCAGGGTTGGCGATGACCCAGCTGAGTGAGCACGCCGCACCGATTAAATTTGCCGAGGTAAGTGCCCGGCTGCGTGCGCAGCTCGTCAAACACCTCGACTATGCTGAGCAGACGACCCTTACGGGCGGAATCGACTGATTATGACTACTGATGCAGTGCAAACCATGATCCCGACGCTGGACATCACCGAGCGTCCGGCCCCGGCCCCGCGTGCCAAGGTGGAAGCCGGCGTCAAGCTGCGCGGCGCCGAGAAGGTTGCACGCATCCCGGTCAAGATCATCCCGACTACCGAACTGCCTAAAAAACCGGACTGGATTCGCGTGCGTATCCCGGTTTCGCCGGAAGTCGACCGTATCAAGGCCCTGCTGCGCAAACACAAGCTGCACAGCGTGTGCGAAGAGGCGTCCTGCCCGAACCTGGGTGAGTGCTTCTCCGGTGGCACTGCCACCTTCATGATCATGGGTGACATCTGCACGCGTCGTTGCCCGTTCTGCGACGTTGGCCACGGCCGGCCGAAGCCACTGGACGTCAACGAGCCGGAAAGCCTGGCCATCGCCATCGCCGACCTGAAACTCAAATACGTAGTGATCACCTCGGTAGACCGCGACGACCTGCGTGACGGCGGTGCCCAGCACTTTGCCGACTGCATCCGCGAAATCCGCAAGCTGTCGCCGAACGTGATGCTCGAAACCCTGGTTCCGGACTACCGTGGCCGTATGGACGTTGCGCTGGAAATCACCGCGGCCGAGCCACCGGATGTGTTCAACCACAACCTGGAAACCGTACCACGGCTCTACAAGGCCGCGCGCCCGGGTTCTGACTACCAGTGGTCGCTGACCCTGCTGCAGAAATTCAAGCAGATGATGCCGCACATTCCGACCAAATCCGGCCTGATGCTGGGCTTGGGCGAAACCGACGAAGAAGTCATCGAAGTCATGAAGCGCATGCGCGAACACGACATCGATATGCTGACTCTGGGTCAGTACCTGCAGCCGTCGCGTAGCCACTTGCCGGTGCAGCGCTTCGTGCACCCGGACACCTTCGCCTGGTTCGCCGAGGAAGGTTACAAAATGGGCTTTAAGAACGTGGCGTCCGGCCCGTTGGTACGCTCCTCGTACCACGCCGATGAGCAGGCCAAGCTGGTCAAGGCCAGCCTGGTTTCGTAAAAGGCCTGCGTAACGCTGCAGATCCAATGTGGGAGGGGGCTTGCTCCCGATTGTGGTATATCAGTCGCTGCCTGTGCGGGCTGATTTAACGCTATCGGGAGCAAGCCCCCTCCCACATTTCGTTCGGCGTTATAAATGGGAGACTTATGGATGAGCATTGAACCTGCAACTGCGGTACCCGCCCTTCGTGCCGAAGGCGTAATTGGCCTGATTGCCCCTGCCGGCCCGGCCGCCCTCGACGTTGAAAAAGCCGGGCAATGGCTGCGCGCCCGTGGCCACGAGCTAAGGATCTTCTCGGGTGTATACGAACGCGATGGTTACCTCGCAGGCAGCGACGACGTGCGTCTGCGCGACCTGCATGCTGCCTTTGCCGACCCCGAAATCGATGCCGTCTTCTGCCTGCGCGGCGGCTACGGCACACCACGCTTGCTGGATCGCCTGGACTTCGACCTGCTGCGCGCCAACCCCAAGCCATTTGTGGGTTACAGCGACATCACCGCGTTGCACCTGGCGATCAGCCGTTACGCCGGCTTCGTGACCTTTCACGGGCCGATGCCCAATGCCGATTTGCTTGGCAGAAAACCGCAACCTACCGACTAGAATGGAATGG
>NZ_UYXQ01000010.1 GCF_900624995.1 Pseudomonas antarctica
CGAACGAGCAGAGTGTCGGGCTCGGTGCCCACGCTGTTGCACGGGTCTGGTAAGGTGAGTGCATGTGTAAAAAACAAAGACATACAGACAACAAAACGTGATCGACCTCCCCCTTCAACATTTCACATACAAACGACCCGAGTGGCGCGCGCGCCGCGCCGCGCGCCCCGCCACTCCATCCCGGCGCCGGTTGCAAAACCAGCACCAGGCCGCAGAACCCTAGCACAAGATAGCTGAATAGCTGCCAGCGCAACGCTTGCGGCAGCCACACATGCACCACGCAGAACATTGCGCATGCATACAGCGCCATCAACAGCAGTTGGCCGCGAATATCCCGCCACAAACTCTCCAAGCCTTCGGCCTTGATCAGCACCAGCACTTGGAGCGTCACGCACGCCGCCGCAAAAACCACCAGCAGCGCACTTAGCAATCCGTCGATCTCATCGATCAGCAACGGCGCCAGGCCAATCAGGCCCAGCGTCGGCAATATACCAATGTGTAACAACCACACGCCGCCCACCCAAAGCATCTGGGCAAGCTGCCAAAGCATGGCGCCCGCATGAAGCGGGCGCCGTCTTTCAGATGTGACGAACTTCAACAATCTCGTACTCGATAACGCCACCGGGCGTTTTCACAGCCACCACGTCACCCTCTTCCTTGGCAATCAAGGCACGGGCAAGTGGGGAACCAACAGAGATCTTGCCGAGTTTGAAGTCAGCTTCGTCTTCACCCACGATGTGGTAAACAACGCGCTCATCAGTCTCGACGTTGGCGATTTCCACGGTGGTGCCGAAAATCACTTTGCCCGTGTGCGGGATGGTCGTGACGTCGATGATTACCGCATTCTGCATACGGCCTTCGATGTCACGGATCCGCGCCTCGACCATACCCTGCTGCTCGCGAGCAGCGTGGTATTCAGCGTTTTCCTTCAAGTCACCCAGCTCGCGGGCCGTACCGATGTCCTGGCTCAGCTTTGGACGGACGACCTTGGTCAGATGGGCGTGTTCCTCTTCCAGGGCCTTGGCGCCCTGGACGGTCATTGGGTATTTGGTCATGCCTTCAATCCTGCGTGTAGATCCTGCAAGCGACGCACGGTCTTTTCCGGACCGAACTTGAGCGCTTCGCAGATGGCTTCGCCAGCAGCAATGGTGGTGGTGCAATAGATCTTGTGCTGCAAGGCATTACGACGAATGGAGTAGGAGTCCGCGATCGACTGGCGACCTTCGGTGGTGTTGATGATCAAAGTGACTTCGTCATTCTTGATCATGTCGACCACGTGCGGACGACCTTCCGTCACCTTGTTAACGCGGCGCACTTTCAGACCGGCAGCTTCGATCAGCTTGGCGGTCCCGGCGGTGGCCACGACTTCAAAGCCCAAGTTGATCAGATCACGGGCCACACCTGCAACCAGCGGTTTGTCATCATCACGCACGCTGATAAACGCGGTACCGCCAGTCGGCAGCACTTCGCTCGCGCCCATCTGGGCCTTGGCGAATGCTTCACCGAAGGTATCGCCCACGCCCATCACTTCACCGGTGGACTTCATTTCTGGGCCCAGGATCGGGTCCACACCAGGGAATTTAGCGAATGGGAATACCGCCTCTTTCACGCTGTAGAAGTTAGGAATGATTTCCTTGGTGAAGCCGATTTCCTTCAAGGTCTTACCCGCCATCACGCGGGCAGCGATCATGGCGAGGGACACACCGATGCACTTGGATACAAATGGCACGGTACGCGAAGCACGCGGGTTGACTTCGATGACGTAGATGTCTTCGCCTTGCAGCGCCAACTGAACGTTCATCAGGCCGACAACGCCCAGTTCCAGGGCCATTTTCTTGACCTGTTCACGCATCTCGTCCTGGATGTGCGCCGGCAGCGAGTACGGCGGCAGCGAGCATGCGGAGTCACCGGAGTGAACCCCCGCCTGTTCGATGTGCTGCATGATCGCGCCGATCACTACGTCGGTGCCATCGCAAACCGCATCCACGTCCATTTCGATGGCGCAGTTGAGGAAGTGGTCCAGCAGCACCGGGCTGTCGTTGGACACTTTCACCGCATCACGCAGGTAACGCTTGAGTTCTTCTTCTTCGTAAACGATTTCCATCGCACGGCCGCCCAATACGTAGGACGGACGCACCACCAGCGGGTAACCGATCTTGCTGGCTGCACGGATGGCTTCGTCTTCGCTGCGCACGGTGGCGTTAGGCGGCTGACGCAGGTTCAGGCGCTCAACCATTTGCTGGAAGCGCTCACGGTCTTCGGCACGGTCGATGGCGTCAGGGCTGGTGCCGATGATCGGCACGCCGGCAGCTTCCAGGGCGCGAGCCAGTTTCAGCGGAGTTTGGCCGCCGTACTGAACGATCACACCTTTTGGTTTCTCGACGCGGCAGATTTCCAGCACATCTTCCAGCGTTACCGGCTCGAAGTACAGACGGTCGGAAGTGTCGTAGTCAGTGGAAACAGTTTCCGGGTTGCAGTTGACCATGATGGTCTCGTACCCGTCTTCGCGCAGGGCGAGGGCGGCGTGTACACAGCAGTAGTCGAATTCGATGCCCTGGCCGATACGGTTTGGACCGCCGCCCAGGATAATGATCTTGTCGCGCCCAGACGGCGCGGCTTCGCACTCTTCCTCGTAAGTCGAGTACAGGTACGCAGTGTCGGTTGCGAACTCCGCCGCGCAGGTGTCAACGCGCTTGTAGACCGGGAAGATCTCCAGCTTGTGGCGATGAGTGCGCAGGTTTTTCTCGGTCACGCCCAGCAGCTTGGCCAGACGCTGGTCGGAGAAACCTTTGCGCTTGAGGCGGAACATCAGGTCGCGGTCGATAGAGGACAGGCCGAGAGTCTTGACCTTCTCTTCTTCCTTGATCAGATCTTCGATCTGCACCAGGAACCACGGGTCGATCATGTTCATGCCGAAGATTTGTTCGACGGTCATGCCGGCGCGGAAAGCATCGGCCACATACCAGATGCGCTCGGCGCCCGGCACGGTCAGCTCGCGCTTGAGCACGCTCATGCTTTCCGGGTTGCTCAGGTCGAGCTTTTCGTCCAGGCCGCAAACACCCACCTCCAGACCGCGAAGGGCTTTCTGCAGGGATTCCTGGAAGGTCCGGCCGATAGCCATGACTTCACCCACGGATTTCATCTGGGTAGTCAGACGAGCGTCAGCCTTGGCGAATTTCTCGAAGGCAAACCGTGGCAGCTTGGTCACGACGTAGTCGATAGACGGCTCGAAGGACGCTGGCGTTGCGCCGCCAGTGATTTCGTTTTGCAGCTCGTCCAAGGTGTAACCGATCGCCAGCTTGGCAGCGATGCGCGCAATCGGGAAGCCGGTCGCTTTCGATGCCAGCGCCGAAGAGCGCGAGACACGCGGGTTCATCTCGATCACGACCATGCGGCCTGTGTCCGGGCAGATACCGAACTGAACGTTGGAACCGCCGGTTTCAACGCCGATCTCACGCAGCACCGCCAACGAGGCGTTACGCATGATCTGGTATTCCTTGTCCGTCAGCGTCTGCGCCGGCGCAACGGTGATCGAGTCGCCGGTGTGCACGCCCATCGGGTCGAAGTTTTCGATCGAGCAGACGATGATGCAGTTGTCCTTTTTGTCGCGAACAACCTCCATCTCGTACTCTTTCCAGCCAATCAGCGATTCGTCGATCAGCAGCTCTTTGGTCGGCGACAGGTCCAGACCACGAGCGCAGATTTCTTCGAACTCTTCACGGTTGTAAGCGATACCGCCACCGGTGCCGCCCATGGTGAATGACGGACGGATGATGCACGGGAAGCCCAGCTTTTCGAGGACTGCATTGGCCTCCTCCATGCTGTGGGCAATGCCGGAGCGCGGGCAGTCAAGCCCGATGGACTTCATGGCCTTATCGAAACGCGAACGGTCTTCAGCCTTGTCGATGGTGTCGGCATTCGCGCCGATCATCTCTACGCCGAATTTTTCCAGGACGCCTTCGCGCTCCAGGTCCAGGGCGCAGTTCAGTGCAGTCTGGCCGCCCATGGTCGGCAGCAGTGCGTCCGGACGCTCTTTCTCGATGATCTTGGCAACGGTCTGCCACTTGATCGGTTCGATGTAGGTGGCGTCGGCCATGTCCGGGTCGGTCATGATGGTGGCCGGGTTGGAGTTCACCAGGATGACGCGGTAGCCCTCCTCGCGCAGAGCCTTACAGGCCTGGGCGCCGGAATAGTCGAATTCGCAGGCCTGGCCGATCACGATCGGGCCAGCGCCGAGAATCAGGATGCTTTTTATGTCTGTACGTTTTGGCATGGGTTTGTCACTCAAATCCGCAGGTCAGTCGGCAAGCCGTCTTGAACACTCTTTGAAGAGCCTGCGGGGGCCACCGAGGTTCGGGGCCGCCCGCAAGCCACTCAGTCAGCGTCGCTTGGCCATCTCATTGATGAAACGGTCGAACAGCGGCGCTACGTCGTTCGGGCCCGGGCTTGCTTCAGGGTGGCCCTGGAAGCTGAACGCGCTCTTGTCGGTGCGCTCGATGCCTTGAAGGGAGCCGTCGAACAGCGATTTGTGAATCGCGCGAACATTGGCCGGCAAGGTCGCTTCATCCACAGCAAAACCGTGGTTCTGGCTCGTGATCATCACGACGCCAGTGTCCAGGTCCTGCACAGGGTGGTTGGCACCGTGGTGGCCGTGGCCCATCTTCAAGGTTTTGGCGCCGGAGGCCAGAGCCAGCAGTTGGTGACCGAGGCAAATACCGAATACCGGGATCTCGGTTTCCAGCACTTCCTTGATCGCCTTGATGGCGTAGTCGCAAGGCTCCGGGTCACCCGGGCCGTTGGACAGGAACACACCGTCCGGCTGCAGGGCCAGCACGTCGCTGGCCGGGGTTTGCGCCGGCACCACGGTTACGCGGCAACCACGCTCGACCAGCATGCGCAGGATGTTGTACTTGATGCCGTAGTCGTAGGCGACTACGTGGTATTGCAGGTCAGCTGCAGCGATGGTCTCGTGGCTGTCAGTCTTCAAGTCCCAGACAGTGGAGCGCCACTCGTACTGCTCTTTAGTGCTGACTTCTTTCGCCAGGTCCATGCCTTTCAGGCCTGGGAAGCCTTGCGCTGCGGCAATTGCCGCTGCTTCGCAAATATTGTCACCCGCCATGATGCAGCCGTTCTGCGAGCCCTTTTCACGCAGGATGCGTGTCAGGCGGCGCGTATCGATACCAGCGATCGCCACAACGTTGTTGGCTTTCAGGTAATCGGACAGCGACATCGTGTTACGCCAGTTGCTCGCAACCAGTGGCAGGTCACGAATGACCAGGCCGGCCGACCAGACACGATCAGACTCAACGTCTTCCGGTGTAGTACCGGTGTTGCCGATGTGCGGATAGGTCAGGGTAACGATCTGTTGGGCATAGGAAGGATCGGTAAGGATTTCCTGATAGCCGGTCATGGCAGTGTTAAACACTACCTCTCCAACGGTTTGACCGTCGGCTCCAATGGCTTCGCCGCGAAAAATGCTGCCATCAGCAAGGGCGAGTATGGCTGGCTTAGTCAAGAAGACCTCCCGTAAATAAAGCCTGAAAGGGCGATCGCAGGTTGCAAAAAAGCGGAGTGACGTATGGACACGTCACCCCGCTTCTTCACTGAATTATTCTGCGCGCTTTTAGTGGACACACTAAAGCTGTAGCTTACAGAAAAAGGCTTTTTTGGTCCACCGCTAATGAGCCTTAAAGGCAGGAGAATGCGACAGGACGTCGCTTAGCGGGTAAAAACGGTGGCTCAGGATAATCCTGAGCCACCGTTTTAGCTACCGATTAGTGCAGATCCAGCACGTCACGCATGTCATACAGCGAAGGCTTGCGACCCTCCAACCAGAGCGCAGCACGCACGGCGCCCTTAGCGAACGTCATGCGACTGGACGCTTTGTGCGTGATCTCCAGGCGCTCGCCTTCGGAGGCGAACAGCACGGTGTGATCACCCACGACATCACCACCGCGTACGGTAGCGAAGCCGATGGTGTCACGCGCACGTGCACCGGTATGACCTTCACGACCGTACACTGCGACTTTCGACAGATCACGCCCCAACGCATCGGCGATCGCCTCACCCATGCGCAACGCGGTACCCGACGGCGCGTCGATCTTGTGCCGGTGATGGGTCTCGATAATCTCGATATCCGCCTCATCACCCAGCACACGCGCCGCCAGGTCCAGCAACTTGAGCGACAGGTTCACGCCGACACTGAAATTGGCCGCGAAGACAATCGGAATGTCCTTGCCCGCCTCAACCAGCAACTGCTTCTGCTCAACACTCAAGCCCGTGGTACCGATCACCATGGCCTTGCCTGCCTTACGGCAGAACGCCAGGTTTTTCAGCATCACCTCCGGCAAGGTAAAGTCGATCAGCACATCGAACTCATCAGCCACCTGCTCAAGGTTGCCTGACAACGAAACGCCAATGCGGCCCAACGAGGCCAGCTCACCCGCGTCCGCACCGATCAACGTGCTGCCCGGGCGAACGATCGCCGCCGTTAGCCCGGAGGCCGGCGAGCGCTGCTGCACCGCCTCGACCAAGGTCTTGCCCATGCGCCCGGCAGCGCCCATTACGGCTATACGTCGCATACTCACTTCCTTACAGGTCGCCAAAGAAGCGCTTCACGCCATCGAAAAAGCCGGTGGTTTTCGGCGAGTGAGATTCATCACCTTCCAACGAGCTGCGGAACTCTTCCAGCAGTTCGCGCTGACGACGACCGAGGTTGACCGGTGTTTCCACCGCGACGCGACACATCAGGTCGCCAGCACCGCCACCGCGCACCGGCGCAACGCCTTTGCCGCGGATACGGAACTGCTTGCCGGTCTGCGTGCCCTCAGGAATCTTCAGCTTGACCCGACCATCCAGCGTCGGAATCTCCAACTCGCCACCCAGGGCCGCATCGACAAAACTGATCGGCACTTCGCAGAACAGGTGCTTGCCGTCGCGCTGGAAGATCGAGTGCTCACGCACGTTGATCACCACATACAGGTCGCCCGTAGGCCCACCCTGAGCCCCCGCCTCGCCTTCGCCCGACAGGCGAATGCGATCACCAGTATCCACGCCCGCCGGCACTTTCACCGAGAGCGTTTTGTATTCTTCGACGCGGCCTTCGCCGTGGCAGGAGTCGCACGGATCGGAAATGATCTTGCCCTGACCATGGCAACGCGGGCAGGTCTGCTGCACTGAGAAGAAGCCTTGCTGCATCCGCACCTGACCGATACCGCCGCAGGTTGGGCAGGTGATCGGCGAGGAACCTTTCTTGGCACCTGAACCGTCGCACGGCTTGCAATTGACCAGCGTCGGCACACGGATATTGACGCTGGTGCCGCGCACGGCTTCTTCGAGGTTCAATTCCAGGGTGTAGCGCAGGTCGCTGCCGCGCTGAGCACCGCCACGCTGGCCGCCACGGCCACCGCCGAAAAAGTCACTGAAGACGTCGCCGAAAATGTCAGAGAAGTTCTGACCGCCAAAACCGGCACCGCCGCCGCCCATGCTCGGATCAACGCCGGCATGACCGTACTGATCGTAGGCCGCACGCTTGTTTGGATCACTCAGGCATTCGTAGGCCTCATTGGCCTCTTTGAACATCTCTTCGGATTCTTTGCTATCCGGATTACGGTCCGGGTGGTGCTTCATCGCCAGGCGACGGTAAGCCTTTTTCAGGTCCGCCTCGCTGGAGCCGCGCTCCACACCCAACACTTCGTAATAGTCACGCTTTGCCATAAGTCTTTGCACTCTTAAGGACGTTCGGCGAGACCCTCCTGAGCCTTGCCAAACTCGTTGAGCCCCAATACAGGCCCGGACCCAACTCACGTCAATTCAACGATCCTGGTCATTACTGCTTTTAGCCAGGGACCCGGCCAAAAAACACGGTGACTGTCAGCCAGGAAGCAGGAGCATTCCCAGTCACACCGCCAACATTCGACCTTGTCGCATGTTGTAAAAATTCGCATACCCCAGACACGCCAACGCGGGAGCAAGCTCCCGCGCGGCGACATCCTACCAGTCACCGCTTGATAGCGGTCAACCGTACAACCAACTTACTTGTGCTCTTTGACTTCTTCGAACTCGGCATCGACAACGTCGTCGTGCTTGGCTTCAGGCTCTGCGTGCTGCTCACCGCCTTCTGCCGGCTGGCCTTGCTCGGCATACATTTTCTGAGCAACCGGTGCGGAGACTTTCGACAGTTCCTCAACCTTGGCTTCGATGGCAGCCTTGTCGTCGCCTTTAATGGCGACTTCCAGGGCAACCACTGCCGCTTCGATCGCAGTTTTCTCTTCAGCGGTCACTTTATCGCCTGCTTCGGAGACCATTTTGCGCGTCGAGTGAACCAGGGCATCGCCTTGGTTACGGGCGCCGGCCAGCTCAGCAAACTTGGCATCAGCATCAGCATTGGCTTCAGCATCACGAATCATCTGTTGAATTTCTTCATCAGACAGACCGGAGTTGGCCTTGATGGTGATCTTCTGCTCTTTGCCAGTGGCTTTGTCTTTAGCACCTACGTGCAAAATACCGTTGGCATCGATGTCGAAGGTCACTTCAATTTGTGGCACGCCACGTGGTGCTGGTGGAATCTCGGCCAGGTCGAACTTGCCCAGGGACTTGTTCTGAGCCGCTTGTTTACGCTCACCTTGCAGCACGTGAATAGTCACAGCGCCTTGATTGTCGTCAGCAGTCGAGAAAACTTGCGATTTCTTGGTAGGAATCGTGGTGTTTTTCTCGATCAGCGCGGTCATCACGCCACCCATGGTTTCGATACCCAGGGTCAGCGGGCTGACGTCCAGCAGCAGCACGTCTTTCACGTCGCCGGCCAGTACTGCACCTTGGATAGCAGCACCCATGGCAACGGCTTCGTCCGGGTTCACGTCTTTACGTGCTTCTTTGCCGAAGAACTCAGTCACCAGCTTCTGAACCAGTGGCATACGGGTCTGACCGCCAACCAGGATCACGTCGTTGATCGCGCCAACGTCGATACCGGAGTCTTTCAGCGCGATGCGGCAAGGCTCGATGGTGCGCTGAACCAGGTCTTCAACCAGCGCTTCCAGCTTGGAACGCGAGATTTTCACGTTCAAGTGCTTAGGACCGGTAGCGTCTGCAGTGATGTACGGCAGGTTCACGTCAGTCGACTGAGCGGAAGACAGCTCGATCTTGGCTTTCTCAGCGGCTTCTTTCAGGCGCTGCATGGCCAGCGGGTCACCTTTGAGGTTCATGCCGCTTTCTTTCTTGAATTCGTCAACGAGGTAGTCGATCAGACGAATGTCAAAGTCTTCACCACCCAAGAAGGTGTCACCGTTGGTGGCCAACACTTCAAACTGGTGCTCGCCGTCAACTTCAGCGATCTCGATCACGGAGACGTCGAACGTACCGCCACCCAGGTCATAAACGATCACAGTGTGGTCGCCTTTGGCCTTGTCCATACCGTAAGCCAGTGCAGCTGCGGTCGGTTCGTTGATGATACGTTTTACGTCCAGGCCCGCGATGCGGCCGGCGTCTTTAGTCGCCTGGCGCTGGCTGTCGTTGAAGTAGGCTGGAACGGTGATCACCGCTTCAGTCACTGTTTCACCGAGGTAGTCTTCGGCGGTTTTCTTCATCTTTTTCAAGATTTCAGCCGAGATTTGCGGCGGCGACATTTTCTGGCCGTTTACTTCAACCCAGGCGTCACCGTTGTCAGCCTTGGCGATTTTGTAAGGGACCATCTTGATGTCTTTCTGTACGACTTCTTCGTCGAACTTACGACCGATCAGACGCTTCACCGCGTACAGGGTGTTATGCGGATTGGTCACAGCCTGACGCTTGGCCGACTGACCGACGAGGATTTCACCGTCGTTGGCGTAAGCAATGATCGACGGCGTGGTACGCGCGCCTTCGGCGTTTTCGATAACTTTAGCAACACCGTTTTCCAGCACGGAGACGCAGGAGTTGGTAGTCCCCAGGTCGATACCGATAATTTTGCCCATGATTTACTCTCCCGAAACTTTAATTTGGATGCCGCAGCAGTGGTGGCTAACTGCGGTAGCACTTAAACGCTTGACTTATAAATGGGGGCCTTGCGGCGGATTTCAAGCCTGCTCATCAATAGAAGGTGCAACAGGTGCAGGCGCCTTGCTCACCACCACCATTGCCGGGCGCAGCAAGCGACCGTTGAGCTGATAACCCTTCTGGAATACTTTCAAAACACTGTTCGGCTCCAGGTCATGGCTTTCCTGCATGGCCATGGCTTGGTGATGCTCTGCATTGAACGGCTCACCGCCTTGCGGATCGATGGCTTCCAACTGATAACGCTTCAGGGTGTCCTGAAACATTTTCAGGGTCAGTTCGATCCCTTCGCGCATCGGGCGGATGTTTTCATCGTCCGGGTTGGATAACTCAAGGCCACGCTCCAGGCTGTCGATGATCGGCAGCAGGTCATTGGCGAATTTTTCCAACGCGAATTTGTGAGCCTTCTCAACATCCTGCTCGGCACGGCGACGGACGTTCTGCAGATCAGCGGCAACACGCAAAGACTGATCTTGCGCAGCAGCCAATTGCTCCTCGAGCACTTGCACACGAGTCGCCAGTTCATCACCGGCAGCCGAATTGGCGTCTGGAGTTTGCGTATCCTGCGTCTGTTCGTCAGCCATAGATTTCTCCTTTCAAAATCATGCGCGAACTCAACTCGCGCTTCTGTTCCGGTATATGGGGCCACAATTTCCAGGTTCAAGAGCGCAAGCGTTACCAAAAGTCTTTCACTTGCGGCAGATCAATTCCTGCGCACTCATTCCCCGTTGAGCTAAAAAAGCGATTGCATCAAGCAAATCGAGCTAAAGCTCAGGATTGTCAGCATCAAGCAAAACACTGTATAAATAACCAGACCTAACGCCTCGGAGCGGCCGCTATGCTCGTGCATCTGTCTGTACATAACTACGCCATCGTTGAACATCTGGACCTCGAACTGGATCGCGGGATGAGCGTAATCACAGGCGAAACCGGTGCCGGCAAGTCGATCATGCTCGATGCCCTGGGCCTGACCCTCGGTGACCGCGCCGACAGTGGCGTCGTGCGCCCCGGTGCGGACAAGGCCGACATCCTGGCCACCTTCGACCTGGTAGACATTCCCGAAGCCGAAGCCTGGCTGGCCGAGCGCGACCTTAATAATGAAGGCCCATGCATCCTGCGCCGAGTCATCACGGCGGAAGGACGCTCACGCGGCTACATCAACGGCACGCCCTGCCCTCTTGGCGACCTGAAAGCCCTGGGCGAACTGCTGATCGATATCCACAGCCAGCACGAACACCAGTCCCTGCTGAAAACCGACACCCATCGCCGCCTGCTCGATGAGTACGCCGGCGCCACTGATCTTGCCCGGCAGGTACAGCTTGCCGCCCAGCGCTGGAGGCAGACACGCCAAGAACTGGAGCGTCTCTCCAATTCCGGCGATGAGCAGCGCGCCCGTCATCAACTGCTCAGCTACCAACTGGAAGAACTGGAAAGCCTCGGCCTGGGCGAGACCGAGTTGGAGCAACTGGAGCAGGAACACAAGAACCTTACCAACGCCGAGACCCTGCTGAGTATCTGCCGCCAGGTGGTGGAGCAATGCAGCGAAAGTGATTCGGGCAACGTGCTCAATGCATTGACCGCCAGCCTCAATCGCCTGTCCAGCGTGAACAGCGGGTCGGGCTCATTGGGTGAAGCCACTACCCTGCTGACCAGTGCACAGATCCAAGTAGAGGAAGCCGTGGGAGAACTCAATCGCTTCCTCGACCACTTCGATGCCGACCCGGCGCGCCTGCAGGAAATAGAAGAACGCTTGGACACCATCTACACCCTGGCGCGCAAACATCGCATCCAGCCCACCGAAGTGGCCACGATGCAGCAAAAACTGCTGGATGAAATCGAAACCCTCAACGCCAACGACGAATCCATTGAGCGCCTGGGCGATGAACTCGCCTCGTTCGCCCGGCACTACCAAGAAAAGGCCCGCGAACTGAGCGACCTGCGCCAACACGCGGCAACAAGCCTGGCCAGCGCCGTAGAGCAGGAGATTCAGCGCCTGGGCATGCCCGGCGGGCGTTTCACTATCGAGCTGCACGCCAACACCAGCAACGAGCTACAACCCCACGGCCTGGAACAGGTGGAACTGCTGGTCAGCGCCAACCCTGGCCAGCCGCTCAAGGCGCTGGCAAAAGTGGCGTCCGGTGGCGAGCTGTCGCGCATAAGCCTGGCGATCCAGGTGATTACTGCCCAGACCTCACGGGTACCCACGCTGGTATTCGATGAAGTGGACGTGGGTATCGGCGGGCCGACTGCCGAGATTGTTGGCCAATTACTGCGTCGCCTGGGGGATCGCGGCCAGGTGCTTACGGTGACTCACTTGCCGCAAGTGGCTGCCCAAGGGCATCAGCATTTGTTTGTACATAAAGTACGCGCAAGCGATGCGACGCACACGGCCGTGTCCAAGCTGAACAAATCGGAACGCGTGGAGGAAGTGGCACGGATGTTGGGCGGTATCGATCTGACGAAAGAGTCCTTGGCTCACGCGAAGAAAATGGTCGTGGCCGCCAAAGCCTGAATCGAGCATTTTTCTACCTTATAGAAAGCACGAAGGCGACCCTAGGGTCGCCTTCTATCGTTTCACAGAGCGAATCTGTGTCGATTTTTACTTTTTCTTACGGATGTAAAGAACCAGATTATGGTCCACCAAATCGAAACCATGCTCCTCAGCAATCTGGTGCTGGAGCTTCTCGATTTCCGGACTGGTGAACTCGATAACCTCATTGGTATCCAGGTCAACCATGTGATCGTGATGACCACCGTCAGCTAATTCGAACACTGCATGACCGCCGTCGAAATTATGACGAACCACCAGCCCTGCGGCTTCAAACTGGGTCAGCACACGGTAAACCGTGGCCAGGCCAACGTCCTCGTTAGACTCCATCAGTGCCTTGTAAACATCCTCGGCACTCATGTGGCGCTGCTCAGCAGAATCGAGCATTTGTAGAATCTTGACTCGTGGCAGAGTCACTTTAAGACCGGCTTTGCGTAGTTCGCTATTTTCAACCATGGTTAGCTTTCTCGCGGATGCTGCTTCGCAGCTTCTCTTAATACGGGTATGATCGGCGTTTACGTTGTCCCAGCCAAGATAGTGGAAGTCGCCCACCGATGCAAAACACCAAGCTCTTGCTAACCAGTTTCACCCTTGTGGGACTGCTCGCACTCGCCGGTTGTTCATTCCCCGGGGTTTACAAAATCGACATCCAGCAGGGCAATGTCGTCACGCAGGACATGATAGACCAGTTACGCCCGGGAATGACCCGACGGCAAGTACGGTTTATTATGGGCAACCCCCTGCTGACCGACACTTTTCATGCCGATCGCTGGGATTATCTCTATAGCATCCAGCCAGGTGGCGGTGAACGCCAGCAGGAGCGCGTCAGTGTCATCTTCAATGGCAATGACCAGCTTGTCAGCCTGTCCGGCGACTTCATGCCCGGCGTAAGCCGGGATGAAGCCTTGCTGGGCAAGGACAACGGCACCAATGTGACTGCGCCTGCGCAGGAAGCGGAGAAACCGAAGTCCGAGGTACCGGCCAAGCCTGGCTCCTTGCTGGATCAGATCCAGAAGGACGTCGACGGTGTGCAAACCGTTCCAGTCCCGACGCCTCAGCCTCTGGACACCAGCCCGCAGTAATTTTGCGGCGCTCGATAAAAAGCCCGGCATGCCGGGCTTTTTGTTGCCTGCCGTTTGGCCGACTTATGAGTTGCGTTGCTTGGCCATTGCAGCCTTGACCGCTCGTAGCCTGCGCACCTCTTTCGGGTCTGCCAGCAAGGGCCGATAAATCTCAATACGATCACCCGACTGCACCGCACGCACGTCCGCGTCGACAACCACTTTACCGAATATACCCAAAGGGCAATCGGCCAATGCGAGTTCCGGAAAGCGCACTGCAATTCCCGACGCCTGCACCGCCGCCTTCAGGCTTGTACCCGACGGTACCGTCACCGCCAGCAAAACCTGGCGATCCTCGGCGGCGTACACCACTTCAATCTCAACCATGCAGTTGTTTGGCCCGCTGACAGAATGCGTCCACCAAGGTGTTGGCAGCCTGATTGAACAATGGCCCCAACGTTGCCCGCACAATCGGACCTGCGTAATCAAAGGACAGGTCCAGACTGATCTTGCAGGCCTTGTCAGTCAGCGCCTTGAAGACCCACACCCCATGCAACTGAGTGAACGGCCCTTCCTGCAGGTTCATTTCAATCGATTGTCCAGGCGCCAGAGTATTGCGCGTGACAAAGTGCTGGCTCATACCCGCCTTGGCGACTCCGACACTGGCAACCATGTGCTCATCACTGCTCTCCAGCACCTCGGCGGTGTTGCACCACGGCAGGAATTCCGGGTAACGCGCCACGTCGTTGACCAGGTCATAGAGCGCCTGCGCCGGATAAGGCAATAAAGCCGAACGTTGAATATGCGTCGTCATGTGAGCGTTACTTCCACTGCTGAGGCAAACATCGCGAAAGAACAGCCCGATCCGCGAGAGAAAAAAACCAAAGAACTGCCGGTATTGTCCGGGATTCGTCCAACACGCTCAAGCACGCAGGTTGACCGTAGCCGACTCGCTCGCAACTCCCTATAATGCCGCCCCTATGGCTAAACAAAAGAAACACCCCACAGGGACCATCGCGCAAAATAAAAAGGCGCGACACGATTACTTCATCGAACATCGGTTCGAGGCTGGTCTGGTCCTGGCCGGCTGGGAAGTAAAAAGTCTGCGCGCCAGCAAACTGCAACTGGTCGACAGCTACGTATTGCTCAAAGATGGCGAGGCATGGCTGCTCGGCAGCCATATCACCCCGCTGACCACCGCGAGCACTCACGTAATTGCCGACCCGGTGCGCACGCGCAAGCTGTTGCTCAATGCTCGCGAACTGGAAAAGCTCGCTGCCGCCGTACAGCAGAAAGGCTATGCCTGCATCTGCCTGTCCTGGTACTGGAGCAAGCACCTGGTCAAGTGCGAGATCGCACTGGGCAAGGGCAAGAAGGAATACGACAAGCGCGATACCGAGCGCGAGCGCGATTCCAATCGTGAGCTGCATCGCGCTGTGCGCAACAAGGGCAAGGAAGACTAAGCCTTGTGATGTAGCCCTGGGTGACTCACCCAGGCTACATGCCTTTACGTCGCTCTGCCCGAGCCACGCGCTGAACCTCCTGACGCACCTCCTCCAACACTTCCTGCACATACAACAGGTGACGTGTTGAGACTTCACGTGCCTGCTCGGCCCGTCCCTCGATAATCGCCAAGTACAAATCCCGGTGCTGACTGATCAGCATGTCGCGGGTTTCCGTACGCTGCTGATACATGCCGCCGATGTTGGTCACCACGTTCCGCTTGAGCAGATCGAACAGACCGCGAATCGTGTGCAGCAACACCGCGTTATGGCTGGCCTCGGCAATGGCCAAGTGAAACCGCGCATCCGCCGCGCCCTCCTCCACCCGGCTGACCTCATCAACCCGCGTGTAGCAATCCTGCAACGCCTCAAAGGCGGCGGTCAGCCGCTCACGGTCAACCTCGGTGGCGCGCTGCGCCGCGTAGTAAGCACACGAAGCTTCTAAGGTCTGGCGAAACTCCAACAAATCACGCTGGGCCTCGGGGTTATTTTCCAGCAGGTGCAGCAGCGGATCGCTGAACGTCGACCCCAAGGACTCCGCCACATAGTTACCGCCGCCTTGGCGACTGACCAGCAACCCCTTGGCCGCCAGTTTCTGGATCGCCTCGCGCAACGACGGGCGCGACACGCCAAACCGCTCAGCCAAAGCGCGCTCGGCTGGCAAGCGCTCGCCTGACTTGAGCGTGCCCTCAAGGATCATGCCCTCAAGCTGCTCGACAATATCGTCAGACAAACGGCGCTGACGCACCTGATCAAACCCCATAACTCGCTCTCCGCAATCCCGACCACTCGCCGGGCCCTCTATTCTGGCCTATCGCCGCGCTTGCGGCACCTATCAGAACAGCTTCGATTGATCAGACCAGAACACTCCACTCGTGACCTAAGACCAAAGTTTCGCGAGCGGCAAATTGACACACCCCATCCGAGGCTTTTACTCTAGCCGACAGCGACTGTAAATTGGTATTACCAATTGTCCAAGCTGACCAAACAACAACAATCAGGGGCCACCCCATATGCAAACCTGGCAACAGCTCTACAACCCTCTCGGCAGTCTCGGCCTGTCCGCTCTGGCGGCCGTTATTCCGATCGTATTCTTCTTCCTCGCTCTGGCCGTGTTTCGCCTGAAAGGTCACGTCGCCGGGAGTATCACCTTGGGGCTGTCGATCCTGGTGGCGATCGTTGCCTTCCAGATGCCCATGGATATGGCGCTGGCCGCTGCAGGTTATGGGTTTGCCTACGGCCTCTGGCCAATCGCCTGGATCATTGTCGCCGCGGTGTTCCTCTACAAACTGACGGTCAAAAGCGGACAGTTCGAGATCATCCGCAGCTCGGTCCTGTCGATCACCGACGACCAGCGCTTGCAAGTGTTGCTGATCGGCTTCTGCTTCGGCGCCTTCCTGGAAGGTGCCGCCGGTTTCGGTGCACCCGTGGCAATCACCGCCGCATTGCTGGTCGGCCTGGGTTTCAACCCGCTGTACGCCGCTGGCCTTTGCCTGATCGCCAACACCGCGCCTGTCGCCTTCGGCGCACTGGGTATTCCGATCATCGTTGCAGGACAAGTCACCGGCATTGACGCATTCAAGATCGGCGCGATGACCGGCCGCCAATTGCCGTTGCTGTCGCTGTTCGTACCTTTCTGGCTTGTATTCATGATGGACGGCCTGCGCGGTGTTCGCGAAACCTGGCCAGCAGCACTGGTGGCAGGCCTGAGCTTTGCCATCACCCAGTACTTCACCTCCAACTTCATCGGCCCGGAACTGCCGGATATCACCTCAGCCCTCGTCAGCCTGATCGCCCTGACCCTGTTCCTGAAAATCTGGCAGCCCAAGCGCACCGCTGGCGCACAGATTGCCGGCGCCACCTCCAGCGCAGGCGTTACCGCCAGTGTCGGCGGCTTCGGTCAACCACGCCAAACTGTCGCTTCGCCCTACAGCCTGGGGCAGATTTTGAAAGCCTGGTCGCCGTTCCTGATCCTGACCGTACTGGTGACCCTCTGGACCCTCAAGCCGTTCAAAGCAATGTTCGCGGCGGGCGGCTCGATGTACAGCTGGGTGTTCAACTTTGCGATCCCTCACTTGGACCAGTTGGTGATCAAGGTCGCCCCCATCGTCACCAACCCAACGGCGATTCCGGCCGTGTTCAAGCTGGACCCGATTTCAGCCACCGGCACCGCGATTTTCTTCTCCGCACTCGTATCGATGCTGGTACTGAAGATCGACATCAAAACTGGTCTTACCACTTTGAAAGAGACCTTCTACGAGCTGCGCTGGCCGATTCTGTCCATCGGCATGGTGCTGGCGTTCGCCTTTGTCACCAACTATTCCGGCATGTCCTCGACCATGGCGCTGGTATTGGCAGGCACGGGAGCAGCCTTTCCGTTCTTCTCGCCTTTTCTCGGCTGGCTGGGGGTGTTTCTGACAGGCTCGGACACATCGTCCAACGCCTTGTTCAGCTCGCTGCAAGCCACTACCGCTCACCAGATCGGCGTCAACGACGTGCTGTTGGTCGCCGCCAATACCAGCGGCGGCGTGACCGGCAAGATGATCTCGCCGCAGTCGATCGCCGTGGCCTGCGCTGCCACTGGCCTGGTGGGCAAGGAGTCCGACTTGTTCCGCTTTACCCTCAAGCACAGCCTGTTTTTTGCCACCATCGTCGGGCTGATCACGCTGGCGCAGGCCTACTGGTTCACCGGTATGCTGGTGCACTGAGACCTGCACGCAATAGGGTAAAAATCGACGCCGGACAACCATGCCGGCGTCAGCTATTTCTGGAGGACCGATGAGCCTGCCTGCTGCTTTTTTCAGCGACGTCGCACAACTGATCCCGAAAGATCGCCGTTTCGACGATCCACTTTCCACCCTCGCCTTTGGCACCGACGCCAGCTTTTACCGACTGATCCCGCAGCTGGTGATTCGCGTGGAGTCGGAAGATGAAGTGATAGCGCTGCTGCAACTGGCCCAGCGTGACCGCGTGCCGGTCACCTTCCGTGCAGCCGGCACCAGCTTGTCCGGCCAAGCCATCAGCGACTCGGTGCTGATCGTGCTGGGTGACAATTGGAATGGCCGCGAAATTCGTGGGCAAGGCACGCAGATCCGCCTTCAGCCCGGCGTGATCGGCGCACAGGCCAATGCGTGGCTCGCGCCATTCGGGCGCAAGATCGGGCCAGACCCGGCGTCGATCAATGCCTGCAAAATCGGCGGCATCGTCGCCAACAATGCCAGCGGCATGTGCTGCGGCACGGCGCAAAACACTTATCACACCCTGGCAGGTATTCGTTTAGTACTGGCGGACGGCAGCCGCCTCGATACAGAAGATACCGCCAGCGTCGCGGCATTTCGTGAACAGCACGGCGAACTGCTTGAGCGCCTGGCGACACTGGGCCGCGAGACGCGGGCAAACGCAGAATTAGCAGCCAAGATCCGCCACAAATACCGTCTGAAAAACACCACCGGCCTGTCGCTCAATGCCTTGGTCGATTTTGATGAGCCGGTGGATATCCTCAGCCACCTGCTTGTGGGTTCCGAAGGCACTCTGGGCTTTATCAGTGCAGTGACTTACGACACGGTAATTGATCACCCGAACAAAGCCTCGGCGCTGATCGTGTTCCCGGATGTGGAGACCTGCTGCAACGCCGTGACCGTATTGAAATCCCAACCGGTCTCGGCCGTCGAGTTGCTGGACCGGCGCAGCATGCGTTCGGTACAGGACAAGCCGGGCATGCCCGCTTTCGTACAGCAGTTATCGGAAAATGCCTGCGCGCTATTAATCGAGTCCCGCGCCGCGTCGCCGTCATTGCTGCACGAGCAACTGGCGCTGATCATGGCGACCCTGGCGCCCTTCCCCGTGGAAAGACAGGTCGATTTCACCGAAGACCCGGTCGAGAACGCGCGCCTGTGGGCTATCCGCAAAGACACCTTCCCCGCCGTCGGCGCCGTGCGTAAAACCGGCACCACGGTGATCATCGAAGACGTGACCTTCCCAGTCGAACAACTGGCCATCGGCGTGAACCGCTTGATCGCGTTATTCGACAAACACCACTACGACGAAGCCATCCTTTTCGGACACGCCCTGGAAGGCAATCTGCACTTTGTATTCACTCAAGGCTTCAACAGCAGCGAAGAAGTCGCACGCTATCAAGCGTTCATGGACGACGTCGCGCAACTGGTGGCGGTGGAGTTCGGTGGCTCGCTGAAAGCCGAACACGGCACTGGCCGCAATATGGCGCCATTCGTTGAGCTGGAATGGGGCAGCGATGCCTATCAGTTGATGTGGCAGCTCAAACGCCTGCTCGACCCCAACGGCATTCTCAACCCCGACGTAGTGCTCAGCGAAGACCCGCAAATCCATCTTAAGCACCTCAAGCCATTGCCGGCCGCCGACGAGCTTGTGGATAAGTGCATCGAGTGCGGCTTCTGCGAGCCGGTGTGCCCTTCCAAGGGCCTGACCTTGAGCCCACGCCAGCGCATTGTGATCTGGCGCGACATCCAGGCGAAGAAACGTGCAGGCGTCGACACCACCAAACTGGAAGCGGCTTATCACTATCAAGGCATCGAGACCTGCGCCGCCACCGGGCTATGCGCGCAACGCTGCCCTGTAGGCATCAATACCGGCGACCTGGTGAAAAAGCTGCGCGCCCGCGACGCCGACCGTACGAAAACCGCCGACTGGCTGGCTAGCCATTTCGCCACTGCACTGCAAGGTGCGCGATTTACCCTACATGTCGCCAACGGCGCGCGCATGCTTCTGGGCGCGCCGCGCCTGGCCAAGCTGTCAGCCACAGTGACCAAGCTGTCCAAAGGGCAAATCCCCCAATGGACCAGCGCCATGCCACAGCCGGAGAAAGCCATCCGCTTCAGCCCCGCCGTGACGAACGAACGACCGCGTGTGGTCTACCTGGCCGCCTGCGTCTCACGCGCCATGGGCCCGGCGTCGGGAGATAAAGAGCAAATGTCGCTGTACGACAAAACGCGTGGCCTGCTGGAAAAAGCCGGTTACCAAGTCGTCTTGCCTGACAACCAAGACAGCCTATGCTGCGGCCAGCCCTTCGCCTCCAAAGGCTATGCCGAACAGGCCGAGCACAAACGCCAGGAATTGATCGGCGCGCTGCTCCATGCCAGCCGTGGCGGCCTCGACCCGATCTATTGCGACACCAGCCCATGTACCCTACGGCTGGTACAAGACCTCGGCGAAACACGCCTGGACCTCTACGACCCGGTACGGTTTATCCGCACCCACCTGATGGACCGCCTCGACTTCACACCGCAGGAAGCGCCCATCGCCGTGCACGTCACCTGCAGCACCCAGCACCTGGGCGAAAGCCAGGCCCTGATTGACCTGGCGCGACGCTGCTCCAAAACCGTGGTGATCCCCGAAGGCATCCACTGCTGCGGCTTTGCCGGCGACAAAGGCTTTACCACGCCGCAACTCAACGCCCACTCCCTGCGCTCGCTCAAGGACGCCGTGCAATATTGCAGCGAAGGCATTTCCACCAGCCGCACCTGCGAGATCGGCCTGAGTCAGCATGGAGGCATTGATTATCACGGGCTGGTGTACCTGGTGGACCGGGTAACCCAGGCGCGGGCGCATTAATCCGCCAACAAAACCGAACCCCTGCGCGCCGGCGTAGTCATCTGCATAGGCCTCGGTGAACGAGGCTCATCAGTGATGTCGCTGGCAGGTCTTGAACGCCAGTAGCGTCGAGCCCTTTTTCGCAAGGAGATACCCTATGAAGCGTTCCGCTCTTGCTGGCTTGTTTATTACCGCTGCGATGATGGCCTCGCCTGTTTTTGCAGCTGGCAAAACAGATGACCTTTGCCAGATTAACTTGGACAAAATCAACAACGGCAAAGCCCTGCTGGCCACCGACACCAGTGGCAAAAGCGGCGAAATCGACACCGCAGTCTCCCAGGCCAAGGCTGCCCACGCGGCCGGCGATGACAAGAAGTGCATCGAGATCACCTCCAAAGCCATCCAGGACTTGCAGAGCAGCGAAAAAGGCGGCCAGTAAGCCCCTGGCTCGCGCGCGGCCAACCTTCGGGTTGGCCTTCTGCGAACGTTTGGCGTACACTGCACAGGCTTGTCACTCACTATGAAACAACGAGTTACAAGCACGGGGCCGTTTAGGATTCGACGCCGGTCGCGAAACTTTAGGTGCATGCCGAGTTGGTAACAGAACTCGTAAATCCACTGTTGCAACTTCTTATAGTTGCCAATGACGAAAACTACGGCCAGGAATTCGCTCTCGCTGCGTAAGCAGCCTTAGCCCTGAGCTTCTGGTACCTTCGGGTCCAGCAATCACCAGGGGATGTCTGTAAACCCAAAGTGATTGTCATATAGAACAGAATCGCCGTGCAGTACGTTGTGGACGAAGCGGCTAAAACTTACACAACTCGCCCAAAGCACCCTGCCCTTCGGGTCGCTGAGGGTTAACTTAATAGAAACGGCTACGCATGTAGTACCGACAGCGGAGTACTGGCGGACGGGGGTTCAAATCCCCCCGGCTCCACCAATTCGAAGCATCGACAAAACCCGCCTAGTGCGGGTTTTGTTGTTTCTGGGGTTCTGAATGTTGCGGGACATAAAAAGGCGAGCGGCCTCACAACGCCTCGCCCGCTGGAATCCCCCCACGCTTCCCATTACCCTGACGGCCTTTATCAGACAACCGGAAGTCAGATACCCGTGCTCAAGCCCCTCGCTGTCATTACCCTCGCCTTCACGCCCTTGCTCGCCTGCGCCGCCGACCTCGCGGGCGTCTGGCAGGGCACGCTGGGTAAATCCGCTGTAACCGCCTGTTTCAACGGCGCCGATGGCGAGCATGGCAGTTACTACTACCAACGCATCCTCACGCCGATTCAACTGACCCAAGCCAGCGATAACGCGCCGTGGGTGGAGGAAGGCAACACCGGTTTCTGGGCATTGCAGAACCCCCAGGGCGATACGCTCTCAGGTGGCTGGAGTAAAACCAAGGGCGGCAACACGCTGCCACTCAGCTTGCAACGCATCAGCCCCGACGGCTGCGGCAGCGATGCCTACAACGCGCCTATGGAAGCGGCGCCTCTGCCGGTCAAGACCGAGAAGAAAAGCGTCGAAAACCACGCGTATCGACTCAAGACCCAAGGCGCCCAGGTCACGCTCAAACTGGGTGGCGACGGCCCGGCGATTCAGAAGATCAACCAACAACTCGCCGCCCTGGCCATCAATAACGATGACCAGGCTGACTACTTACAAGAGCGCCGCGAATACCTGGGTCGAAATGGCTCGGCCTACACCAGCGAAATCGCGGTGGAGCCCACGTATTGGTCATCGCAGTTCATCACCGTCAGGTTTTACCGCTGGGCCGCAGGTACCGGCGCCAGAGGCATCAGTTGGGGCCTGCATTCCTGGAACCTGCAAACCGGCGAAAGCGTTGACCCGTGGACGTGGCTCGGCGGGCGCCAGGAGTGGTACTCCGCTTACTCCGGCCACGTGGAGTTACCGGCCACATTCAGCGCCTGGCTGGCCAAGCAAACCACCACCGATGAGGGCTGCCCGGCGATCACCAGCTATTCCTCCTTTGACTTGAGCTTCAACACCCAAGGCCTGCAACTCTCCACCCGCGCCACGGGAGACGGCTGCGACAACGACTTGAGCTTCACTTGGGAGCAGTTGGAACCGGTACTGACCGAGCGAGGCAAAGCGGCATTACCGCGCTTAAAACGCCTTTGAACAGCAGGTTTGGCCGCCTTACAAAAACCCCACACTCGTTCACGAAATGTTAAGAAACGGATACATATACTGACGGATTAACATGCCCGCTCCTCCGAGCGGTCCCCTGCCCGGTAGCCAGAACCCATGACGCGCCCCGTTCCTCTGCTGCTCCTTCTCGTTGCTGTGTTGTTCTTCTTCGCCCTGGGCAGCCATGAGCTGCAAGGCTCCACCGAAGCCCGGGTCGCCGGGATCGCGATGGCCATGCACTTGGACAATGATTGGGTGATCCCGCGCCTGTTTCGAGAACCCTTCCTGGAAAAACCGCCCCTGAGCCTGTGGCTGGACGCCGGTGCGATTCGGCTGTTTGGCGGCACCACCTGGGCGGTGCGCCTGGCATCGGCGTTTGCCGGGCTGTTCAGCGTGATGCTGTTTTACGCGATGCTGCGTAAGTTTGGGCGGCCGCAGACGATGGCGTTCTGCGCGGCGCTGATCCTGGCGACCATGGCCAGTTACTGGGGCAACGTGCGCGGGGTGGGTGAAGATTCGTTGCTCAGCCTTGGCGTGACCGCCGCGCTGCTCGGGTTTTACCAGGCTGTGCGGCCAGAACGCGAGGGCTCCAGTGTTTGGGCCTGGGCGTTGTTTACCGTGGGGATGGTGATCGCCACACTGAGCAAAGGTGTGTTGGGCTTGGCGATGCCGGGCATTGTGATCTTTGTGTACCTGGCCAGCACCAGCGTGATGGATAAACGCCTGCGCATCGGCGACTGGCTCAAGCCGGCGCTATTCACCATGCTGGCCCTGGTGCCGCTGATGATCTGGCTAGGGTTTCTGTTTCATCGCGGCGGCATGCAGGCCGTGGCCGAAGTGCTGTGGACCAACAGCGTCGGGCGCTTCAGCGGCTCGTTTGTCGAGGCTGGGCATTACGAGCCGATCTATTACTACATCGCGAAGCTGCCCGAGGCGTTTCTGCCTTGGAACATTCTGGTGTACCTGGGCCTGTGGCACTTCCGCAAAAGCCTGGTACGTAACCGCTACCGCCTGTTTTTCAGCGTGTGGCTGCTGGCGCAGTTCACATTGCTGACCCTGGCTTCGAGCAAGCGCACCGTTTATTTAATGGCACTCACGCCCGCTGCTGCGGTGCTCGCAGCAGAATACGCCGGGGTGTTGCTGGCGTGGCTCAAAGCGAATAAACCCACGCTGTACCGTTATCACCGCGGCGTAATCGCCGGCGTGTTCACGCTACTGATCGCCAGTTACATGACTGCCGCCTTCTGGTTTGCGCCAAAAGCCGACTTACGTGAGTCTTTCGTACCGGTGATCAGCCAGGCGAAGGCGTATCAAACCGAAGGCAAAGAGGTGGTGCTGTTCCAGCCCAACGAGCGCATCGCCGGGGCCAGCGTGTTCTATCTGCAGGCCTACTTACCGATCCTGCAAACCGAAACGCAGTTGCGCAGTTTTCTTGAGGCCAAGCCCGGGAACATGGCGCTGCTGGATCGCCCTGACGACCTGGCGGAGAAGGTACACGTGATCAAGCAGATGGCAATCGGTCGCCAGCCTTACTTCTTCGTCGAACAGTAAGGCTGACGCGGGGCCTCAGTGCTTGGTGAGCTTGTCCAGGTAACCCATGGCGAACGCCGAGATCACGAAGGTCATGTGGATGATCACGTACCACATCAAATGCTGCGGATCGACGTTCTTGGCGTCCATGAAGATGCGCAGCAGGTGGATAGACGAAATCGCCACGATGGAGGCGGCCACTTTCATCTTCAGCGATGAAGAGTCCATGGTGCCCAACCAGTTAAGCTTTTCCTTGCTCTCATCGATATCCAGCTGCGAGACGAAGTTCTCGTAGCCGGAAATCATCACCATCACCAGCAAGCCGCCGACCAGTGCCATGTCGATCAACGACAGCAGCACCAGGATCAGTTCGGACTCGGCCATCGAGAACACGCTCGGCAGCAAGTGAATCACTTCCTGGAAGAACTTCAGCGCCAGCGCCAGCAACCCCAGGGACAAGCCGAAATAAATCGGCGCCAGCAGCCATCGCGAGGCGTACATGGCATTTTCGATAAAGCGTTCCATTGAATCTCACACAGCGTGGTTAAAAATGGCCGCGAGTATACCAGCCGCGCCCGAACACCTGTCACCGCGAGAAAACTGACGTGGGCGGCATCTGTAAGAGATTTTTTCTGCTAGTGTCGAGCCCATCAAATCAGCTTGATGCTGTGGAACAGGAAAACTCAGATGATGGATGTGCGATCCCCTTTGGCCACGTTCGGCCTGTGTGCGGTGTTGCTGATGGCCAGCGGCTGCTCCCCTAAAGAAGAGCAGAAGCAAGCTACCCTCGAAGAGAAAACCGCCAAGTTCGAACAATCACTGGACAGCATTCAAGACCCCAAGCTTAGAGATGCCATCGCCGACCTAGGCGGCTCGCTGCTGTTGCTGGAGCGCGCGCAGGCCAAGCTTGCCACCAAGCCCATCGAAGCCGAATACGGCGAAGACACCCTGGCGCTGCTCAAGCACTACCCCACGCCCCAAGCCTTGGTGGACACCTACATCAACGGCCTGTTCGTACTGCGCAAAGCCTCGCACTCCGACTACCTGACGGATCTGCAGCCGGTCCTGCCGTTCAACTTCAATACCCCGAATCAGTTCCCGTTCCCCCACGGCCTGGAATGGCAGTCGGTGACCTTGAGCAACAACAAAGTCATCCCCTTCCAGCCAGAATGG
Organism: Pseudomonas antarctica; assembly: GCF_900624995.1. Taxonomy (GTDB): domain Bacteria; phylum Pseudomonadota; class Gammaproteobacteria; order Pseudomonadales; family Pseudomonadaceae; genus Aquipseudomonas; species Aquipseudomonas antarctica. Next base: position 25,557 of record NZ_UYXQ01000010.1, read on the forward strand.
TCGGAAACCGACCCGGGCATCCAACTGAGCCCGAGCAGCTCCAACCTGACCAACCCCGATGATCTGACGGTAACCTACCCGTTCATCGAGGGCTTGGAGACCGAGAACAAGAGCCAGCCACAGCCCGTCAGCCTCAAGGGCGCGGTTGAGGTGGTTGCGCCCGGCAAGGTGCTGACGTTCGACTTGTCGAAAAAAGACGTGGGCCACAAACGCACCGAGGGCAATATCACCCTCAACCTGCTGCGGCTTGAGAAAAACTACGCCGAGATCGAGCTGACCAACCGCGAGCCGCTGGCGCCGGAAGTCGGCGACGACTCGCCGAACCCTTTGCTGGTGCAGGCACGCGACAGCACGGGGCAATTTCTCACCCGCTCGGGCTCGATCAACGAAAACGCCGCGCAGGTGGCGTTCTACGAGAAGCAACTGGCCGAGATGCAAAAGCAGACGGCTTGGTCAGACGCCTTTGAAAAACAACTGACCGACGAGCAGAAAGCCTTCGAACACAAACAGAGCAGCCATTACGCCAAGGTGTATTTCAATGGTTTGATCGAAAACCTGCAGGTCAACGTGCTGGACTTCTCCAAAGCCACGCTCACCCGCAAGGACCTCGACCTGCCGGTGATGCGCTTCGACAAGAACAGCCTGCAAAACACCGTGCAAGCCTTGCCGATGCCCGTCACCGTGTATGACGACAGCGCCGCCAGCTGGCTTAAAGATGCATCGATGACCGAGGAGCAGCTGAAAAAAAGCGTCACCATCAGCCAATCGACCGAAGACGCCAGCGCCGCGAAGATCGTGTTTGACCACCCGTTCACCTTCAATGACGACCTGGTTGGCGCCGAGCGCAACAACAGCGATGCCCCAATCACCTTCTTCACGGCGGACGACAAGGGCGAGCGCGGCGAGCCCATCGAGCTGCCAGCCGAGGCCTTTGAGTTGAATGCGGGCAGCGGCACGCTCACGTACGACCTCAACCTGTTCCCGGAAACCCCAGCGTTTGTGGTGGGCTCAGTGCCGCTGTTCCTGGCCACCATCGAGAAAGCCACGCTTGACGTGGCCAAGCTGCCCAGAGGCCTGTCACTCAAGGACAACGCGCTGATCGTCGATCAAACAGACTTTCCCGCCGACAGCTGGCGCTTCTACGCCAAGGACGCGAGCGGCAACTACCTCAAGGAGATCCTCGGCGTGAGCCACCGTGCCGAGGAGTACGGCACGGCGCTGTTTGACGTGCATTACTTCTACGGCCAGCCGACCAGCCTGGAAAGCTACCAGCGCACCGACCTCGACACCGTGCAATATGGTTTCGAGGTAAAGCTGGACAAGCCCGAGGCAAAATAGCCGCCTACGGCCGATCGTTCCTACGCGCAGCAAAGGCATGCATCCCCAGACGCGCAGCGTCACCCAGCGCAGGGCTTGAGCCGTGTGGCGACAGCGGGACGCAGAGCGTCCGGGGCGGCGTTACCACGCAGAGCGTGGGAACGATCAGTCACAAGGCCAGAAGCTCATGCCCGCCATTGAGCTGTCGCAGATGGGCCTGCATATGCAGGCACCATATCTGCGGATCGCCCGCCAGCTCATAGCCATGCAGCGTCAGGCTTTCGACGATTGCCCCCAGAATGGTTTCTGCCACAAAAGGCCCATGAAACGGGCCCTGGGACTTGATGGTGGACGGCTGTTCGCCGCTCATTCCGGCCGCAAACAACAACGTCCACATACCGTTATCCCCCGCGAGAGGGCGAATGGAGCATTCGATACGGGTGACCAGGCCCAGGCATTGGCGGGTAAGGCAAAGGTTGCGCGGCATGGCGGCGACCCTCGGTAGATCGGTGTTCAACCTCGCGCAGGGCAAGGCTGTCTCTATCCTGCGACTCCTGTGGATATCCCTAGCACTCAGAATAGAAGAAAACCGGTACAAACCAAGGTTGTAGGGACCAACGGGCGTTGGTCCCTACACACGAGTCAAGATTGTGGCGAGCGGGCTTGCCCAACAAGCCGGCGCCCGCCCTTACTGCGCCACCACAAAAAATCAGGTTGGTTTGGCTTCCGCCAACGCCTGCTGCGCCAGCTCCTTCTCCGCCTCTTTCAAATCATCCTCGCTGACCATCTCGGCAATCGCGCGCAAACGCTCAACCACGCGCGCATTCACGCTGCCTTCGGGGAACTGCCCTTCCTCATCCGGCTCACCGGCAGGCTCGCCCACCAACAAGCTCAACGCCTCGTCCGCCTGACGCACAGCATAGATGTGGAACTGCCCGTCGCGCACGGCCTTCAGCACCTTCTCATCGAGCATCAGCGTGGCGACGTTGGCCTGCGGAATGATCGCCCCCTGCTCGCCGGTCAAGCCGCGTGCTTCGCAGAGGCGGAAGAAGCCTTCGATCTTCTCGTTAACCCCGCCCACCGCCTGCACTTCACCAAACTGGTTGATGGAGCCGGTGATCGCAAAGCACTGCTTGAGCGGCGTCTTCGACAGGGCCGAAATCAAGGTGCACGCCTCGCCCAGGGACGCGCTGTCGCCGTCCACGTAACCGTAGGACTGCTCAAGTGCGATGCTCGCGGAGATCGCCAGCGGGAATTCCTGAGCATAACGGCTGCCCAGGTAACCGGTGAGGATCATCACGCCCTTGGAGTGAATTGGCTGGCCGAGGTTAACTTCGCGCTCAATGTCGACAATGCCGCTGCCGCCCGGGTACACCGTGGCGGAAATTCGCGCCGGCACACCGAAGGCCGAATCGCCGACTTCCAGCACCGTCAGCCCGTTGCACTTGCCAACCGCCGCGCCGGCGGTGTCGATCAGGATCACCCCGGCGAGCATGTCGTCGAGAATCCGCGCCGACACCCGCCCGGTGCGCGTAGCCTTGGCCTTGAGCGCGCGTTCGATATGGCCAGCATCGGTCATCTCATCGCCGGCCAGGTGGCGAATGAAGTCTGCCTCGCTGACCAACTGGAACAAGTCGCCAATGCGTGCCGACAAACGCCCTTGGTGTTCGGCCAGGCGTGCGCTGTACGTCGCCAAGCGTGCCACCGCGTCCGACGTCAGCGGCGCCATGCCTTCTTCCGACGTACGGGTTTTGAGCAACTGGGCGAACTGCTCCAGGCTCTCGTCCACCATCGGGATGTCTTCGTCGAAGTCCACCAAGACGCGGAACATCTCCTGGAAGTCTGGGTCGGCATCCTGCAACGCGTAGTACAGCTGGCGCGAACCGATGATGATGACCTTGACCTGCAACGGGATCATTTGCGGGTTGAGGGTCACGGTGGCCAAGCGGCCGAGCTCGCCCAGCGGCGACTCCATCTTCAGCTTGCGCGACTGCAGGGAGCGCTTGAGGGCGTCCCACACGAAGGGCTCGCTGAGCATTTTCTCGGCTTCAAGAATCAGGAAACCGCCATTGGCACGGTGCAATGCGCCCGGGCGCAACTGGCGATACGTGGTGTAGAGCGCACCTTGGTCGGTGCTGTATTCGATACGGCCGAACAGGTTGTCGTACGTCGGGTGCGGCTCAAACACCACCGGCGCGCCGCCGTTGACCGAGTGGCCCACCACCAGGCTCGGGCAGTATTGCTCTTCGAGCAGCTTGCGCGCCTGGGCGTCAGTCTTGGCGTCGTCGACAAACTGCTCGACCACGGATTTGAGCAAGTACACCTGCATGGCCTGCAGGTAACCGCAGACAGCCGCGTTTTCTGCGTACTTTTCCGACAGCGGCGCCAGCAAAGGCTGCAGGGCCAGGGTGATGGTTTCTTCGTTGAACTGGCGCAGTTGGTTGTTCGACTCGCGTTTCCACTGCGGCAGGCTGGCCAATTCTTCGTTGAGGCGCTCTTCCAGTTCGGAAATATCCGTGTGGAAACGCTCGCGGTCAGCCTCCGGCAGTTGCGAGAACTCCGCCTCGTCCAGCGCCTTGCCGTCGAGCATCGGCGTGAACGCGATGTTGGAGCTGTCGCGGTACAGCGCCACGTCCTTTTCCAGGGCCAGGCGTTCAATCACGTCCAACGCCTTGTCGTAACGCTGGTTGAAGGCGCGGTCGATGGCGCTTTTGCGCTGTTGATAAGTCGGGTGTTCAAACACCGCCGGGAAGGTGGCGACCAGATTGTCGACCAACCCGTTGATATCGGCGATGAACGCCGCCGCGCCGCCGCCCGGCAATTCCAGGGCCCGCGGTTCACGTGGCTCATCAAAATTATTCACATAGACCCAGTCCGCCGGGGTCTGCAGGCGTTTGCCTTCGGCTTTCAGGTAGCGTTTGACGAACGAAAAGCGGCCGGTACCCGGCTCGCCCATGACAAACACGTTGTAACCGGGGCGTGGCATGGCCACACCGAACTGCAAGGCTTCAACCGCACGTTCCTGGCCAAGCACACCGCGAAAGGGCTCCAAATCATTGGTGGTCGAGAAGCTGAACTGTTCAGCGGAGAAAGGGCGAGTCAGCGCGTCGGGCGCTAGACGCAAGCTGGCAGCAACAGGATCAGGCATCGGGCTTCCTTACATCAGGCGGGGCAGATGACGGCATTCTGGCTCCCGGTTACGCGCTCTGGCAAGGCGCGACTTTGGGAAAGCATCGTCAGGGGACACGTCTTACAAAAAAATCGCGGCAACACTGATTGTTTTATAAAAAATCACGGAACCCTAGGAACATGCCTAAACTCCAAACTGCGCGGGTTGGACTAATAACTGGCCCCTAGGGCGCTGCGATGCGCCTGAACCCTTGTCCATTGGTTTGCACACAAAGAGAACAAAGCTATGAAACGGATCCTTCTTGGTACTCTCTTCACCGTCGTCTCCCTCAATGCAATGGCAGAAGCACCAGGCGGCCCGAACTGCGGTTGGGGCAACATGTTGTTTGAAGGCCAGCGCGGTACGCCAGCGCATTTCCTCGCATCCACCACCAACGGCACCTCGGGTAACGCCACCTTCGGCATGACCTCAGGCACCAACGGTTGCAGCACCAACAGCGCCCTGACCTACGGCGGCAAGTCCTGGATTGCCATGAATGGCATGATGAACGAGCTGTCCGAAGACATGGCCAAAGGCAACGGCGAAGCACTGACCACCTACGCGGTGGTACTGGGCGTTGCGCCGGAAGATCGCGATCATTTCGCGGCCGTGACCCACGAGCACTTCCAGCAGATCTTCAGCAAAGCTGACGTGACCGCTGATGACGTGCACAACAACACCCTGGCTGTACTGAAAAGCGATGCCCGCCTGGCCAAATACGCGACCCAGGCTTAAGCTCGACCCGCCCGCGCCTTTCGAGGCGCGGGCTTTATTTTGGACCCGCCTCCCCTTTGGGTCTCACTATTTCCGACTTAAGTTGCCCCTATGCTCAAACGCTTTGCCTGGTTGGCACTCTTCGCCTGCGCCCCGCTGTACGCGGCCCCGCATATTGATGATCAACGTTTGCAGCAATTGGCCAACGATCCGTTCTGGCTGTCTTTGGGCCATTACGAAGCCGGCAAGATCAGTGGCTGGCGCAGCTATATCAGCGACAAGAAATTCTTCCTCGCCCCCGATGGCGCGCACCACCCGGACCAGGAACTGAAGGCGACCGTAGAGGCGCTGTATGCCCCGGCCAGCCTCGGCGAAAAGCACGTCCAATGCGTTTACCCCGCACGTACCCGTTGGCTCAAAGATCAGTTGCACCTGACCGACCTGCCCGCTCTGGACTGCAAAGCATTCACTCAATGGTTCAAGGACGTCGCCCCTCACAGCGCGGTGATGATCTTCCCGGCGGCCTACCTCAACAGCCCGTCGTCGATGTTCGGCCACACCCTGCTGCGTATCGACCAGGCTGACGTGCAGAGAGACAAGACCGCCCTGCTCAGCTATGCGATCAACTTCGGCGCCTATATCGAAGGCTCCGACAACAGCATTCTCTACGCCTGGAAAGGCCTGATGGGCGGCTATCCCGGCCTGTTCGCCCTGGTGCCGTATCAGGAAAAACTCTCGGAATACCGTAACCTCGAGAACCGCGACCTGTGGGAATACCGCCTGAATCTCACCCAAGTCGAGACCGAGCGCATGGTCCGGCACGTGTGGGAGCTCAAGCAGATCCAGTTCGACTACTTCTTCTTCGACGAAAACTGCTCCTATCGCCTGCTGGAACTGCTGCAAGTGGCGCGCCCGAGCCTGCGCCTGACCGAGCAGTTCCCGCTGACCGCGATCCCCACCGACACGGTCAAAGCGGTGAAAGAGGCAGGCCTGGTCGAGAAGATCGACTACCGCCCCTCCCGTGAGCGCGAACTGCTGGAACGCGCCAAGCCGCTCGATAGCGACGAGCAACAATGGGTGCTGAAAATCAGCGATGACCAGAAGCAATTGCAGGAGCCGACCTTCAAAGCCCTGCCGCGCGACCGCCAAGCCCTGATCATCGACGCCGCCTATCGCCTGGGCCGCTACCGCGCCAATGGCCTGGAACGCGACACCGAACGCTCACAACGCAGCTTCGAACTGCTGCGCGCGATCAACCAGAACCCTGCGCCCGACCTCCAAGTCGAACGCCCGGGCCTGCCCGAGAACGGCCATGAGTCACGCACCTGGCAAGCCGGCATCGGCACCCGTGGCAGCAAGACCTTCGGCGAATACGGCCTGCGCATGGCCTACCACGACCTCAACGACAACGCCGAAGGCTTCCCGCTGGGTGCGCAGATCGAAATCCTGCAGATGAAACTGCGCCAGTACGAAGGCAACCACTGGCAGTTGCAGCAACTCGACCTGGCGACCATCCGTTCCCTGACCCCACGCAACGCCCTGTTGCAGCCTTGGTCATGGCAGGTCACCGGCGGCCTGGAGCGCGTACCGGGCAAACACGACGACGAAACCTTGGTGGCCCACGTCAACGGCGGCGCGGGCGGCACCTGGCAACTCACCGACGACATGCTCGGCTTCGCCCTCGGCACCGTGCGCGTGGAACACAATAATGACTTCAGCGAAGCCATCTCCCCGGCTGCCGGGTTTAACACCGGCGTGCTGTGGAAAAACCCGCTGGGCAATTTAAGCCTGGAAGCCAAGGGTGATTTCTTCACCAATGGTGAAGTGCGCCGCAGTATCAGCCTGAACCAGCAGTGGGAACTGTCCCGCAACCTCGGGTTACGCCTAAGCGCCCAGCGTGAGTACAGCCACCTGTCCACGCCAGTCAATGAAGTGATGCTCGAAGTGAAGTGGTATCACTACTAACCAAAGCCAGACAAAGATCAAAAGGTGGGAGCCGGGCTTGCCCACGATGGCGGTCCTTCAGGCAATAATGTATTGATCGACCCACCGCATTCGCGAGCAAGCCCGCTCCCACATTTAGCTCGCGTATATTCAGATGCATCGCATTGCCCGCCTATACAGGAGTTCAACCAACATGGCCGTTAACTGCACCACCCTTGAAGAGATCCGCGCAAACATCGACCACCTCGACCAACAAATCGTCGCCCTGCTCGCCGAACGCGGCCACTACGTCTCCCAAGCTGCGCGCTTCAAAAAAGACACCGATGGCGTCAAGGCGCCGCAGCGGGTTGAACAGGTGATCGCCAAGGTGCGGGGTTTATCCGAGGCGGTAGGCGCCAACCCTGAGGTCACTGAGCAGGTGTATCGCGCAATGATTGCGGCGTTTATTGAGCAGGAATTGGCCGAGCATGCTTCGCTGAAGAACCTCCAGACGACATAACCCTTGTGGCGAGGCAGCTTGCTCCCTCGCCACAAGGGCGGTGTCAGCTTTTCAGGTGGCGGGTGTCATCGCTTGGGTCAGGTCATCAACGACGGCTTTGCCCATCTCGCACAGATAATGCGCGGCCCAGGCGTATTGTTCGCCGCGCACGTCCATGGCGGCTTCCATGGCGAGTTTCTTGGAGTAGTAAAGCAAGGTGGAGGCGTGTTCCAAGACTTGATCAATCGGCATGCCGGCATTGACACGAAACAGCGGTTTCTCGTTTTCGCCGTAGTCGCCAAAGGTGACGACGCCGAGGGTGGTGATTGAGGACAGGGGTGGATCGGGGATGACTTTGGACATGGTTTTTCCTTAGGTTAATAAGTAAGAACCGCCACAGCACGTCGCTAAACATGGAGAGGTGGCAGCTGTACGCGGGTTAGCGAACCGGTAACCTAGGAACCCGGTAGACCCGAAAGTCTCCCGCGCACAGCCGCCATAACACGATAAGGCAGGCAAAAAGCGCGAGCCAAAGGAGTTGAGGAAGTTGTACCTACGTTTCTCGGGTCGCTAAACCCAATCGCTGTTTCGCAGCGACCCGAGGAGGCTAGACACTCAAATCCTATGGCGCAATAGACCAAGGATTCTCTAGGAAACGTCCTGCAATTTAAAGAGAATCGTCGTTGATGGCCCTTTAATCCAACACCGTTCTCACCTCCCTTTCACGCCGCCCCGACAAATCCCCGACTAGACTGCCCCTATCAGCCGTGAAACGGCGGGGGAGTACGCAATGTGGCGGTACGCGTTATTGCTGTGCGCGGTAGTGGGGCTGTCGGGTTGCCAGTCAACCCATCAGGATTTACTCGCCAAAGGTTATCCACCGGCGTTTGCCGATGGCTTTGATGACGGTTGCAGCAGCGGTCGCCAGGCCGCTGGCGTGATCAGTGGGGAGTTTCGCAAGAACGTACCGCGCTATCTCAAGGACCGCGAGTACGCCGAAGGCTGGGAGGACGGCTTTCGTCAGTGCAAGGCCATGCGTGAGAACGAGGAACTGCGCGACTACAAGGACAATCACTGGGATGACCGTGAGCGTGCCTGGCAGCATGAGAAAGACCGCGACGCCGGCAAGGCTTATCGCGCTCAATAGGTCGCTTTCAGACATCCAGCGAAACTAAAGCCCGGCGACCATGGCCCAAACGCCATAGAGGGAGAATGTCATGAGCCGAGCTTTTGTTAACGAGGACAACGCCGCCGCCCAGGCAGACCAGCCGGTGGAGCGCCAGGTCAGTGAGCAACCCAATCATCTGACTGCGCAAGGGTTGGCGCAGTTGCAGGCCAAGGTCGCGCAATTGCAGCAGGAATACAGTGTGGAATCCGCCAAAGGCGAAGACGCCGATAAGCAGCGCCAAGCGGACCTTGAACGGGATTTGCGCTACTTCAACCAGCGTGTGCAAAGCGCCCAAGTCGTGGCGCCGGCCACCTCCACCGACAAGGTGCAGATCGGCAGCTGGGTCACCTTCGCCAACGAACAGGACGAACAGCAGCGCATTCAATTGGTGGGGGAAGACCAGGCCGATGCCCACGCTAACCTCATCAATTGGGGCTCGCCTTTAGGCCGCGCATTACTGGGCGCCCAGGTGGGCGACGAGGTGCTGTGGAAGCGCCCCGTCGGCGATCAAGTGATTGAAGTGCTGCAGGTCGAAACCGAGTCTTAGACGATACCTTGCGCCAACATCGCGTCAGCCACCTTCACGAAGCCCGCGATGTTCGCGCCCTTCACGTAGTTGACCCGGCCGTTTTCCTCACCGTAATGCACGCAGGCGTGGTGAATCGACTGCATGATCGTGTGCAGCTTGCTGTCCACCTCGCCAGCAGTCCACAGCAGGCGCATGGCGTTCTGCGACATTTCCAGGCCACTCACGGCCACGCCGCCAGCGTTGGAGGCTTTGCCGGGGGCGAACAGAATGCCGGCCTCGATAAAGATATCCACCGCCGCAAGCGTGGTCGGCATGTTGGCGCCTTCGGCCACGCAAATGCAGCCATTGCGCAGCAGCGTGCGGGCGGCGTCGGCGTCAAGTTCGTTCTGGGTCGCGCATGGCAACGCGATGTTGCAGGCCAACTCCCAAGGCGCTTTGCCTTTACGAAACTCCAAGCCAAAGCGCTCGGCCAGTTCGCTAATACGCCCGCGCTGCACGTTTTTCAGCTCCAGCAGGGCTGACCATTGCTCCTCGGTCAAACCGCTTTCGGCGTACAGGGTGCCTTCGGAGTCGGACAGCGAAATGACCTTGCCGCCCAGGTCCATGACCTTGCGTGCCGCGTATTGCGCCACGTTACCCGAGCCGGACACGGCCACGCGTTTGCCTTCAACCCGCTGACCACTGCGCTTGAGCATTTCTTCGGCGAAGTACACGCAGCCGAAACCGGTGGCTTCGGGGCGAATCAGGCTGCCACCATAGGTCATGCCTTTGCCGGTCAACACTGAGGTGAATTGATTGCTGAGGCGTTTGTACTGGCCAAACAGGAAGCCGATCTCGCGCGCGCCCACGCCGATATCGCCGGCCGGCACGTCCACGTCGGCGCCAATGTGGCGGTACAACTCGCTCATGAACGCTTGGCAGAAGCGCATGACTTCAGCGTCGCTCTTGCCCTTGGGGTCGAAGTCCGAGCCGCCTTTGCCGCCGCCCATGGGCAGCGAGGTCAAGGAGTTCTTGAAGGTCTGCTCGAAGGCGAGGAATTTCAACACGCCCAGGTTCACCGACGGGTGGAAGCGCAGGCCGCCTTTGTAGGGGCCGATGGCGCTGTTCATCTGGATACGGAAGCCGCGATTGACCTGGACCTTGCCGTGATCATCCACCCACGACACCCGGAAGGTAATCGCGCGTTCCGGCTCGCAGATGCGCTCCAGGATGCCCGAGGTCAGATAATGGGGGTTGGCTTCAAGAAACGGCCACAAACTGCGCAGGACTTCTTCTACCGCTTGGTGGAATTCGGGTTGGTCGGGGTCGCGCTTTTTGAGGCGAAAAAGGAAGGATTCGACAGATTCGATCATGGAAACGTCTCGGCAAATTGATTGTTTTTAAAGGAGATTGAGCCGGACCTTAGCAATTCACGTTGCACCTGAAAAGCGCAAAATGTCGCCTTTGTGAATTTAAATGGTGCATTAGATATAAATTATTGTGCTTTTTTGCACCATGAGAGGGATTTCAACTCAAGGTATGCACCAACAGTTAAACCGCCTTCGCGAGCAAGCCCGCTCCTACATTTGATCGGGTTGCCACTTTGGAATGCGGTCGAATGTGGGGCTTGCTCGCGAATGAATTCAACGCGGTCCACCTGAATAACGCGCACAAAAAAACGGAGCCCGAAGGCTCCGCTTTTTCAAACCCGCCCGAATCAGGCCAGTTTTTTGTGCCGTACACGGTGCGGCTGGGCAGCTGCTTCGCCCAAGCGCACTTTACGGTCCGCTTCGTACTCGGTGTAGTTACCTTCAAAGAACACTGCTTGCGAGTCGTCTTCGTACGCCAGGATATGGGTCGCGACACGGTCAAGGAACCACCGATCGTGAGAGATCACAATGGCGGCGCCCGGGAAGTCCAGCAGGGCTTCTTCCAGGGAACGCAGGGTTTCAACGTCGAGGTCGTTGGACGGTTCGTCGAGCAGCAACACGTTGCCGCCCTCTTTCAGGGTCAGGGCCAGGTGCAAGCGGCCACGCTCACCACCGGACAGGTCCTTGACGAACTTCTGCTGGTCGCCGCCCTTGAAGTTGAAACGGCCGACGTAGGTACGCGACGGGATTTCATAGTTGCCGATGCGGATCTGGTCGGAACCGTCAGAGATTTGCTGGAACACAGTCTTGCTGCCATCCAGGTCTTCGCGGCTTTGGTCGACACAGGCCAATTGCACGGTTTCACCGACTTCGATGGTGCCCGAATCCGGGGTTTCCTTGCCCATCAGCATGCGGAACAGCGTGGATTTACCCGCACCGTTACCACCAATAACGCCGACGATCGCGCCTTTTGGCATGGAGAACGACAGGTTGTCGATCAACACGCGGTCGCCATAGCCTTTGCTGACGTTCTTGAACTCGATGACCTTATCACCCAAGCGTGGGCCGGCCGGGATGTAGATCTCGTTGGTTTCGCTGCGCTTCTGGAATTCCTGCGACTGCATTTCTTCAAAGCGTTGCAGACGTGCCTTGGATTTGGACTGGCGGGCCTTGGCGCCTTTGCGCACCCACTCCAGTTCTTCCTTCATGGCTTTTTCGTGGGCCGATTGCTGCTTGGATTCGGCAGCCAGACGGTCGGACTTGGCTTCCAGCCAACCGGAGTAGTTGCCCTCGTAAGGGATACCGGCGCCACGGTCGAGCTCAAGGATCCAGCCAGCTACGTTGTCCAGGAAGTAGCGGTCGTGCGTGATCGCAACCACGGTGCCCGAGAAATCGTGCAGGAAGTGTTCCAGCCAGGCGACGGAATCGGCGTCCAAGTGGTTGGTCGGTTCGTCGAGCAGCAGCATGTCAGGGGCCGACAGCAGCAGGCGGCAAAGGGCCACACGACGTTTTTCACCACCGGACAGGAATTCGATCTTGGCGTCCCACGCCGGCAGGCGCAGCGCATCGGCGGCGACTTCCAACTGGCGCTCCAGGTTGTGACCGTCGCTGGCCTGCAAGATGGCTTCGAGCTTGGCCTGTTCGGCGGCGAGCTTGTCGAAGTCAGCATCTTCTTCGGCGTAGGCGGCGTAGACCTCGTCCAGGCGCGCCTGGGCGTTCTTGATCACGGCCACGGCCTCTTCGACCACTTCGCGCACGGTCTTGGTCGGGTCCAGGATCGGCTCTTGCGGCAGGTAGCCGATGTTCAGTTCGGGCATCGGGCGGGCTTCGCCTTCGAACTCGGTGTCAACGCCAGCCATGATTTTCAGCAGCGTGGACTTACCCGAACCGTTAAGGCCAAGCACGCCGATCTTGGCGCCTGGGAAGAAGGACAGCGAAATGTTTTTCAGGATTTCCCGCTTCGGCGGAACAACTTTTCCCAGCCGATGCATAGTGAAGACGTACGAACCTGTCTGCCCGTGTTTGTCACCTTTTGCCATTTTTAATTACACCTATGGGTCGGAGATTGCTCGGCTTTTTAGTATTTTGAGCACGAGATACAAAAATCAAAAAAGTCGTGCTTCTGACTCAGCCAAACTCGATTCGTCACTATACGTTGAAAACGTTGAGTGTTGGGGCCGACTCGTGGGGTCATCAGAGGATAGAAATAAGCATCAATGTTGCTAGAAGAAAAGTGTTGGTGCAAGCGCACTGGCCTGTTGACTACCCTACCTTTAGGTGACCTGGGAGCAGTCGGGGCGGGCATCAAAATTTCGAGCCTGGGTCTATACATTCACGGGTAAAGCAAGAACCGAATCAAGCGTTCTCTCGGCACTCCCATTCCTGTCGAGTATCGTGAGAGTGCAGGGTCTCGCGGCATCACCAACCCAAGTTTTTGCCGCCCCCTTAATAGCCTCAAGGGTTAGTTTTCGGTCAGCGGCAACGACTCGTTTCAGCCAGGTCTTCCCTCCATATGCCGAACGTTTCGGTGTATTCGATGCACGCCTTCATGGAAAGCGAATATGAGCGTTATGGAATATCCCACTCAGGTAATATTTACGATGGGTTGAGTTGGGCTCTTTCGATTTTTTACACCAAAAACAACAGGCGCAATGCTGGCCTATCGCTTGACGTTAACCCTCGCTGTCGTAGACTCCGCTCATCCGTCAGGGAGTAGCGGTTATGCAGCGTTTTCGTGGTTGGGTTTTTGGATTGACCTTTATAACGTGTGCAGTTCAGGCGCAAACGCCCGGGCTGGGCGATCCGCTGCTGGATAGCCCAGCGGTCGGGGCGGGTGCCGCAAGCAGTGAGGCGCGGGGTGTGCTTCGCGCTCGAGATCAGGCGGTTCTGGCCAGTGAGCTGTCCGGGCGGATTGTCGAGTTGCCGTTCAGTGAGGGCGAGTCGTTCAAGAAGGGCGACGTGCTCGCGCGGTTCGATTGCTCGGCCTATCAGGCGCAACTCAATGCCGCGCAGGCGGCTGGCCGCGGCGCCGGTGAAGAGCTGGCGCACAACAAACAATTGGCCGCACTCAATTCCGTCGGGCGTTTCGAAGTGGCGCGGGCTGAGGCCAAGGTCAGCGAAGCCCAGGCGCAATCTCAGGTTTATCAGGTGCAGGTCAAACGCTGCAGCGTGATCGCGCCGTTCGACGGGCAAGTGGTCGAACGCAAGGTCAAACGCTATGAGAGCGTGCCGGCTGGTGCGCCGCTGCTGGACGTGGTTGACAACCGCACGTTGGAAATCCATCTACTGGTGCCGTCGCGCTGGATGGCCAAACTCAAGCCAGGCCAGACGTTTTCCTTTATTCCCGATGAAACCGGTCAACCGATCGAAGCCACGGTCAAACGCCTCGGCGCGCGAATCGACGAGGGCAGTCAGACCCTGTTGCTGGTCGCCTCACTCCCAGAAGCCAAAGGCCTGCTGGCCGGCATGAGCGGCACGGCGCATTTTCCGGAGCTTGATTGAACGCCCCCGTCGGTGGCGGCGCCGGGCAGGTATTTGCGCGCTTTCTTGACCTCGAACGCCAGACCCGTGCTGCCCGCGACGCCGCGCAACTGGCCTACAGCCTGGTCAATGACGGCCAGTCGCTGTTCGGTTTTCGCCACGTAGCGTTGTTGATCGCTGGCAAGGTGCAAGCGGTGACCGGCGTCAGCGCGGTTGAGCCCAATGCGCCGTTCGTGGCGTTTGTCGAGCAAGCCGTGGCACAGTTGTTCAAGCAGGATGTGCTGCAGCAGGCGCGGGTGATTGCGCCGCAGTCGCTCGGCGAATCGATCCAGGCCGATTGGCGTAGTTTGTCCGCCGCACACGTGTTCTGGCTGCCGTTGATTGATCGGGATAGGCAAGTGTTCGGCGGCTTGTGGCTGGCCCGCGATGTGCCGTGGAATCCTTCCGAACACGTCTTGCTCTCGCAACTGGGCGACACCTACAGCCACGCCTGGCTGGCGTTGCAGCCACGCACACCATGGCGGTTGCGCTGGACACGTAAACGTCAGGTAGCACTGGTCGCGGCGCTGTTGCTCGGGCTGTTCATCCCGGTGCGTCAATCGGTGCTGGCACCGGCCGAAGTAGTACCACTGGGCGGCCGTGTGGTAGCGGCACCGCTGGACGGGGTGATCGCCGAGTTTCTGGTCAAACCCAATCAGACGGTGAAAACCGGCGAACTGTTGCTGCGCTTCGAAAGCACCACCCTCACGGCTCAGGCCGATGTGGCCGAACGGGCATTGGATGTGGCCGAAGCCGAACTCAAATCCAATTCCCAGCGCTCGTTCACCGATGCCGAATCCAACTCGCGGATGGACTTGCTGGCCGCGCGCGTCGAGCAAAAACGCGCCGAACGCGACTACGCACGCGAACTGCTCAACCGCAGCGAAGTGCGTGCCGAACGCGATGGCATCGCGGTGTTCGCCGATGCCGAACGCTTGACCGGCAAACCCGTGCAGACCGGCGAACGCCTGATGGAAATTGCCGACCCGAACCAGGCCGAACTGCGTATCGAACTGGCCGTGGGCGACGCGATATCGTTAGAGCCCGGTGCCGAGATCGCATTGTTTCTCGACAGCGACCCCTTGAAGCGCCACCTCGCGACGCTGGAGCGCTCGGCCTACGAAGCACAACCGACGGCTGGCGGGCAACTGGCGTATCGGCTCGACGCCAATTTCGTCGACGCACCGCCGCGCATCGGCCTGCGCGGTACGGCGAAAATCTTCGGTGACCGTGCGCCGCTGGCGCTGTATCTGTTGCGTCGCCCATTGGCCGGTCTGCGCCAGAGCGTGGGCCTGTAAATGACCCTGCCGAGCCTACGTGCCGACCTGCAACTGTCGCCCGCAGCGCCAGCATTGGATGGCTCGCCACGCTGGACCCTGGCCGACCCGGTGCGCGGGCGTTATTTCAAACTGGGCGCGGCGGCGATGCGCCTGTTGCGCCACTGGGCGCTGGGCGATACCGAGCAGGTCCTGCGTGCGGCCAATCGTGAGCCGGGCCTACCGCTGGACGGCACCGAGCTCGAGCAACTGCTGGAGTTTCTCCGTGGGCACGATTTGATCAGTGCCCTCGACGATCAACAGCGCGCCAGTTATCGGCT
This sequence comes from Pseudomonas antarctica, assembly GCF_900624995.1. GTDB lineage: Bacteria > Pseudomonadota > Gammaproteobacteria > Pseudomonadales > Pseudomonadaceae > Aquipseudomonas > Aquipseudomonas antarctica. The sequence continues at coordinate 41,341 of NZ_UYXQ01000010.1, forward strand.
CAAGGCCTTGGCGCAGAAACAGAGCCTGTGGCAAATCCTTCTGCATCAGTACCTGTTTTTCCGCATACCGCTGTGGCGTCCAGACGCCTTTCTCAATCGCGCCTGGCCGTGGCTGGAACGCTTCGGCCCACGCGTGTTGCGCTACGGCTTGCCGGCAACGTTGGCGCTCGGGGTGTTTCTGGTCTCGCGGGACTGGCAGCGGTTTGTCGGCACTTTTCCGCACCTGTTCAGCCTCGGCGGCGCATTGGCGTTCGCCATGGCGCTGTTCTTTGCCAAGCTTTGTCATGAGTTCGGCCACGCGTTCATGGCCAAGCGCGCCGGGTGCCGGGTGCAGAGCATGGGCGTGGCGTTCATGGTGCTGCTGCCGATGTTCTACACCGATGTCAGCGATGCCTGGCGCGTCAATGATCGTCGTGCACGGTTGTTGATTGGCGCCGGTGGCGTGCTGGCTGAATTGCTGTTGGCGTGCATCGCACTGCTGGCATGGTCGTTGTTGCCTGATGGCCCGGGACGCACGGCGGCGTTCATGCTCGCCAGCGCCACCTGGATCACCACGCTGGTGGTCAACCTCAATCCCTTCATGCGTTTTGACGGCTACTTTCTGATCAGCGATTTGTGGCAAGTCGACAACCTTCAGGGCCGTGCGTTTGCCTTGTGTCGCTGGCGCTTGCGCGAGTTTTTGTTCGGTTATGGCGCACCCGCGCCGGAACCTTGGTCGCCGAAAATGCAACGGCGTTTGCTGATCTGGGGGTATGGCTCGTGGTTATGGCGTGCGGCGTTGTTTTTCGGGATCGCGCTGGCGGTCTATCACCTGTTCTTCAAGGTGCTGGGGATCTTCCTGATGCTGGTGGAACTGGTGTGGTTCATCTTTCTGCCGATCATGCGTGAATGGCGCCAGTGGTGGAGCCGCCGTGAGCAGGCGTATGGCCCGCGCGTGGTGCTCTTCAGTCTGGCATTGCTGGGGTTGATGCTGGTGCTGATTGTGCCTTGGCGCAGCGCCGTGGAGCTGCCGACGATGTTAGAGGCCGGACGTGCAAGCGCTCTGTATGCACCCACTGCGGCGCGGGTCAAAGCGGTGAAAGTGCAGGACGGTCAGAAGGTCGCCCAAGGGGATGTGCTGATCGAACTGGAATCTCCGGATCTCGATTCGAAGCGCGCCATCGTGCGGCGGGAGATCCAGATCCAGCAGTTGCTGATGCGCCGACAGGCCGGCCGCAGTGAAACAGCGGCGGACGCCGGTGTCGTTGAGCAAAAACTGGCCGAAGCGGTGGCCGAATACCGCGGGCTCACGGCCCGCCGTGAACGCCTGTTGCTACGCGCGCCGCACGCCGGACATGTGCGTGATTTGCTGCCGAACCTGAGCGTCGGGCGCTGGATTTCGAGCAAGGATGCACTGGCCCGAGTCGTCGAAGACGGCACACGCCTGCGTGGTTATCTGGCCGAAGCGCAGTTGTGGCGGGTCGAGCCCGGCGCCAGCGGCCGGTTCATCGCCGACGACCCGATGCACCCGGCGCTCGCGGTGCAACTGGACGAAGTCGACACCAACGGCGTTGCCTACGTCGATCAGCAAGCACTGACGTCCGATCACCACGGGCCGATTGCCGTGCGCCGCGATCAACAGCAACGGGCGGAACCGGTGCAGGCGCAGTACGGCGCGCGCTTGAGTGTGCTCGATAACGCGCCAACGCCGCTGCAACCGTTGCGCGGCGTGGTCGTGTTGCAGGGGCGCGGCGAGTCGTTGCTGGGTGTGGCATGGCGGCGGATGGCGGCACTGGGTGTCAGGGAAAGCGGTTTTTAACGGAGAGCGGCGATGACGAATAACGCAGCAGTGGCAGCAGAGGGATTGGTAGTGCGGCCTTCGCGGGCAACCGACGGCCCATTTCTGCAAAGCCTTTATCAAACGGCGCGACCGGATCTGCAATGGATCGACGACGAGCCGGAACAGGTGCAGCAAATAGCCGCCCAGCAGTTTCAGGTGCAGGAACAGGGCATGGGGGATAACTACCCCAACGCCATGCACTACGTGGTGGAAAAACTCGGTACGGCTATCGGTGCCTTGAGCACTGATTTTGGCGCAAACGAAATTCGCGTGTTGTATCTGGCGTTCATCCCGCCGGCGCGTGGCCAGGGTTTTGGCCGCGCCGTGCTGCAAGGCGTGCAGAAAGCCGCGCAACAGATTCGCTGCCCGGTGGCGACGGTGGTGTGGAGCAGCAATCGCCAGGCACGCCAGCACTATTTGGCACTGGGATTTGCCGTGGAAGAAAGTAATCCGGCCGCCGAAAGACTTGTCTGGTATCCCCAATAAACGGATAGGGTCTTTTCGCAAGCGCGCTCGCGCCCACCGGGGGATGTTTGTTGAGTCAGTTGAAGGCGATGTGGAAGTAGCCCAACTGCGGATCCCGTCCCATCGGCGGCACCCGGGAAACGAAGATGTCCTGCACCTGCCCGAGCTCTGGCAGTTGCAGCGCACACAATCCATCGACAAATTCAGTCGGTTCCAGACTTCTCAATTCGACACTGAATGGCATCCGCTCGCTGTAGCGCATTTTCGCGGCGGGCTGCTCTTCAAGGTATTCGATGTGGATTTGCAGTGCACTGCCATCAGGCAGGTGCAGGATGCTGCTCCGGCCCAGCAGTTCCTGGAAATGTTGGCTTTGAATCGTCTGCAACATAGCTTCGCTCCAGCCAAGTAGGAAGCCGGGGGACAGCCCCCCGGCAGTCGTTCAGTTGCGTGCAGGGAAAATGCCTTGCAGCGCGATGCTGAAGTTGAGCACCAGATACGGGTTCATGATCGCCATCGACTGGCCGTTGCCCGTGGGGGTGATAGTGCCGCTGATCGCGGTCTGCGCACCTTTGAGGGGGACGGGCGAAGCGCCTTGTGCGTCCGAGAAGATATTCGCCAGACCTGGCCCTGTGCCCGAAGCACCGATATAGGCGTTGGTGGCGGTCGGGGCGCCCAACGGGTTGCTCGCCGGGTTGGCCAGTTGCACGGTGGTGGTGGCCGTGAGGCCGGCCAGTGTGTGAGTGTGGGTTGGCAGATTATTGAGGGTTGGAATCACGGCTTCAGTGCCGGCAACTTCACCCATTACGCGAGTCGACAGGCCCTGACCTGTGCCCTGGCAGATCGGCATTCGACTCTGCAGATTGGGCAGTCCGAACGTCTGGACACCGTTGCCGCCATAGTTGGTGCCCAGCAACGCAAACAGCGCGCTGTATTGCGAAACACTCATCATCTGACCGTTGCAAAAGGCCCAGCCGCTGGGCGCGTAGTTGAAGGCAAACGTCATAACAGTGCCCATGTAAACGTCCATAAATTCCTCATCCCTTCTGATTGATTGTCGGCGGGCCGCGAGTGGGTTCAGGCTTGTGCTTTTGCTTGGGCACTCCGTGGCCAGGTCACGCCACGCCACAGCGTAGACCGGGATCGGCGAGGTTGCCGGATGTCGTGGAACAGCGAATGGCATCGACGCTCATCACACGTCTGCCCTCAAGTGCTACAGGCTCAAACGTAGTGGGCGCCGTGAGACGACGAGAGCAAGCAATGGCGGTAAACGGAGTTGAGCCGGTATTCATCAAGCGGTAGCTGACGGCGTTTGCGTTGGGCTCGCCGATGCTCGCGTCGTTGGCCATCGCCCGTTTGTAAAATCGTGTACGGGTGTTGGTGTCGCTGGTCGGGGCCGAACTGACGGGGAATCGCCAGGTCTCGTTGGCGGCAGCGCTTGAGGGGCCTGGCGAATGCATGGCGTTTGCGGCGACTTGGCAAGTTCGCGCTGGTGGAGCGCAGCGCGAGTCTTCGTCGCGAAGCTGGCGGTTAAATCAGTCCTGCGTGGACCTAATCGTTTCACCTTTCTTTTCGCGATAAAAAATTAATTGATTAGTTCTTTTTGCTCTTAACTGATGTCAAAACACTACTAGTCGTGGGGTCAATGTTGAACTACGCTTCGTCGAACAAAAGGACTTTCGATTACGGTGAATGGATTGCAGCAGTTCCACTTTGTCGCCGGTTTGCCGCGCTCAGGCTCGACCCTTCTTTCTGCGATCCTTTTGCAGAATCCGCGGTTTCACGCCGGTATGACCAGCCCGGTTGGCTCTCTCTTTTCCAGCGTGCTCGAGCAATGCAGCGCCGGCAGTGAGTTCGGCGCGGTGATCGACACCCAGACGCGCCGCCGTCTGCTGCGTGGTCTTTTCGATTCCTACTACGCCGACAAGACCGACAAACCGGTTGTGTTTGACACCAACCGGCAATGGAGCTCGCGGCTGCCCGCGCTCAACGACCTGTTCCCCAAAGCCAAAATCATCGCTTGCGTACGCAACGTTGCGTGGGTGATGGACAGCCTTGAACGGCTCTATCGCGCCAACCCTTACGAAAACACCAAGCTGTTCGGTGACGCCGTCGAGCGCAACACGGTCTACAGCCGCTGCGAAACCCTGGCTCAGCGTAACCGGCTGGTGGGTTTTGCCTGGGCGGCGCTCAAGGAAGCCTATTACGGCGAGCACGCCGACTCGTTGCTGATCATTGATTACGAGTTGCTGACTCAGGCCCCGGAGCGAGTGCTGCGGCTGGTCTACGATTTTATCGGCGAGCCGTGGTTCGAACACGATTTTGAACATCTGGCGTACGACGCGCCCGAATTCGATCAAGCCCTTGGTGTTGCCGGCCTGCACAAGGTCAAACCCAAGGTTGCTCTGCAGTCACGGCGCACGATTCTGCCGCCTGACCTGTTCAAGCAATACGCTGATTTGTCTTTTTGGCTTGATGGCTCAGCCAGCGCTGCCAATGTCATTCGTATGAAGTCCGACGCCGCGGTCAACTGATCGCGGCGTTTTTCATTGATGCGTCAACAACTGTGTTCGAATCCGGGTGAGCAGCATGTGGTGGAGCAAGCAGAAGTCGCGAGTAACCGAATGTCAGCAGACGCTTGCCGCGCCGATGATCATGTCGCTGGAACCGCGCATGCTGTTCGACGGAGCCGTTGCGGCGACGGTGGCCGATACCGCTGCCCAGGCTGACAGCCACACCACGGCGGATGCAGCGAAAACGCCGACGGCCGATCAGCCGGTGGCCAGTAAGGACACCCACGGTCAGGCCGATGCGACACCGGCCGTCAGCCCCGTCGCAGTGCCGGGGCAGAGCGTGGTATTCGTCGATTCACGGGTCAAGGACGCCGACAGCCTGCTCCAGGGCATTGCTCCCGGCACTCAGGTGGTGAAACTCAACGCGACCCAGGACGGCTTGCAGCAGATCGCCGATTATCTTGATCAGCATCAAGGCGTCAGCTCGGTGCAGATTATTGCGCACGGCAACGCTGGCGATCTGTGGCTGGGCAACAGTTATCTGTCTGCCGACAACGTCGCGCAGCGCAGCGCAATCCTCGGCGAAATCGGCAAGGACATGAACGTTGGCGGCGACATCCTGATTTACGGCTGCTACACCGCCGAGGGTGATCGCGGCTTGAATTTCGTCGACTCGCTGGCGCAGTTGACCGGACGGGATGTGGCCGCTTCGAACAACCGCACCGGTGTCGGCGGCGACTGGGATCTGGAAATTGCCACCGGCACCATCGAAAGCGCCAACGTCCTGTCGACCAAGGCAATGAGCGAATATCAGTGGGGCCTGGCCACCTGGACCGCGACTAACAACCTCGACTCGGGAGTCGGCTCGTTGCGTACGGCACTGGCGTCTGCGCAAAACGGCGACATTGTCACCTTCAACGCCGGTATGACCGTGCAGCTCAACTCCGAGTTGTTGATCAACAAGAACATCACCGTCGATGGCGATCTGAATAACGACGGCGTGGCCGACGTGACCCTCGATGGGCAATACAAGACCCGTGTGGTGGAAGTCACTTCCGGCAGCACCGTGACACTGGACGGGCTGGTGATCACCAAGGGACTGGTGGCCGGCAATGGCGGTAACGGTGGCGCGGCAGCGGCGGGCGCCATGGGTGGCGGGATTTTCAACGCCGGCATTCTTACGCTCAATAACGTGACGGTCACTGCCAACGCCGCTTCCGGTGGTGGCGGCGGCGGTGGCTTATCCGGTGGATACTCCGGTGGCGGCGGCGGTGGCGGCGGTGGGATCGGTGGCGGTAACGGTGGCCATGGTGGTTCGACAGGCCCAGGCAACTTGAGCTATGCCGGTGGGGCCGGCTCTGCCAATACCGGTGGTTATGGCGGCGGCTACACCCAGAACGACATGGGCGGGCGCGGCGGTACCAGCATTGGCGGCGTCGGCGGCAATGGCGCCTCCGGCTACAGTCACGGCGGCAACGGTGGCTCCGCGACCAATAGCACGCTGTCCATTGGTGGCGGCGGTGGTGGTTCGGGCTGGAACGCGGTCGGCGGCGTTGGTGGCAGCGCGGCCGGTGGTATCTACAATGCCTCGTCCGGCACCTTGAAAGTCATCGGCACGTCAGTCATCAGCAACAACCTCGCGGCGGGTGGTGGCGGCGGTGGGGGTGGCAGCGGCGGCAACCTTGCCAACGGCGGTGACGGTGGCCGTGGCGTCGGGGCCATCTGGAACAACGGCGGTACGGTATTGATCACCGCTGCCAACGTCGCCGCCATGACCGGCAACGCGGCGGCCAGTGGTGTTGGCGGCCCTTCAAACAGCGGCTCGACAGGCGCTTCGCCCAGTTCCACGGATGCGGTTTACAGTACCGGCGGCACGTACAACCCCAACTACGTCGAGCCACCGACCGCGACCATCGTACTGGCGGACAGCGCCCTGAAAATTGGCGAAACCTCGCTGGTGACCATCACCTTCAACACGGCAGTCACCGGTTTCACCAATGCCGACCTGACCATCGCCAACGGCACGTTGACGGCCGTGAACAGCAACGACGGCGGTATCACCTGGACCGCGACTTTCACGCCGACCAACGGCATTACCGACACCACCAACGTCATCACCCTGGACAACACCGGTGTGGCGGCCGTCTCTGACGGTACCGTGGGTGTCGGTACCACCAATTCCAGTAATTATGTAATCGATACCCAGCGCCCGACGGCCACTATCGTTGTTGCTGACACGGCCCTGAAAGTCGGTGAAACGTCGCTGGTGACCATCACCTTCACTGAAGCGATCAGTGGTTTCACCAACGCCGACCTGACCATCGCCAACGGTACGTTGTCCGCCGTGAGCAGCAGCGACGGAGGCATTACCTGGACGGCGACGTTTACGCCGAGCGGCGGTGTCACCGACACCACTAACCTGGTCACGCTGGATAATACCGGGATCGCTGATCTGGCCGGTAACGCCGGCAGCGGTACCACCGATTCCAACAATTACGCCATCGACACTGTGCGCCCGACGGCCACCCTTGTCGTCGCGGACACCGCGCTCAAGGCTGGGGAAACCTCGCAGGTCACCATCACGTTCAGCGAGGCCGTGACCGGTTTCACCACCGCCGATCTGTCCGTGGACAACGGCAGCGTGAGCGGTTTGAGCAGCAGCGACGGCGGGATCACCTGGACGGCGACCTTCACGCCAACCAATAACGTCAGCGATACCACCAACCTGATCACCCTGGACAACACCGGCATCTCCGATCTGTCCGGCAATGCCGGCAGCGGCACCACCGACTCCAACAACTACGCCATCGACACGCAGCGCCCGACCGCGACCATCGTCGTCGCCGACAACGCCTTGAGAATCGGCGAAACATCGTTGGTGACCATCACCTTCTCCGAGGCCGTGATGGGTTTCAGTAATGCCGACCTGACCATCGCCAATGGCACGCTGAGCGCCGTGAGCAGCAGCGATGGGGGGATCACCTGGACGGCAACCTTCACACCGACCGCCAACATGACCGATCTCACCAACCTGATCACCCTGGACAACAGCGGGGTCAGTGACTTGAACGGCAATGCCGGCAGCGGCACCACCGACTCCAACAACTACGCCATCGACAACCAGCGCCCGACGGCCACTGTCGTGTTCGCTGACACAGCCTTGAAAATCGGCGATACATCGTTGGTGACCTTCACCTTCTCCGAAGCGGTGACCGGGTTCAGCAACGCCGACCTGACCATCGCCAACGGCACGCTGACGGCCGTGAGCAGCAGCGATGGCGGTGTCACCTGGACGGCAACGTTCACCCCGACCAGCAATATCACCGACGCCACCAACCTGGTGACCCTGGACAACACCGGCATCGCTGACCTGGCCGGTAACGCCGGCAGCGGCACCTCCGATTCGAACAACTACGCCATCGACACGCAACGCCCAACCGCGACCATCGTGCTGGCCGATACCAGCCTCAGTGCCGGTGAAACGTCGCTGGTGACCATCACCTTTTCCGAGGCAGTGACGGGCTTCACCAACGCCGATCTGAACATTCCCAATGGCACGTTGACCGCCGTGAGCAGCAGCGATGGCGGCATCACCTGGACGGCGACGTACACGCCTACGCTCGGGGTCAACGATACGAGCAACGTTATAGGCCTGAACAACACTGGCATCGCTGACCTGGCCGGTAACGCCGGCACCGGCGTCACCAACTCCGGCAACTTCGTGATCGACACGATGGTGCCGACGGCCACTCTTGTGGTCGCCGACAACAGCCTGAGCATCGGCGAGACCACCACGGTGACGATCACCTTCTCCGAGGCCGTGACGGGCTTCAGTAATGCCGACCTGACCGTCGCCAACGGCACGTTGAGCGCCGTGAGCACCAGCGACGGTGGCATCACCTGGACGGCGACCTTTACCCCAAGCGCCAATATCACCGACGCGACCAACCTGATCACCCTGGACAATACCGGGGTGCAGAGCGGGTCTGGCAACGTGGGGGTCGGCACCACGGATTCGAACAATTACGCCATCGACACCCAGCGCCCAACCGCCACCATTGTGGTAGCCGATACGGCGCTGGGCATTGGCCAGGCCACCACCGTCACTGTCACCTTCAGCGAGGCAGTGACCGGTTTCACCCTGGCAGACCTGACTGCTGAAAACGGCACGCTTTCCGGGCTGAACACCTCGGATAACATCACCTATACCGCGACGTTTACCCCAGCAGCCGGCATCACCGACACCAGCAACCTGATCACCCTGGACAACACCGGTATCGTCGACGGGGCAGGCAACGCCGGGAGCGGCACCAGCGATTCGAACAACTACGCCGTCGACAGTCAGCGCCCGACCGCGACCATCGTCGTGAGCGACAACGATCTGCGCCCCGGTGAAACAGCGACCGTGACCATCACCTTCAGCGAAGCGGTGACCGGTTTCGACAATTCCGACCTGGGCGTCGTCAATGGCACGCTGAGCAACGTGTCGTCGAGCGACGGCGGTATCACCTGGACGGCGACGTTTACCCCGACCATTGGCGTCAGCGACGCCAGCAACCTGATCACCCTGAACAATACCGGCATCAGCGATCTGGCCGGTAATGCTGGCACTGGCTCCACCAACTCGGGCAATTACGCAGTGCATACCGAAGTGCCGACCGCAACCATTGTTGTCGCAGACACCGCGCTCAAGGCCGGGGAAACCTCGACGGTGACCATTACCTTCAGCGAGGCCGTCGCAGACTTCAGTAACGCTGACCTGACCATCGTCAATGGCGCCCTGAACAGCGTCGTGAGCATTGACGGCGGCATTACCTGGACGGCGACGTTCACACCCACCGGCAATATCACTGACACGACCAACGTCATCACCCTCGACAACAGCGGTGTGGTCAATACATCGGGCAACAGCGGCGTGGGCACCACGGACTCGAATAATTTCGCGATCGACACCGCACTGCCCACCGCCACGATCGTGGTGGCCGACAATCGCCTGGGCATCGGCGAAACCACCACCGTGACGATCACCTTCAGTGAAGCGGTGAGCGGCTTTGACCTGTCGGACATCAGCGTCGCCAACGGCACGCTGTCGAACCTGAGCAGCAGCGATGGTGGCATCACCTGGGTCGCCACGCTGACGCCGACCGCCAACGTCAACGACACAAGCAACCTGATCGTGATCGACACTGCCGGCGTGCAGGATCTGGCCGGCAACCTCGGTGCGAGCATCGCCATCTCCAACAATTACGCGCTCGACGCGACCCGGCCAACGGTGAGCATCGTGGTCGCCAACCCGACTCTGGGTATCGGCCAGACCACCACCGTGACGTTCACCTTCAGCGAGGCGGTGAGTAACTTCGACCTGTCCGACCTGAGCGTGACCAACGGCGAATTGAGCAACCTGAGCAGCAATGACGGCGGCAACACCTGGACCGCCACGTTCACGCCAACCGCCAATGTGACCGACCCGAGCAATTTCATCGCGCTCGACACGAGCAACGTCACGGATCTGGCGGGCAACGTCGGCAGCACCGTGGCGGTGTCGAACAACTATGCCCTGGACAGCGAACGGCCGACCGCCACCGTGGTGGTCGCCAATCCGAACCTGGGTGTTGGCCAGACCTCGCAGGTGACGATCACCTTCAATGAGGTGGTCAGCGGTTTTGATCTCTCTGACATCAGTGTCGCCAATGGCACCTTGTCCAACCTGAGCAGCAATGACGGCGGCAAGACCTGGACCGCGACCCTGACGCCAAGCGCCAATGTCAGCAGCGCCAGTAACGCAATCACCGTCAACCGGGGCGGCGTCAGTGACCTGGCGGGCAATAGTGGCAGCGGTGTGAGCCAGTCCGACAATTACGTGGTGAACACGGCCGCTACGCCGACCTTCGTGGTCACACCGAATCCGCAGTTCCGCAGCAGTGATCCGGTGACGTTCCCCGATGTGCCTTACACCGCGCTGCAACCGATCGTGTTCAGCGCACCGACGGGCGACCTTGGCTCACCGCTGACCTTTACGCCGTTGTTCGAACAACGGGTGATTGGCAACGGCATCCGTCCCTTGGGCGACATATTCATGAACCATGGTGCCCTGAGCCCGAGTTTCCTTGCTCAGGTGTTCACCAGCAGTGACAGCACGGGTGACGGCGCCGGGCATGGTTTCCTTGGCTTTGGCGGCGGCGATGGTGGGGTGTTCGGCACCAGTACGCTCTCCAGTCTGTTCAATCAGAACAGCGACGCCGCGCGTGATTCGCTGAATGCCTTCGGCAGCCATTCGATCAAGGCCGGCGATGCTTCCCAAGGGCTGCGCGGCGTGTTTGGCGCCCCGTCCCTGGTTGAGCAATTGCAGCAACTCAAAGACAACGAGCAGCACCGGGTCTACAACTTGGCGTGCGCTCTGCAACAGGCCGGCATCAGCGAAATGTCGGCCTGATAACACACAACTCATTAACACTGAGCGGGACCTAGGGGCGATCCAGGGATGAATAAGAGTCAGAAGTTGTTCGGCGCCAGCCTGCTGGCGCTAGCGATCAGCGGGTGCGCAGTCACCAGCGAACCGATTGAGCGCAGCGTCAGTGAACAGCGGGCCAGAACCGACCTGCAAAACATGTACAAGGATCAGGAGCCGCTGCGCGGCCCTCTGACGCTGCATCAGGCCATGGCCCGCGCAGTGAAGTACAACCTTGAAGGCCGCTTGAAGATCATGGAGGAAGCGCTGGCCAAGCGGCAGCTCGACCTGGCCAGCTTCGACATGCTGCCGCGCATGGCGCTGGATGCCGGGTATGTGGGGCGTAACAACGTCAGTGCTTCCAGTAGCCAGAGCGTGCGCACCGGCACCCAGTCGCTGGAACCGTCGACCTCGCAGGATCGCGACCGCGAAGTGGCGGATCTGACCATGGTCTGGAACGTCCTCGACTTCGGTGTCAGCTATATCAGCGCCAAACAACAGGGTGATCAGCGCCTGATCGTGCAGGAACGTCGGCGCAAAGTGATCAACACCATCGTCCAGGATGTGCGCTCGGCGTACTGGCGAGCGATGGCCGCCGAACGTTTGCTCAAGCAGATCGACAGCTTGATGGTACGGGTCGACGCTGCCCGAAAAAACAGCCAGAGCATGAGCGAACAACGTATCGGCGACCCGGTTCAGGCCTTGGGTTATCAGCGCTCACTCATCGAAGCCACGCGTCAATTGGAGGAGCAGCGCCGCGCGCTGTCACTGGCGAAAACCGAACTGGCCACCCTGATCAATCTGCCGCTGGGTACAAATCTCACGTTGGCCACTGATGCTGGTTATCAGGTTCCCGAACTCAAGGTCGATCTGGCAAAGCTCGAACAGGAGGCTTTGACCAGCCGTCCGGAACTGCGCGAGCAGGATTACCAGACGCGCATCAGCGCCGCCGAAACCCGCAAAGCCATGCTGCGTTTGCTGCCAGGCCTGGAGTTTTCGGCCGGCGGGCATTACGACAGCAACTCGTTCCTCGTGGAGCAAGGCTGGGCCGACTACGGCGTAAAAATCACCTGGAACCTGTTCAACGTGATCTCCGCTCCAGCGGCGATCAACGTCGCCAAGGCAGGCGAAGAAGTCGCCGCTGCACGGCGTGAGGCGATGTCGATTGCAGTGCTGGCGCAGCTTTATGTGGCCAACGCCAACTATCAAGAGGCGTTACGCCAGTTCAAGACCAGCCAGCAGTTGTCCGACATTGACGGGCAAATCGTTGGCCAGTTGCGCAATCGTCATCAGGCCGCAGGCATTGGTGAACTGGAGTTGATTCAGGGTGAGCTGAACAACCTGCAAGCCGACCTGCGTCGTGATCTTTCTTACGCCGATCTGCGCAATGCCTACGGCCAGATTTTCGCCAGTGCCGGGCTCGACCCGCTGCCGGATCAAGTGCAGTCCACGGACGTGCAGGCGATCGCGAACGCACTGGCCAAGCGTGAGTCGGCGTGGGCGGCGGGGGATATTTCGTTGCCAGTGGTGGCGAATGCCTCGGTGCAATGACGTGCTGGCGCCGAGCGCCAGCATCAGCCGTATGCAACGCGAGGTCCGCAATGGCCATCGCGGTGCGGCCATTTTGCTGACCGGTTTGCCGGCGGCGGGCAAATCAACGCTGGCTCAAGCGCTGCACGCCACGTTGTTCGGGTGTGGCTGGCAAACGGTGGTGCTTGATGGCGATAGCTTGCGTATCGGGCTCAGTCGGGATTTGGGATTCAGTGACGCGGATCGCCAGGAAAACATTCGCCGCGCCAGCGAACTCGCCGCTCTGCTGGTGGAAAATGGTCAGATCGTGATTCTGGCAATGATTGCGCCATTGGCCGAACTGCGCGAAGTCTTTGCCCAACGTTTGGGCGAGGACTATCGCGAGGTCTGGTGCAGCGCTTCATTGGCGGTGTGCGAGCAGCGTGATCCGAAAGGGCATTACGCTCGGGCGCGACGAGGTGAGTTAGCCGGATTTACCGGGGTCTCGGCGCCGTATGAGCCACCGTTGCAGGCCTCGTTGGTGCTCGATACGGGTACGCAGACAGTGGAGGCCTGTCTTGATCGTCTGGTGACCTGGCTCGGCGAGTGCTCGGTGCTGCATAAGACATGAGCTGTGCGGCGTATTCGCGACTGCCGGTGCCGGTAGATTTGCCACGGTTGCTGCAGGCGTTGGCGTCAATTGCCGAAGACGCCTGGCGCAGTCACTTCAACACGCAATATTTCTCGAGGGGTTGGATAGGCATGGCGCTGATTACGACAACCGACAAGCCAATCTATGTGAGGCCATTCAGTCAAAAACAAGACGTCACTAAAACTTTATAGGATAGACAGGCGTATTGTGCCTTGGTGCACCTTGCGTCAGCGACTGATCAATTGAGCGGGCGAAGCCCGTGCAGGCCATGCGCCGCGCGGGCCGGTGACGGTGATCAATGCCTGCGTGCGCAAAAAGCCTGAATGTCTGGGGCTCGAACGCCCCCGCGTAACCGGCAAAGCGACCTCAATGCGCTTGGTCAGTCCAGCCAGCCGGGACTGGCACTTTGCCACAACTCAAGGCATGCTAGCCGCCCTCCGGGCGTCCGGCTTATAGTGCACGTCGCGCGCCAATCCAGCCAAACCGCAGGATCACAGCTTGTCCAAAGTCACGCCGCCCACTCCCCTGCGCGCCGCTCATATAGCGCCGGGAGCGCCCCTGCACGGCACCCTCAAAGGCGCATTGGCGACGCTTGTCCTGATGCTGCTCGCGTTATTGTTCTGGCAACTGCTGGACCAATTGCAGCAAAACCAAAAAAACCAGCAACAGTACACCATTGACTACAGCGCCGACCTGGCTGAACAGATCAGCCTGAACATGGCCCTGAGCGCAAAAATAGCGCTGAATTTACTGCCGATGGTCGAGCCGCCGCGCAACGACGAACAGCAACAGACGCTGATGCGCACCTTGCAACGCTCGCTGCCGGAGCTGCGCAGTGTTGCCCTGCTGGCCCCCAGCGGCGCGATGATCAGCGACAGCGCCAAAAACAGCCAGGACAGCGCCTGGCTTGAAGAGCTGGTGCAGCGCAGCCACTCGCAGCCTTATTACCTGAGCAACAACACCGACGGCACGCTTATCTATCTGTTGTTGCAGCAGCCCAGTGGCGGCTCGAAAATGTATTGGGCTCTGCGCCTGGCGCCCAGTTACCTGAGCAACCTCACCCGCCAGGACAGCCAGGGCCAGCGCCCGATGTGGGCCGTGGAGAACCGTCTCAACCACCGCGTGGTCAGCCGTGACAACGGCATGCCGGCGCAATGGGCCTCTGCTCTCACGCCGGACGAATTGAATAAAAGCGTGCTGGTCACGCCGCTGAGCAAAAGCGACTGGCAGTTGCGCGGGCTGTTCGACCGCAGCGCCGTGCTGGAGCAACTGCTGCCGGCGTTTATCGGCAAATGCCTGCTGGGCCTGGCCTTCTCGCTGATCCCGGTGATCGTGCTGCTCAACATGCGCCGCCGCCAGCGCCAGGTGCATGAAGGCCGCCGCCGTTACCAGGATATTTTCGAAGGCACCGGCGTGGCCCTGTGCGTGCTCGACCTGTCGGGCTTGAAGGCGTTCTTCGATAAAGCCCACCTGCACACCCGTGAGCAATTGCAGGCGTGGCTGCACAACAACGCCGAAGAACGCCAACAACTGCTCAAGGAGTTACGCATCACCGAGGTCAACCAGGTGGCTGTGCGCCTGTTGAACGTGAGGTCTTGCGAGCAAGCCTGGGAGCGCCTGATCGATGACTGCCCGCGCAACGCCACAGCCATCGGTTATCAGGTGTTAGAGGCCGTACTGACCCAGCAAAAACAGCTGGAGCTGGAAATCCAGCTCAATGACGTCGACGGCAATGATCAATACCTGTGGCTGGTGATGCGCCTGCCGGAGCAGCAGGACGACTTCAAGGCGGTGATCCTCAGCATCAGCGACATCACCAGCCGCAAGCTGATCGAGCTGTCGCTGGTGGAGCGCGAAAGCTTCTGGTCAGACGTGGTGCGCACCGTGCCGGACCACCTGTATGTGCAGGACGTGATCAGCCAGCGGATGATCTTCAGCAACCACCATTTGGGCCACACCCTGGGCTACAACAGGGAAGAACTGCAGCAAATGGGCGAGTACTTTTGGGAAATCCTGCTGCACCCGGAAGACGCCGAGTATTACCACGACTTACGCCAACAGCAACGCGATGAAAGTTACACCACTCAGTTGCAATGCCAGTTGCGCTTTCGGCACCGCAATAACCAATGGCGGCGCTTCGATATCCGCGAGCAAGCCCTGGCACGCGACAAGACCGCCGTGGTCACGCGGATCATCGGCGTGGCCAAGGACATCACCGACCAGATCGAAGCCAGCGAATCCCTGCGTGACAGCGAGCAGCGCTACCGCATGCTGGCCGAAAGCATCAGCGACGTGATCTGCTCCACCGACAGCCAGTTGGCCCTCAACTACATCAGCCCGTCGGTCAGTGCCGTGCTCGGTTATGACGTGGATTGGGTGTTCAAGAATGGCTGGCAGTCGATCATCGCCAACCCGCAACAATTGACCGGTATTTACAGCCTGGTGGAACAGGTCAGCCGTTCGCTGGGCGACGTTGCGGCGTTGAATAAGCTGCGCGATGACGTGCAAACCCAGCTGTTCTTGTTCGACTGCCTGCGCGCCGATGGGCGCAAGGTGCCGATCGAGCTGCGCCTGGTGCTGGTGTGGGACGAACACGGCGCGTTTGAAGGCATCCTCGGTGTCGGCCGCGATATCAGCCAGCAACGCCGCGCCGAGAAAGACCTGCGCATGGCCGCCACGGTATTCGAACACTCCACCTCGGCGATTCTGATCACCGACCCGGCGGGCTACATCGTGCAAGCCAACGAGGCGTTCAGCCGTGTCAGCGGTTATGCCGTGGCGGATGTGCTCGACCAGTTGCCGAACATGCTCACGGTCGACGAACAGCAGGAAGCTCACCTGCGTTATGTGCTCAAGCAACTGCACCAGCACAGTACCTGGGAAGGTGAAGTGTGGCTCAAGCGGCGCAATGGCGAACATTACCCGGCGTGGGTCGGCATTACCGCCGTGTTCGATGACGAAGGCGACTTGGCGAGCTACGTGTGCTTCTTCAGCGATATCAGCGAGCGCAAGGCGAGCGAACAACGCATCCACCGCCTGGCCTACTACGACGCCCTGACCCACCTGCCCAACCGCACCCTGTTCCAGGATCGCCTGCACACCGCATTGCAGGCAGCGGATCGGCAGAAGTCGTGGGTGGTGCTGATGTTCCTCGACCTCGACCGCTTCAAGCCGATCAACGACTCCTTGGGCCACGCCGCTGGCGACCGCATGCTCAAGGAGATGGCCACCCGCCTGCTGGGCTGCGTGGCCGAAGACGACACCGTGGCACGCATGGGCGGCGACGAATTCACCTTGCTGCTGCAACCGCGAGCCAGCCGCGAGATGGCGCTGAACCGCGCAATCACCGTGGCCGAGCAGATTCTGGCGAGCCTGGTGAAGCCGTTCGTACTGGAAGGCCGCGAATTCTTCGTGACCGCCAGTATCGGCATCGCCTTGAGCCCGCAGGACGGCAACGAGCTGAGCCAACTGATGAAAAACGCCGACACCGCGATGTACCACGCCAAGGAGCGCGGCAAGAACAACTTCCAGTTCTACCAGGCGGATATGAACGCCAGTGCGCTTGAGCGTCTGGAGTTGGAAAGCGACCTGCGCCACGCCCTGGAGCAGAACGAATTCGTGCTGTATTACCAACCGCAGTTCAGCGGCGATGGCAAACGTTTGACCGGCGCCGAAGCGCTGCTGCGCTGGCGCCACCCACGCCGTGGGCTGGTGCCGCCGGGTGATTTCATTCCGGTGCTGGAAGAGTTGGGGCTGGTGGTGGACGTGGGCGATTGGGTGCTGGCGGAAGCCTGCCGCCAGCTCAAGACCTGGCACCAGAACAAGGTGCGCGTGCCGAAAGTCTCGGTGAACATCTCGGCGCGGCAATTCTCGGACGGCCAACTGGGCGAGCGCATCGCTACCATCCTCAGGGACACTGGCCTGCCGCCGGCGTGCCTGGAATTGGAGCTGACTGAAAGTATCCTGATGCGTGAGGTCAACGAGGCCATGCAGATCCTCGCCAGCCTGAAAAACCTCGGCCTGAGCATCGCGGTGGACGATTTCGGCACGGGTTATTCGTCGCTGAACTACCTCAAGCAATTCCCCATCGACGTGTTGAAGATCGACCGCACGTTTGTCGATGGCCTGCCGTCCGGCGAACAGGATGCGCAAATCGCCCGCGCCATTATCGCCATGGCCCACAGCCTGAACCTGGCGGTGATCGCCGAGGGTGTGGAAACCCATGAGCAGCTGGACTTCCTGCGCGAGCATGGTTGCGATGAAGTGCAGGGCTATCTGTTTGGGCGGCCGATGCCAGCGAATCGGTTTGAGGCGCAGTTCAGTAACGATGCGCTATTCATGTTCGACTGATTCGCTGCGTCTGTGGCGAGCCCGCTCGCCACAGGGAGGCCGCCTATCCCCAGATGAGCCCCACTTGTCCGCGACATGATGTCCTTTCATATGCCATCTAAAACCCATTGGGTTAGAATGCCCTCCTTTTCTGCCCCCGATCCTTGAGGACCGCCATGTTCAGCCGTGATTTGACCATTGCCAAGTACGACGCCGATCTCTTCGCCGCCATGGAGCAAGAAGCCGTGCGCCAGGAAGAGCACATTGAGCTGATCGCTTCGGAAAACTACACCAGCCCTGCGGTCATGGAGGCTCAAGGTTCGGTTCTGACCAACAAGTACGCCGAAGGCTACCCAGGCAAGCGCTACTACGGCGGTTGCGAGTACGTCGACGTGGTTGAGCAACTGGCCATCGACCGTGCCAAGGAACTGTTCGGGGCCGATTACGCCAACGTCCAGCCACACGCCGGTTCCCAAGCCAACAGCGCCGTATACCTGGCGCTGCTGCAAGGCGGCGACACCATTCTGGGCATGAGCCTGGCTCACGGCGGTCACCTGACCCACGGTGCCAGCGTTTCCTCCTCCGGCAAGCTGTACAACGCCGTTCAATACGGTATCGATGCCAACGGCCTGATCGACTACGACGAAGTCGAGCGTCTGGCGGTTGAACACAAGCCAAAAATGATCGTGGCCGGTTTCTCTGCCTACTCGCAGATTCTGGACTTCCCACGCTTCCGCGCTATCGCCGACAAGGTTGGCGCTTACCTGTTCGTCGACATGGCCCACGTGGCCGGTCTGGTCGCCGCTGGCGTCTACCCGAACCCGGTGCCTTACGCTGACGTGGTGACCACCACCACCCACAAGACCCTGCGCGGTCCACGTGGCGGCCTGATCCTGGCGCGCGCCAACGCCGATATCGAGAAGAAGCTGAACTCCGCTGTATTCCCAGGCGCCCAAGGCGGCCCGCTGGAGCACGTGATCGCGGCTAAAGCGATCTGCTTCAAAGAAGCCCTGCAGCCTGAGTTCAAGACTTACCAGCAACAAGTGGTGAAGAACGCCAAAGCCATGGCCGGTGTGTTCATCGAACGCGGCTACGACGTGGTGTCCGGCGGTACTGAAAACCACCTGTTCCTGCTGTCGCTGATCAAGCAGGACATTTCCGGTAAAGATGCTGACGCTGCCCTGGGCAAAGCCTTCATCACCGTGAACAAGAACTCCGTGCCGAACGACCCACGTTCGCCGTTCGTCACCTCCGGCCTGCGCTTCGGTACTCCGGCTGTGACCACGCGTGGCTTTAAAGAAGCAGAGTGCAAGGAACTGGCCGGCTGGATCTGCGACATCCTGGCGGACCTGAACAACGAAGCCGTGATCGACGCGGTACGTGAGAAGGTCAAGGCCATCTGCAAAAAGCTGCCGGTATACGGCGCTTGATTGCAGTTGCTTGAACAAAAAGCCCGGCTTTAGAGCCGGGCTTTTTTATGCCTGAAATCACTGCTTTCCCAACTTGAAATGCATTTCCCTGTGGGAGCTGGCTTGCCTGCGATGGCGGTGTATCAGTCACAACTGTATCAGATGAAAAACCGCTATCGCAGGCAAGCCAGCTCCCACAATTTGATCGCATTTCAAATCAAAATTGGTAGACCTTCGCAAAGCCCTCGCGAATCTTGTCTTCTGGCAGTTCGTCAGCAATAAACACAATCACACTTTCGCGCGCCTCACCTTCGGCCCATTCGGTATCCCAATCAAAGCCGTAGAGCTTGAGCACGCCTTGGAACACCATGCGCCGGTCTTCCCCGGCAATGTTCAGCACGCCCTTGTAGCGCAGCAGTTGCTTGCCGTGGTCTTCCAGCAACTCGTTCATGAACTCACTGAGGCGGTCGATATCCAGCGGCTGGTCGGTGCGCAGCACCAGGCTGGAAATGCGGTCGATAGATGGCGCGGCGCTGACCGGGCGCAGGCTCATGCCGGCGTTGAGGTTGAAGCCGCGCACGTCGAGTAGCTCGGCCAGGTCGATAGCGCCGTGGTCGACCACACGAATCGGCGCGCGGCGGTTGATGCGGGTCAGACGCTGGCTGAGGGCGTCGAACGTCGCCTCGTCCACCAGGTCGCGCTTGCTCACCAGCAGGCGGTCGGCGAAACCGATCTGGGCCTGGGCGATGGTCTGGGTCAGGTGATGTTCGGCGTGGGCCGCGTCCACCACGGTGATGATACCGTCGAGGATGTAGCGCTCGCGCAGTTCTTCATCGATGAAAAAGGTCTGGGCCACCGGCGCAGGATCCGCCAGCCCGGTGCACTCGATCACCAGACGGTCGAAGGCGATCTCGCCGCTGTCCAGGCGTTCCAGCAGCAGGTACAGGGCTTTGGTCAGGTCGGTGTGGATTGTGCAACACACGCAGCCATTGGACAGGGTCATGACTTGCACCGGTTCAGCGCCCAGCAATTGGGTGTCGATACCGGCATCACTGAATTCGTTTTCGATCACGGCGATTTTCAGGCCGTGTTCGGCCTTGAGCAGGTGGCGCAGCAAGGTGGTTTTGCCGGCGCCGAGGAAGCCGCTGAGGATGGTGACGGGGATGGGAGAGGACAAAATATTCTCCTTGAAGAAACACAGAAACAAATGTGGGAGCAGACCTATGTGGGAGCTGGCTTGCCTGCGATGCAGACACCTCGGTCTTCCAGTTAGACCGAGCTGATGCTATCGCAGGCAAGCCAGCTCCCACACAAGCCCGCTCCCACAGGGGATCACCACACGCCCAACTTACCGGGCTAGCAGCACTTAGGCCCACCCTTGCCACCGTAACGGGCTTCCTGGCGTTCCCGGAAGAACGCCTTGTAGTCCATCACCGGTTTGTCCGGGTGTTTGGTTTGCATATGCTCGACGTAAGTGTCGTAGTCGGGCATACCGACCATCAGGCGTGCGGCCTGACCGAGGTATTTACCGAGGCGACTGATGTCATTGAACATGCTTGCAATCCTCGATTACGCGTCCGGAACAGCCTGGAACGGGGCTTCTTTATCCGTACGTTCTTTGTTGCCCCAGGCGGCGACGCCGACCTTGAGCGCATAGAACAGGATGCTGAACACCACGAACAGGAACAGCGCCGTCAGCGTTGCGTTGGTGTAGGCGTTCCAGATCACATGCTGCATCTGGTCGATGTTCTTGGCCGGCGCGAGGATCTGGCCGTTGGCCAGGGCATCGCTGTACTTCTTGGCCAACGACAGGAAGCCGATCGCCGGGTTGGCGTCGAACAGCTTGATGAAGCCTGCGGTGGTGGTGCAGATCAGCAGCCAAACCGCCGGTAGCATAGTCACCCAGATGTAGCGCTGGCGCTTCATTTTGATCAGCACAACGGTGGCGAGCATCAGCGCGATACCGGCGAGCATCTGGTTGGAGATACCGAACAGCGGCCACAAGGTGTTGATACCGCCCAAGGGGTCGATCACGCCTTGGTACAGCAGGTAACCCCACATCGCCACACAACCTGCGGTCGCAATCAGGTTGGCGGTCCAGGACTCGGTACGTTTGAGCGACGGCACGAAGGAGCCGAGCAAGTCTTGCAACATGAACCGGCCGGCACGGGTACCGGCGTCGACCGCCGTCAGGATGAACAGCGCTTCAAACAGGATCGCGAAGTGGTACCAGAACGCCATGGTGTTTTCACCCGGCAGCACACTGTGCAGGATCTGCGCGATACCCACCGCCAAGGTCGGCGCACCGCCGGCGCGCGCCAGGATGGTGGTTTCGCCGATGTCATGGGCCACGGCTTGCAGCGCTTCCGGAGTAATTGCAAACCCCCAACTGCTGACGGTTTGCGCCACGGTCATTACGTCACCGCCAACCACAGCGGCCGGGCTGTTCATGGCGAAGTACACGCCTGGCTCGATCACCGATGCGGCAACCATCGCCATGATGGCCACGAACGACTCCATCAGCATCGCGCCGTAACCGATGTAGCGCGAGTTGACTTCGTTATCCAGCAGCTTGGGCGTGGTGCCCGAGGAAATCAGTGCGTGGAAACCCGAGACCGCGCCACAGGCAATGGTGATGAACAGGAACGGGAACAAACCGCCCTTCCACACCGGGCCGGTGCCGTCGATGAATTGGGTCAGAGCCGGCATTTTCAGCTCTGGCATGGTGACCAGGATGCCGATCGCCAGGGCGATGATGGTGCCGATTTTGAGGAAGGTGGAGAGGTAGTCACGCGGCGCCAGGATCAGCCACACCGGCAGTACCGCGGCGACGAAACCGTAGCCGATCAGCATCCAGGTGATCTGGATGCCAGTGAACGAGAAGGCTTTGGCCCAAAACGGGTCAGCGGCAATCTGCCCGCCCAGCCAGATCGAACCGAGCAGCAAGAGCACGCCGATGACCGAGATTTCCCCAATGCGGCCCGGGCGGATGTAGCGCATGTACACGCCCATGAACATCGCGATCGGGATGGTCGCCATCACGGTGAAGATGCCCCACGGGCTCTCGGCCAGGGCCTTGACCACGATCAGCGCCAGCACCGCGAGGATGATGATCATGATCAGGAAGCAGCCGAACAGCGCGATGGTGCCGGGGATGCGGCCCATCTCTTCGCGAACCATGTCCCCCAAGGAACGGCCGTTACGACGGGTGGACAGGAACAGGACCATGAAGTCTTGCACCGCACCGGCCAGCACCACGCCGGCAATCAGCCACAGGGTGCCGGGCAGGTAGCCCATTTGCGCCGCCAATACCGGACCGACCAGCGGGCCTGCA
The DNA here is from genome assembly GCF_900624995.1 of Pseudomonas antarctica. Taxonomy (GTDB): domain Bacteria; phylum Pseudomonadota; class Gammaproteobacteria; order Pseudomonadales; family Pseudomonadaceae; genus Aquipseudomonas; species Aquipseudomonas antarctica. The sequence continues at coordinate 63,816 of NZ_UYXQ01000010.1, forward strand.
CCGGCAATCGCCGCAAAGTGGTGACCAAAAAGGATGTGTTTGTTGGTCGGCACATAGTCCAGACCGTCATTATTGAGCACGGCGGGGGTGGCCCGCCGTGGATCAAGTTGCATCACGTTGTTAGCGATGAACAGACTGTAGTAACGGTACGCAACCAGGTAGATGGCCACCGCAGCGACCACAATCCACAAGGCGTTGATCGCCTCGCCGCGGCGCAAGGCCACTACGCCCAGGGCGCACGCGCCTACGATTGCCAGCACCAGCCAGGGTAGGTGGCGTAGCAGGCTATTATTATTTTTCATTTTTATATTCCAGCCAGGGTGGACAGAAAGGACAGCCAGTCCGAGTTTAGCGCTACTGGCCTTAAAGGCCACCCCCCTACGTTGGTCTAGAGCCTTGCAACGCTAAAAAAAAGCAGAAATAAAAGCCGGTTGATCGCTCGCAGCTACAATCCTTCTACCCACAGAGGATTTGAGTATGAGCGAACAGCCGTCTGATCGACGCCGTTTTCGGCGTATCGCCTTCGATGCACGAACGACCATTACGCAAAACGGCTGGAATTGGCCGGTGCAATTACTGGATTTGTCGCTCAAAGGCTTGTTAGTACAACGACCGGATGACTGGCAGGGCAATCGTGCAGAGTCGTTCGGCGTGGATATCCGCCTGGACCCAGAGGCGCGTATCAAGATGCAGGTCAGGCTGGCCCATGATGATCATGGGCAGTTGGGGTTTGTGTGCGAGCACATCGACTTGGAGTCGATCAGCCATCTAAAGCGTCTGATCGAACTGAATTTGGGCGACGAGGAAGAATTGCACCGCGAGTTGGCGGCATTGCTGGAAATCTAACAGCCAACACAAATCAAACGGTGGGAGCTGGCTTGCCTGCTCCCACATTGGTTTTGCAGGGTTGCTTATTATTCGAAAAGTGCATCCAGCGCCTGCTCCAGGCGGGTTACACCGATCACCTTCAACCCTGCCGGCATTTCTTTCGGCGCATTGCCCTTGGGCACAATCGCACGTTTGAAACCGTGCTTGGCGGCTTCCTTCAAGCGCTCCTGACCACTGGGCACCGGGCGCACCTCGCCCGACAAGCCCACCTCACCAAACACCAGCAGATCGTGTGGCAGCGGTTTATTGCGCAGGCTGGACATCACCGCCGCCATCAGTGCCAAGTCAGACGCGGTTTCCAGCACCTTGACCCCGCCGACCACGTTGAGGAACACGTCCTGGTCGTGAGTGGGAATGCCGCCGTGACGGTGCAATACCGCGAGCAGCATCGCCAGGCGGTTCTGATCCAGGCCGAGAGTGACCCGGCGCGGGTTGGCCAAGTGGCTGTCATCCACCAGTGCTTGCACTTCCACCAGCATCGGCCGGGTGCCTTCCCACGTCGCCATCACCACACTGCCCGGGACTTCTTCTTGGGCGCGCGTGAGAAAAATTGCCGAAGGGTTAGAGACTTCTTTTAGCCCACGGTCGGTCATGGCGAACACACCCAGTTCGTTGACCGCGCCGAAGCGGTTCTTCACCGCCCGCAGCAAGCGCAAGCGGCCATCGGATTCGCCTTCGAAATACAACACGGTGTCGACCATGTGCTCAAGCACCCGTGGCCCGGCCAGCGCGCCCTCTTTGGTCACGTGGCCGACCAGGAAGATCGCCGTGCCGCTCTGCTTGGCATACCGCACCAGCAGTGCCGCACTTTCGCGCACCTGGGAGACGCCGCCGGGTGCCGATTGCAGTTGCTCGGTGAAAATCGTCTGGATCGAGTCGATCACCATGACCTTGGGCTTTTCGATACGCGCGGTGGCGATGATGCTTTCGATGCAGGTTTCGGTCATCACCCGCAGTTGGTCCTGGGGCAACCCCAGGCGACGGGCACGCATGGCCACTTGTTGCTGGGATTCTTCGCCGGTGACGTACAGCGCCGGCATGCGGCTGGCAATGCTGCACAGGGTTTGCAGCAGGATGGTCGATTTACCGATGCCGGGGTCGCCGCCGATCAACACCACAGAGCCGTCCACCAAGCCGCCGCCGAGCACGCGGTCCAGCTCGCCGGACGCGGTGGAAAAACGTGGGATTTCTTCGACGCTGACTTCGGCCAGGGTCTTGATCTGCGCCTGTTGCCCAGTCCAGCCAGCGCGGCCAGTGGGGGCCGCAGCGCCGCCGCTTTCGATCATGGTTTCAGTCAGGGTGTTCCACGCGCCGCACTCGGTGCATTGGCCGGCCCACTTGGGAAAGGTCGCGCCGCACTCGGTGCAGCCGTACATGCGCTTGGCCTTTGCCATTTGAGAACCTCCAACTAAAAAACCGCGATGATAGCTCAGCGCGGTGCCGGGGTCCGAATTTCACCACTGGCTAATCGTGAAGCACTGTTGCCGATCGGGTCTTCGGCGTTGAGGTCGGCGCCTTTGGCGCTGAGTTCATCGAGCAGTTCGACACGCTTGAACAACCCCGCGTACATGGCCGCCGTCTGCCCGGCGCCGTTGCGCTGGTCGGGGTTGCAGTCGGTAGCGAGCAGGCGCTGGGCAATGTTCAACTCGCCTTTGAAGATCGCGCCCATCAGCGCGGTATTGCCGCGTTTGTCCTGCACACAGGCGTCGGCGCCGGCGCTGAGCAAGCGCTCCACGAAGGCCCCCTGGCCGTGATAGGCGGCGAGGATCAGCGCGGTGTAGCCCTTGTCGTCCTGGGTGTTGAGGCTGTAGCCGGACTCGATGAAGGTGTTGAGCATGTCGATATCGCCACGGCGGGCGGCGTCGAAATAGTAGTCCTGCAACTGCGCCTTGAGCGCCACGGGGTCGGGCGACTCGGCATGAGCGACAAAGGCCAGCATCGCCATCAGTAAACCAATCGATATACGCATGGGGCGTCTCCTGCCAGGGGTCGACGCCCATGCCAGGGCGCCGACCGGTATCAACGTCAGTCAGTCAGTCAGTTTGTCTGCCAACGCTTTCACGCGCGCCAAATCACCCTTGGCGACCTTGGTCACGCCGGTGCCGTACTCCGGGTCCGCCTTGTAGAGGAACGACAGGATGATGTGCTTGCTCTCATCGTCGGTGGTGGCCAGCGAGCCACCGAAGTTGTCGATCAAGTCCTGGCGCTCTTTCTTGTTGTAGGAGCGGTACAAGTCACCGGCCTGCTTGAAGTTCTGCTCACGCTGGATCTTCGCCTGCTGGGTGCTGCCCGACAGCGCCGACTGGCTATAGCGTGCGGTTTGCGGCTCTTCGCGCGGCAACAGACGGCTTGGCTGGTAGTTCACGCCGGTGCTGGTTTTGCCGACGTTCATCGCGCCGTCCTGGTTACCGTTGTTGACGGTGACACGGGGGGCGTTGATCGGCAGTTGCAAGGCGTTCGGCCCCAGGCGGTACATCTGCGTGTCGGCGTAGGAGAACACCCGGCCTTGCAGCAGGCGGTCTTCCGACGGCTCGATGCCCGGCACCACGTTGGCGGGTGCCATGGCGACTTGTTCGGTTTCCTGGAAAACATTCGCCGGGTTGCGGTTCAACACCATCTGCCCGACTTTACGCTCCGGTACGTTCGGCCAGATCTTCGTGGCGTCCAGCGGGTCGAAATCGAACGTGGTCAAGTCCTCAGGCTTGAGCACTTGCACGTACAGGTCCCACTTGGGGAAGTCGCCCTTGTTGATGTGGGTAACCAAGTCATTGGTCATGTGGCTGTAGTCACGCCCCTGCACGTCGATCACTTGCTTGGGGTCGAGGTTCTTGATGCCTTGCAAGCTCTTCCAGTGGAACTTGACGTAGTGCACGTCGCCCTTGGCGTTAATCAACTTGTAGGCATGTACGCCGTTGCCGTCCATCTCCCGATAACTGGCCGGAGTGCCAGAGTCGGAGTACAACTCGGTCAGCGTGCGAGTGGACTCTGGTACATGGGAGAAGAAGTCGAAACGGCGAGAGTCGTCGTCCAAGTTGGTGCGTGGGTCGGGCTTGAACGCATGAACCATGTCAGGGAACTTGATGGCGTCGCGGATAAAGAACGTCGGGAAGTTATTGCCGACCAAGTCCCAGTTGCCGTCGGCGGTATAGAACTTGGTGGCGAAGCCACGTGGGTCACGCAGGGTTTCCGGGGAATGGTTGCCGTGAACCACGGCTGAGAAGCGCACGAACACTGGGGTGGCCTCGCCAGCGGCGAAAACCTTGGCCTTGGTCAAGTCGCTAAGGTTGTCGGTGACGGTAAAGGTGCCGTGGGCGCCAGTGCCACGGGCGTGGACCACACGCTCGGGGATGCGCTCTCGGTCGAAACGCTGCAGCTTTTGGATCAGTTGCACGTCTTGCAGCAGCACCGGGCCGTTGGCGCCGGCGGTTTGCGAGTTCTGGTTGTCACCAACGACGGCGCCGTTATCGCGGGTCAGGTTGGCGGCGTGTACGGACAGCGAAAGCAGGCTGGCGCTCGCCAGTATCAGCGCATGTCGCGCGATAACCGGGCCGCGCTGCATTGGATTCTTCATCGAGGGTTCCTCTGGTTTTTTTAGCGCACATTCAGTTGTGCTTGCCAGAGGCTAGTGACCCGCGAGTCAGAAGATAAATAGAAAAACACCACCAGGTCGATTGAGAAAATAGTGTGGTAACCCACTGAAATGGCGAGTAATCCGCGCGCGAATAGTGGCAATGTGCAAACTATTTGCGATTTAATGTGTCGATAAAAATTGACAGTGTTAAAGGTTGTGTCGCGCAAGCCTTCTGCGACTGACTTACACTGACCTCCACCCTTCTCATCTGTAACAAGGAATAACCTATGGGCGTGATCAGTGAGTTCAAGGCCTTCGCGGTCAAAGGCAATGTGGTCGATATGGCCGTCGGTATCATCATCGGCGCCGCCTTCGGCAAGATTGTTTCCTCATTTGTAGGCGACGTGGTGATGCCACCTATCGGTCTGCTGATCGGCGGCGTGGACTTTGCGGACCTGGCGATAACGCTCAAGGCAGCGCAGGGCGATCTACCCGCCGTTGTCCTGGCGTACGGCAAGTTCATCCAGAGCGTGATCGACTTCGTGATCGTGGCCTTTGCAATCTTCATGGGCGTGAAGGCAATCAACCGCCTGAAGCGCGAAGAGGCTGTGGCACCCAGCTTGCCGCCGACTCCGACCAAAGAAGAGGTGTTGCTGGGCGAGATCCGTGATCTGCTCAAGGCACAGAACAACAAGCCGCTTTAAACAACACGGTTTTGCAAGACAGGCGCCTATTGCAGGCGCCTTTTTTATTACCAGTAATTTTCCACTGCCACCTGACCAGGACGCCGGCTCAGGCTCAACTGCATGTCGCGCTGCTTGAGCAATTGGCGTGTGTCATCGACCATCTGCGGGTTGCCGCAAATCAGCACGCGGGAGTGTTCCGGGGTCAGCGCAGCGCCGGCAACGCGCTCCAGCTCGCCATTCTCGATCAACGTAGTGATACGCCCATTCAACGCGCCGGGGTGCTGCTCCCGTGTAACGGTGGGGATATAAATGAGTTTGTGAGCGTATTCAGCCAGATACTCGCGCGCTCCCAGTTCCTTGATCAGCGACTGGTAGGCCAGTTCCTTGGCCTCGCGCGCGCTGTACACCAGAACAATGCGCTCGAATTTTTCCCACACTTCGAAGTCCTGCAAGATCGACAGGAACGGCGCTACTCCGGTCCCCGTGCCCAGCAACCACAGATCGCGCCCATCCACAAAACGGTTCAGGGTCAGGAAGCCAGTGGCTTGGCGCTCCACCATCAGCGTATCGCCCACCTGCAGGCGGCTCAACTCACTGGTGAATTCGCCACCCGGTACGACAATAGAGAAGAAGTCGAGATGCTCGTCAAACGGCGAAGACACGATGGAGTAGGCCCGCCATACGGTGCTGCCGTCGGACTTGTTCACGCCCAGGCGCACGAACTGGCCTGCGGTAAACCGAAAACCTGGGTCCCGAGTGGTGCGCAGGGTGAACAGGCTAGGGGTCAGCGATTGCACGTCGAGCAAGGTCTGGCGGGTAAATTTCTCAGCACTGGCCGTCATGGGGGGCTCCGTTGAACAGGTGCCCTAGTGTCCCTCAAAGTCACGCGGGGAAACACCGTTGGTTTGTACTGGCATTGGCATTGCGCCACACGGTGCCGGCCGGGGTGAGCTTAGGGTTTTCCGGTATTTTTAACCTTTGTACCCTGCAGTCTCCCTCAAGCTCAAACTAATCATTTAGCTATTTCACTGCTTACTTAACGCCATTAGATGAGGAAAGGCATTTAAAACGCCATTAATTTAATATTGCAGACAGAAGACTGAAATCAATCGTACTCTTCAGTCCAGAACAGCCTATGTACAGGCAGCGACTCTTTGTACAAATTAGCTAAAATTAAATACGTATAACGAGCAAATTTATTTCACACAAAACACGTAGGACTTGTCCTACACTCATTCCCGTTCCGCATTGGGAGCCAGGACGTCCCCAAGTCACACTAATACTCATGGAGAGTTCCCGATGGTTAACTGGCGTAACACAAGGCTCCCCAAACTGGAAGGTGAGAACAAGATCACCACTGTTTACGAAATGGTCATCAACCACACCTACCAGCTCGGATTTGAATACTGTTCTTTCACGATGAGTTCCCAAACACTAACTAACCAAACAAAGCCCGTAAACCTAAACAACTATCCAAATGAATGGAACACACTTTATAACCAAGCGCATTTCTTTGACATAGATCCCGTAGTAGCCCACTGCAAACGTAGTGTATTGCCGATTGTGTGGGAGGAAAAAGCGTTCAACGCCTCTCCGGACTTATGGGCGTTGGCCCAATCGTTCGGCGTGCACTTGGGATGGAGTCAGGCAGTGCACGACTTCCAAGGGGTGTTCAGCATGTTGACCTTGGGCCGACGTACCGGCGAAGTCAGCCCTGAAGAGCTGTACGAGAAAGCCGGCCAGGTGCTATGGCTCTGTCATGCGATGCACGCGGTGATGGCACAAAAGTTTGCCGACAGGCCAGGCATCGCGCCCCCTTGCAAGCTGACGCCACGGGAAACAGAAGTCCTCAGATGGTCAGCCATGGGCAAGACTGCCTCGGACATTGCCACGATCCTGTGTCTGTCAGAGCGTACGGTGGGCTTCCATATCAGCAGTTGCCTCAAGAAGCTGGGGGTCAATAACAAGATCGCTGCCGTGCTCTGTGCCTCGAAAGCGGGGCTGTTTTAGCTAACCCCGAATCACTGCATGTAATCCCACCTAAAAAAAAGTAACATTTACGCCCAATTCTGAGTGTTGATGCAGCCCCACCGGGAGTGCCTCGCAGTTCGCTCAGATGGTTGCGCCGGTTGCCAGCACCCGCCCAACGCCCATCGATGACCCAGAGCCTGCCCCGCCATGCCCCTGCTTGACAGCCCCTTCGCCCAGCTCGATCTGATCCGCCAGCCAGAGCAACACAACGACCCGCTACAGGCCTTCGATGCCGCTGACGAGTACCTGCTCAGCCATTTGGCCAGCCAACAACCCACCGCCTCTACCCGTGTACTGGTGCTCAATGACAGCTTTGGTGCGCTGGCGGCCAGCCTTGAAGGCCAGGTGCAACTCACCTCAAGTGGCGATTCATTTCTCGCAGCCCTTGGCCTTGAGAAAAACCTGGTACGCAACGGCAAGGCGTTTGATGCGCTAGCGTTTATACCTGCCAGCCAGGTGCCGGTGGGCCCGTTTGACCGCGTACTGATCCGCGTACCCAAAACCCTGGCGCTGTTGGAAGAGCAGTTGATCCGTCTGCAAGGGCAATTGGCACCGGGCGCCGAAGTGATCGCCGGGGCGATGGTCAAGCATCTGCCACGGGCGGCAGGCGAGTTGCTGGAGCGTTACATCGGGCCGATGCACGCGTCCCTCGCGGTAAAAAAAGCCCGCCTGCTGATCGCGACCGCAGAGACTCGCCCAACCGCCGTCTCGCCCTACCCCACCCGTTACACCCTGGACACACCGAGCATCGAATTGCTCAACCACGCCAACGTGTTCTGCCGCGAAGGCCTGGACATCGGCACCCGCGCCTTCCTCCCGCACTTGCCGAAAAACCTGGGCAGCGCCCACGTGGCGGACTTGGGCTGCGGCAACGGTGTACTGGCGATCGCCAGCGCAATGCAAAACCCAGACGCGCAGTACACACTGGTGGATGAGTCCTACATGGCGGTGCAATCGGCGCTTGAAAACTGGCAAGCCGCGCTCGGCGGGCGCGAAGTGACCGTACGCGCCGACGATGGCCTGGCTGGGCAAGAAGCACACTCGTTGGACGTGGTGCTGTGCAACCCGCCATTCCACCAGCAACAGGTGGTCGGCGACTTCCTCGCCTGGCGCATGTTCCAACAGGCGCGCGAAGCGCTGGTGGTTGGCGGCGCCCTCTATATAGTCGGCAACCGTCACTTGGGTTATCACACCAAGCTGGCGCGCTTATTCCGCGGTGTCGAGCAAGTCGCTACCACGCCGAAATTCGTGATCCTCAAAGCGCGCAAATAAAAAAACCCTGCCGCTCTTGCGAGTGACAGGGCTGAAAAGCCGGGCCGCGAGGCCCGGATTGGGATGTCAGTGGGTGGTCAGGCCGGCCGCACTCATAAACATGCGCATCAAGCTGGCTACGACGAACAGGGCCAGCACGCTGGCGGTCCAAATCATCGCCAGCCACCCAAGGCGGCGCCACAACGGCTGTTTCTCGGCCTGTTCGATCTCGTGCAACGACGGTTTGCCGGACATAAAACAACCCTCCTAGTGATAACCGTCTTCGTGGGTGACCTTGCCTCGGAACACGTAGTAGCTCCAAAAGGTGTAGCCCAGGATGAACGGGATAATGAACAACGTGCCGACCAGCATGAAGCCCTGGCTTTGCGGCGGCGCGGCGGCGTCCCAGATGGAAACCGACGGCGGGATGATGTTCGGCCACAGGCTGATGCCCAGGCCACTGTAGCCAAGGAAAATCAGCACCAGCGTCAGCAGGAACGGCGTGTAGTGGGCATTACGTGCCACCGCGCGGATCAAACCGTACATGGTCACCAGCACCAGGATCGGCACCGGCAGGAACCAGAACAGGTTCGGCAGGGTGAACCAGCGCGAAGCGATTTCCGGATGCGCCAGCGGCGTCCACAGGCTGACGATACCGATCACCGCCAACACCACGAAGGCCAAAGGCCGCGCCAGGTTGTGCATCTGCTCCTGCAACTTGCCTTCGGTCTTCATGATCAGCCACGTGCAGCCGAGCAAGGCATAGGCGATGACCAAAGCCACGCCGCAGAACATCGTGAACGGCGTGGCCCAGTCGAGCGAGCCACCGGCAAACTGGCGGTTGACCACCGGAATGCCGTCGATAAACGCCCCCAGCGCCACGCCCTGAAAGAACGTCGCCGCGACAGAGCCGCCGATAAACGCCTTGTCCCACAGGTGACGCTTGTCGTCCTTGGCCTTGAAGCGAAACTCGAAGGCAACGCCACGGAAGATCAGCCCGATCAGCATCAGGATCAGCGGCAGGTACAACGCCGACAACACCACCGAATAGGCCAGCGGGAATGCGCCGAACAACGCTGCGCCTCCCAGAACCAGCCAGGTCTCGTTGCCGTCCCATACCGGGGCGACGGTGTTCATCATTACGTCACGGTCGACTTTGCCGGGGATAAACGGAAACAGAATGCCGATACCCAGGTCGAAGCCATCCATCACCACGTACATCATGATGCCGAAGATGATGATCACAGCCCATATCAGCGGAAGATCAATACCCATCTCAATTCCCCTTGTGCTGGATGTGGGCGTGGTCGTCATCGCTGCCATCATCGGCGGCGGACAACGGACGCGCCGGTGTACGTTTCTGGCCGGGCCCACCGTGAGTAGGCTCGGAGCCCTCGTGAGTCTGAGGCCCTTTGCGCACCAGGCGCATCATGTAGCCCAGCCCTGCGCCAAACAGCGCGAAGTACACCACCACAAACAACACCAACGTGATCGTCATCTGCGCCAGGCTATGCCCGGACGATGCATCCGCCGTGCGCATCAGCCCATAGACCACCCACGGCTGACGGCCGATTTCGGTGGTGAACCAACCGGCGAGAATCGCGATCAGGCCGGACGGGCCCATCCACAGCGCCAGGTACAGGAACGGCTTGGACGTGTACATCTTGTCGCCGCGGCGCAGCCAAAGGCTGAAAATGCCGGTGAAGATCATCAGGAAACCCAGGCCGACCATGACCCGGAACGACCAGAACACAATGGTCGAGTTGGGGCGGTCTTCAGGCGGAAACTCCTTGAGCGCCGGCACCTGTTTATCCAGGGAATGAGTGAGGATCAGGCTGCCAAGGTACGGGATCTCGACCGCGTATTTGGTTTTTTCAGCTTTCATGTCGGGCCAGCCGAACAGGATCAGCGGCGTCGGCTCGTTGCCGATGTTCTCCCAGTGGCCTTCAATCGCGGCGATTTTCGCCGGCTGGTGCTTGAGCGTGTTCAGGCCATGGAAGTCGCCGATCACCGCCTGGATAGGCGCCACGATCAGGGCCATCCACATCGCCATCGACAACATGGTGCGGATTGCCGGGTTGTCCTTGCCGCGCAGCAAGTGCCAGGCCGCCGAGGAACCGACGAAGAACGCGGTGGCCACGAACGCCGCCGTGGCCATATGCGCCAGGCGATAAGGGAATGACGGGTTGAAGACCACGGCAAACCAATCCGTCGGTATCACGCGGCCGTCAACGATTTCAAAGCCCTGGGGCGTCTGCATCCAGCTGTTGGACGACAGGATCCAGAAAGTCGAGATCAACGTACCGACAGCGACCATCACGGTGGAGAAAAAGTGCAGCTTGCGCCCCACCTTGTTCCAGCCGAACAGCATTACCCCGAGGAAACCTGCCTCGAGGAAGAAGGCCGTGAGCACTTCGTACGTCAGCAACGGCCCGGTAACGGCGCCGGCGAAGTCCGAGAAGCGACTCCAGTTGGTGCCGAACTGGTAGGCCATGACCAAGCCCGAAACCACGCCCATGCCGAAGTTGACGGCAAAGATCTTCGACCAGAAATGGTAGAGGTCACGGTAGGTGTCGTTATGGGTCTTGAGCCACAAGCCTTCCAGCACCGCAAGGTAGCTGGCCAGGCCGATGGTGATCGCCGGGAACAGGATGTGGAATGAGATGGTGAACGCGAATTGAATTCGGGCGAGATCTAGCGCCTCCAAACCGAACATAAGTCTTCCTCTGTCAGGTAATACCGGCTGCTGGCTGGGAGCCTGCACCCACTGCCCCCACGTATATGGAGTGCGGCGAATTTCAATTCGTTTCTTTTTTAACCAAACACGTAGGGAATCCGGCCTTTCAGCCGCCAGAACAATCCCGGGGCTGGTTTTGATCTGGATCAAGCATTGCTGAAAGAATAGTCCTATTTTGGCTGTAGGAAGGCGTGGTCTTTTGACGCGTGACAGCTTGCCTCAGCCGGGCCCCCAGCAAACCCTTGCAACTATTTGTTACAGCTTGATGCTAATCTCGCCATTCCCTCCGCACCTGATTTCCATTGCCGATGCCTAGTGAACCTGCGTTGCTGTTGCGTCACCACCGCCCTTTCATCGCGTTCTGGCTGGCGCGGATCTTTACGGCCAGCGGCTTCCAGATGCTCACCGTGGCGATCGGCTGGAACCTCTACCAACTGACCGGAAATGTGCTGGACCTGGGCCTGGTCGGCCTGGTGGAATTCATACCGCGCGTGCTGTTCATGCTGCATACCGGGCACGTGGCCGACCGCTATGAGCGGCGCAAGGTCGCCGCCCTCTGCCAGACCGTGCAGGCGTTGATTGCCCTGTCCCTGGCCATCGGCGGCCTGAGCGGCAACGTGACCCGCGAGATGATCTTTATCCTCGCCTTCCTGCTTGGCGCCGCGCGCTCGTTTGAAATGCCCACCACCCAGGCACTACTGCCGAGCATCGTACCCAGCGCGCTGTTCCCACGGGCGGTGGCCTCCTCGCAGTCGGCGCAGCAACTGGCGACCATCGTCGCACCGGCCCTCGGCGGCTTGCTGTATGCATTTGGCAGCGTGTGGGTGTATGGCCCGACAGTGGCGCTGTACCTGATCGCCTGCGTGCTAACCCTTAATCTGCCCGCCCGCCAGACCCCGCTGAACAAAGCCAAGGCAACTATGGATTCGCTGCTGGCCGGGATTCGCTTTATTCGCAGCCGCCCGGACATCCTCGGCGCGATCTCCCTGGACCTGTTCGCCGTGCTGCTGGGCGGCGCCACCGCGTTGCTGCCGGTGTTCGCCAAAGACATTTTGCTGACTGGCGCCTGGGGCCTGGGCCTGCTGCGCTCGGCGCCGGCGGTGGGCGCTTTGTTGATGTCGTTGTGGCTGGCGCGGTTCTCGGTGGACCGCAAGGTCGGCCGCGTGATGTTCACCGCCGTCGGGGTGTTCGGCGTAGCGACCATCGCCTTCGGCCTGTCGACATCGTTCTGGTTCTCGCTGGCGGTGCTGGTAGTGCTGGGTGCAGCGGACATGATCAGCATGGTCATCCGCGCCTCGTTCGTGCAGTTGGAAACCCCGGATGAAATGCGCGGCCGGGTGAGTGCGGTCAACGGCCTGTTTATCGGCGCCTCCAATCAGTTGGGCGAATTCGAGTCGGGCATCACCGCCCACTGGTTCGGCACCGTGCCCGCCGTGGTCATGGGCGGGATCGGCACGCTGCTGGTGACGGGGGTGTGGATAAAACTGTTCCCTACCCTGGCCAATCGCGACCGTATGCACGTACCGGTGGAAGAGGCAAAGCAATAAGCCCCGCCACCTAGTCTGGTGTTGGAATACAGCAAATGTGGGCGCTGGCTTGCCTGCGATAGCGGTGGGTCAGCACCGTATTGATGGCTGCCCCACCGCTATCGAGGGCAAGCCCGGCTCCCACATGGGTGCTTCAGTGGTTTGAAGGCTTGCGCTACAGCACCTTATCCAGGGTGATGGGAAAGTCCCGTACCCGCCTGCCGGTGGCGTGATAAATCGCATTCGCCACCGCCGCCGCCACGCCGACTATGCCGATCTCGCCTACGCCCTTGGAACCCAAGGCGTTGACGGTCGCGTCATGTTCTTCGACAAAAATCACCTCAATGTCGCCGATATCGGCATTCACCGGTATGTGGTACTCGGCCAGGCTGTGGTTCATATAGCGGCCCAGTTGATGGTCGATCTGGGTTTCCTCATGCAACGCCATGCCAATGCCCCACACCACGCCGCCGAGAATCTGGCTACGGGCCATCTTCGGGTTGACTACGCGCCCGGCCGCAATCGCGCTGACCACCCGGCTGACCTTAATGATGCCCAGGTCTTCGTCAACCCGAACTTCGACAAACACCGCCGAGTGCGTCGCCGAGGCGTAACCCTCGCGTTGCTTGCCCGGCTCGCTGTCAACCTGCACTTGCAAGGCGTCTTCGCCGCTGTCTTTAACCAGTTGCGCCAGCGATACACACACGTCACCGGTATGCAGTTGGCCGTCTTCAAAGCGCACCGCTTCAGCATCCTTAAATACCGGGTAAGTCTGCCGGGCGACTTTCAGCAGCTTGGCATTCAGAGCCTCGCACGCCTGCTGCACGGCGGTGCCGACAGACGACACGGTAAACGAGCCGCCCTGCAACGGCGCCGTGGGCAATGACGAGTCACCCAGCAAAAAGCTAATGTCGGCCATCGGCACGCCGCTGGCTTGGGCGGCAATCTGGGTCATCACCGTGTAAGTGCCGGTGCCGATATCGGTGGTGGCGCTGCTCACGGTCAATTTGCCCTCGGCGTCGATGCGCGCCTTGGCGCTGGCCTTCATCTGTAACGCCTCCCACACGCCACCGGCCATGCCCCAGCCGATCAACTGGTTGCCGTCACGCATGCTGCGCGGCTCCGGGTTGCGCTGGCCCCAGCCGAAGCGTTCGGCGCCTTCGCTGTAGCACTCACGCAGGGCTTTGCTCGACCAGGGTTTATCTTCGTTCTGGTTGCGCTCGGCGTAGTTGATCAGGCGCAGTTGCACCGGGTCCATGCCCAGCGCACAGGCCAGTTCGTCCATGGCGCATTCCAGGCCGATCACGCCCAACGCGGCGCCTGGCGCGCGCATATCCAGCGGGGTGAACACGTCCAGCGGGACCAGGTTGTAGGTCAACTGCACGTTGTCGCAGTGGTAAAGCATGCCGCTCCATTCCACCACGTGTTCGCTGAAATCTTCGAAACGTGAGGTCTGGCCAATCGCGGTGTGCCCCAATGCCAGCAGGCGGCCATTAGCGGCGGCGCCCATCTGCAAGCGCTGCAAAGTGCGCGGGCGATAGCCGAAGGTGAACATCTGCTGCCGGGTCAGGGTTACGCGCACCGAACGCTTGAGCGCCAGCGCGGCCATCACTGCCAGGGGCAATTGGTACTGCGGGCGCAGGCCCGAGCCGAAGGCGCCACCGACGAACGCAGCAAAAATCCGCACCTGGCTTTTATCCAGGCCGAAGACCTTTTGCACATACGCCTGGCAGTTCTGCGGGCCTTGGGTCTTGTCGTGGATGTGCAGGGTGCCGTCCGGTTGATACAGCACGGTACTGGCGTGGGGTTCCATCGGATTGTGGTGCTCGATGGGCGTGCTGTAGTGCACGTCGAGGCTGACGGCCGCAGTGGCCCACTCGGCCTGGAAGTTGCCGCGTGGCTTGGGGGGCGTTTGCGGCGATGGGTACGCCTGTTCCTGCAGGGCCACCAAGTCGGTTTCAAAGGCTTCGCTTGCATACTCGATCTCGACCAGAGAGCCGGCATGCCGCGCCAGCTCCAGATTATTGGCGATCACCAGGGCCAACGGTTGGCCGCTATAAAGGACGCAGTCGTTATACAGCGGGCGGAACGGCGCGCCATCCGCCGCATCGGCGTCAGCGAACGCGTCATCGTAGCTGGCGAGTTTGGGCCGGTTGAGATGATCAAGCACCATGACCACGCCCGGCAGTGCCAGCGCTTTGGAGGTATCGATCTTAACCACCCGGCCTCTCGCGATGGTGCTGGAGACCACGCTGCCATGCAGCAAGTCTTCGCCTGGAAACTCGCCGGCATAACGTGCCTGGCCAGTCACTTTGAGCAGGCCGTCGACGCGGTCCATGGGTTTGCCGATAGCGGTCATGGGCGTTCTCCTGCCGTCGCGGCGTCGCTCAGGGCACGGATAATCCCGCGGCGCGCCAGCTTGATCTTGAAGCCGTTGTGTTCCAGCGGTTCGGCGTCTTGCAGCAAGGCGTCGGCAGCGTTGCTGAAGGTTTCACGGCTCACCGTCTGACCAATCAGTGAGGCTTCCACTGCACGGTCACGCCAGGGTTTGTGCGCCACGCCGCCCAAGGCCAGGCGGGCGTCGATGATTTGATCGCCGTCCAGTTCGAGGGCGGCGGCGACGCAGACCAAGGCGAAGGCGTAGGACGCACGGTCGCGGATTTTCAGGTAATGGCTGTGACTGGCCAACTGGTCGGCGGGCAGTTCGATGGCGGTGATCAACTCATCATCAGCCAGCAGGTTGTCGCGCTGCGGCGTGTCGCCGGGCAGTCGGTGGAAGTCGGCAAACTCGATGACCCGTGCGCCGCCACGCCCCTCTACATGCACCCGCGCCGCCAGTGCTGCCAGGGCTACGCACATATCCGAAGGGTGCGTGGCCACGCAGTGTTCGCTGGCGCCGAGGATCGCGTGAATGCGGTTCAAGCCGGTGCGCGCCGGGCAGCCGCTGCCGGGTTCGCGCTTGTTGCAGGGCACGCTGGCGTCATAGAAGTAGTAGCAACGGGTACGCTGTAACAAGTTGCCGCCGGTACTGGCCATGTTGCGCAGTTGCGGCGAGGCGCCGGCCAGGATTGCCTGGGACAGTAACGGGTAACGCTGTTCAATCAACGGGTGCCAGGCCAGGTCGGCATTGCTCACTAACGCGCCGATCAGCACGCCGCCACTGGCGGTTTGTTCAACGCTTTTGAGCGGCAGGCCGGTGATATCGATCAGGTGTTCGGGGCGGCTGATGTTTTCTTTCATCAGGTCCAGCAGGTTGGTGCCACCGGCGATAAAGCGTGACGCCGCGCTGCTCAGGTGCACGGCCTCGTGCACATCGGCCGGCTTGCTGTACTGGAAGGGGTTCATGGCTCACCTCTCTGTGCACGGCAGGCGGGCAAGGCCTCTTCGATGGCATCGCGGATGTTGGTGTAGGCACCGCAACGGCAGAGGTTGCCGCTCATCAATTCCTGGATTTGTGCGCTGTCGTGGGCGCGGCCCTCATTAGCCAGGCCGACGGCGGAACAGATCTGGCCGGGAGTGCAGTAGCCGCACTGGAAGGCGTCATGCTTGATGAAGGCCTGCTGCATCGGATGCAACACGTCGCCGTCGGCCAGGCCTTCGATGGTGGTCAGCTCGGCGCCGTCGCACATCACCGCCAGGGTCAGGCAGGCGTTCACGCGCTTGCCATCGCGCAATACGGTGCAGGCGCCGCATTGGCCGTGGTCGCAGCCTTTTTTGCTGCCGACCAGGTCGAGTTGCTCACGCAAAAGGTCGAGCAGGGTGGTCCAAGGCAAAACCTTCAGGTGGCGGTCTTGCCCGTTCAGGGTCAAGCGTATCGGGTGACTGGCGAACGGCTTAGCCGCCGCGCCATTGGGGATTGCGCTCATAAACACCTCACGGGTTGGTATCCATCCGCGGCGTTCAGGAAAGTCGCCGTCTCAAGGGGTACGACTTCCCGGGGTATTGAGCGTTCAAGGCAATTGATCAGCGGATATTGAGCAGCGTTTTCAGGATGTTTTGCGGGCCATTGATCGAGGCATTGCTGTATTCGAACCAGCCAGGCGCTTGGACATTCAGGTCGAAGACATAGATGTAGCCCATCACGGTGCCGGCGCCATTGCACACTTCGCTGATGGTGCCGACCTGGCACACCGGCGTGCGCTGCCCGTTCAACTGCGCGCCATCGAAACGGCCCATGGGGTTTTTGCCCAGGCCGACCTCCATCACTGAAACCTGGGTTGGCCCACGGTGCGTGCACATCTGGGTACTGCTCGCCCGCTCAGGGATGGTCTCAGTGCAACCGGCCGATTCAACCTTGAATACGCGCACCTCGCTCAAGGGCGGTGCAGTCGCGCCCCAAGCCGGTGCCACCAGCCCCAGGCCGATAACGGCGAACAGAGCTAGACTGCTGGCGTTGGCTTTTTTCATGCTGTTATCGACCCTGTATTAGACGTCGGCGCAGTATGCCTCAAGGCCATGCACCATCAAAACCAAGCCTATGCGCCACTGGCCGTCGGCTGCTGGTATGATGCGCCGCTTTTTCCGATCCTCTCTGAAACCACAGGCGCTTGGCGCAGTTTGTGCTTTGACTTAGAGGTCAACAAATAACGACGCAAAATAGCGTCACAGGGAGCCGGCATGCTGGAAAAGCTGTTTCAACTCAAGGCACACAACACCAATGTGCGCACCGAGATCCTCGCAGGGATCACGACCTTTTTGGCCATGGCCTACATTCTGTTCGTGAACCCGAGCATCCTCGGCGAGACCGGCATGGACAAGGGCGCGGTGTTCGTCGCGACCTGCTTGGCCGCCGCCATCGGTTCAACCGTGATGGGCCTGATCGCCAACTACCCGATCGCGCTGGCACCGGGCATGGGCCTCAACGCCTTCTTTACCTACACCGTGGTCCTGCACATGGGCCACACTTGGCAAGTGGCGCTGGGCGCAGTGTTCATTTCGGCGGTGCTGTTCTTCCTGCTGTCGATCTTCCGCATCCGTGAGTGGATCATCAACAGCATTCCCTTGCCCCTGCGCTCGGCGATTGCCGCCGGTATCGGCCTGTTCTTGGCGCTGATCGCCCTGCACAACGCCGGGATCGTGGTCGGCAACCCGAACACCTTGGTTGGCCTGGGCGACCTGAAGAAACCGGCGCCGATCCTGGCCACTCTTGGCTTTATGCTCATCGTAGCGCTGGAAGCCCTGGCCGTACGCGGCGCAGTGCTGATCGGCATCCTGGCCGTGACCATCGTGTCGATCCTGTTGAATGTCACCCCGTTCGGCGGCGTGATCTCGATGCCGCCATCCCTGGCCCCGACCTTCCTGCAACTGGATATCAAAGGCGCGCTGGATATCGGCCTGGTCAGCGTGATCTTCGCGTTCCTGTTCGTTGACCTGTTCGACAACTCCGGCACCCTGATCGGCGTCGCCAAGCGCGCCGGCCTGATGGGCAAGGACGGCCACATGCCGAAAATGGGCCGTGCACTGATCGCCGACAGCACCGCCGCCATGGCAGGTTCGCTGCTGGGCACCTCGACCACCACCAGCTACATCGAGTCCGCTGCGGGGGTGAGCGCCGGTGGCCGTACCGGTTTGACCGCCGTCGTGGTCGCGATCCTGTTCCTGTTGGCGCTGTTCTTCTCGCCACTGGCCGCCAGCGTTCCAGCCTTCGCCACCGCGCCGGCGCTGCTGTTCGTGGCCGTGCTGATGACCTCCGGCCTGGCCGAAATCGACTGGGACGACATTACTGTTGCAGCGCCGGTGGTGATCACCGCCCTGGCGATGCCCTTCACTTACTCCATCGCCAACGGCATCGCCTTCGGTTTCATCGCCTGGACCGCCATCAAGCTGCTTTCGGGCCGCTACCGTGAGCTGAACCCGGCACTGGTGATCCTGTCGATTCTGTTTGTGATCAAGCTGGGCTGGTTCAACGCATGACTTTTGACGCCGCAAGTTACACCGCTCAACTGCAAGACAAGGTCACGCGCTTGCGTGACCTGCTGGCATCGTTCGACGCACCCGAGCCACAGGTCTTCGATTCGCCGCTGCAGCACTTTCGCCTGCGGGCGGAGTTCCGCCTGTGGCGCGAAGGCGGCGAGCGCCACTACGCGATGTTTTCCCAGGACGACAAGCGCACGCCGATCCTGATCGAAGAGTTCCCCATCGCCAGTGCACGTATCAACCAGTTGATGCCGAAACTCAAGGCTGCCTGGCAAGCCAGCGCAGCACTGAGCCACAAGCTGTTCCAGGTGGAGTTCCTCACCACCTTGGCCGGCGACGCGATGATCACCCTGTGTTATCACCGCCCACTGGATGAGCATTGGCACACGGCCGCCAACACGCTCGCTGCCGACTTGAATGTCAGCATCATCGGCCGCTCCAAAGGCAAGCGCGATGTGATCGGCCACGACTACGTGGTGGAAAAACTTGAAGTGGGCGGGCGCACATTCAGCTATCGCCAACCCGAAGGCGCATTTACCCAGCCTAACGGCACGGTGAACCAAAAGATGCTCAATTGGGCGTACGCAGCCTTGGGCGATCGCCCGGATGATTTGCTTGAGCTGTACTGCGGCAACGGTAACTTCACCCTGCCTTTGGCCACTCGCGTGCGCAAAGTGCTGGCCACCGAGATCAGCAAAACCTCGGTTAATGCTGCGCTGAGCAACCTCGATGAAAACGCCGTGGATAACGTCACCTTGGTGCGCCTGTCTGCCGAAGAACTCACCGAGGCGCTCAACGAAGTGCGCCCGTTCCGCCGCCTGCACGGCATCGACCTGAAAAGCTACGAGTTCGGTAGCGTCTTCGTCGACCCACCGCGCGCTGGCATGGACCCGGACACCTGCGAACTGACCCGGCGCTTCGATAACATCCTGTACATCTCCTGCAACCCGGAGACGTTGGCGGCGAACATTGCGCAACTGCATGACACGCACCAGATTACCCAGTGTGCGATGTTTGACCAGTTCCCGTGGACGCACCACATGGAATCCGGAGTGTTATTGACCCGGCGGTAATTCAACGCCCTCTTCTTCCTTCTTGCGTGGACGACCGCCCTTCTTGCCGTTGGCTCGGGCGGCCGCCGACTTGGCGGCGCTGCTTTTGCGACCGTTGCGCGACGCTACCAGGCTCGCCGCCAACGCCATCAACGGTTGGCTTGTGGCGATCAGGCTGCGTCCCGCGCCAAGTAGTGCCGCTGCATTATTGCCTCGCGTATTTCCTTCATGACCGCCGTGGGTGGCTGCCTCCGTTCAGGCTCTATATCCCACAACTCCACGTCCCCATTCAAAAAACTGAAACGAAACCGTGCATCCCATTCCTTGCCCCTGACATGCACGTGAGGCGGGCAATGCTCATCCCTGAGAAACACCGAGATTACATAGCCTTTGTAAGCACCTACTTTCATCGCAACCCATCCGTTAGGTTATTTTCCGCCAAGTTACACTTTTCCCCGTGCAGCCCGACAACCGGCGTCGAAATCCCGAAGCTGTTTCACAGATAACGGTTCGATAATCGAACACATCCGCTATCAACAATTGACCAAACTAACCATCCAGTACATTTTATCTCCACAACAGATAAGAACTGTGGAGACCCCCTAAATGCCGCCTCTCGTGCTGGTGCTCAACGGCCCCAACCTCAACCTGCTCGGCACCCGCGAGCCCGCCACCTACGGCCATGAAACCCTGGCCGACATCGCCGCCCTGTGTGGCCGCAGCGCCGAAAAGCTCGGGCTGAAAATCGAATTCCGCCAGACCAACCACGAAGGCGAATTGCTCGACTGGATCCACGGCGCCCGTGCCCGTTGCGCCGGTATCGTGATCAACCCGGCGGCCTGGACCCACACCTCGGTCGCGATTCGCGACGCGCTGGTAGCCAGTGAAGTGCCGGTGATCGAAGTGCATTTATCCAACGTGCACGCACGTGAGGCGTTCAGGCATCACTCCTTTGTGTCGCCCATCGCCAAGGCGGTGCTCGCCGGGTTCGGCAGCCACGGCTACCACCTGGCCCTGGAACACTTCAGCCACACCTTGAAAGGATGAGCCCGATGAAACCGCGCATCCTCGCCGGCCTGATCGGCTCGGGTATCCAAGCCTCCCGCACTCCCGCCCTGCATGAGCAGGAAGGTGACGCTCAAGGCCTGCGTTATTTGTATCGCCTGATCGATCTGGAACCGCTGCAACTGAACATCAACGCCCTGCCCGAGCTGCTGGACGCCGCCGAGATGATGCAGTTCACCGGGTTGAACATTACCTACCCGTGCAAGCAGGCCATCCTGGCGTTGCTCGATGAGTTGTCCGACGAAGCCCAAGGCATTGGCGCGGTCAACACCGTGGTGTTCAAGGGCGGCAAACGCATCGGCCACAACACCGATTGCCTGGGCTTCGCCGAAGGCTTTCGGCGCAATTTGAATGACGTCGCCCGCCAACGTGTCGTGCAGATGGGCGCCGGCGGCGCGGGCGCGGCAGTGGCCCACGCGCTGCTGGCGGAGGGCGTGGAACACTTGAGCATTTTTGACGTGGACGTGGCCCGCGCCCGTGACCTTGTGGACAACCTCGCCCAACGTTTCGGCGCCGGTCGCGCCCAGGTCGGCAGCCACCTGGAAAACGCCATGGCCGAGGCGGATGGGCTGGTCAACACCACGCCGATGGGCATGTCCAAGTTGCCCGGCACACCGGTGCCGCCGGCCTTGTTGCGGGCGCAGTTATGGGTCGCGGAGATCGTGTATTTCCCGCTGGAAACCGAGCTGCTGCGCAACGCTCGCGCTTTGGGTTGCCGCACGTTGGATGGCGGCAATATGGCGGTATTTCAAGCGGTGAAGGCGTTTGAGTTGTTCAGTGGGCAGGCGCCGGATGCGCAAAGAATGCTGGCGCACTTCCAGAGCATGAATACTTAACTCTAGAAAACCGATCCAAGAAATGTGGGAGCTGGCTTGCTTGCGATAGCGGTTGAGCAGTCAGTATTGATCTGACTGACACAGCGTTATCACGGGCAAGCCAGCTCCCACAGGATTAGGCCTGCAGGTAACGCATCACCGACTCACAAATCATCTCCCGATGCCGCTGTTTAACCGCCTCATCCGACAGCTCGATCTGAAAGATCTCACTGAACGTATGGCGGTTGGACACCCGGTAAAAACTGAATGAGTTGATCAGCAGGTGCACGTCCAGCGGGTTCAACCCTTGGCGAAACACCCCCATCTCAGCGCCGCGCCGCAACGTGGCACCCAGCCCTTCGAGAATATTGCTGTTCATCGCCTTGATCGAGTCCGAGCGCTTCACATACTCGGCGTTGTTGATGTTTTCGATGCTGACGATGCGCACGAAATCCACGTTCTGATCGTGGTGATCAAAGGTGAACTCCACTAGCCGACGAATCGCTTCGCGCGGCTCCAGGGCGGTGAGGTTCATGCGGGTTTCGGTGTTGCGAATGTCGCCGTAGAGTTTCTCCAGCACCTCGACGTACAACTGCTCCTTGCTGCCGAAGTAGTAGTAGATCATGCGTTTGGAGGTGTGGATGCGCTCGGCGATGGCATCCACGCGAGCGCCAGACAGCCCCTGCTGAACAAACTCGACGATGGCTTCCTGGAGGATGTTTTCGCGGGTCTTTTCTGGGTTGTTCTTACGACTCTTGCGCGGTGCGTCTGACACAGCGGAGAGGTCGGGGGTCAGGGTCATGGTGCGCTCACGGCCATTTTTGTTGTGCAGGCCGCGATTATGGGCCGAGGCGCTCCCCGAAGGAAGCACCTGGCCGGCCGTTATAAACGCGCCTGCCGTGCTGCACCGCTGCGCGACTTGGCCATCGCCGCCAGGCGCACCGCCACGTTGGCTGCGCCATACCCGGCATAGCCGTTTTTACGTTGGATAATCTCGAAGAAAAACCGCCCCTCGAATGGCTCGGTATACACGTGAAACAACTCACCGCCTTGAGCGTCACGGTCGTACAGCACGTTGTAGTACGCCAGCTCGCTGAGGAACTCGTCATCGAAATCAAAACGCGCCGCCAGGTCGTCGTAGTAATTGAGCGGGATATCCAGCAACGGCACGCCCGCCGCTTTGGCCCGGCTGACCTCGGCGAAAATATCCGCGCAGTCGAAGGCAATGTGGTGCACGCCCGAGCCACGATAGCTCGACAGCGCGTGGGAAATGGCGGTGTTGCGATTCTCGGAAATATTCAGCGGCAGGCGGATCGAGCTACAACGGCTGCGCAGCGCACGACTTTTGACCAGACCGTAAGGGTCGGGCAGCACCACTTCGTCATCGGCTTCGAAATCCAACAGGCTCTTGTAGAACAGCACCCAGCTGTCGAGGCTGTCGGCTGGCAGCGCCATGGCCATATGGTCGATGCGCAACAGCCCGCCACTTGATGCGGCAGCCGCTTGCAGGTTGAAGTCGGTGTCGTATAGCCCGCCTTCGCTTTGGTCCACCAGGTAAATCAGGCTGCCGTCTGGCGCACGCACGGCGGCCAGTTCCAGTTCATTCGGCCCGACCAGGCCACGATAAGGCTGACCTTTGTAGGCAACTGCACGCTGCAACGCCTTGGCGCTGTCCTTGACCCGGATGGCCGTGGCGCACAACGACGGCCCGTGGGCTTCGAAGAAGTTGTGGGCAAAGGAATAGGGTTCGCAGTTGAGGATCAAGTTGATATCGCCCTGGCGCAACAGGCTCACGCTCTTGGAACGGTGCTGGCCAGCCTTGACGAACCCCAGGCGCTCCAGCCATTGCGTGAGCTTGGCGCCAAGGTTTTCATCCACGGCAAACTCGAGAAATTCGATGCCGTCGTATTCGCTGGCGGCGGGCGTATCAAACAAGATACCGACGGGCTGGGCCGGTGCTGACTGCTTGAGACGCTCGCGGGTTTTTTCTTCCAAGTACAACAGCGAACGCAAGCCATCTGCCGCATTCGCCCGCGTCGGTGCCGCGCGAAAGCCATCATTGAAAATTTCCAGGGACAACGGCCCGGTGTAACCACTCTGGACGATCGGCGCCAGGAACCCCGCCAAGTCGAATTCGCCCTGCCCTGGGAAGCAGCGGAAATGCCGGCTCCACTCCAGCACATCCATGGCCAGGATCGGCGCATCAGCCATTTGCACGAAGAAAATTTTGTCGCCGGGAATCTGTGCGATTCCACTCGGGTCGCCCTTGAGCGACAGCGTGTGGAAGCTGTCGAGCAACCCGCCCAGGCTCGGGTGGTCGATCTGGCGCACCAGGCTCCACACCTGCCGCCAGGTGTTCACATGCCTGCCCCAGGCCAACGCTTCATAGCCGATGCGCAGGCCACGGCGGCCGGCGTGTTCGGCCAGCAAGCTGAGATCATCGAGTAAAATGCGCTCATCGCCGACGCAGTCGGTCGAGGCATTGCTGCACACCAGCACCAGGTCGGTACCCAGCTCCTGCATCAAGTCGAACTTGCGCTCGGCACGCTCGAGGTTGCGCGCCAGGCGGTCGCGGCGGCAGCCTTCAAAGTCGCGAAACGGCTGGAACAGGGTGATGGCGATGCCGAGGTCGGCGCACATCTGCCTGACTTCCCGTGGGCTACCGTCGTAATACAGCAGATCGTTTTCGAAGATTTCTACACCATCAAACCCGGCGGCGGCGATGGCTTCGAGTTTTTCCGGCAGGGTTCCACTCAAGGAAACAGTGGCAATGGAGCGTTGCATGGGGCGACTCCCGGCATATGAGGCTCGTCTTATTTACGGCAAATTATTCGCCGCTAAACTGTTTGCAGCAATTGAAATGTACGAACCAGTTAGTTTTATGGGCGATTATCGAACAAAATGGCACTCGGTGAATTGACGAGTTTTTAGCCACTGCGCACCATCGACTACGCAGCCTCATAGAAAAAATGACCCAGAACACACCATAAAAATTTCAAAAAACGGGTACGACCTCATGCCTTCGCAAACTCCCGCCGTGGCCGTGCGCCACAGCAATCCACACAGCGGCATCGGCGACAAAATCCGCGGCGCCATGGCCGTGGGCAAAACGCGCTGGGGCATGCTGGCCCTGGTGTTCTTCGCCACCACCCTGAACTACATTGATCGCGCCGCCCTGGGCGTGATGCAACCGATCCTGGCCAAGGAGATGAGCTGGACGGCGATGGACTACGCCAACATCAACTTTTGGTTTCAGGTCGGCTATGCCATCGGCTTTGTGCTGCAAGGTCGCTTGATCGACCGCGTCGGCGTGAAGCGCGTGTTCTTCTGCGCAGTGCTGTTATGGAGCCTGGCCACCGGCGCCCACGGCCTGGCCACGTCGGCCGTAGGCTTTATGGTGTGCCGCTTTATCCTCGGGCTCACCGAAGCCGCCAACTACCCCGCCTGCGTCAAGACCACGCGGTTGTGGTTCCCGGCCGGTGAGCGCGCGGTGGCCACCGGTATCTTCAACGCCGGTACCAACGTGGGCGCGATGATGACGCCGATGCTGCTGCCGTTGATCCTCCACGTGTGGGGCTGGCAAGCGGCGTTCCTGTGCATGGCCTCGCTGGGCCTGATCTGGCTGGTGTTTTGGGGTTTGAAGTACTACAACCCGGAAGAGCATCCGACGGTCAAACAATCCGAATTGGACTACGTGCAACAGGAAGTCGAACCGGAGCAACCGAGCGTGCCCTTCAGCCGCATCCTGCGCATGCGCGGCACCTGGGCCTTCGCCCTCGCTTACGCAATGACCGCGCCGGTGTTCTGGTTCTACCTGTACTGGCTGCCGCCGTTTCTGAACCAGCAATACAACCTGGGCATCAACGTGACTCAGATGGGCATCCCGCTGATCATCATTTACCTGACAGCCGACTTCGGCAGCGTGGGTGGGGGGATTCTGTCGTCGTTCCTGATCGGCCGTGGGATGAATCCGATCAAGGCACGGCTGTTGTCGATGCTGCTGTTCGCCTGCTGCATCATCGGCGTAATCATGGCCGCCGGCTCCAGCCAGCTGTGGGTCGCAGTGTTCGCCATCTCCCTGGCCATTGGCGCGCACCAGGCCTGGACCGCCAACATCTGGAGCCTGGTGATGGACTACACGCCCAAGCACATGATGAGCACGGTGTTCGGTTTCGGCGGTATGTGCGCGGCCATCGGCGGCATGTTCATGACCCAGATCGTCGGCCATATCCTCACGGTCACGAACAACAACTACACCGTGCTGTTCACCCTGATCCCGGCGATGTACTTCATTGCGCTGACCTGGATGTACTTCATGGCGCCGCGCAAGATTCCTACCGTCGACGAGTGATTCAACGCCGCCGCTGCTGCCAGGCAGCGGCCAACCCGCTCATGCAGATCACCCCGATGCCGACCACCGTGGTCAAGTCGGGGGTATGGTTGAACACCAGCCAGCCCAACAACCCCGCAAACACGATCTGGCAATAGCCGAACGGCGCCAGCAAGGCCGGCGCCGCGAAGCGGAAGGCCTGGGTCAACATCAAGTGGGCGGTCATCCCGCACGTGCCCAGCGCCAGCATCATCACGCCATGCCACAGCGAGGGCAGCTGCCAGAAGAACGGCACCATTGCACTCATCACCAAGGTATTGCACAGCCCGGCGAAAAAGTTGCTGGTGGTCGGCGTATCGTATTGGCTGAGGATGCGCGTGAGCAGTTGGTAGAAGCAGAAGAACAGCGCCGAACACAGCGGCAGCAGCACCGCAGGCGTGAACAGCTCACCGCCGGGGTGGATGATGATGAGCACCCCGACAAACCCGCAGATCACCGCCAGCCATTGGCCGCGCGTCACGTGTTCACCGAGCAAGGGCACCGACAGCGCCGTCACCAGGATCGGCGCCAAGAAGTTCACCGCCGTAGCTTCCGCCAACGGGATGAAATGCAGCGCCGCGGTAAAAAACAGGCTGGTGCCCAACAAGCACAACGCCCGCACCACCTGCATGCCCGGCCGCTTGCTGCGCAGCACACGCAAGCCTGATTGCGGCAAGAAAATGCCAGCCATCAACAAGGTGTGCACCAGGTAACGCGCCCACACCACCATCACAATCGGATAGAACCCGGCCAGGTATTTGGACAAGGCGTCGTGGCTGGAAAAAAGGAACGTCGCCACCACAATCAGCAGAATGCCTTTTAAGGGATGGTTGACGCCGGAAAGGGGTGTGCTGACAGTCATTGAATTCTCTTGCATGGCGGGTTGAACCCAGAGCACTGAACGCAATAGCACTCAACCCGGTAATCTAGCAGCCGGGCTTGCGTCTGCCCCAAGAGCATAACCAAACACCGTGCGAACAGCGCACTAAATCACGGGATTTGAGTCCAACGCTGCACGCTCCCCCGTGCGTTGTACACTTTTTAACCAAGGCCTTGCTGCTATGAAAAAAACACTCTTTGTGCTTTCTGCCCTCGCCCTGCTCACCGCTTGTAACCAAGAGCCCAAGGAAGCGCCCAAACCCGCTCCGGCCTCGGTACAAGCCACCCTGGTACCGGCCACCCCGCCCACCGACAAATGGGTCGGCAAGTGGATCGGCGTCGAAGGCCTGAACCTGACGATCGCCAAGGACGACAGCATCGGCCGTGGCCATTACCTTTTAACCATGCAATACGGCCTCGACGCCGACGACTCCGGCACCTTCAAAGGTGAAGCCAACGAAGACGGCATCGCCTTTACCCGCCCGGACGGCCCGCAGCAGTTGAGCGCCGGCGACGGTGAAGCCACCGGCCTGAAATGGCTGGCGGATAAAAAGGATTGCCTGATCGTCGACACCGGCGAAGGTTACTGCCGCGACTGACTCGGCGTTGCTGACACAACGTTCATCTGGCGCCCCTGCCTGCACGGCCTGACAGCAGCGATACTAGGCGACTCTCGTCTCTTGTCGGACAGCCGGGCTGGCGCCATTCAAACGCACCAACAACACTGCTCTTAGAAAAGTGAGCACAGGATCAACGAGAGGATTGCCCCATGCTATGGAAAAAAGGCCGACGCAGCGACAACGTGGTAGATGCCCGCGATGACAGTGGCGGCGGTGGTGGTGGCGGCAAGGGCCTGAGCCTCACGGCCATCGTGCTGATCGTCGGAATCGGCTGGCTGACCGGCCAGGACCCACTGCAGATCCTCGGCCAGTTGACCGGCCAGGTCGAGCAAGCGCCCTCGGTAAGCACGCAATCGCGCCAGGCCCCACCGGCCAACGATGAGCAGGCCGATTTTGTACGCGCGGTACTGGGTGATACCGAAGACACCTGGGGCCAGGTGTTCAAGGAAAACGGGTTGGCCTATAAGAACCCGAAACTGATTTTGTTCCGTGGCCGGGTGAATTCCGCCTGCGGTGGCGCCACCTCGGCCAGCGGCCCGTTTTACTGCCCGGCTGACCAGCAGGTGTACCTGGACCTGGATTTCTTCCGGGAAATGTCGCAACGCTTCCAGGCCGCTGGCGATTTCGCCCAGGCCTACGTGATCGCCCACGAAGTCGGGCACCACGTGCAAACGTTGCTGGGCATCTCGGCCAAGATTCAAGCCGCGCGCCAGCAAGGCCGCCAAATGCAAGGCGACGGCGGCCTGCTGGTGCGCCAAGAACTGCAAGCCGACTGCTTCGCCGGGGTGTGGGCCAACCGTGCGCAAAAACGCCTGAACTGGCTGGAGCCCGGCGATATTGAAGAAGCACTGAATGCCGCCAACGCCATCGGTGATGACCGTTTGCAGCAACAGGGTCAGGGCCGCGTAGTGCCGGACTCGTTTACCCACGGCACCTCGGCACAGCGGGTTCGCTGGTTCAAGACCGGCTTCGCCCAGGGCCAGATCACTCAATGCGACACCTTTACAGCGAAGAGTCTTTAGATGAATAAACGATTGGGATTGCTGCTCGGCGTGATGATTGCCTGTTCCTCCTCCACCTGGGCCGCCGAGAAAGAGCATGGCGTCAAGGTGGTCAGCCCCAATCGTTTTCACCTGGACGCTGGCGACCTCAGCCTGGGCTTGAGCCAGGACTGGAACCAGCCACTGCCCAACGTCACCCGCGCGCTGATCATCGTGCATGGTCGTCTGCGCAACGCACAGACCTACCTGCAAAGCGGCGAAGATGCAGCCGAACACGCCGGGGTTGCCGCCAATACCCTGGTGATCGCGCCGCAGTTTCTCAATGAGTCAGACATAAAGCGCAACCACCTGGGCAACCAGGTGCTGCGCTGGAATGGCAACGACTGGATGGCCGGCGAGCCGTCCGTCGGCCCTGGCCAGCTCAGTTCCTACGGTGCGCTGGACCAGATTATCAAGCACCTAGGCAACCGCAACCTGTTCCCGGCGTTGAAACAAATCGCAGTCGCCGGCCACTCCGGCGGTGGCCAAGTGGTGCAGCGTTTCGCCCTCACCGGCCACGATCACCCGATGCTGCAAACCGAAGGCATCAGCCTGCGTTACGTGGTGGCCAATCCATCGTCCTACGCCTACTTCAGCCCACAGCGCCCGGTGAAATTCGACGCGGCCAGTTGCCCAGGCTTCAACGACTGGAAGTACGGCATGCAAAACCTGCCGGACTACGCCAAAGGCCAGAGTGCCCAGCAGCTTGAACAGGCTTACGTGTCACGCGACATCACCTACCTGCTCGGCCAGCAGGACACCGACCCTAACCACCCGGCGCTGGATAAAAGCTGCGAAGCCGAAACCCAAGGCGCGTACCGGTTGATTCGTGGGCATAACTCTTTTGACTACCTCAAGGCGCGCCATCCGCAACTGACCCACACGCTGGTGGAAGTGCCGGGGGTTGGGCATGACGGGGATGGGATGTTTACTTCGTCTGAGGGCGAGAACGTGTTGTTCCCGAAGTAAAAGTAGCTGACGAAACCGGATCAAAATGTGGGAGCGGGCTTGCTCGCGAATGCGCAGTTTCAGTCGACTCATCAGTGACTGATCCACCGCATTCGCGAGCAAGCCCGCTCCCACATTGGTTTTGTGGTGTTTGGTTTAAATCATCTGGCGCAGCGCCGCGCAATCCTGGGCATGCCAATCCGCCAACGCCGGCCACGGGTTCTGCGGCAAGTTAACCAACACCGTCTTGGCCCCTGCCGCCCGGCCGCAATCCAGGTCAAAGCGGTAATCCCCGACCATCACCATCTCACTGGGTGATACGTCCCAAGCCGCCGCCAGTTTCAACAGGCCACCCGGATCAGGCTTAGGCGGCGCATCGTCACGCCCCAGCACATCCTCGACAGCAAAGCAGTCCGCCAGGCCAATCGCTTCAAGGGTGATATGCGCTAACTCCCGCGCATTGCGGGTCAGGATACCCAGGCGATAACCGCGCCCAGCCAGCTCGCGAACCAGCTCCACCGCCCCCACAGCGGCAACCGAACCCAGCGCCAACTCGCGCTCATGCTCGAGCAGCCACGCATGCTTGGCGACCGCTACCTGCGCCGGCAATGCCGCCAGGTGCGTGAGAATGTCTTCCTCAGGCGGAATCTCCAACGCCACGCGAATTGCCGCAAAATCATGCACGGCCACCGTGAGGGTGCCGTCCATGTCAAACACCCAATGCTTAACGTCCGACAGGCTCACGCCCAATCCTTGCGATGGCGAATCAAGCCTTCCTGAGTCACCGAGGCCACCAGTTGCCCGGCGCGGTTGTACACGCTGCCGCGTGAGAAACCGCGCGAGTTACCGGCCCACGGGCTGTCCATGGCGTACAGCAACCAGTCATCGGCGCGCAGGTCGGCGTGGAACCACAGCGCGTGGTCGAGGCTGGCGACCTGCATGTCTTTCTGCCACACAGTCTTGCCGTGGGGCAGCAGCGAGGTGGTCAACAAGCCGAAGTCCGAGGCGTAGGCCAGCAGGTATTTATGCAGCGCCGGTGAGTCGGCCAGGGCGCCGTCGGCACGAAACCACACGTACTTCACCGGGTCGGACGGCTGTGGGTTGTACGGGTCTTTCTCAGTGACTGGGCGCACTTCGATCGGCTTGGGGCACAGCAGTTTTTCGCGCATGTGCTCAGGGATCAGATGTGCACGCTGCTGGGTCAGCTCCAGCTCCGACGGCAGGTTCTCCGGGCCGACCACCACGGGCATGGTGGTCTGGTGCTCAAAGCCTTGTTCGTCGTACTGGAACGAGGTGGTGCAGGTGAAGATCGGGTTGCCCTTCTGGATCGCGGTGACGCGACGCGTGCTGAAACTGCCGCCATCGCGCACGCGGTCCACCGAATACACCACCGGCAACGACGCATCGCCGGGGCGCAGGAAGTAACCATGCAGGGAATGCACGTGCCGCGCGGCTTCTACGGTCTGGCTGGCAGCCGACAGCGACTGGCCAAGCACCTGGCCGCCGAACAGTTGGCGAAAGCCCAGGTCCTGGCTGCGGCCGCGAAAGAGGTTTTCCTCGATCGGCTCCAGGGTCAGCAAGTCCACTAGATCTTCCAATACTTGGCTCATAGAGCAACTCCTACAACAATCGATAGGGCATTCCGGGCTGCTTATCCGTGCAGCGTGTCCAACCATTGGGCGCGGGTGATGCGGTACAAAACATGATGGCGCAGCGGGTCATCGGCTGCGACCTTGGGGTGTTCAAAATCTGCCTGCGGATCGTAATGCATACCGATGGCCTGCATGACTTTTTGTGACGGCAGATTGGTTTCAGTGGTGAAGGCGAGGATTTCATTCAATTGCAGTCGGTCAAAACCACAGCGCAGCGCGGTCCAGGCCGCTTCACTGGCGTAACCCAGGCCCCAATGCTCGCGGGCCAGGCGCCAGCCGATTTCTACCGCCGGGGTAAAGTCTGCTTCAAAGCTGACATTCATCAGCCCGGTCAGGCCAATAAATTCGCCAGTGTCCTTACGCTGCAAGGCCCATAGGCCAAAGCCGTATTCGGCGAAATGCCCGCGAATCCGGCCGATCAGGGCGGCGCTTTCCAAATGATTCAGCTTGGCTGGGAAATAACGCATCACCTGCGGGTCGGCACACATGCGCGCAAATTCCGGCAAGTCGCTGTCGCGCCATTGGCGCATCAGCAAGCGCGCGCTTTCCAATTCCAGTATCGGCTCCATGGGTCCCCTCCCTTGCCATGTGCGTGAGTGTACAGCGCTGTTAAGATCCTTCGCAGGTTCCCGTCAGAAAATCCCATGCCCTTGCCCTTGATCTACCACGATGACTACAGCCCCGAGTTCCCGGCGGACCACCGGTTCCCGATGGACAAGTTTCGCCTGTTGCGCGACCACTTGGTGGACAGCGGCCTGACCGAGGACAGCCAATTGCTGCGCCCCGAGCTCTGCCCGGCAGAGGTTCTGGCCCTGGCGCATGAACCTGGGTATATCGAACGCTACATGAGCGGCGCGTTGTCCCGTGAAGACCAGCGGCGTCTCGGCCTGCCTTGGAACGAGGCCCTGGCCCGGCGCACTGTGCGCGCGGTCGGCGGCTCGATACTGGCCGCCGAACAGGCGCTGGAACACGGCTTAGCCTGTCACTTGGCCGGCGGCACCCACCACGCCCACTACGATTACCCAGCGGGCTTTTGCATCTTCAATGACCTGGCGGTGATCAGCCATTACCTGCTGGCCAGCGGGCGGGTCAACCGCGTGCTGATCTTCGACTGCGACGTGCACCAGGGCGATGGCACCGCGCGCATTCTCCACGACACGCCGGACGCCATCACCGTGTCGCTGCACTGCGAAAAGAACTTCCCCGCGCGCAAAGCCCAAAGCGACTGGGACATCCCGCTGCCCATGGGCATGGGCGATGCTGATTACCTTAACGTCGTGGACGATGCGCTCAACTACCTGCTGCCGCTCTACCAGCCCGACCTGGTGCTGTACGACGCCGGCGTTGATGTGCATAAAGATGACGCCCTCGGTTACCTCAAGCTGACAGACGCAGGCGTCGCCGCCCGTGATGAAGCCGTAATGCGCCATTGCCTGGGCCGCGATATTCCAGTGATGGGCGTAATCGGCGGCGGCTACAGCAAGGACCGCCCTGCCCTGGCCCGCCGCCACGGCATCCTGCACCACAGTGCACAACGGGTGTGGACGTCATCAGGCTGTCATTGAACTGTGCGCGTTACCCACAATGCCTGTGGAGCGGCCTGTGGATAACTTGAGCGTAAGCGCCTGAAAGCGAGTAGCCGCATGGCCTGCAGGAAAGTGTACATTTTTTGATCAGGCAGCCACGCTGGCGTCGGGTAGAATACCCGGCCTATTCAGCGACCGCAGTCTTGCCCATGCCTCAGACCCCCTCTCAACACGTCACTATTATCGGCGGCGGCCCTGCCGGGCTGATGGCCGCTGAAGTCTTGAGCCAAGCGGGCGTGCGGGTGGACCTGTATGACGGCATGCCCTCGGTGGGGCGCAAATTCCTGCTGGCGGGCGTAGGCGGCATGAACATTACCCACTCCGAAGCGTACCCGGCCTTTCTGTCGCGCTACGCCGAACGCGCGCCGCAGATGGCGCCGTTGCTACGCGCGTTTGGGTCCGAGGCATTGTGCGAATGGATTCACGGCCTGGGCATTCAAACCTTTGTCGGCACTTCCGGCCGCGTCTTTCCTACCGACATGAAAGCCGCCCCACTGCTGCGCGCGTGGCTCAAGCGCCTGCGCGATCAAGGCGTGGTTATCCACACCCGCCATCGCTGGGTAGGCTGGGCTGCCGACGGCGGTCTACTTATCCACAGCCCGGACGGTGAGAAAACTGTCCACAGCGACGCCGTGCTACTGGCCTTGGGCGGTGGCAGCTGGTCGCGCCTGGGTTCCGATGGCGCCTGGCTCAAATTGCTGGAAGACAAAGGCGTGCCCTACGCGCCATTGCAACCGAGCAATTGCGGCTTCGAAGTGTCGGCTTGGAGCGAATTGATGGTGAGCAAATTCGCCGGGGCGCCGTTGAAAAACGTCGCTATTGGCCTGGCGGATGACAAACCTCGGCTGGGGGAATGCGTGGTCACCGCCACCGGTATCGAGGGCAGTTTGATCTACGCACTGTCGGCGCCGGTTCGCGAAGCGATCAATCGTGACGGCTCAGCCACGGTGCATATCGACCTGCTGCCGAGCAAGCCGCTGGATAAAGTCCAGGCGGCATTGGCCAAGCCGCGTGGCTCACGCTCAATGAGCAAGCACTTGCACAGTCAGTTGGGCTTGGATGGGGTCAAGGCGGCGCTGTTGCGTGAACTGGCGCCCGCTGAGCACTTCAATGATCCGGCGCAGTTGGCGGTGGATATCAAAGCATTGCCGCTGACCTTGATAAAAACCCGGCCGATGGATGAAGCCATCAGCACGGCCGGTGGCGTGCCGTTCGAGGCGCTGGATGATCGGTTAATGCTCAAGCAACTGCCCGGCGTGTTTTGTGCCGGGGAGATGCTGGATTGGGAAGCGCCGACCGGCGGCTACCTACTGACAGGAAGCTTTGCCAGCGGGCGAGCGGCTGGGCGAGGGATGTTGGAGTGGCTTAAGCACTGAGGTCTGTGGCGAACTCAAAGCCGCCTTCGCGAGCAAGCCCGCTCCCACACTTGGAATGCATTTCAAATGTGGGAACGGGCTTGCTCGCGAAGAGGCCCTCAATAACGCCTCAAATCTTATTTTTTCTTACGCGGGCCAGTGTTGAAAACCGGCACCTTGCGCACCGGCTTAATCGACGGCTCAGCCGCCGCTGCATCCCCACTGTCCACCCACTTACCCAAATTGCGCTTGCCGCCGCCACCGCCCGATGCCTTAGGCTTCTTCGGTTTCTTCGGCTTCTTCACCACCTGCCCACTGGCATCGGTATCCGGCACACGATGCTCCGGCTCAAAGTCCGGCTCCATCTTGCGGGTCAGGGTCTGACGCGTGAGCATCTCGATGGCCGACAGCATGTTCACCTCATCGGCGCACACCAGCGAAATCGCCTCACCGGTATTGCCCGCGCGACCGGTACGGCCGATACGGTGGATGTAATCCTCAGCCACGATTGGCAGGTCAAAGTTGACCACCAGCGGCAAGTCTTCGATGTCCAGGCCGCGGGCCGCCACGTCGGTGGCCACCAGAATCTGCACGTCGCTGGATTTGAAACGGTCCAGTGCGCGCTGGCGGGTGGCTTGGGGTTTGTCGCCGTGGATGCCGTCGGCATTGATGCCCAGGCCTTGCAACTTATCCACCAGCGCATCCACGCCGTTACGGGTCTTGGCGAACACCAGCACCTGCTTCCAGCGGCCTTTGCGCATCAGGTGCACAAACAGCTCCGGCTTGCGCTTCTTGTCCACCGGCACCACCCACTGC
This sequence comes from Pseudomonas antarctica, assembly GCF_900624995.1. Classification (GTDB taxonomy): domain Bacteria; phylum Pseudomonadota; class Gammaproteobacteria; order Pseudomonadales; family Pseudomonadaceae; genus Aquipseudomonas; species Aquipseudomonas antarctica. The sequence goes on from NZ_UYXQ01000010.1 coordinate 98,619, forward strand.
TTCACAGTGCTGGCGGCGACGTTGCGCGGGCTGACTTCGACGGTCAGCGGGTCATTGAGCATCTGCCCGGCCAGCAGGCGAATTTCATCGGAGAAGGTCGCGGAGAACAGCAACGTCTGGCGCTTTTTCGGCAGCATGCGGTAGATGTTCGCCAGTTCTTCCGAGAAGCCCAGGTCGAGCATGCGGTCGGCTTCGTCCAGCACCAGGGTTTGCAGCTGGTTGAGTTTCAGCGCGTTCTGGCGGAACAGGTCGATCAGGCGGCCAGGCGTGGCCACCAGAATGTCGACGCCCTTGCGCAGCTTCATCATCTGCGGGTTGATGCTCACGCCGCCGTATACGGCGTAAGTGGTCAGCGGCAGGTGTTGGGCGTATTCGGCGACGCTGGCGTGAACCTGCTCGGCCAGCTCGCGGGTCGGGCACAGGATCAGCGCCCGCGCCGAGTTGGCGGCGACTTTCGGCCCTTCCATCGTCAGCAATTGCAGGAGCGGCAGGGCGAAACCTGCGGTCTTGCCGGTGCCGGTCTGGGCCGCGGCCATCAGGTCGCGACCGGCCAGAACCGCCGGAATGGCTTGCGCCTGCACCGGCGTCGGGGTCTGGTAGCCAAGCGTCTCAAGGGCGCGCAGCAAGGGTTCGATCAGGCCAAGGGTGGCGAAAGTCATGTGTTTACCGTAGGAAAAATTCAGCGCATAGGCGTAATGCGCCGCAGTTTACCTTATTTCCGGCTTGGGCTTGGGCTTGCGCCACTGAGGCAGGCTGATCAATAGCACCGCGCTGATGATCACCAGCATCGCCAAGGCTTCTTCCATACCGATGGTCTCGCCGACGAACACAATGCCCAATAACACCGCGACTGCCGGGTTCACATAGGCATAGCTGGTCGCTGCCGCCGGGCGCACATGCTTGAGCAAATACATATAAGCATTGAAGGCGATGATCGAGCCGAACACGGCCAGATACGCCAACGCCAGCCAGCCCTCAATCGGCGGGATGGAATGCAGTCGCTCACCGGTCAGCGCACTGCCCACCAGCAACAAGACACCGGCAATAATCATCTCGGCCGCGCTGGCCATGGCGCCCGGCGGCAACGGCAAATGCCGGCTCCATACCGAACCGAAGGCCCAGGAGGCCGCAGCAAACAGCAACAGCATCGCACCGGTCGGGCTCGATTGCAGGTTGGAGCCCATGTTGAGCATGGCGATACCGATTATCCCCAGTACCACCCCGGCCCATTCCAAGCGGGTATTGCGCGCGCCCCAGAAATACCCGCACAGCAAGGTGAACAACGGCACCGTCGCCACCGCCAGCGCGGCCACACCGGAGGCCACCCCCGTGTGCTCGGCCACCGTCACCGCGCCATTACCAAAGGTCAGCAGCAAAACGCCGATCTTGGCGGCGGCCTTCCACTGCACCCACGTCGGCGCAGGTGCGCCGCGCCAGCGCAAAAAGCCATACATCGCCACCCCCGCCACCAGGAATCGAATGCCACCGAGCATCAGCGGCGGCCAGTACTCAACACCGATTCGAATCACCAGGTAGGTAGAACCCCAGATCACATACAGCGCAAAAAAAGCGGCGATCAACGGCAAGGGAAAGCGACGTGGGCCAGGCATTGGGTAGCTCTGTGGCAGGAAATTGGAGGCTTATTCTAGAAAGGCAGCCCGATAAACTTAAGTTACAAAACCTGTTTAAAGCGCCCATACACTTTTCAAAACATGGTTATGAAGGCTATAACCCGTGCATTCGAAAGCCATGCGTTACTGGAGCCTTATCATGGACAAATACGACCGCATGCTCCTCAGCGCCCTGCTCGAAGACGGCCGCGCTTCCTACGCGCAACTGGCCCGCACCGTAAACCTCTCCGCCCCCGCAGTGGCTGAACGCGTGGCCAAGCTGGAAGCCAGCGGCGTGATCACCGGGTATCAGGCCAAGGTAGACCTGTCCAAAATCGGCTTGCCGATCCAGTGCGTCATCGAACTGCGGCTGACCAACCATGGCAGCCAGAAGGTGTACGACGCCCTGGCTGAAATTCCCGAGCTGACCGAGTGCCACCGGGTGACAGGCGACCCGTGCGTGATCATGCAGGCGGCAGTGGGCTCGATGCCGGAGTTGGAGAACCTGATCAATCGAGTGGCGAAGTTCGGGTTCAGCAAGACCTCGATTATTTTGTCCAGCGCGATAGAGCGGCGGGTGCCGTTGGGGCAGTTGGAGGCCAATGGCAAAAATGGCGGCTGATACACCGCCATCGCGGCGATGCGGCGACCCGACAAGCCCGCTCCCACAGTAGATTGCATCCAGCCCTGGCGAGCTCGGTCAAATGTGGGAGCTGGCTTGCCTGCGATAGCGTCAGCGGCCTCACTGCAAAATTGAGCGCTGAACGATCAAGTCGACAATCTGCTTGATGCTCGTGATGTGATCCCAATCCTCCTGAGTCGCCTGCAGGTTGAATTGCCACTTGATCTGCATGACGAAGCAGGTCAAATCGTCATCGATGATCTTGAAGTCATGGATGAAATCCGTATTTTCCGTCACTTGGCTTCGGTCAATAAAACCAATGATATCGACGAACAGTTGGATCACTTTTTCTGTGATCTCGGCTCTGGTAGGGCTACCTTCCACTTCTCGCCTCATAGGCACACTTACCAATACTGATTAAGTCAAAAACGGCTAACCCCACAGCAACGAAGGGAATGCCCCGCCCAATAATGCCAAATACCCGGACGGTGCCAAACGTTGCTTTTGCCATCCTAGCCATTGTTGGTTGCCTGATCAGTGTACGAGGGAAAAAGCGCATTCCAATGAGGCTGGCCAGGTTCGTCGTTTTACTGGAGCCAACGTGGACCCAAGTTCCCACGGCGATTTTGCTGATCGGTATGCCCGCCGCGCCAGTAAGAGCCGTTGCCGCCGTCAAACCGTAGTGTTGCTGTGTACATTTCCAGAGGTTGTCAACAGTGGTGTCAGGCACAGTGGAGTCCGCCTGAATGGGCCTGAGTAACGTGTAACTGGCGCCATGAGTCCAACCTGGCGAATGAGGTAAAAGCATGACTGCCGGGCAGCTTGTCATTGTGTTTCCCAAATGAAACGCCATGCTGGAAGTTGAGCCGAAATCGATGCCATTTTGCGCGAGTTCAAATTGGCTTTGCATGATTGCGGTGTGTAGATCGCTTTCCTGCATGACGTAGTTCCTTTACGTAAATGACAGGCGGGATGTTAGGTCGCAGCAAAGGGCGATGGAGGGGCGGAGGGAAAAATCAGAAAGGTCCGACAGTGCAATAGGGACTCCCCTACTGACTATTCAGAAAGAGCGTAAAAGGCCCCACAAACAGCTGATGTTTTAGTGGCCAGCAAGACTGATCCCTTTTATTTGCGGGAGGTTTCCGAGCGCCATTTCACGCCTTGTTCCGGCTGAATTCGGCCGCTAGTCTTCACCACGTCATCGGCCCTTCGGTGACCGGAAGTGCAAGCCGAAATTGGCGGAAGGAGAGCGTCAAAAGTCCCGGAGATTCAACATGGTCAAAGCAACCTCCGCTTCAACTGATACCCAGACAAACTTCCTCAGCGAAGACGCCCTGCTCAACCGCCGAGCCATCGACTACTACCTCAAAGCCTCCGCCCCGGACGCGCCCAACTTTGTTCTAAATGACAACCTGAGCTTCGAAGACGCCCTCGCCCATGCCGCCGACTTGCTGCATTGTGCGGTGGAGACGGTGCATGTTTCGAGAGATACGATCAGCGCGCAGCAGCGGGCGGTGATGCATTTGGTGGGGATGGCGAAGGAGGTGGTGGATCGGGCGTTGGAGTGTGTGCAGCCTCGATGAACAGCGCCTAACCCAATGTGGGAGCGGGCTTGCTCGCGAAGGCGGTGGGTCAGTCAATTTATCCGGCGACTGACACACTGCATTCGCGAGCAAGCCCGCTCCCACATTTGGAATTTCGGTGTTCTTGGAATTGTGACTGGCTTAGAACCCGCGGTGCTTCTTCAGATGTTCATTGATCTTCGCCGCCGGCACTTTCTGCAAGGTGCACAGCAGGTCGTGGGACAGTTCGCGCACCCCATGCGTACCGCGCAACTGCTCGGCCAGGTGCGCCGTGAGGTTGGCCGCCATCTCCGCATCCGCCATCGCCCGGTGAGCCTTGCCGGTGTGGGGCAGTTGGGCGTAGCTGTTGAGGGTGCCGAGTTTGTGGTTCGGCGCCGCCGGCATCAGGCGACGGGCCAGCAGCAGGGAACAGGCGAATTTTTGCAGGCGGGTGCGGCGGATCAGGCCCAGTTCGAAGTCCCAGAACTTCTGGTCGAACGCAGCATTGTGCGCCAGCAGTGGCGTGGTGCCGACGAACTCGTTGACTTCGTTCATCACCCGCTCGGCCGGAGGCGCGCTGCGCAACATGGCGTTGCTGATGCCGGTGAGTTGTTCGATAAAGCCCGGCACACGCACGCCGGCATTCATCAGGCTCTGGTAGCGGTCCACGATTTGGCCGCGCTCAAGGATAACCACCGCGATTTCCGTGGCCCGGCAGTGGCTGCTCGGGGTGATGCCGGTGGTTTCAAAGTCGATGACCGCTATACGTTCCAAACCTGTTCCAACTCCGTCTAACAATTTATTGAGCCGCCGCGCTTATTTGAGCAGCAGCGCGCCTTCGATCGGCACGTAGCGGCTGGCGGCGCGTATCAGCGAGTTGGCCGTCAGCCCCGGCACGCCGTAGGCCACGGCTTCGACGCCATGCTTTTGGATGATGCGGTCGAGCAGCATGTCGAAATCACCGTCGCCGGAGGCCAGCACCACTTCGTCGACGTGGTCGGCGGCGTCCATGATGTCGAGGGTGATGCCTACGTCCCAGTCGCCCTTGGCCGAGCCGTCGGCGCGCTGGATGTAGGGTTTGAGTTTTACCGTAAAGCCCAGGTTGCGCAGGATCTGCTGGAATTGCTGCTGCTTGCTGTCGCCACGGTCGATGGCATAGGCATAGGCCTCAACGATCTGGCCGCGCGAACTGATGTCAGCCCACAGGGCCGCATAGTTGAAGTGGCAGCCGTAGGCCTGACGCACGGTGTAGTAGAGGTTTTGTACATCGGCGAACACCGCAATTTTCTTCACCGCACTTCCTCATGACAGCCAGGCGCCAGCGCCCGGAAAGGCGCCAGTATGCCAGCCATAGGAAAGTTTCAGCGAAAAATCAGCCCGGGGCGACGAAGCGCCCCGGTTGAGTGCGGATCAGACGAAGGAGTCGTCGTCGCCAAAAGAGGAGGAATCGTCGGCATAGTCGTTGTCAGCGAAGCTGTCGGAGGCGTTGTCACTGCCCCAGTTGTCATTGCCGGCAAACTGCTGGTCGTCGTTGCCCCAGTTGCTGTTGTCACTGGCAGGCGCCGGTGCTTCGCGAATGATTTCTTCCACCACTTGCGGCTGTTGCGAGTTGTGGTTGAACAAGCTGCTGATGCCTTCGGCCAGCATCACGCCACCGGCCACGCCGGCGGCGGTTTTCAGCGCGCCACCGAGGAAGCCACTGCCGATCGGGGCGGCTGGCGCTGGCTGCGGTTGCTGATAGTTCTGCTGCGGCGCGGCGTAATTTTGCTGCGGCGCAGGCTGGCCAAACTGAGGCCGTGCCGGTTCACGCCAGCCACCCGATGAAGGCGGGGCGCTTTGCGCTGGCTGCGAATCGCGAGAACCGCCGCCACCAAAGATGCTCGACAGGAAACCACCGCTGCTCTGCGCAGGCTGCGCCGCCTGGGATTTGGCTTGTTGCAACTCGTCCTGCAACTGCTGGATCTGCTGCGCCTGTTGCTTGTTCTGCGCGTCGAGACTCTTGATCGCGTGCTCTTGCACCAGGATCGACTGGGTCATGTAGTACCCGGCGGCCGGTTGGCGAGTCATGTGCTCCTTGATCCGCGCTTCGGCCAGGGCGTCGCGGGGGGCTGAGTCCGTTTCGGCTTGTTGCAACCGTGAAAACAGTCCATCGATCAGGGTTTGCTCTTCGCTGTTCATGGCGACCTCGTTAGATTGCCGGTAAAAATCATGGGCCCGCCTGTACTCAAGCGAGCTACGCACTAGTTATGGGGCTGTTACCAGACGTTTCAATGGTCTTTACGCAAGGTTTACGTTTGCTTACGGCGAGTCATGATCGGTTAAAGTGTGGGCCTTGCTTTTAGGCCTGTGACGAACCAGATGAATCCGTTAGACGTATTGCGCGACTCTTTCCGTTTCACCCAACGTAACCTGGGTGCCATCGTCCAGCTGTGCCTGCCGTTGGTGATCCTCGAAGCCCTGCTGCAGCAAGTGCTCGACCACACGCTGGGCCCGGATGCCTTCCCCGGTTACAGCGTCATCGTGGGGTTGTTGGTGTACCCGCTGTACACCGGCGCCTTGATCCTGTTTCTGGATGCGCGCACCCGTGGCGAGTCGCCACGCACCAAGGATGTGTGGGCCATGGCCTTGGCGCTATGGCCACGTTACGCCCTGCTGACGGCACTCAGCACGTTGCTGATCCTGCTGGGCCTGTCGCTGTATTTCCTGCCGGGCCTGTGGCTGATGGTGGTGCTGGCGTTTGCCGAATACCTGTTGGTGCTGCGCGGCATGCCGGCGCTGGAGGCAATGAAAGAAAGCTTTCGCCTGACCCGTGGGCATTTCTGGCGAATCCTGGTGTGCCTGCTGTGCGTGATGACGCCGCTGTGGCTGCTCAAAGGCGCCAGCGTGGCGGCCTATCCTGATCCTGCGCCGCTGCTGGGCGTACTGATCGACAGCGCCCACAGCTTCCTGCAACTGTTTACCAGCGTGGTGCTGTTTCGTTTATTCATGCTGATCGGTGGCGATGCCGACGCGCGGTGATATGCTCCTGCCACTTCTGAAACGCTATAAGCCGAGCCGATGACACGTTTATTGCGCATCACCCTGTTTAGCCTGTTGATCATCGCGGCCCTGCTCACGGCCCTGATCTATAGCCTGACCTGGCGCCCCGTCGACAAAGAAACCCTGCCCGTGAGCTGCGTCGCGCCACGTGCGCCGACGCTGCTACCGGGGCAGGCGCTCAAGGTCATGACCTGGAACGTGCAATACCTGGCCGGCAAGAATTACGTATTCTGGTACGACACCGCCGACGGCAGCGGCCCGGACGACCGCCCGACCGTGGAAGACATGGCCTCAAGCCTGGACGAAGTGGCCCGCGTGATTCGCGACGAACAACCCGACATCCTGCTGTTGCAGGAACTCGACGAAGGCGCCAAATCGTCCCACTACCAGGACCAGGTGGCCTTGCTTCAGGAACGCTTGGTCGACCTCTACCCGTGCAGCGCCCAGGCCTTCGACTGGAAAGCCGATTTTGTGCCCAACCTGCATATCTTCGGCAGCGTCGGCCGCAAGCTGGTGACACTGAGCCGTTACCAGATCGAACACGCCGAACGCCTGCAACTGCCTGCGTCCCCGGCCAACTTCATCAGCCGCCAGTTCCAACCCAAACCGGCCTTGTTGCTGACCTACTTGCCCTTGAGCGATGGCGGCCAACTGGCGGTGCTCAATACCCGCCTGGATGGCGACGTGCCTGGGCGGTCGGCAGTGCAGGAACAGGCTAAAGCCACGGTGAAGCTGCTGGACAAGTTCGAAGGTCGTGGCACGCCATGGCTGATCGGTGGGGATTTCAACCTGCTGCCACTGGGGCAATTTCTACGCCTGGACGCGAGTAAGCGCGGCCAGTATTCACCGGACAGTGAGCTGCATCTTCTGTGGGACAAATACCCAATGATTCCGAGTAACAGCGAATCCAGTGGGATTGATCGTGAGAAATGGCTGACGAATTTTCCGAATGATCCGAGTGTAGATGGCCCGGATCGTACGTTGGATTACCTGTTCTATAGCCCACGGATCAAGCGGGTGGAGGCCAAGGTGCGGCAGGCGGATACGTTGCGCATCTCCAACCATTTACCGGTGATTGCGCGGTTCCTGCTGCCGGCCGCTCAGTAAGCAACATCATGGGACCCAATGTGGGCGCAAGCCCGCTCCCACATTTAATCTCCACACGACCTACTTGCGGGGTTTGATCCGGGCGGTTGGTTCGGCCACCAACGGATCATCCGGCCAGTAATGCTTCGGATACCGCCCCTTCAAATCCCTCTTCACCTCGGCATACGTGCTGCGCCAGAAGTTCGCCAGGTCCTGCGTCACCTGCACCGGCCGGCGCGCCGGGGACAGCAGGTGCAACTTCACCACCTGACGCCCACCGGCGATACGCGGTGTGTCCGCCAGCCCGAACAACTCCTGCAAACGCACCGCCAGAATCGGCGGCTGTTCGCTGTAGTCCAAACGCACCGAGGAGCCAGACGGCACTTTCACATGCTGCGGCGCCAACTCGTCCAGGCGCTGGGGCAGCGGCCAGGGCAACAGGTTGTGCAGGAAACTGGAGATGTCCAGGTTGGCAAAATGGCTCAGGCGCGAGACTTTGCCCAGGTAGGGCATCAGCCAATGTTCGAGGCTGGCGAGCAAAGCCTTGTCACTGATGTCGGGCCATTCGCTGGTTTTTCCGGCGTCCAACTGGCGCAGCAGCATGACGCGGGCCTGCCATTGGCGCAGTTCAGGCGTCCACGGCAGCAGCTCCAGGCCTTTGCGGCGCACGAGGTTGACCAGCGCCTGGCTGCGCGCGGACTCGTCAAGACCGGTCAGCGGCTCACGGCTGAGCACCAGTTCGCCGACTTTGCGTTGGCGTTCGGCGCGCAGTACGCCTTCGCGCTCGTCCCAATCCAGTTGGTCGACGTTGCGCACTTGTTCAGCGAGCACGCTATCGAACAATGCCGGATCAAAATCAGCCGCGAGGTAGATGCGTTCTTCGCGCTGGCCCTGGCGGCTGCCGAGGTCGGCGATGACCAACCACGGTTGTTTCATCAGGCTGTCGGCCTCGGCGAACAGCGCGGCGCGGCCGTTGGCCAGACGGTATTCGGCGCCGCCGGGGCGGCGTTGCTGGGCGACGCGGTCCGGGTAGGCCAGCGCCAGCAAGGCGCCGAGCCAGCGTGGGTGGTCAGGGTCAGCGACGGCTTGGGTCGCCTGGCCTCTTAAATAACCGCGGTACTGCCGCGCCAATTGCTTGGCCCGCTGCACGCCACCTTGGGTGCCCCGCGCGCGTTCTTCGCCGGACATCAGCGCCAAACGGCTGTGCAAATCCGCACCGCCGCCGCGCAAGATATCGCGCTCACCCAACAGCGCGGCGACATCACAGGCGGTGGCTGCCAGCCCCAGGTCCTGCCCGCGCAGCAACAGGTGGGCAATACGCGGATGCGCCGGCAGCTCGGCCATCTTCTGGCCATGGGTTGTGAGTTTGTCGTCATTCAAAGCGCCGAGGCGCACCAGCAACTCCTGGGCCTGGGCATACGCGGCAGTCGGCGGCACGTCCAGCCACACCAGTTGCGTGGGCGTGACGCCCCAGCGCGCCAGTTGCAAGGCCAACCCGGCGAGGTCGGCGGCGAGGATTTCCGCACTGCCATAGGCCGCCAAGCCTTCATGCTGGTCCTCGGACCACAACCGATAACACACGCCCGGCTCCAGGCGCCCTGCCCGACCGGCGCGTTGGGTGGCGCTGGCGCGGGAGATGCGCTGAGTGTCGAGGCGGGTCATGCCGCTGCCGGGGTCGAAACGCGGGACCCGCGCCAGCCCGGCGTCGATCACCACGCGCACGCCATTGATGGTCAGGCTGGTCTCGGCGATGTTGGTGGCCAGCACCACTTTGCGTTTGCCGGCCGGTGCCGGGTCGATGGCCGCACGCTGGGCGTTGAGGTCCAGCTCACCATGCAGCGGGCACAGCAGCACATCAGGGCGATCACCCAAGGCGTCAGCCAGTTGCTGATTAACGCGGCGAATCTCCGCTTGCCCCGGCAAAAAAACCAGAATGCTGCCAGTTTCGTCGTGCACAGCGTCGAGGAGTGTTTGCACCACGCGCGGCTCAATAAATTCCCCTGCCTGGTACGGCCGCCCCCAGCGCATCTGCACCGGGAACATGCGCCCTTCACTGCGCAGGATCGGCGCGTCATCCAGCAGCCCGGCCAGGCGCTCGCCTTCGAGAGTGGCGGACATCAGCAGGATTTTCAGCGGTTGTTCATCGCGAAACAGGTCGCGGCCATTCAGGCTCAGCGCCAACGCCAGGTCGGCGTCGAGGCTGCGCTCGTGGAATTCATCGAAGATCAGCAGGCCCACGCCTTCCAGCGCCGGGTCGTCCTGCAAGCGGCGGGTGAGAATGCCTTCGGTGACCACTTCGATGCGCGTATTGGGGCCGACCTTGCTGTCGAGGCGGATACGATAACCGACGGTTTCACCGACCTTTTCACCCAGCTCACTGGCCAGGCGTTCGGCGGCGGCGCGTGCGGCCAGGCGCCGAGGCTCGAGCATCAAGATGGTCTGCCCGGCCAGCCACGGCTCGTTCAACAGGGCCAAGGGCACGCGGGTGGTTTTACCGGCGCCGGGCGGCGCTTCCAGCACGGCTTCATGGCGAATCGCCAAGGCGTCACGCAGGGCGGGTAAAACATCATCGATTGGCAACGAATTCATACTGGCTCCAAAGCAGAGCGGCGAGTATAACGGCGAACTGCCGGATGCCGGTGTTGGTCTCAGCACCACCACCGGCTTGGGCTGCGAATGCAGTCAAAGGTGGAAGCTGGCTTGCCTGCTCCCACATTAGAGCGGCGTCGCTCAACAGAGTTGTCATATAGTCCCGTATCAACCGTGTTCAGGAGATTTTCATGCGTATCGCTTCCCGTGTCATCGGCGGTGTCCTCGCCGTCACCCTGCTGAGCCAATTGACCGCCTGCGGTTCGATTTTCTACCCGGACCGTCGTGGCCAGATCGATGGCAAGATCGACCCGACCATTGCCGTACTCGACGCGGTGGGCCTGCTGTTCTATGTGATCCCGGGCCTGATCGCGTTTGGTGTCGACTTCGCCACCGGCGCCATCTATTTCGAGCCGGGCAAGACCGCCCAAGTCGCCCCCGAGAAACTGCGCGAAGCCATCGGCGCTGACGGCAAGGTCGACAATGCCAAGCTGCAAACCATCATCGAGCAGGAAACCGGCCGCACCCTGCCCCTGGACGACCCGCGCATGATCCAATTCAAGGGCAGCGTGCAACAACTCGCGGCCCTGGGCCTGCAACCCGCCGCTTAAGGATTCGACCCACTTATGACCAGCAGTCCCGAACACGCCAGGCTCTTGCGCCTGGCCACTCGCGCCTCCGTGGGCGTGGCCTCTGCGCTGATTATCACCAAGGCCGTCGCCTGGTGGCTCAGCGGCTCGGTGAGCATGCTTGCCGGGTTGACCGACTCGCTGCTCGACGGCGTGACCTCGCTGCTCAATTTGCTCGCGGTGCATTACGCGCTGCGCCCGGCCGACGATGATCACCGCTATGGGCATGGCAAGGCGGAATCACTGGCAGGCATGGCCCAGGCACTGTTTATCGCCGGCAGTGCGGCGTTGATCGCGTACCAGGCGTACCAGCGCTTGCAGCATCCGGAGCCCGTCGGCGCGCCTTGGCTGAGCATTGGTGTGATTGTGTTTTCGCTGGTGATGACCGTGGCGCTGCTGATGCTGCAACACCGGGTAGTCCGTGAAACCGGCTCCAACGCGGTGCGCGCGGACTCGCTGCATTACCGCTCGGATTTGCTGCTCAACGGCAGCATCCTGGTGGCACTGGTGTTCGCGGGCATGGGTTTCCATCAGGTGGACGCGTGGTTCGGCCTGGGGATCGCCGCCTACATCCTGTGGAGCGCAATCCAGATCGCCCGAGAGAGCTTTGCGGTGTTGATGGATGAGGAGCTGCCGCCGGACGTGAGCCAGCACATGCTGGAACTGGCGCAGGGTGTGCCGGGCGTGTTGGGTGCGCATGATTTGCGCACGCGAATTTCCGGCAGCCACTGGTTTGTACAGTTGCACCTGGAATTGCCGGGGGAATTATCGCTGTCGGTGGCCCACGGCATCAGCGATCAAGCCGCCGATGCCATTCACCAAGCCTACCCGCGCGCCGAAGTGCTGGTGCACGCCGACCCGCGGGAAGTGGTCACGGGCAACAAAGCCTAGTACTGCACCTGATAGCCGCGACTGGTCAGGCAGTTGCCCTGGGCCTGGCGGTAGGTTTGCACCACCGCCGGGTCAGGGGCGTAGGTCACTGCCTGCGGGTCGAAACCGCTTTGCTGCACGGCCCAACGATAACAATCGTAGCCGTCCTGCTGCACTTGAGCCGGTGATTGGCCATTGGCCGGGTAAGCCACTACGTCATAACCGTTGCCTTGCGGCGCGGGCTGGGGCGTCGGCACTTCTGTAGGCGGCTGCACCACCACGTACTGCTGAGTGGCGCTTTCATAGGTGTAATACGAGCCGGCGGCGAGGAAGAACAGCGCGCTGCCCACCCACACTTCCCGCGCGTAGTCCGGTAAGTAGTGCACACGGATGCCGTACGGCGGCGTCACCACCTCATAGCGCGGGCCTTGCGGGCGATACCAGTAGCCGCCGGAGAAGAAATAATCCTGGCCACGGTAAGGCACGCGGTAATTACGGTCGGGGAAACGGTCGACCATATAGCCTGGGCGGTATTGCGGGCCTGGGCCCCAGCCGTTGCCATGCCCATTCGGGCGGCCTGGCCAACGGTTGTCATTGGGGTGGCCATTATTGAAGCCGCCACTGTTATTACCCAGGCGCGAACCTGGGCCGCCGGCCTCCCAATGCGGGTTGCCGTCGTTGCGTCGTGGGATGTCACGGTAGTAACCCTGGCGCGGTTCCTGGGTCTGGCGCACGGTGTCCGGGCGACCTTGAATCGGCAAGTTATTCGCAGGCGCAGGCGCGGGTCGGGTCTGCTCGGCACCTTGCGGGCGGCCTTGCCACTGCCCGGCGCCGTGCGGCTGTTGCTCGGCGCGATCGAAGTGCTGGTTTTGCGGGCGCGGCGGGTTGTTTTCCCCACGCGGTTGATTGTTCTGCGGGCGGGGTTGGTTATTTTGCGGTCGCGGCTGCTCGTTGCCTTGCCGCCCGCCTTCCGGACCTCTTTCATGTTGACCGCCCCCTTCAGGGCGTGGGTCGTCGGCCATCACTTGCGTGCCGACGCTAACCATCAGCAAACCTACACCTGCCATACGCCAGATGCGCTTCATGCTATTCCTCACTGCGGATAAGGGCCTAGAACGTCCGGCCTCATAGATAAGACTGGAAAAGCCCTGCCCGGTTCTGAGATAGGTTATCAGTCGCAAGAGTTATTTTCGTAGGTAAAAGGCGCACGCAAAAGAAAAGGGGTGACCCGTCGGCCCCCCCTTGAGAATTTCGTCCTGGCTCAACGCTTTTGACGTTGGCTCACCTCACGCCGTCTTGTGGACAGTGTGCAGCCTGGAGGCCGGCTCAACCCTGCTAGGGCGGCGGCCGCAGCGAGCCTGATTGGGCTCGCTTTAAGTGGACTGTTGTCCAGGCGGTGATTCTGTTGGTAATCATAGGCCCCGCGCGCCGACAGATGATTGCGAAGATTGCGTCAATAAACAGTGCTTGCGCAATTTTTAACCCTTCATAGATAATTCGCCGCAATAGTTACGACAAAGGCCAACCCAATGAGCAAGCTTGACCGATACGACCTGAGTATTTTGGCGGAATTGCAGCGCGACGCGAGGATCTCCAACCAGGAGCTGGCCGAACGCATCGGCTTGTCGCCGTCGCCCTGCTCGCGCCGGGTCAAGCAGCTTGAGGACGACGGCTACATCGCGCGCCAGGTTGCCTTGCTGGATCGCAAGATGCTCGGCCTGAGCCTCACGGCCTATGTGCTGATCGGTATGGACCGCCACACGCCCGAACGTTTCGAGAACTTCGAGGCGGCCATCCGCACCCTGCCGCAAGTACTGGAATGCAGTTTGGTGACGGGGATGGATGCTGACTATCAGTTGAAAGTGGTGGTGCCGGACATGGACCACTATCAGAAACTGCTGCTGGGGCATTTGACCCGTATTGAAGGCGTGACCAGCGTGCGCTCAAGCTTTGTGCTCAATCAGGTGCTCAACAGCACCGAACTGCCGCTGACGCACCTGCGTACCTGATCTCAAAAACGATGCCCCCCCCTGTGGGAGCTGGCTTGCTCGCGAATGCGGTCTGTCAGTTAATGAGGATGTGACTGATGCACCGCATTCGCGAGCAAGCCCGCTCCCACATTTAGCCCCTGTACGACGCAGGTCAATGTAGCGCCTGCCACGCCGCCTTATACTTGCAGCCTGCCCTGCCGGAAAAAACTCCCATGAACAACATCGACCCCGCCGTGTTTGAAGAATGGATGATGACCGGCCTGGTCACCCTCCTGATCATTTTCATGGGCTTTATCGTCTGGGACCTGGCAAAGAAATCCAAAGCCGGGCGCTTTGGCTCTTTCATCCTGTTTTTCGTGCTGGGCCTGGGCGTGGCCGCGTTCATCATCAAGAGCGTGGTAATCGGCCTGATCGAGTCCGGCGCCCTATAACCGCGCCGGCACTTCCTTCCATTGGCCTTGGTCCAGGCCCTCAATCGACCAGTCACCAATTCGCACGCGCACCAGACGCAAGGTCGGCAAACCCACCGCCGCCGTCATGCGTCTTACCTGACGGTTACGTCCCTCACGAATCACCAATTCCAGCCAATGCGTCGGCACACTTTTGCGAAACCGCACGGGCGGGTTGCGCGGCCATAACTCAGGCTCGTCCAACGGCCGCGCTTGCGCGGGCAAGGTCATGCCGTCGTTAAGCTCCACGCCGTCACGCAGGCGTTGCAGTTGTTCTTCGCTGGGTTCGCCTTCGACTTGCACCCAGTAGGTTTTCGCCAGCTTGTGCTTGGGGTCGGCAATCCGCGCCTGCAGTTGGCCATCGTTGGTCAACAGCAACAGACCTTCGCTGTCACGGTCCAGGCGACCGGCCGGGTAAATGCCGGGGATGTCGATAAAATCCTTGAGGGTCGCCCGCCCGCCTTCGTCACTGAACTGGGTCAGCACATCGAAAGGTTTATTGAACAGGACCAATTTCGGCTCAGCCGGTGGCGCCTTGGCAACGCGACGCGCAGCAGAATGTGGAGGTTTCACGCCTGGGCGGCGCGAATCGGGACGGGTGGGACGGGACATGGCAAAGAAACATCTAACGGTCAGGACCGACAATGCTAGTGGCCTGACCGCTAAATGACCATCCCAACCGCTTAGCGGAACGGCGGCTCGTCGAAGCTGCGCAGTTTGCGCGAGTGCAGCGAGTTGAGTTCGGTGCGCAACAGGTCCACCGCCTCGATGCCGATTTTCAAGTGCTGGCTGACCGCACGCTCATAGAACGCGTTGGCCGAACCTGGCAGCTTGATCTCGCTGTGCAGCGGTTTGTCCGAGACGCACAGCAACGTGCCATAAGGCACGCGCAGGCGATAACCCTGGGCGGCGATGGTGCCGCTTTCCATGTCCACTGCTACGGCGCGGGACAGGTTGATTAGCGGCCGTTCCTGGGCCCAACGCAGCTCCCAGTTGCGATCGTCGTAGGTCAACACGGTGCCGGTGCGCAGGCGCTTTTTCAGCTCTTCGCCTTTTTCGCCGGTGACGTTGGCCGCGGCTTGCTGCAAGGCCATCTGCACCTCGGCCAGGGCCGGAATCGGGATATTCGGCGGCACCACACGGTCGAGAATCCCGTCGCGGCGCATATAGGCGTGGGCCAATACATAGTCGCCGATGGTCTGGGATTGGCGCAGCCCGCCGCAGTGGCCGATCATCAGCCAGCAGTGTGGGCGCAGCACGGCCAGGTGGTCGGTAATGTTCTTCGCGTTGGACGGGCCGACGCCGATGTTCACCAGCGTTACGCCGTGGCCGTCGCTGGCTTGCAGGTGGTAGGCCGGCATCTGGTAACGGTGCCAGACCACACCGGCAGCAATCGCCGAGGCTTCGCCGTGGTCCATGCTCTTGTCGATGATTACGTTGCCCGGCAACACCATGCGGATAAACCGTGGGTCGCTGCGCAATTGCTCCAGGCCATGCAGGATGAACTGGTCAACATAGCGGTGGTAGTTGGTCAGCAGGATCCACGGCTGCACATGGCGCCAGTCGCTGCCGGTGTAGTGCACCAAGCGGCGCAGGGAAAAGTCCACGCGGGCGGCGTCGAACAGCGCCAGCGGCAGCGGGTCGGTGTTTTCCCAGTCGTAGAGGCCATCGGCAATGCCGTCGGTGGCGGCGGACAGGTCGGTGCTGGGGAACACACGCGCCAGCGTTGCGGCGGTTACGCCGGAGCCGGCCAGTTCGTCGCCCTGCTCCACCACATACGGGTAGGGAATGTTCTGTTGGCTCACGCCGACTTCCACCGTTACGGTAAAGTCATGCATCAGCGGCACCAACTGCTCCAGCAGGTACTTACGGAATGCCGCCGGATGAGTGACGGTAACGCTGTAGGTGCCCGGCAACTGGACCTTGGCATACGCACGGGTGGTCTGTGGGACTTCGCCCTGAACTAGGTAGGTCAGGCGCAATTCCGGGTAGCGAAACAGTGCGCGTTGTGCGGCGTCGGGCTCGACGCGGTCCTTGAGGTATTGCTTGAGAGCTTGATTGAGGGCGCCGGTAGCACGCTCATGAAGAGCCGCCAGCCGATCCACGGCTTCTTCGGCGGTTTGAACGACAACAAAAGCTTCGGTCACGGTAAGCATCCTGTGTTCTGACTTGCAGGCCTTTATCTTGCCTGTATCGCGGCCTCACTGAAACAGTGGAATTGGATTGCGATCAATGTGGGAGCGGGCTTGCTCGCGAATACGGTCTGTCAGTTGCTGAATAGGCGACTGATACGGCGCATTCGCGAGCAAGCCCGCTCCCGCATTTTGACCGAGTTTAGTCAGAGGTTTGGGGTCGAACGGGCGACAATCGCCTCAACATTCACACCGCGCGGCAAGGTGCCGTAAACCCGACCGGACGATTCCCCCAAGCGACTGGCAATAAAACCATCACTGACCGCCGCATTCCCCGCCTCCCGCAGCAGCTTGGCCTGCAACGCCACAGCAATGTCCCCCACCAATTGACGCGCCCGGT
>NZ_UYXQ01000011.1 GCF_900624995.1 Pseudomonas antarctica
GTGGTGGCCCAGCTCGGCACCAAGGGCTCGCTCGATCAAGGCCTTTTTGAACGCCATCGACGCATCCTGAATGGCTTCGGCACTCATCGGGCCGCTGACGAACTGGTCGATCAGCTCTTTTGGAATGGCTGGAAGGTCACGCTGGGCCCTGCGGGCCGGTTTCTTTGTGGTTGGCATACATGCACCTCTTCAACATGTTATGCCCGAACACAAAATTTATGACAGTCCCCAAATGGCAGGTCAGCCTCGACGGCGACGCCTTTACCTTCCGCAGTGAGGCCGAGGCCCGTGCCTTTGCCGACACCCTGCAAGCGCGCATTCAAGCGCCCCACCGCATTCCCCTCAACCAGCAACGCTTCGCCGCTGGCTGATCAAACACCTCAACCCTGCGCTTGCACGGCCCGCGCCCGTTGCAAGCGCTGGGTCGACATCGCAATGGTCACTGCCAATACACCGCACAAGCTGATGACCATCGCCATCGGCATCGCTGTGCCGTCGTGCAACACGCCAACCAACGACGCCGCACCGGCCGCCACACCAAACTGAATGCAGCCCAGCAGTGCCGACGCGCTGCCTGCGCGCGCGCCCTGCCCGCTCATGGCGCACGCCGAGGTGTTGGGCAAAATGCAGCCTAAGCTCGCGATGCAAATAAACAGGGGCACCAGCAACGGCCACAAGGCCTCGGTGCGCATGGCCGCAATGCCCAGCAGCGACAACGCCGCCGCTACGTAGACCCACACGGTGCGCGACAGCAAAAACGCCGGGCCACGTTTGGCCAACAACCGTGCATTCAGTTGCGCAACCAGGATAAAACCGGCCGCGTTGGAGCCGAACAGCCAGCCGTAATGCTCGGCCGGCACCCCGTACAGTTTGATAAAGACGAACGGTGAACCGGCGATGTAGGCAAACATCCCCGCAATCGAAATACCGCCAGTCAGGGCGTAGCCGAGGTAAACCCGGTCGGACAACAGCGCGCCGTAGCGGCGCAGTGAGCCGGACAAAGGTTGGCGTGGTTGATGCGCCGGAAAGGTTTCCGGCAAGCCGACCGCTACGGCGATAGCGGCCATCACGCTGAATATCGACAGCGCCAGAAAAATCGACTGCCAGCCCCACACTCCAACCATCAACCCACCCGCCAGTGGCGCAAGGATCGGCGCCAGGCCGGTGACCAGCATCAGTTGCGAATACACCTTGGCCGACCCCACGGCGTCACATTTGTCGCTCACCACTGCACGGGAAATCACCATGCCCGCGCAGCCGCCAAGCGCTTGCACGAAACGTGCACCGATCAGCCAGTCCAGGGACGGCGCATAGGCGCAGGCAAAAGACGCCACGGTAAACAAGGTCACGCCACTGAGCAGCGGCACGCGCCGACCAAAACGGTCCGCCAGCGGGCCGTAGATCAATTGGCCGATGGCCAGGCCGCCGAAATACACCGCGAGGGTCAGCTGGATATGTTTTTCGTCGGTGGCGAAAGCCGTGGCCATGGCTGGGAAGCCCGGCAAGTAAAAGTCGATCGCCAAAGGCGCGAAGGCGCTCAAGGCGCCCAGGATAAGGATTATGCGCAGGTTCATCAGACACCCAAGTGAGTCGGCAGCCCGACAGTCTAGCCGCGCTTGGGTGCCATGAACATTACGTTAGCTCGCTAACTATCAGAAAACTTACGCGAGCTTGGCGCTGTAGCCTTCTTCGGTGATCAGGCTGATGACCTGCTCGGCAGACAGATTGCTTTCAACACCGACTTCTTTGGCCGCCAGGTTAACGTTGACGCTCGCCGCCGGGTCCTGGCTCTGCACCGCCTGGGTCACCGCTCGAACGCAATGGCCGCAGGTCATTCCTTCAACGCTGAATACTTGCATGACATGACTCCTTTGATGAGGTTAAGGCCAGTTTTGACCTTGCCACGATGGCAAGGTCAAGCGCTGAAAGTTTCGGCCGGGCTGGTATTCGGCCGCCGCCTCGGCCAAGCTTCATCCACCTTAGATATGAACCACGGAGCATTCGCCATGCGCTGGTCGTTTTTTGCCCTTGTCGGCCTGTTGAGCTTGTCTGCCGTTGCGCCCCAGGCCAGCGCAGATCAAGACTATGCGGTGCTGATCATTTCCCGCGAACGCCTGGAAGTGCCGACCAATTGCGAGATTGGCCTGTACATTCAGGACCAGTTGGCCGGGCGCCTGTTCCAGGAACAGGCCACCTCGTTCAACTTGCCGGCGGGCAATGTGTCGCTGCGGCTGAAGCTGTTGCCGGGCCAAGCCGCCGGCTGCCTGCCAGGCATGCTGGCGCCGCCGGCGCAGAACATCACGCTGAAGGCCGGCGACGTGCGCAAGTTGCGGATCGCCCAAGGGGCGGATGGCATGTACCTCAAACCCGCCGCACTGGAATACTGAAGGCGCTTGACCTTCCCCAAAGGTCAAGGTTGATCCTAGGGGCAACGTCTCTTGGAGGACTGCCCCATGAATGGATCCACTACGTTTGACCTGCCCATCAGCGGCATGACCTGTGCCAGCTGTGCCGGCCGTGTCGAACGCGCACTGGGCAAGGTGCCGGGGGTGCAACGTGTCAGCGTCAACCTGGCTAACGAACGCGCGCATGTCGAAGTACTGGGCCCGATGGACCCCAGCGTACTGATCGCCGCCGTCGACAGAGCCGGCTACACCGCCACCCTGCCGCACAGTGAAACCGTCACCGATGCCAACCAGGCCCAGCGCCTGCACCACGAGCGTTGGTCGCTGCTGCTGGCAATTGCGCTGGCGCTACCGTTAGTGCTGCCGATGCTGATGGAGCCCTTCGGCGTGCACTGGATGCTACCCGCCTGGGTGCAGTTCGCCCTGGCCACGCCGGTGCAATTCATTTTTGGCGCACGCTTCTATATAGCCGCATGGAAAGCCGTGCGCGTCGGCGCCGGCAACATGGACCTGCTGGTGGCCATCGGCACCAGTGCCGGTTACGGCCTGAGTATCTATGAATGGCTCACCGCGCCTGCAGGCACCATGGCGCACCTGTATTTCGAAGCCTCAGCCGTGGTAATCGCGTTGGTGCTGCTGGGTAAATACCTGGAAAGCCGCGCCAAGCGCCAGACTGCCAGTGCCATCCGCGCCCTCGAAGCCTTGCGCCCGGAGCGAGCGATTCGCGTGCTGGATGGCCGCGAAGAAGACGTCGCCATCAGTGCGTTAAAGCTTGATGACCTGGTGCTGGTCAAACCCGGCGAGCGCTTCCCGGTAGATGGCGAAGTAGTGGACGGCCAAAGCCATGCCGACGAAGCCTTGATCAGTGGCGAAAGCCTGCCAGTGCCGAAACAGCCGGGCGACAACGTCACCGGTGGCGCCATTAACGGTGAAGGCCGCTTGCTGGTGCGCACTCAGGCCTTGGGCGCCGAAAGCGTGTTGGCGCGCATCATCCGTCTGGTGGAAGACGCCCAGGCGGCCAAGGCGCCGATCCAGAAACTGGTGGATAAAGTCAGCCAGGTGTTCGTGCCTGCCGTGCTGGTCTTGGCGTTGATCACGCTGGTGGGCTGGTGGTTGTACGGCGCGTCGCTGGAAACCGCGATCATTAATGCCGTCGCGGTGTTGGTAATCGCCTGCCCGTGTGCCTTGGGCCTGGCCACGCCGACCGCGATCATGGCTGGCACCGGCGTCGCCGCGCGCTACGGCATCCTGATCAAAGACGCTGAAACCTTGGAACGTGCCCATGCCGTCAGCGCCGTGGTGTTCGACAAGACCGGCACCCTCACCTCCGGCGCACCGAAAATTGCGCACTTGGCGGCGGTGGATGGCAATGAGGCGTTGCTGTTGCAACAGGCTGGCGCACTGCAGCGCGGTAGCGAACACCCGTTGGCCAAGGCGGTGCTGGATGCCTGCAGCGAGCAAGGCCTGAACGTGGCGGATGTGACTGCCAGCCAATCCCTCACCGGGCGCGGCATCGCAGGCACGCTCGATGGTCGGCAACTGGCCCTGGGCAACCACCGCATGCTGGAAGAAAGCGGCTTGAGCGCGGGCGACCTGGCCGGTTCCGCCAAGACCTGGGAAGCCGAAGGCCGCACCTTGTCCTGGCTGATCGAACAGGGCCCGCAACCGCGTGTGCTGGGGCTGTTTGCCTTTGGTGACACGCTCAAGCCCGGTGCACTGGAGGCCGTGCAGCAACTCAAGGCCCGGCACATCAGCAGCCACTTGCTCACCGGCGACAACCGCGGCAGCGCCCGCGTGGTGGCCGAGGCGCTGGGCATCGACGATGTACACGCCGAAGTGCTGCCGGCCGACAAAGCCGCCACCGTCGCCGAACTGAAAAAAACCGGCGTGGTGGCGATGGTCGGCGACGGCATCAACGACGCCCCGGCCCTGGCGGCTGCCGATATCGGCATCGCCATGGGTGGCGGCACCGACGTGGCGATGCACGCGGCCGGTATCACCCTGATGCGCGGTGATCCGCGCCTGGTGCCGGCGGCACTGGAGATCAGCCGCAAGACCTACGCCAAAATCCGCCAGAACCTGTTCTGGGCCTTTGTGTATAACCTGGTCGGCATTCCCCTGGCGGCGTTCGGCCTGCTCAACCCGGTACTGGCAGGTGCGGCCATGGCGTTGTCCAGCGTCAGCGTGGTGAGTAATGCGTTACTGTTGAAGACTTGGAAACCCAAGGATTTGGAGGATCAACGCCCATGAACATCGGCCAAGCGGCCCGCCAGAGCGGGTTGAGCGCGAAGATGATTCGTTACTACGAATCCATCGGGCTGCTCAAAGCCGCCCACCGCACCGACAGCGGCTACCGTGTGTACGGCAGCGATGACTTGCATACGTTGGCGTTTATCAAGCGTTCACGGGATCTGGGGTTTTCTCTGGAGGAAGTCGGCAAGTTACTGACCTTGTGGCAAGACCGGCACCGGGCCAGCGCCGACGTAAAAGCCTTGGCACGCCAGCATATTGATGAGCTGAATCAGAAAATCCTTGAGCTCGGGCAACTGCGCGATACCTTGCAGGACCTGGTGGAGCACTGCCAGGGTGATCATCGGCCGGATTGCCCGATTCTCAAGGAGTTGGCGTCGGGCAGCTGTTGCGCCTGACGCTTTAACTGATTCAACCCCGCTGTGGGAGCTGGCTTACCTGCGATAGCATCAACGGGTTATGCCTGATACACCGAGGTGCCCGCATCGCAGGCCAGCCAGCTCCCATATTTTTAGCGCTTCATGGGCCTGAAGATCATTGCATCCAAGGCGGCGGCGGTGGTTCTTCCGACGCTTTGCTCGATGGCACATCATCCGCCGCGCGAATCGCTTGCTTACGCTCTTCATCCAGCCGCGCCGCTTCGATCTCGCGGATCACACCGCCCACGTCCGCCAACTCTTCCGGTTCGTCGAACTCGCCGGTCAATGCGCTGGCCGGGTGCAAGGTGCCGGCTTCGTACAACGCCCACATTTCCTTGGCGTACTTGGTCTTCTTCAACTCCGGGGCAAAGCGCCCAAAGTAGGAAGCCATGTTCCCCACATCCCGCTCCAGCATGTTGAACGCATGGTTGTTACCCGCCGCATCCACCGCCTGAGGCAAGTCGATGATCACCGGGCCCGTAGGCGTGAGCAGCACGTTGAACTCGGACAAGTCACCGTGCACCAGGCCAGTACACAGCATCAGCACGATCTGGGAAATCAGGAAGGCGTGGTATTCGCGCGCCTGGTCCGGGTCCAGCGTGACATCATTGAGACGTGGCGCCGCATCGCCGTACTCGTCGGCCACCAGTTCCATCAACAGCACGCCTTCAAGGAAGTCGTACGGCTTGGGCACGCGAACGCCCGCCCCGGCCAGGCGGAACAGCGCCGCTACTTCGGCGTTCTGCCAGGCATCTTCGGTTTCTTTCTTACCGAACTTGGAGCCCTTGGCCATGGCCCGGGCTTGACGGCTGTTACGGACCTTTCGGCCTTCCTGGTATTCGGACGCCTGACGAAAACTTCGTTTGTTCGCCTCCTTGTAAACCTTGGCGCAACGCAATTCATTGCCGCAGCGCACCACATAAACAGCTGCTTCTTTACCACTCATGAGTGGGCGCAGCACTTCGTCGACCAGACCGTCTTCGATCAGGGGTTCAATGCGTTTAGGAGTCTTCATCAGCTTTTATTGTGGGTCCTTTATTACCAAACACGCGTATGGCACTCGTTATACGGCAATCGGCCCGCCGCGGGGAGAGGCTACCGACCTTTGGCACTTAAGAATGCATTCAATATGCCATTTTTTTTGCCCAGCTCAGCGTTCGATAATCGCCGTCACACCCTGACCGCCGGCAGCACAGATCGAAATCAGCCCGCGGCCCTTACCCGCCGCGTCCAATAGCTTGGCCAGGTTGGCCACAATTCGCCCGCCAGTGGCAGCAAACGGATGCCCGGCGGCCAATGAACTGCCCTTGACGTTAAGCCGGCTAAGGTCGATGGAACCGAGCGGCGCGTCAAGCCCAAGGCGGGTCTTGCAGTATTCGGGGTCCTCCCAGGCCTTGAGCGTGCACAACACTTGGGCCGCGAAGGCTTCGTGAATCTCGTAGTAATCGAAGTCCTGTAGCGTCAGGCCATTCCTGGCCAATAGGCGTGGCACCGCGTACACCGGCGCCATCAACAGGCCCTCGGCGCCGTTGACGAAATCCACCGCCGCCGCCTCGCCATCACGCAAGTAGGCGAGGATCGGCAAACCGCGCTCGTTGGCCCAGGCCTCACTGCCCAGCAGCACCAGGGAGGCGCCGTCGGTCAGCGGCGTGGAGTTGCCGGCCGTGAGCGTGCCCTTTTCGCTACGCTCGAACACCGGCTTGAGGCTGGCGAGTTTTTCCAGGGTCAGGTCCGGGCGCAGGTTGTTGTCGCGGGTCAGGCCGAGAAACGGCGTGAGCAAATCGTTGTGCCAGCCTTCGGCGTAGGACGCGGCCATTTTCTGGTGGCTGTCCAGCGCTAGCTGATCCTGCTCCGCGCGGGGGATCTTCCAGGTCTGCGCCATCAACTCGCAGTGCTGGCCCATGGACAGGCCGGTACGCGGCTCGCCATTACGCGGCAGTTGCGGCTTGAGGTGATGCGGACGAAGTTGTAACAGGACTTTTAATTTGTCCGCCATGGACTTGCTGCGATTGGCTTGCAGCAAGAGCTTGCGCAGGCCTTCATTCACGCCGATGGGCGCGTCGGACGTGGTATCGACGCCACCGGCAATCCCACACTCGATCTGCCCCAGCGCAATTTTATTGGCCACCAGCAGCGCCGCTTCCAGCCCCGTACCGCATGCCTGTTGAATGTCGTAAGCCGGGGTTTGCGGCGAGAGGCGCGAGCCCAGCACGCATTCGCGGGTCAGGTTGAAGTCGCGGGAATGCTTGAGCACCGCACCGGCAGCTACCTCGCCAATGCGCAGGCCGTGCAGGTTGTAGCGTTCGATCAGGCCCTCCAAGGCCGCGGTCAACATCGCCTGGTTACTCGCCGTGGCATACGGGCCGTTGGAGCGGGCGAAGGGGATGCGGTTACCGCCAATGATCGCTACACGGCGCAATTGAGTCATGGAAAGCTCCCTGAAGGTTGTGAGGTGAGTCTCTGAGACTAGCCTAGGCTCAATCGAACGACTTTCACCTCTAGATGGTCCACCGTTTGAACCCCAGCACTCGGAGAGCGTTCCATGTCTGACCGTTATATCGACTTCGCCAACTCAAGCCTCGGCCATCGCCTGGTCGCCGCCCTTGGCCTGCCGTCACCGGTACGCCTGGAACGCTGGCAGGCTGGCCGCCTGCGCCCAGTAGAGGGTGCGCTGCTGCTGGGCGGCGGCGCACTGGCGGCCAAGGTGCTGCCATTTGCCAATAAACTCACCGACGCGATTTACAGCTATGGCGCCGAGCCGCTGGGTGCGCCCGCCTGGATACCCGGGCATGGCCCCAAGCTCAAGGCCGTAGTGTTTGATGCCAGTGATTTGCAACACACCGACCAACTCAAGCAACTGCGAGAATTTTTTCAGCCTCTGCTGAAGAATCTCGACCACAACGCGCATCTGGTGATTCTTGGTCGCGCGCCGGAAAGCCTCAGCGACCCGTTCGCCGCCAGTGCGCAACGTGCCCTGGAAGGTTTCAGCCGCTCCCTGGCCAAGGAGCTGCGCAGTGGCGGTGTATTGCAATTGTTGTATGTCGGTGAGGGCGCTGAAGACCAGTTGGAAGGCGCATTGCGGTTTTTCCTCTCGCCCAAAAGCGCCTACATCTCGGGCCAGGTGATTCGCCTGCAAGCCTGTGCCACGCCGGTTGAGGATTGGACTCGCCCGTTGGCCGGGCGCAAGGCATTGGTCACCGGTGCCGCCCGTGGCATAGGCGCCGCCATCGCCGAAACCCTGGCGCGCGACGGCGCCGATGTGATCGTGCTTGACGTGCCCCAAGCCAAGGCCGATCTCGAAGCCCTGGCTGCACGCCTGGGCGCGCGCAGCGTATTGCTGGATATCTGCGCCGAAGACGCCGCCACGCAGTTAATCGAACACCTGCCGGACGGCATCGACATCGTGGTGCACAACGCAGGCATTACCCGCGACAAGACCTTGGCCAATATGACCCCGGAGTACTGGGACGCGGTGCTAGCGGTCAACCTCAACGCACCGCAAGTGCTGACCAAGGCCCTGCTCGACAGCGGCACCCTGCGCGACAATGGCCGCGTGGTGTTGCTGGCCTCAATCAGCGGCATCGCGGGCAATCGCGGGCAAACCAACTATGCCGCGAGCAAGGCCGGGTTGATCGGCCTGGCCCAAGCCTGGGCGCCGTTGCTGGGCGAGCGCGGGATCAGCATTAATGCCGTGGCGCCTGGTTTTATTGAAACCCAGATGACTGCGCACATTCCTTTCGCCCTGCGCGAAGCCGGGCGGCGTATGAGTTCGCTGGGCCAGGGCGGCTTGCCGCAGGACGTCGCCGAAGCGGTGGCGTGGCTCGGTCAACCGGGTTCAGGCGCGATCAGCGGCCAAGCGTTGCGGGTTTGTGGGCAAAGCCTGCTGGGAGCATAAGCATGCAATGGCAGACCTTAGGCAGTGCCCCGTTTCTGCCGCCGCTGTATTGGCGCGCAGCACTCAAGCGCAAGATCACCGGCAGCACCTTGCCCGAGCAGGGGTTGCGTTGCCAGATGCGCATCAATCCGCAGGATGTGGCGGCCTATCGTAACGTCTGCGGCTTTGCCGACAGCCCCATCCTGCCGGCCACTTACCCGCATATCCTGGCGTTCGGC
Organism: Pseudomonas antarctica; assembly: GCF_900624995.1. Lineage (GTDB taxonomy): Bacteria > Pseudomonadota > Gammaproteobacteria > Pseudomonadales > Pseudomonadaceae > Aquipseudomonas > Aquipseudomonas antarctica. The sequence continues at coordinate 9,188 of NZ_UYXQ01000011.1, forward strand.
CTGCAGATGCAATTACTGACCACAAAAAACTTTCCGTTCCCGCTGCTGGGGCTGATTCACCTGCGCAACCGTATCCGTCTCCATCGGCCACTGGGCGCTGTCAGTGAGGTGACGGTTAGTGTGCACGTGCAGAACCTGAGGCCGCACGCCAAAGGTGCGACCTTTGAAGTGGTGACCACTCTTGAGGATTCGCTCGGCCTGCTGTGGGAAGCCGAAAGCCAAATGCTCTGCCGGGGCGTGAAGCTTGAAGGCGAGCCGGCGGGTGACACATTGCCCAGCCCCACACAGGTCAACGAACTGACCCGCTGGAAAGCCCCCGCCGATATCGGCCGCCGCTACGCCCGAGTGTCCGGCGATTACAACCCCATCCATTTGAGCGCACTGACCGCCAAGTTATTCGGCTTCCCCCAAGCCATTGCTCATGGGTTGTGGAACAAAGCGCATACCCTCGCAGCCTTGGGTGAACACTTACCGCCTGCCAACATTGAAATAGTCGTTGAGTTCAAGAAACCCGTGCGCTTACCCAGTGAAGTTACTTTACTGACCCGTGCGCCTGGCGCCAGCGGTGAGTGGCTATTAAAGGGGGCGGGTGACATTGAGCATATGGTCGGCATGTGGCAACCCATCGCCTAAAAACACTGATTAATTGTATATATACACCCTAAGTTATAGCGGACCTTACCAGGTCCGCTTTTTTATTTAAGCCACTGATATAGTTAATATATACATCTTGATACATCCTCTCTCTATGCCCTTCGCATTAGTCGCTAAGCGCTGCCGGACGCCCCGTATATAAATCGTTAATACCAAGTTGAGCATTGCGAGAAAAAGCACCTGGGTCTGTTATAGCCACACGGACAAACGTATCGCTACCCAAGAAGTAACGAGCGTTTGAAACAACCAAGGTTGTACAGGTGCAAGGGAACTCAATCATGAAAACTCAAACTCAAGTAGTGCTATGGAAAGCAAGTACCGCGCTGGCCCTGATCATGGCGATGAGCCTCGGTGGTTGCAGCAGCGGTGGCGGCGGACATCACAGCAGCGTGGCGGCCTCGTCCCCTGACGCGGGAGCCGGAAGCGGTGGCGGTACTGGCGGAGGCACCGGCGGCGGTACGGATGGTGGTACTGGCGGCGGAACCGGTGGCGGCACGGGCGGTGGTACTGGCGGTGGAACCGGTGGCGGCACGGGCGGTGGTACTGGCGGTGGAACCGGTGGCGGCACGGGCGGTGGTACGGATGGTGGTACTGGCGGCGGCACGGGCTCGACGACTCCGCTGGTCACTGGCCAGATTGTCGGCACCCTGGGCACCACCGTGGGTAATGTCGGCGCAGCCGTGGGCGACCTGGGCTCGACCCTGACCGCCGTGCCTATCGTCGGCGTAACCGCTGGTGGCCTGGTGACTGCGACCGGTAAAGCCGTGACCCGCATCGGTACCGGCGTCACTGCGGGCCTTGGCTCGCTGGGCACCGACAGCAATTCACTGGGCATTACCGTCGCAGGCGTAGGTGATGGCGTCTCCGATTTGGGCACCGGCGTATCGAACACCGGCAAATCCCTGGGCACTACATTAGGTGGCATTCCGGTTGTCGGCGGCTTGACCGGCGGCGTAGGCACCGCAGCAGGTGGCCTGGTGGATAAAGTCGGCGAGGCCGTGACCATGCTCGGCGACACGCTCAGCACCGCCAGTACTACCGGCCCGCTGGGCTCAGTGACCAACACGCTCGGCGGCAAAGTGCTGGTGCCTGTGGTGTCGCTGGTGGAAAACACCACCGGCAATCTCGGCAGAGCGAGTGGCTTGGGCAACCCGGTCGGTGGCGTGCTGGATAAAGTCGGCGCCACCGTCACAGGACTTGGCGGCCAAGTCGCCAGCGCCGGTGGTACAGGCAACCCTCTGGGCACACTCGTAGGCGGCGTCTTGACGGGTGTCGGCACCACGTTTGATAAGTCCAGCGGCTATGTGAATCCAGCGTCCAGCGCCCCAGCTTCCGGCCTGCCTGAACTTGTCGGCGGCTTGGTCGCCAACGTGGGTAACGGCCTGAATATCGGCAACACCAACGGCACCATCAGCGCAGCAGGTGTCACCGGTGGCGCACTGGGCAACACCGTCGCCTCCCTCGGCACTATCATCGGCGGTACCGGCGTCGCCAACACCGCCGCCACCTCGCCGGTAGCAGGCTTGGCCACCAACGTCGGCGCAGCCCTGAACCCTGTGACCTCCGGTGTCGCCAGCCTGACGCAAAACATCGGCACCACCACGGGCATCGGCGCTCCCGTCAACGGCCTGGTCACTCAAGTCGGCGGTGCAGTAAGCGGTATCGGCGCCAACCTGACTGCGGCCAACGCCAACCCGATCACTAACACCTTGGGCACCACCGTAACGGCGGTTGGCAACACGGTGGGCTCGGTGGGTGGTTTGGTCACCGGGGGCACCAGCAGCGGTGGCGGCTTGCTCGGCGGCTTGAGCGTAGGCGCCAGTGGCTCGGCCAGCGGCAGTGCAAGCACCGGCACCAGTGGCGGTCTGGGAGGTTTGTTGAACGGCCTGACCGGTAAAAAATAGATTTGCACCTGGCCGATTAGACGGCCTCCCCTACAGCGCCTACGCTTGGTTGAGACGAGAGACCTTATAAGTCTCTCGTCTTTTTTATGGCCAGGTTTTAACCGTAATGCCTTGCCCTCCCGAACCGTGTCCCAGAACCCGGCGGGCCCGAAACGCTGCTGCAGTTTGACCAAGGAGTGTCCTATGCGCGTGTTGACGCCGTTGTTAGTGCTAACCCTCAGCGCCTACGTCCAGGCCGAGACCCTTCCCAGCTTCCTCAACAGCAACGACACCATACGTAACCTGCCGGTGCCCAACCTTCCCGCCGACGCCTATCGATCGGTCACACCCCAGACCCAAGTACCCGAAGCGCCTGCCACCCAGGGCCAGCCCTTGTTGATGGGCACCAAGGTCACCATCCGCAAGCTGCAAATCGAGGGCGGCACAATCTACCCGCTCGACGAGACAGCCAAGGCCTACGCGCCGCTGATTGGCCATGAGACCAACCTTGCGCAACTGATCGAAGCCACCCGCAGCATCACGCGTCGCTACCAGGACGACGGCTACCTGCTGTCCTATGCATTCCTGCCGCAACAGACCTTCGAAAACGGCCTGGTGCGTGTGGTGCTGGTGGAGGGTTACATCAAGGATTATCAACAAAGCGGCGATATCGGCTCGGTGTCGGCATACGTCGACAAGCTGGCGAATAAACTGCTGGCCGAACGCCCTCTGACCCGCAAGACGTTTGAACGCTATACCACGCTCATGGGCCGTATTCCCGGCGTAACGTTGCAGGCGCAAGTGCCACCGCCAGGCACCACCGATGGCGGCACGCACATGGTCATCCAGGCCACCCGCAAGCCATTTACCACCAGCATGAGCCTGGTCGATAAAAACCGTGGTGGCACGCAAGCATTGCTCACCGCCACCAGCAACTCACAAACCGCTATGGGCGAGCAGCTTAACGTCAGCGGCCTGTTCCCGCCGGGCGATGACAAAGAGCACTACTACCGCGTGGGCTACAGCCAATTCATCAATGCCGAAGGCAGCCAACTGGCGCTTGGCGCCGAGCGTTATCGCGCCGACCCCAAAAGCAATATCCAACTGGACGGCGGCTTCGAGCTCAAGCCGCACCAGGCGATCGACCGCTACACCATCGGCCTCAGCCACCCGCTGATTGCTTCACCTAACGAATCGTTGACCCTGGGCACCCGCCTGTACGCGGTGGACCAAACCACCCGCTATCAACTGGTGGGCTACCCCAACCGTTTCGACATCGAAACCAACTTGCGTGCGCTGGCGTTCGAGGGCGACTGGCGCAAGTCCGACACTCGGCAATTGCGCATTCTCAGCGCCGGTGTGTACCAAGGCATCAACGGTTTGGGCGCCACTACCCGCAGTGATCTGGAAGGAACAAAACCTGACCTGGACTTCTTTCGCCTACGCCTGTCGGGCGTGCAAAGCGACAAATTTTTCGATAACTGGCAAGGCGTGCTATCGGGTGCGTTCTACTGGAGCGACAACACGTTGCCCGACAGTGAACGCGCTACGTTCGGCGGGCAGAACTTCGGCCGCGGCTACCCCGATGACCAGGGCTCGGGCGACAAGGGTTGGGGCGTGGCGTATGAGGTCAACTACAGCTTCAACCGTGCCGGCAATTGGGTGAAGGTCCTGCAACCCTATGTGGTGCTCGACCGCGCCAAGACCTGGTTCAACGCGCTGCCGGTCAAAAGCAATGACATGTCATCGGCGGCCGTGGGGCTGCGCTTTGGTGACAACAAGTACTACAACATTGCCCTTGAAGCGGCCAAGCCGATGTCGGACATCGCCCTAGACAGTTTCAACCGGCGGCCGCGGTACACCCTGAGTTTCAGCTATCAACTGTGAGTATTTGTGGCGGCTCGCGGGTTAGGGAGTGCAGTCTCCTGTGGCGAGCGGGCTTGCCACAGGAGGCCCACTGCCCACACGTAAGCCCGCTGACCACAAACAAGCCAGCGTCCAAAACCAGCCGGTTTGGTGCACAAAGCTCGCGCCTAAAATCTATGTTTGGCCAGCGGAAACAGGCTGTTGAGGGTGTCGATCAATCGCACCAGATAGATGGGTTTGCGAAACAGGTCCAGCACCTGCAGACGCAGCATGTCGCTGACGTCATCCATCTCCGCATGCCCCGACATGACGATCACCGGCAAGTGTTGGCGATCGGTGTGTTCGCGCAGACGCTTGATCAGGGAGATGCCGCTTTCCTCGGGCATGCGCAGGTCGGTGATGACCAGCGCTATGTCCGGGTTCAGGGTCAACTCCTGCAACGCGTAAGTGACGGAGGTGGCGGTAAAACAAACGAAGCCCTCGTTCTCCAGCGACTCCGCCAGTTCTACGAGGGCATCTTCTTCGTCGTCCACCAACAGGATTTGTTGGCGAAAAGGTGCAGCTGCAGCATTCATGGGTACTACCTGGCGTTGCTAATCAATAACAAAGGTACTCACAGAATGCCGTCTACACGATCACGTTGGCGTTATGGCTGTCGTGATTTTTGTAAACAACGCGCTGATCTGAGGAGACAGCGTAGTCCCTGCTGCCAGTATCACCAGCGCCACAATTGCCACGAGGATGAGGTACTCAATCGCCGTTGCACCGTCTTTGCGACGCAAGAACAACTGGAGTTGAATGCAACATCTCATCAACAGATCAAGGATCATGATACGACTCCTCTGGCGCCTCTGCGCCTGGTCAATAATAAGGTACTGCACAGTCGTCAGACACCTTGCGCTTTTACGGTGGCGTAACGGCGGTGGTGATCTTGTCGAAGAACGCAGTGATCTGTGGTTTTAGCGTAGTGCCAGCTGCCAGTATCACCAACGCTACAATCGCCACGAGAATGAGATATTCAATCGCCGTCGCGCCGTCTTTGCGCTGAAAAAGCAACTGCAGCTGGACGTGAATTCTAATCAACAGATCGAGGATCATAAGTACTGCTCCTTGGGCGGCCAAGCGCCCTAACTCGGTGCTGCACAGTCATTGCCATGTGCCATCTGAGCATTGTCAACAAACACCACTCTCACAACTGTAAGAACGGATTAATCACAAAGTAGTGGTGCTTTGCAGGTGCCTTAAAGCCGTGATTTCTCACTCTGCTCAGGGATGCACGAAGAAATTTTCCTGTCAGTAATGGCATTTCGTCCTAGCTGAACTACCTTCAAATAGCGAAATAGTTAGTCCACTGTTCATAGCCGCCGGGTTGCGTAATTGACCTGTTCGCAAGACAGGTCGTAGTGCGACAGGAAAAGGAGAGCCGTCATGAACACGCGTCTGAGCATGATTCTGGCTGGTGTGCTGTTGATCGGTGCGGTGTTTGCCGGTTATTGGGGCCTTGTCCTCAGCCGTGAACCGGCTCCGGCGCCGCCACCGCCGCCACAAGCCGCGCCTGTCGAAAAAGCCGTCGCCGTGGTGGAAGACCAGACCCGCCAACCGGTGGTAGTGCTGGCCCACGACGTGCCGCCCTTTGTGGCCCTGAATGCGGCTGACCTTAGCGTCGAAAAACTACGCACCGTGCCGGCCGGCAGCATGACCAGTGTCGACCAGGCCATCGGCCGCACACCGTGGCGTGCCCTGCAGGCTGGCACCTGGCTCAACGAAGAGAGCTTCACTCCCGGCGGCCCCTTGGCGCGCATGATTCGCCCGGACGAACGCGCCCTGGCCGTGGCCGTCGATGAAGTGATCGGCGCGGCCGGCCAGTTGAGCCCCGGCGACTATGTAGACGTGCTGTTGTACCTGCGCCAGGACACCGCCAACCTCGAACAATCCGCCCAAGTGGTCGTCCCCGCCATGCGCTTGCTCAGCGTCGGCGATCAAATGGGCCTGACCAACGACGGCACCCCCGCCTCCCCTCCCGCGATGACCGCCGAAGAAAAAGCCCAACGCCGCGCGCCCTCTCGCACCGTCGTGCTGGCGGTGCCCGAGCAACTGCTGAGCCGGCTGATGCTGGCCTCCCAGGCCGGCACGTTGCGCCTGGCGGTGCGCAGCAGCGAGGAGCGCCTGCTCAGCCACTACTGGGCCGGCGAAAGCGACGCGGCGAACATGCTGCAAAGCGCCAACCGTGACCTCTACCAGTTCACGCAACTGGCCTTCGCCCAAGCCCCGAAAAAGCTCGCCCAGAGCACGCCGCGCCGCGCCGGTGTCGAGGTGATACGCGGCAACCAAGCCACCCAACAAACGCCCGACTGAACAAGGATGCTGTGCATGACCCGACGTTTCGCACCGGTGTTCACGCTGAAAATCGCCTGCGCCCTGCTGCTGTCGAACCTGTCTGTGGGCCTGGCCGTGGCCGCCACCGGCAACTGCGCCAGCCTGGGCCAGTTACCCGCAGCGCTCTCAGTAGGCGAGGGTCTGCAACAAGAACTGCAGTCGCCGGTGGCGATCACGCGCCTGGCAATTGGCGACCCGAAAATCGCCGATGTCCACCTCAATGGCAACCGTGGTTTCCTGCTGACCGGCATCGCCTCCGGCACCACCAGCCTGATGGTGTGGACCGCCTGCTCCAACACGCCACGCCAGAGCATGGTGTTCGTCAAAGGCAAGGCCACGGCAGCCCTGACCAGCCTGTCTCTGGCGCCAGCGGACGACCCTTCGCTGCCCAGCCAGGTGCAGACCGACATCCGCTTTGTGGAGGTCAGCCGCACCAAGCTCAAGGAAGCCAGCACCAAAATCCTCGGCATGGGTAAGAACTTTTTCCTTGGCAGCCCCAACCTGTTGTTCCCCACATCCAGCACCTTCAAGCTGCCGGTGAGTGCGGACCAGTTCAATATCGGCTTCGGCGGCGGACGTGTTTCCGCGATGATCAACGCCTTGGAAAGCAGCGGCTTTGCCTACACCCTGGCGCGTCCAAGCCTGGTAGCGATGAGCGGGCAAAGCGCGACCTTTCTGGCCGGTGGCGAGATCCCGATCCCGGTGCCCAGCAGCGGCAGTAACACTATTTCCATCGAGTACAAAGAGTTCGGCATTCGCCTGACCCTGACCCCCACCGTGATCGACCGCAACCGGATTTCCCTCAAAGTAGCGCCGGAAGTCAGCGAGCTGGATTACACCAACGCGGTGACTATTCAAAATATCCAAGTGCCGGCCCTGACCATCCGCCGCACCGACACCAGCGTGTCCCTGGCCGATGGCGAAAGCTTCGTGATCAGCGGCCTGATCAGCAGCAACAACACCACCAGTATCAGCAAGTTTCCTGGCCTGGGTGACATCCCGATCCTGGGCGCATTCTTTCGCGACTCGTCGGTCAACCGCCAAGACAAAGAGCTGCTGATGATCGTCACCCCGCACCTGGTGCAGCCGCTGGCCGCCAACGCCCAACTGCCGTCCTTGCCCGGCGAGAACCTACGCAACTACGACCCGAATTGGTACCGCCTGTACTTCCTGGAAAACGGCAATTTCGACCGCAACAATGGGTTGTCCCAATGAGCGATAGCCTGAACCAGACTTTCCTGGCAATCACCCGCAACACCACCGACCTTGAGTGGCTGCAGGGCGCGCTGGCACCGCTTGGCCAAGTGGTCAGCGCCGGCAGCGGTACCCTGGACGAGTTGCTGGCGTTGGTCGACGTGACCTTCGCCACCCTGGTATTTGTCGGCCTCGACCGCGAGCACGTGGTGGCCCAAAGCGCGCTGATCGAAGGCGCATTGGAAGCCAAGCCGATGTTGGCCATCGTCGCCCTCGGTGACGGTATGGACAACCAATTGGTGCTCAATGCGATGCGTGCCGGCGCGCGGGATTTTGTCGCCTACGGTTCACGTTCCAGCGAAGTAGCCGGGCTGGTGCGACGCCTGAGCAAACGCTTGCCACCCGTCACCACCCACACTCAACTGGGCGGCCTCACCGTGCTGTACGGCACCCAAAGCAACGCCGACGGTGCACTGCTCACCAGCCACCTGGCGTTGGTCGTACAAAAGAGCGGCCAGCAAACCCTGCTACTCGACCTGGGTCTGCCACGGGGTGACAGCCTGGCGCTGCTGGGGCTCGAAAGCTCGTTCAACTTCGGCGATGCCCTGCGGCATTTGCGGCGGTTGGATGCCACCTTAATCAACAGCGCTTTCACCTCAGCCGAGGACGGCCTGCGCATCCTCGCCTACGCCGCCAACGATGAGCCCTTGGAACAGACCAGCGCCGCCGAGCTGTACATGTTGCTCAGCGCCTTGCGCCAGCACTTCCAACACATCGTGGTGAACCTCGCAGGCCAGCAGGACAGCGAAGCGCTGCGCACCTTTGTCAGCCACTGCGACAGATTGTTGTGGTGCACCGATCAAAGCGTGCTGGACTGCCGTCGCAACCTCGCCGTACTGAACCAGTGGCGCGAAAAGGGTATGAAGCTGGAGCACGCCAAGCTGTTGGTCGATCGCTATATCAAAAGCTGCGCGCCCGACTCCGAGGCCTTGGGCAAGAGCTTCGGGCTGGAGGTGATCGCCGTATTGCCACTGAGCCCGGAGGTACGCCTGAACGCGAAAAACCAGGGGCAAACCTTGTTCGCCCTGGCGCCGCGGGAACCCCTCACTCAGGGCATGAAAACCCTGGGCGAACGTTTGGCAAAACGTTCGCAAGGCATGAAAAAACCCTCACACAACTGGTTTGAACGCCTGCTGGGTACGGGTAAATGAACGGCGAAAATCTCTTCGGCACCCCCACTCGCAGTGTCGGTGGCAACACCGACCACGACGGGCTGAAACTGGTGCTGCATCGCTACATCATCGATGCCATCGAAGAGTCGGGAAAGAATCTGCTGGAGGGCTCACGCCCGCTGTTGGCGCAATTTGTCATCGACAAAGTCGCCGAGTACATCAACCGCATGCACCTGGCGATTTCCCGTTATGAGATGGAGCGCCTGGCCGAAGAAATCGTCGACGAGCTGACCGGTTTCGGCCCATTGGAGGTACTGCTGCGCGACCCGTCGGTGACAGAAATCCTGGTCAACGGCCCGCACCGGGTGTTTATCGAGCGTGATGGTTTGCTGCACCAGAGTGATCTGCGTTTCATTGACTCGCACCACGTGGAGCGCGTCATGCAACGCATCCTCGCGCCCCTGGGGCGGCGCCTGGACGAGTCGTCGCCGATGGTCGATGCGCGCCTGCCCGATGGCAGCCGGGTCAACGCGATCATCCCGCCGATTGCCCTGGATGGGCCGTGCCTGTCGATTCGAAAGTTTCGCAAAGACATGCTCAAGAGCAGCGACCTGGTAGCGATGCAGACCATCGACCAGAATATCTTCGACTTCTTCCAGGAAGCGGTGGGCAAGCGCTGCAACATCCTGATCAGCGGCGGCACCGGCACCGGCAAAACAACCTTGCTCAATATCCTCAGTCAGTTGATCAACCCGCATGAGCGTCTGGTAACCATTGAAGACGTCGCCGAGCTGCAACTGGGCCACCCTCACGTCGTGCGCCTGGAAACCCGCCCGCCGAATGCCGAGGGCCACGGTGAGGTCAAGGCCAGCGACCTGATCCGCAACGCCCTGCGGATGCGCCCCGACCGCATCATTCTCGGTGAGATCCGCGGCGTGGAAGTGCTCGACGTACTGACTGCCATGAACACCGGCCACGACGGTTCCATGAGTACCGTGCACGCCAACAATGCTGCCGATGCCTTGCTGCGCCTGGAAACATTGGTGGGCTTGACCGGCCGTGTGGTGGACGAAAAAACCCTGCGGCAAATGATCTGCGCCGCCCTGGATGTGGTGATTCAACTGACCCGCCTGCCGGATGGCCGTCGTTGCGTCAGCGAAGTGGTCGAGGTGGTGGGCATCCGTGAAGACGTGTACGTGACCAACACCCTGTTCCGCCATGACCGGCGTACCGGCTTCGGTTTTCTGCGCGAGGCGGTCAACCCGGCCGGTGAAAAACTGCGCCGCGAACCCTTACTGCCTTGAAGGAGACGCAAGCATGACTGGGGCCATCCTGCTGCTCATCTGCCTGATCCTGATCGGCCTGTCGATTCGCGCCTTCCAGAACGGTTTGCGCCGCGCCCAAACCGAGCGCGTGCTGGGCCGCCTAGCCGAAGGCCAGCCGCAGCTCGTCGAGGAGAACAACCAGTGGAGCGGCGTAGAACGCATGTTCCTGCGCGCAGGCCTGGGCAAACCCAGTGACCACCTCAGCCTATGGCTGGCAGCCTGGGCCCTCGGCGCGGTGCTGGGATTGCTGGTTGCCAGTTGGATTGGCCTGCTGGTGATGCTGGTGTTGCCGCCCCTGGGGCTGCGCGTGTATATCGCCTGGCGCTATCAACGGCGCATCACGCGCATGATCGAACAACTGCCGCAATTGCTCGACCACACCGTGCGCAGCCTCAAAGCCGGGCGCACGCTGGCGGACGCGGTAATGGGCGGCATCGAGATCACGCAAGACCCGTTGCAAACAGCCATGGGCCGTATTCAGCGCAACGTACAGCTGGGCGTGAGCCTGCCGGAGTCGGTCCACGACTTTGCCGAGTTCTACGAGCGTGACGAGTTTCGCCTGTTCGCACTGGGTTTGAAGGTCAACCACCGCTATGGCGGCAACGCCAGCGAGTTGTTGGAAAACCTGATCAAAATGATCCGCGAGCGCGAGCAAGCCGCCCGCCAACTGCGTGCCTTGACCGGCGAAACCCGCGTGACCGCCTATGTGCTCACCGCCCTGCCGATCTCGATGATCGGCTACTTCCTGGCGGTGAACCCCGCGTACCTGATGACCATGTGGAACGACGGCACCGGGCGCATCCTGTTGTTCGTGGCGCTGGTGATGCAGCTGTTGGGCTGCTTCACCTTGTGGCGCATGTTGCGGAGCGTATGAGATGGCGATCGCACTGCTGATCAGCGCTGTACTGTTCCTCGCAGCCCTGGGGTTGGTGCTGGCCAACCTGATGAAGCACCGGCGCGGTCAGCGCCTGGTTGCCCAACGCTTGCAGGGCCAGATGGCGCGCGAGCACACGTTCGGTACGTTGATGCGGCAACTGGGCAGCAGCCCGCTCGCGCAACGCTCGGTGAGCCTGGACAACGAAACCCAGATTCTGCTCAACCGCGTCGGCTGGCGCAAAGCCAACCAGCGTTCGATGTTCGCCGCCTTCCAAGTCGGTACGCCGTTGTTGCTGTTGATCATTACCTTGGTGGCCCAAGCGCTGCTGTTTCCCAACGTCGCCTCGCCGTGGCTGGCGCCTCTGCTGGCCTTGGGCATCGGCTACCTGTTGCCCAAGCGCATCCTGGCCAGGGCCGCCAAGGCGCGCCAGCAACGCATCTCTCGCGAGGTCTCGACCTTCATTCCGCTGCTACGCATCCTGTTCGAGTCGGGCATGGCGGTTGAACAGGCACTGCGTGTACTAAGCATTGAAGCGCAGCGCCTGCTGCCAGCGCTGACCTATGAACTGCGCCTGATCCTGTCGCGGGTCGACTCGGGCCTGGAACTGAGCGAGGAGCTGGGCCAGACCGCCATGCTCTTGGCCGTGGACGAATTCACCGACACCTGCACCATCCTCCAGCAACTGGTCCAGCAAGGCGGCGGGGCGATGAAATCGTTGCTGTCGCTCAAGCAATTACTCGACGACCGACGCCTCACACGGATCCAGGAATTCGTGTCGAAGATGTCGGCAAAAATGTCAGTGGTGATGATGGTGTTTTTGTTTCCTGCCTTGCTGATCGTGCTCGGGGGGCCCGCCTTTATCGGCATCACCCGGGCCCTGAGTAACTTATGAGGAGCGCCCGATGAAAGCCTTGATAGCCGGTTTGAGCCTGTTGCTGCTGGGCGGTTGCGCCACCAATGGCCAAACCCCGTGGGGCGGGTTTACGGGCAGTTGCTCCAAACCCAGCTCCGACCAGGAGCTGTCGCTGAACCTGGCCGATGAAATGGCCGGCGACGGCAAGCTGCACGCCAGCCTCGCCAACCTGCAAAGCTTGCCGGCCAATTTGCCCCAGGTACGCCTGCGCCAAGCCAAGGCCTATCGCCTGCTCGGGCGCAGCGAAGCCGAGCCGTTGTACCGCAGCCTGATCGGCACCTGCATGGCCGCCGAAGGCGAACACGGCCTTGGGCAAATCGCCTCGGCCAAAGGCGATAACGGGCAAGCCATGGCGCACTTGCAACGCGCTTCACGGCTGGCGCCGACCGACGAGAAAATCCGCAATGACTTGGGCGTGGTGTACCTCAATCAACGGCGCCTGGAGGACGCGCGCTTCGAATTCATGACCGCCATGGAACTCAAGCAGAGCGATCCGCTGGCGGCCGTCAACCTGGTGACGCTGTTGATTTATCAGGACAACTGGAAGCAGGCCGCGCAACTGGTCAGCCAGATGGGCCTGAGCCCTGAGCAGGTCACTGAAGCCCAGGCAAGGGCCGAGAAGCTCAAACTCTCCAGCGTACCGGCTGCCAAGGCCAAGGACCAGATCGCCACGGTCAGTGACGCCACAAGCCACCCGAGGAATTGATGATGAAAGTGCCTTATCTCGCAAGCCTGGCCATGCTGGCGTTGCCCATGAGCGTTATGGCCATAGAACCCGGCCCGTCGTCGCCGCAGCAGGCGGCCACCGAGCAATGGTTGACGCTGCAGTCCACGGGCAGCGCCGCTTCGAAGACCCCACAAAAGGCCTCAGCAGCCGAACGCGACAAAGCTCATCAGCGCTTGTTGGAAAGCTACAAGTACCCGATTCCGGAGTATTTCGAGCAGAAGGTGGGCGGCAAAACTGAAGGCAGTAATTGAGCAACGCAGTTCCAAATGTGGGAGGGGCTTGCCCCCTCCCACATTTTTGACCAGGTTCGACAGAAGTCGATCAGTGAGCCGTGACTCGCTGACGCAAAGCGGAGTTGTTCGGCGACAGCGCCAACGCCAGTTGCGTGCGGTTGTGCATGTGCGTCAGGCGCAGCACTTGGGACACATACAGCTTCACGGTGTTTTCAGTGATGCCCAAATCGCAGGCGATCTGGTAGTTGGTCTGACCCTTGCCCACCAGCCGGGCGACATCCAATTGGCGCGGCGACAACGGGTTGAAGATCGCCGGGATTTCCAGCGGCCCGGCCTCCTCGGCCGATACCTCTTCGCCATCCAGCCCTGGCCGGCTGCTGCGCACTTTGTCGAGGTCCTCATACAGATCGTTGATGGATTCGGAAAGGAACTGCAGCTTCTGGTTCAAGTTACCCAATTGCAGCTCCTTCTTGCGCTCCTGCAATGCGGCTTCCTGGCGCTGCAAGCCTTCGAGCAACTCGTCCAGATCGATCGGCTTTTGGTAGTAGTCCGCGATCCCGGCGCGCAGGGCCTTGATCACGTCCTGCTTGTCGGCGCGGCCGGTCAACATGATCGCCTCAAAGGCCCGCTGTCTACCGGCGACCTTTTGCAGGGCCTGCACCAACTCAATGCCGTCCATGTCCGGCATATGCAGATCGCACAGCACCAGGCCGATCTCGGCGTCTTCGCTGAAACGCTTCAGGGCCTGCTGGCTGGACTCACACGGGACGCAACGGAAACCGCTGCTTTCAAGAAATTCACAAAGCTCTTCCACGATGAGTGGTTGATCGTCGACCACGAGCACTTTTACTGCAGAGATAAGCTTATTCACGCGCTACTCCATGCATTGCAAGCCAAAAGATTGACTGATCCCCTACGACGAATAGTCCTGCACATCTACTGATAAACGTAGACGCACTTTCTAACTATGTACATAGCGTTAATACACTCAAACGACTAGTGGATCCAAAGCCAGGCCAAGGTGAAGCCCACCAGTAAAAACGGAGCAAACGGCATTTTCTCTGACACGCTCGGTGCCAAATAACCCATATGGCGTTTAACTCCTTGATTCATATACAGCCAGAGCTTGGGCGCCATTACCACCCAAAGTAAATTGGCGGCCGCAGCCCTTACAAACGACCACAACAGGTACTCGGCATCCGACGCCAACGCCAACGCTGCGAGCAGCTTCACGTCCCCAGCGCCCAAGCGGCCCAGAGCGTAACCGGGCAGGGTCAACAGTAACGCCAGAACAAACGCTAACAGCCCCTGCCCGGCCGCCGCACCGAGCCAAGTGGTGCCCGTCCACAGCAGATAGATCAACGCCAACAGGGCAGCGCCCAAGGTTAGACGATTGGCGAGCAGTCGCTGCCGAGCGTCTTGCACCGCACACAACACTAACCACACCACCACCAACGCACCTTGGATCACGTAAAAGCCATCCCTTTTTGCCGATTGATTCTATGCTGATATTAAGTAGTAGCCGTCAGGGTAGACGCGGTGATGAAAACAAGCCTCCCGAATAAGCAAAAAGGCGCGGCAGCGATTGAATTTATCGCTGTGTTCGTGATTTTTTTCGCCGTGTTCTACGGCATGGTCAGCTATAGCCTGCCACTGCTGTTATTGCAGTCGTTCAACCAGGCGACCGCCGAAGCCGTGCGCCTGAGTGTGGCGCTGGACCCCAATATGGCTGGCTATCCGGCCGCCGTACAAAATACCGCCAAGGCCGCAGTCACCAACCGTCTGCTGTGGATTCCCCCCGCCTACAACTTCAACGCCAACCAAATCACCACCAGCTTTGTCGGCGGCCTGCTGTCAGTGCAAATCAACTACCCCACGGCCAATCTCCAGGCGGTAATACCGTTTATTGTCCTGCCAGGCATCGGCACCGTACCGCAGCTGCCGGTGACACTGCAGGCCACGTCGAGCTTGCAGTTTTGACCTCGGGGGACAAACTCTTCGGGCGCCTGCTCGGCCGAAGCAGCGCACAGGCCATCGACACCCCTGCCCCGCCATCTGCCGGGCTGCACGTGCTGTTGGACGCACAAGGCCGCGTACTCGACATCCACGGCACGCTGCGCCCACAACTGGCGCAATACGCTGATTCGCCGCCCCTGCAAGACTTGTTGTGCACCCATAGCGCGGTGGCAGTTGAGGGCGTTCCTGCGGATTGGCAGCGCCACAGCCTCGATTTGGATTTCCTGGGCGCGGCCGGGCACGTCCTGCATACCCGCGGCACGATTGAGGCCCACGATAACGGCTGGCGGCTGCATGCGGTGGATATCGGCGACTTGCTCGGCGGCCGGCGCCTGGCCGAGCAGCGTGAACAGAACCAGCAATTGGCCAGCCTTCTGAGTGAGCAACTGCGCGTGTGCAGCCTCAGCCGACTGCCCGAGGTGCTCAACGAACAGTTATGCAGCGTGGCGCAGCGCTGGCGCATTCCGTGTGTGGCCCTTGCGTTGCTCGATCAAGAGGACCAGGGCTGGGTGATCTACAGCCAGTACGCCAACCATGACGCACCGCTGTTCTGGCACACCGGGCAGCGCATCGGCACCTGCCTGGACAGCCTCAACGGCACCACCGCGCTGAGTCTGCAGGCGCCGTACGGGCGGGGTGAACATCCGCGCCTGCACAGCGTGTTCGGCAACGCCGATGGCTTTCTAGTGCCGTACCGCGATGGCCAAGGCGTCGCCGCGTGGCTGCTGTGCGGCGCCTACAGCGGCCAACCGCAAATGCGTGACCGCGACTGGCTGAACCTCGCCGCCGCCCTCGCTGCGCCGCTGCTCAGTCGCCTGCGCGAACAGCGCCACCATCAACAACTGGAGCGCCTGGAAGCCCTGCAAGGCCTGCTGGGCACCGGCTGGTTTGAGCTGCTGCCTAACAGCGGCGAGATTCAGCTCGCGCCCCAATTGATGCGCAATCTCGGCTCGGAAGAAGCCCCCACCCGGCAAGCCCTGGACACCTGGCTGGAGCTCATCCACCCCGCCGACCGCCAGGAACTGCACAGCCGCCTGCGCGACCTGCAAACCCTGGGCAAACCCTTGCTCGCCAGCGTGCGCCTCAACCGTGGCGATGCCGCCCAGCCGCCGACCTGGTATCGCGTGCAGGGCCAAGTGCTGGGCGTGGGTGAGCAACGGCGCTGGGTCGGCTTCATGCTCGACATCAGTGACATCAAGAACCAGCAGTTGCAAGCCGACGCCGCCCACGCGCGCCTGGACAACCTGATTGCCAGCTCACCGGCGGTGATCTACGTGCAACGCTACGTAAACGGTGCGCTGCTGCCGGTGTTTTTCAGTGACAGCCTGCTGCCGCTGCTGGGGCGCACGCTGGCCGAATGCAGCCACGACAGCCTGGTGCAATGGGTGCATCCCGATGACCGCGACCTGTACTTCCAACGTACGCGCCAACTGCTGCGTGAGGGCAGCGTGCGCAGTCGATATCGTGTGCAGGATAAACACGGCGATTACCACTGGCTGCTCGACGAAGCCAAGCTGCTGCGCGACGACCTCGGCGTGCCGGTGGAAGCAATAGGGCTGTGGCTGGACGTCACCGACGCGACGCTGGCCGCGCAACAGGTCAAGGACAGCGAAGAGCGCTACCGCATTCTGGTTGAAGACTCCCCGGCGATGATCTGTCGCTACGGCCCGGACCTGACCCTGATTTTCGGCAACACGCCATTGGCCAACTATCTGGAATGCCGGCCCGCACAGCTGCGCGGGCTGAACCTGGGTGACTGGTTGTCGGCCGAACAGCGCGAGGCGTTTGTGCAGCGTATCGGGCAACTGACGCCGGAGTTCCCGGTGAGCACCGCCGAGATCAGCCTGCAACTGCCCGGGCGCGAACATGCCTGGTGGGTGTGGTCGGACCGCGGCGTGTTCGATGAGCACGGTGCGTTGGTCGAGGTGCAGGCCGTGGGCCGCGACAACACCGAAGTGCGCCGCTCCCAGCAGCAACTCACGCAAAGCGCGAAAATGGCCACCCTGGGCGAAATGGCCACGGGCCTGGCGCATGAGATCAACCAGCCGCTGAACGTAATGCGCATGGCCATCGTCAATGTGCTCAAGCGCCTGGGCAACGGTGATGCACAGATCGACTACCTCACCGAAAAACTCCAGCGCATCGACGCCCAGGTCCAACGCGCGGCACGGGTGGTGGACCATATGCGCGTGTTCGGCCGCCGCTCGGAGGTCGAGCAGCAACCCTTCGACCCGGCGCAGGCCGTCGAGGGCACCCTGTCGTTGCTCAGCGAAGGCCTGCGCGGTAAAGGCGTGGAAGTGCGCCTGACGCAGGCGGATATCCCGGTGCAAGTCAAAGGTTACGTCGACCAGCTTGAGCAAGTGCTGATCAACCTGATGGTCAACGCCCGCGACGCCCTGCTGAACCAACGTGAAAACAACCCTGAGCTGCGCCCGTGGATCGCCGTGCACACCGAGCACGACAGCCGTCACGTGCGCATCTGGGTCGAGGACAATGGCGGCGGCATTGACCCACGTTTGCTGGAGCGCATTTTCGAACCGTTTTTTACCACCAAGCCGATTGGCGTGGGCACTGGGCTGGGCCTGTCGGTGAGCTACGGCATTGTGGAAAACATGGGCGGTCGCCTCAGTGTCAGCAACGGCGAACACGGCGCACGGTTTTGTGTGGAACTGCCCAGGGCCACCGACGCTTAGATCACTAGGTAGGCTTCGCCGGTCTGGCCGCAGGTTAGATTGGCGCCGACGTTCACGTTTGCCAGGCTGATGCCGAGCATGTTCAGCAGGTTGTTGAGGATCGGGTTGAGCAGCGGGGCCAGCAGGTTATCCACTACGGGGGTGACGATGGCGCTGACGCTGCCGAGCAGCGCCACAACGGTTGGCGCCAGCGCGCCCAAAGGGTTGCCGCCCGACGGCTGGTAAGCGGTGATGCTCACGCCGTTGAGCGCAGTGGAAAGTCCGCTCACCAGATTGGTAGCCGGCGCAGCGGCCTGATAGGTCGATGCGAGCCCCACATTAGGTGGCGTAGCAAACGGCGTGGTGCTGGAGAACACCAGATCCTGGATGCTGTTGCTCCCCGCGATGTTGCTTTGCACCTGGATCGCAATACCGCCAGCGCCAAACGGCACGCGGGGGTCACACGAGCCGATGCCAAGGATTTTGTGGCAGGTCTGGATGCCGAGATCAACCAGAGGCATAGGCGCCACGGACATCGGCTGCGTCGATGAAAAAGCATGGGTGATGTTGCCCACGTTAAGCGAAGCTAACGAGGTGGTGGTGTGGGCCGTCACGCTTTTAGTGCCCGCACTGCCCGTCGGGCAGCTGTAGGCCGTGACATAGCTGCTGGCGCCTCCGGCGTCCAACACGATATTGAGTGGCAGGTTGCCCGGCAGCACCAGCAAATCCAACTGCTGGCAACCGGCGCCGAGCAAACACAAGGTCGAGTTGATCGTGGTCACCAGATTCAAGCTCAGCAGGCCGCTGAGCACCGGTGTCAGCGGGCCCACCAGGTTATTCACCGCAGTGGTCAGCCCCGACAAACTGTTCAACACCGGCAAACTCACCGTCACTTGGGTGCGCACCTGGGCGGTACGCACGTAAATCGCATTCGGCCCTAGCGGGTTGGCCACAGCGAGCGCCGGGTCACCGATTGCCGACAACTGCGGCGGCTCGATCACTTTGATCTGAGTAGTGATATTAGCCAGCCCGAGCACACTCACAGGTAAGGTTGCCGACGCCGCGCTTTGGTTGCTGGACAACTGCACCACGCCTTGAATCAGTTGGAACACTTGCAGGTTGGCATTCAGCGCCGCAGCCGTAGTGCCTGTCTGTAATTGCAGGATCTTCCCGAGGGTCAGCGGTGCCTGGCTGATGGCGGCGACCTTGAGGTTACCCAAGGCCGTTAATACGTCCGCCGTCGCACCGTTGGCGGTCAGCACGGTGATCGCAGCCTGGACCAATTGCGAGGCGGTGACGTTAGTGCTGAGCAGTTGGGTGTAGTTACCGGCGCTCACCCCCAGGTTGATGGCCAGTTGGTCGAGGTAACTGAGCAGGCTGATATTGGTATTGAGCAAGCCATTCCAGCCGGCGACCGTCAAGCTGACGTTACCCCCCAAAAAACCGGAAAACAGGCCGTTTAATAAGCTGGCATTGGCGGTATCAACGCTGGCCAAGGTGCTCTTGATGCTCAGTTGGGCCAAGGTCGGCGTGGGCTTGGCCGCCACTGCCGTGGCCGTCAATACGGTGTTGAGGCTCACCGAGTTACCGGAAAACAACGACCAGATGCCACCGGCCACGCTGGTGGTGACGGTTTTGCTGGCGACCACTTGAATGGCTGACGACAGCGCGGGGTTTGCACTGAAGGTGCGCTGGCCCGACGCGGCGGTGGTCACGGCGCCGCACTGGGTGACCAGGGTGTTGCCGTTACCGACCACGAAATGATTGCGTGCCACACTTTGCCCGGCGTAAGTGGCCGCGCTCAAGCCCGCCAGGCAAGTGCCATTGCGACTGACGGCTTCCAGCGCCGCAGTGTCCGCCACGCCTTGCAACTTGCGTTTTTCCAGGTACAGGCGGCCGGTGTCGACCACCAATAAGGTAAAGGCTAAGACTACAGCCAATACGCCGACGGCCATCAAGCCAATGGCGCCACGCTGCTTGCACTGAAATCGGGGAGACATCGAGCACTCCTGTGCCGGCGAATCGCCGAGCGCTTACTCTCCTGGGGTGTTGTTGAGTGTAGACAACAGGCGTGTGATGCGCTGATCGTTCCAACGCTCCGCGTGGGAATGCGGTCACGGACGCTCCGCGTCCGGGTGTTGGCAAACAGCTTGAGTCTTGCGCAATGTGATGCGCAGCGTCACGGGATGCGTTCCCACGCAGAGCGTGGGAACGATCATCTTTAATGGGGTGGGTAGTTGGAGAGGATTTTGCTGACGGTGGTGCGGATGGCGTTGTTGCGGTCTTGTGGGTTTGGGCTGCTGGCCATCATTTGCTCGTCACTGCCACGCCATACCAGCTTGCCGTCTTTGCCGTCCAGCAGGTCGATCTGGAGGGTCGCCACCTTGTAGGAGATGTTGCGCGTTTCGTTGTACATCGGCCCGCCCCAGTAGCCATTCCACGGGCCGCCCCAGGCACCGCCGTAGTTGGTGGTGACTTGTTGCTGGCGGTCCTCGACGATCAGGTAGGCCTGTACGTTCAAGTCGGCCTTGGTGCCGGCCGCTGCAGGCCGCAGGCCGCGCTGGTCAAGTTGTTCGCCCACGGCCTGGCGGATGCGCTGCTCGGTGAGGTCACTCTTGATGCGTGGATCATCCGGGCGGTATTGCAGCGCCGGGTCTTTCCAGGCCCAGTTGCGGTAGGCGCCAAAGTCGCGGCTGGCGTCAAAATCGTGGTTGACCTGGTTGGTCTGGCAACCGCCCAGCAACACGACAACAGCAAGTGCAGCAATGCGACGAAACATGGTCTATCTCCAAAAGACAATTCAGCCTGAGATGAGAATAGCGGCTAACTGGGTGGATAAGCGCTCATGGCTTTTTGCATTGCCTCGCGCAATGCATCGGCCCGTTCGCTCAGGCTGCCTTGGCTTGCGGTTTCAGCGCTGGTGCTCCAGACCGGCTGGCGGGTGCGGGCGTCGAACAAGCTGATCCGCGCCACCGCGACCGTCACTTCATAGGTGCGCACCACCGGCACCGTGTTGTACATGCCGTAGCCGTTGCCATAGCGGTTATAGCCGCCGTAACCGTTGCGATAGTCGTCCTGCACTTGGCGCAGGCGCTTTTCCAGGCGCACATCCGCACTTACCAGCAGGTCGGGCGGGCGGTTGTCATGCAAGGGGCGCAAGCCGCGCTGGTCGAGGGCGCCGCTGACCGCTTCGGCAACCTGCGCCGAATCGGCCCAGGCGGTGCCCGGCGGTAGTTGGCCGTTGAGCCAACCCCAACTGCGATAGGCGCCATAGTCGCGCACCGGTGCAGGGTAAGCGCTGGCATCAAAGGTGGTAGCCGCCTGGGCCGGAGCCGGCGGCATCGGGGCCGAGGTGGCCACGTAGGGATTGGGGCTGGAGCAGGCGCTCAACCCCACCGATAACAAGATCAAACAGAGACGACGCATTTCGACCTCCGCAGACTGGGCCGCTTAAACCGGACGGCAGATCCAGTGCAAATAACGCCCAAGTCCGGCAAAGCTTGGGTGACGACGATGAGCGAGTTCCATCTCCAACAAATCCTGTAAATCAGCGCGGGCCTGGAATTCCACCGGCATATAGTCGTGGAACACCCGCACGCCACTTTGGCTTTCGACCTGCCAAAGCCCCTCGAGTTGCGCTGCCAACTCGCGGGGGTCAAGCGGTTGTTGCGGGGTGAGGCTCTGCTTCTCGCCGGCCATGTCGTTCTTGCGCATTTTGCGGAAATGGCCTTTGAGCAGGTTGCGGTAAATCAGCGCATCGCGGTTGTAGAACGCCAGCGATAGCCAGCCACCGGGCACCGTGAGCTGGTGCAGCACCGGCAGGATCGCATGGGGCTCGGCCAGCCATTCCAGCACGGCGTGGCACAGCACCAGGTCGTAGGGCTCGGTGAGTTGGCCGAGCAGCTCTTGCCAGGGCGCATGGATGAAGGTCGCGGTCTGGCCGGCGTCGGCGAAGCGTTGGCGCGCGCCGTCGAGCATAGGTTCGGCGGGCTCGGCCAAGGTCACCTGATGGCCGCGTTCGGCCAGCCACAGCGACATATGCCCCAGGCCCGCGCCGATATCCAGCACACGCAACGGGCGGTCCGGCAGGGCTTCGATCAGGTCGGCCTGCAGCACTGCCAGGCGGATTGCGCCTTTGGCACCGCCGTAGATTTTCTCGGCGAAGCGCGTGGCCAGTTGGTCGAAATGACGGTCACTCATGGGCGAACCGCCGTTCGCTGTCGGCCAGTTTGGCGCGCACCACCTCGTTCATGTCCAGGCCCAGCTCACTGCACAGCAACAGCAGGTACAACACGATATCGCCGACTTCCTGCCCGGCATGGGCGAGTGTGTCGGCGGGTAGCTGACGCGATTGGTCTTCGGTCAGCCATTGGAAGATTTCCACCAGCTCGGACATTTCCACGCTGGCAGCCATGGCCAGGTTTTTCGGGCTGTGGAACTGCTTCCAGTCGTTGTTATCGCGGATACGGTGCAGGCGTTCGGTGAGGTGTTCGAGGTTCATGCGGGGGCTCCTGAAGGTGTATAGCTTCGGGGGGATGAGCATTGAAGGCAAGTTAAACCCTTTGGTGTGCTTGCTCCCGATGGCGATTTAGTCGACGACGCTGAATTCGACGCGGGCGGTTTGGCCGGCTTCGTCGAGGACACTGAGTTGGTAGCGGCCCAGTTGTTCGAAGCTGGCGTTGATCGAGTCCTGGTTGGCGCTGTCCCCCAGTGGCGCGCCGTTGAGGAACCACCAACGTCGGCCGCTGCCGCCCAGTGCCGAGATTTTCAGGCGCAAGGCCTGTTGGCTGGCGGCGGGCAGGCGCAGTTGGTCGCCTTCGCGTACCCCGACAATAGACAAAGGCGATGAGGCTGCCAACGCCGGCGGTGGGCAATCAGGATCGGCGGGCGGTATTCGCGCTTCGCGGCGCTCCACCCTTGGCAGCCAAGGCTCCAGCGGCGCGGGCCACAGCGCGATGTTTTTCGACATCGCGCCAGGGCAATGCGCGTCAACCCGCAAGCCTTTGGCATTGACCCACACGCTTTCCATCAAGCCCACACTCAAAGGCTGATCCAACGCCTGCAAGGTCGGCGGCGTGGTGTTGTCCAGCGTCCAGGCAAACCGTTGACGGCGGCAGTTGGGGTCGCTACGGCTCATGGGCTGGCCCAACGGCCAACAGATCGCCGCCACGCCGACATTGGCGGGCACCGGTTTGACGGGCGCGCTGATCCCGCGCTGGCTGTCGCGGTTGGTCAGCACGTCGTGCACCTGCAACATCAACGGCGCCGCCGAGGCCAGGCCGAACTGCCCCGGCACCGGTGTGCCATCGGGTCGGCCGATCCACACGCCGATCAAGTAGCGCGGCCCCACGCCAATTGCCCAGGCATCGCGAAAACCGTAGCTGGTGCCGGTTTTCCAGGCCAGCACCGGGCGCTGCACCAGCTCGGCACGCGGGTCGCGGTCGGGCCGCGCCTGCCCGCTGAGGATGCGCCGCACAATCCAGGCGGACCCTGGCGACAGTAAAGGCCGTTCTTTGAGCGTATCGTCCGGCTGTAATCGAATAGCGGCACTCCTGCCGTCGCGGGCAAACGCGCTGTAACCGCTGACTAAGTCTTCCAGGCGGCTGCCCGCGCCGCCCAGGATCAGCGCCAGGTTCGGTTCGGCCAATGCGGGCAGCGCCAAGGGCACGCCGCCGATGCGCATTTCGGCGGCAAACCGCTTCGGCCCGTAGGCTTCCAGTAGCTGCACCGCCGGCAGGTTCAGCGAACTGGAAAGCGCCGTGCTCGCCGGCACCGCGCCGCTGAAGCCCATCGAAAAGTTACCCGGACGGTAATCGCCATAGCGCCGGGGCACGTCCTGCAACAGCGACTCGGAGTGGATCAAACCATCGTCCAGCGCCATGCCATAAAGAAAGGGTTTCAAGGTGGAGCCGGGCGAGCGCAGCGCGCTGATCATGTCCACGTGGCCGAAGCGCTTGGCGTCATTGATATCCACCGAGCCGAGATAAGCGCGCACAGCCATGCTTTCTTCTTCTACCACCAAAATGGCAGCGGAGGTGTGTTCCGGCAGCCGCGCACGCCAGCCCAGCAGCAAGTCTTCAAGACGGCGTTGCAGGGTGGCATCCAGAGTGGTGCGGATCAGCGGCGGGCTGTCGGGGCGGTTCAGACGGCGGGCGAGCAAGGGCGCCAGGCTCGGCTCCAGGCGCGGGGCCAGCAGCAACGGTTCTTCCAGGGCTTCATCCACGGCCGATTGCGGCCACACCTGAAATTCAGCGAGGCGGCGCAGCACTTTGTCGCGGGCCTGCTGGGCGCGTTGCGGGTGGCGATCCGGGCGCAGGCGGCTCGGCGCCTGGGGCAATACCGCGAGCAACGAGGCTTCGGCGTGGGTCAGCTGGGCCGGGGACTTGCCCAAATATGCCCAACTGGCTGCCGCCACGCCTTGCAATGTGCCACCGAACGGCGCGCGATTCAGGTACAGGTTAAGAATCTCGTCCTTGGACAAATGCCATTCCAACTGCGCGGTGCGCCACAGTTGACGCAGCTTGCCGTGAAAGGTCCGCGAATGCGGGTCAAGCAAGCGCGCCACTTGCATCGACAAAGTGCTGCCGCCCGACACCACGCGTGCGCCGGCCAGGTTCTGCCAGGTCGCCCGCATCAGCGCCAACGGGTTCACGCCAGGGTGTTCATAGAACCAACGGTCCTCGTAAGTGAGCAGCGCCTCCAAGTAATACGGCGACACTTCGCTGGTCTGCACCGGATAACGCCACACACCATTGGCATCGGCAAAGCGCCACAACGGCGTGCCATCCTCAGCCAGCACCACCCGAGCCAAATCATCCTTGGGCAGCGGCAACGGCCAAATCCGATCAGCCAGCCACAACAGCGCAATCAGCAACAACACAACACCCACGGCCACGCGCAGTAAATGTGGGAGCTGGCTTGTCGGGTCGCCGCATCGCTGCGATGACGGCCTATCAGTCAACGCACTCACAACTGCCCCACCACGCCCACAACAAATCGCAAATTCAACACCGCAAACCTCTATGCTTCATGGAACTAGCCGCGACCCATCGCGACCAAAGGCTCAGTGCTGGCAATTTCGTCCACTTATTCATCGAGACACACCTATGCAAGCAGACTTTTTCGGATGGCTGGGTAACACAATCGGCTTGATCATCCACTACATCGTCGAGTTCTTCAGCGGGCTGTTCAACATGCTCACCAACGCCGGCGGCAACTTCGTCGAGGGCATGTCCCGGGCGCTGGGCATGGACACTTCGGTCATCAGCATCATCACCTTGATCGTCGGCCTGCTCTTCCTGTATTCGGCCGTTCGCGCCTTCATGCGCGCCTCGATCATCGCAGGCATTATCTGGCTAATGCTCGGCCTGTGGCTCCTCAGCTGGGTAGTCCACTAAACCCACGACCCACCGAGATCCCTGTGGGAGCGGGCTTGCTCGCGAAAGCGGCCTGCCAGATAACACATGTGTTGACTGACCCGCCGCCTTCGCGAGCAAGCCCGCTCCCACCTTTGGCCTCCATTCCAAGCCAAGATTTTCTCAGCGACCTTTAATCACCAAATCCGCCGGCGTCTCCCCCAGCGCCTGCCAGTTCGGCCGGTACATCGACTCCACCTGCGGCGGCGGCACGCGATAAGTGCCCGGCGTCACCGCCCGCGCCAGGTACAGCAGGTGCGTGGTGCCAGAGCCATCCAGATTCATCGCCGCCACGTACCGATCATCGCGAAACTCCTGGTGCTTGAGCGAGGCGTTCTGCATCGACTCGCGCCATTCCTTCACCTGGCTACTGGCGTTTTCCAGGCTGGCCGCGCTTTGCGCCAGGTTCTGGTTTTCCAACTCCAAGCCCGCAGGCAACAGGTCGACCACCAGGGCATCCGGCACACGCTGCTTGGCGCTGACGGCCAAATGCACCAGCACCAAATCACCGCTATTGACGTTACGCAGGTTCAGCGGCTGGCCATTCATGCCCAGGTATTCGCGCCGAATGCTCAGGTTGTCGCCGCCCGCTGCCGGTGGCACCTGTGGATAACCCGAGATCGTCAGTTGCTGGTACACCGGCGCCTCGCTTTGATTGCTCAAGGTCAGGTCGCTGGACAGCAACTTGCCTTCCAGCGCCAGCGTCGGCTGTTGGTTGTTCAACTCATACGCACCGCCACTGCCGGTGAGCGAGACCTGCCAGTTCGACTCAGGCTGTGAGAACCCAAGACGTCCGGCCAGGAACAGTGAATTACGCTCTTGAGTCGAGAGGTATGGGCTGGCCGCCAACTGGTCCGAGAGCGTGAACAAACGCTCCTCGCGCTTACCCTTGGCCAAGTCGTTCTCTTCAAGCAGCGCCAGGATCATCGCCTGATCGCGCAACGGGCTGCCGTAGTCGGCCAGCCACTCTTTGGCATTGCGCTGCGCCGCGAGCCCGGCGAGCAAGGCTTGATCAGCACGTGGCTGGTCGCCCATTTTTTGCAGGGCGATGGACAGCTGCACCAACGGCAACCCGGAACGCGCATCGCTGCGACGCTCGAAGATACTGCGCAATGCGCCCAATGGCGCCTGCTGACTGCGCGCCAACACCATGCCGGCGTAGGCCTGCACGGCAAAGCGGGTGTGGTCGGCATTGTCGCTGTAATCCACCTCGATCAGGTTGCGCTCCTGCACATACCGCAACAGGCGCTCGCTGGCTTTTTTCAGCGCTTCAGGCGGCACGGCAAAGCCTTGGTCGCGGGCGCGCAGCAGGAAGTCGGTGACGTAAGCGGTCAACCAATATTCCTCTTCGCCATCGGCGCCCCACAAACCAAAGCTGCCGTTGTAGCGCTGCATACCCAGCAAGCGTTCGATGCCCAGTTCGATCTTGCGTTTGCGCTCGCTGTCCGACTCGCCCTTGATGCCCAGGCGCTTGAGCAATGCAGGGTCGGCATACAACGACGGGTACAGGCCGCTGGCGGTCTGCTCCAGGCAACCATAAGGGTAAGCCTTGAGCGCACTGATCTGCGCGCCGAGGTTCAGCGGTGGCCGGCTCGACAGGCTCAGCAGCGCTTCACGCCCCGAGGTATCGAACTGATCCAAGGTGCCGACCGGCAAGCTCCACGGCTGATCCTTGAGGACTGCGCGGTAATGCTTGAGCAACGCCGGGTAGGCCGGGCGCACGCCCAAGGTCCATTCGCGGCTGAACGGCGGCAGGTTTTCACCCGGCAGATCCAGGCCATTTACCGTGACCTTGACCTTGCCCTGCCCCAGTCCGCCCCAGGCCTTGACGGGGATTCGCAAGGTGGTGCGCTGGCCTTGTTTCAACTCAACGGATTGCGCACCACTGTTGACCAACTCCAACTGCCCTTCGGCGCTCAGTTGCACGTCGAGTTTCTGTGCTGTGCCCGATAGGTTGGACAGGTCCAGCGCTAACGTCGTCTGATCACCACCGGCCAGGAAGCGCGGCGCCGACAGCTCGGCAATCAGCGGCGCGGCAATTACCGTCTTGCCTTCGGCCATGCCATAACGATCATCACTCCAGGCCTGGGCCATCAGGCGCAATTCGCCATTGAAGTCCGGGATATTGACGCTGACTTCGCCCTCGCCCTGTTCATTGAGTGTCACCGGCGCGCTTTGCAGCGCAACAATAGTCACGCTGGTATCCGGGCGTTTACCGCCCTTGGCCAGCGCAGCATCACCACCGAAAGCCAGGCTGGCCAAACGGCCCTGGCCGGCTTCGATCAACTGACCGTAGATATCGAACTGGTCCACACCGTAGGCCTTTCGGCCAAATAGGCTGGAGTACGGGTCCGGCGTGGGGTATTCGGTGATATTGAGGATGCCCACGTCTACGGCCGCCAACAGCACATGCACCTGTTTCGGCACGCTGCCATCGGCATTCTTGGCGACGATCTTCACCGTCAGCGGTTGTTTGGGGCGCATTTTTTCCGGCGCGGTAAGGGTCAGGCCAAGTTTGCGCTGGGTACGGTCCAACGGCAGGTGCAGCAGGCCCACGGCACGTTTTGGGGTGATATTGGCTTTGCGCTCACCCGGGCGAATCACCAGGGCGCTGACGTACAGGTCATGGCGCGACCATTTCGGGTCGAGCTTCACGGCGAAGCTTTTGCCTTCGGCCGGCACCTCGATTTCCTGCCACCACAGTGGCCCTTCGCTGGATTCCACCAGCAAGTAGCCTTTACCGGCTGCAGGCGGCGTGACGGTGACGTTGGCGGTGTCGCCGTCGCCATAGGCAGGTTTATCCAACGCCAGCTTGACCTGATCCGGGCGCACGGCGCCGCCTTCGGTGTTGTCCTGGGCCTGGTAACCGGCCCAGAACCGCAGGCTGCTGACCAACCCGGTTTGCGGGTCTTCGACCTCGACGCGGTACGGGCCCCACTCCACCTGGAAGCTGACCTTGGCAGTGTCGCCGGCCTTGATGTTCAGGGTCTGTTCGTCGAGGTTGAGGAATTTCTCGTTGAAGTGATAGCTCCAGCCATCACTCTCCGAGTAGTTCCAGTAGTAGTCGCGGCGCTCACGCACCAGGCGCACTTTGAGGTTCTGCGCGGCGAGTTTTTGCCCGTCCTGGTTGGCCACCAGCACTTCGAACTCCGCCGGGCCGTCGCCATTGGTTTCCTTGCCGTCGAACAAGCCACGCAAGCCCGGCAGTTGCTCAGCCGGCCAGATCGGCTGCACCAAGCGCCGAGTGATCGGCCGCCCGCCCGACTCTTGCAGGCTGGCTTGCACGATCAATTGCAGCGGTGATTTGGCGTCGGCCCATTTGCTTTCCAGGGTCAGTGCTTCCTGGCCCTTAGCGTCGAGCACGCTTTCATCCAGTTCGAAATCCTGGCTCAGCTCCTCTTCGGTGACGGAGCCGAACTGATAGCCCGGCAGTGATTTGACCGCTTCACGCAGCGGGCGCACATAGACTTGCCCACTGACCCGGTTGCCCGACGCCGGCGCACCGTAGAGGTAGCGGCCGTTGACATGAATCACCGGGTTATCCGTAGGGCTCAAAGCCGTGTCGCTGCCCTTGAGTTCCAGCGCCAGGCGCTCGGGCAGGAAGTCTTCGACGAGGAATTCATACAGCTGTGGTTTGCCATCGCCCAGGTCGAACACCAACTGCCAGCGCCCGGTCGGGGCTTCACCGGCCAATTGCAATTGATATTGATAGAGGCCGGACGCATCGGCATCCCACACGAACTTACGGCTTACTTGCTCATCCGGGCGACGCACTTCGACGCTCACCGGCTGCGGCTTGACGGCGTTGCCATCCTTGTCGCGCAGCAGGGCGTTGAGCAGCACGGTTTCGCCGGGCCGATACAGGTCACGTGGACCGAACACAAAGAACTGCAGCGGGTGCGCCGGCTGGCCGCCGATATCGAACTCGGCCAAATCCAGCGCCGCACTGTCCAGGCGCAGCATGCTGGTTTGTTCGCCAAGCTTTGCCAGCAACACCTGGGCCTTTTTCGGCAGCGGCAACTCAGCATGGCCGCCCTTCTCAGTCTTGCCCTGGCCCAGCACACGGCCTCCGGCGTCCAGCACTTCGAGGTCAACGCCATCCAGCGCTTTGCCGCCTTCAAGCGCCTGGGTAAACACATCCAGGCGATTGGCATAGCGATGCACCGACAGGCCGATATCACTCAAGGTAAACAGCGTGGCCGGTTGTGAATAGTTGTAGGTGCCCGAGGCACGCATCACCGCCAAGTACACGCCCGGCTGTTGCAATTGCTTGAGGCCGGCGATCGGCAGCAACAGGGTTTCACGCGTGTTGCGCGCCGGGTTCAGGTCGAAACGGCCGCCGTAGACCAGGTCGGCCATCGGCAGCAGCTCGCGGGACTCATAACTTTGCAGGCTGGTATTGCGCCCCCACTGAGCGAGGAATGAGGGCAGCGATTCGGGCTTGATGCGGAAAAATTCGACGTCGATCTTGTCGACGTTCAGTGCGATCACCGGCAGGCCTTCGGCCAGACGCGTCGGCAACAAGGTGCCACGGCTGGCGAAGCCGACGGTGGCCTGCAGGTCGCGGGTTTCCAGGCGCGCGCTGTATTCGGCGGCAAGCTTGTTATCGTTGACCGCCTTCACACCGGCGTCGACGGTCAGCACCAGCTTGCGCTGCGGTTCGAGGTGGCGCAGGCGCAATTCCATCAAGTTATCGGAAAGCTCCCAAGCGCCGTCGACCTTGCCGGACTTGCTGTCCACCAAGTGCAGTTTGTCGGCGAACTTCTGCTCGGGATCCAAGGGAATAGAAAAACTCACCGACAAGGTGCTGGCCCCGTCCAACTGCACTTCGGACACGTCCACCACGCTCAACTCACGGCCGGCATAACGCTGCTTCAACGCCGCTACATCCACCGCCGCCTTGACCGGTTTCGGCGCGCTCGACACCGTTGGAGCAGGCGGTGCAGCCGGTTTGTCGGAGGAATCGCAAGCGCTCAGCAGGGCCAGCGCACAGGCCAGGAACAGTCCTTTGTTAAGCATGGGGCACTCGTAGTAAGAAGGGTCCGAGGGGTGAACTATATATCAGCCCGAGTGGGGCCGATGAGGTGTTGGTCACATTGACCGACGGAGGGTGGTTTGGTTCTGGCCGGCCCTCAGCCCAAGCCAAATCCGACAAACAATGGAGATCAACATGTGGGAGCCGGCTTGCTCGCGAAGGCGGTGGGTCAACATATCCTTCACTGATACAACGCTTTCGCGAGCAAGCCCGCTCCCACATTGGTCCTGCTGTGTTGCTAATGCCCGGTTACAATGCCGCTCCTCCAAAGGAGCCTCCATGAATTCCGTGCTGACCGACTGGCGCCACCGCCCCACCCACAGCCGCGTCTGGGCCCTGGCCGCGCCGATGATCCTGTCCAACATCTCGGTGCCGCTGGTAGCCCTGGTGGACAGTATGGTCATCGGCCACCTGCCCCATGCGCATCAACTGGGTGCCGTGGCCGTCGGTGCCAGCCTGTATACCTTCCTCGCCTGGGCGATGGGCTTTCTGCGCATGGGCTCCACCGGGTTTGCCGCCCAAGCCGCCGGGCGCAATGATGGAGCCGCACTGCGGCAAATCCTGCTGCAAGGTTTGCTGCTGGCGCTGGGCCTGGCGATGTTGCTGGGCACGGTCGGCATCCCCCTGAGCCATCTGGCCCTGGAGTGGATGCAGCCTTCCCCCGAACTGAATCAACTGACCCGCGATTTTTTCCACACGCGCCTGTTCGGCTTGCCCGCCGCCTTGGCCAGCTACGCCTTGGTCGGCTGGTTCCTGGGCACACAAAACGCCCGCGCGCCGCTGGCGATTCTGCTGAGCACCAACCTGGTCAACATCGCCTTGAACCTGTGGTTCGTCCTCGGCCTGGATTGGGGTGTGGTCGGCTCCGCGCGCGCCTCCGTCATCGCCGAATGGGCCGGTGCCCTGCTCGGCCTGGCGCTCACACAAAAAGCCCTGCGCGCCTACCCCGGCCATATCGCTTGGGCCGCACTGAAAATGTGGGAGAGCTGGCGCCCACTGCTGGCGGTGAACCGCGACATCTTTATCCGCAGCCTGGCGCTGCAATCGGTGTTTTTCATGATCACGGTACAAGGCGCGCGACTGGGCGATGCTACCGTGGCGGCCAATGCGCTGCTGCTCAATGGCCTGCTGCTGACGGCCCACGCTCTGGACGGTTTGGCCCACGCCGTTGAGGCGCTGTGCGGGCATGCCATTGGCGCACATGACCGCCAGGCGCTGCGCCGTTCATGGGTGGTCGCCTGCGGCTGGTCGTTGATCGCCAGTGTCGGCTTCGCGCTGTTGTTCACCTTCGCCGGCCACCTGTTTATCGCCATGCAAACCGACATCCCCAGCGTGCGCGAAACCGCCGACATGTACTTGCCCTATCTGGCCGTGCTGCCTTTGATTGCGGTGTGGAGTTACCTGCTGGACGGCCTGTTCATCGGCGCCACTCGCGCGCGGGAAATGCGCAACGGCATGCTGCTGACGGTGCTGTTGGTGCTGCCGTTTGCCTGGGCGTTGCAGAGCCTGGGCAACCACGGCCTGTGGATAACCTTTCTGCTGTTCATGGCCTTGCGCAGCCTTACTTTGTGGGCGATTGCCTGGCGTTTGAACCGGCAGAATCAGTGGCTTGGATAAACGCTGTGACTCGGTCCAGTACCGGCGCCAGCCAGCGTAAGGGCCGGGAGATCGACGCCACCAACGTCGCGTGGTTGGTCTTGGTGAAGTAAAACGCTTCAACCGGCACATCCGCCGCGCGCAACTTCTTCGCCAGCCCGCCGGTATTGCGCGTAGGGTTGACCAGGCTGTCGGACGTCGAGGCAATCAACAGGCTCGGCGGTGCTGCGGCACTGACATGGTTGATCGGCTGGGAATCGGGCGGTGAGTTGGGGAAGAAAAACACCGGCTTCACGTCAGGGTTGTCAATCGGCAGGAAGTCATACGGCCCGGCCAGGCCGACCCAGCCTTTGAGCATCGATGGCGACATATTCACTTCGCCAAGCCAGCGCGCATCCAGCGCCAACATCGACGCGTTGTAAGCACCGGAACTGTGGCCCATCAGGTAGAGCTGCTTGGGGTCGGCGCCGTAGTCGGCGATGTGCTGATAGGTCCAGGCGACGGCCTGGGCGTTGTCTTGTAAGAACAGTGGGTAACGCACTTGCGGGTAGAGCCGGTAATCGGCAATCACCACCACGATGCCGCGTGAAGCCAGGGCTTCGCCGACAAAACCGTAGTCATCCTTGGCGCCGCTGTTCCAGCTGCCGCCGTAGAAAAACACCACGACAGGGGCGTTGGGCGAGGCTTTGCTCGGACGGTAGATATCAAGTGTTTGGCGCGGGTCATCGCCGTAGGCAATGGAGGCGGTTTTGGTGAAGGTGCTGGAGGGCGTCAGCGCGTTGAGCACTTTGATTGGGGAGCACGCCGCAAGCAGCGCGGCGAATGCCAGGGTGAACGCTTGCAGGAATTTACTCGACATCGCTCAGACCTCACACAGAAGGTACAACCAAACGAAGGTCAACATCTGAGAGCCGGGCTTGCCCGCGATGCAGGCACCGCGATCGATCAAACGGTCCGCGGTGATGCTATCGCAGGCAAGCCAGCTTCCACACAAGCCCGGCTCCAACATTAGAGCCGGGTCACTTCAGTTACGACGACAGGTACGAAGACCGCGTCAACCCCAACCGCAACGCATCCAGAAACTGCGTACGCTCCGCCGCACTGATCTTCGCGCTCGCGCACTTGTCACGGTAATGCGTCATCAACTCTTCCGGCGACAAGTGCACATAGCGCAGCATGTCTTCGATGGTGTCGTGGGTCTCGATCCCGGCGCTGTACACCGAACCGTCTTCACGCTGGTAGATGTTCACCGAGTCGGTGTCACCGAACAGGTTGTGCATGTCACCGAGGATTTCCTGGTAAGCGCCGACCAGGAAGATGCCCAGCAAGTAGTCTTCACCGTCGTTCAAGGCGTGTACCGGCAGGCTGGTCTCGATGCTCTGCTCGTCGACGTATTGCTTGATCTTGCCGTCGGAGTCGCAGGTCAGGTCCTGCAATACCGCACGGCGCAGCGGCTCTTCGTCGAGGCGGTGCAGCGGCAGAATCGGCAGGACCTGGCCGATAGCCCAGGTGTCCGGCAAGCTCTGGAATACCGAGAAGTTACAGATGTACTTGTCGGCCAGCTTGTCGTTGAGTTCGTCCAGCACTTGGCGGTGCGAGCGCTGGCGGGCTTTCAACGAGTTGTGCAGGCGGCGGCACACGGCGAAGTAGCACTGTTCGGCCAAGGCTTTTTCCGCCAGGGTCAGTTTGCCGTCGGCGTACTGGGTGGCCACGTCGCTCATGTAGTGGGTGGCGCGCCAGTAGGTCTCGGTGACCATTTCAATGTCAGTCGGGCCCAGCAGGTCCACCAGCCATTGCACGGTTTCCGGCAAGTTTTCCTTGTTCTCGATCAGCGGGATTTCGTCGTTGTGTTTCTCGACGTCGGTGACTTGCACCACCAGCATGGCGTGGTGGGCGGTCAGGGAGCGACCGCTTTCGGAGAAGATGTTCGGGTGCGGCAGGCTCTGCGCGTCGCAGAATTCCTTGAGCATGCCCACGACCACACCGGCGTAGTCATCCATGTCGTAGTTGATCGAGCTGGCGTTACGCGAGTGGGTACCGTCGTAATCCACGCCCAGGCCACCGCCGACGTCGATGTGGTCCACCGGCAGGCCGAGGTTGCGCAGCTCACCGTAGTAACGAATGGCTTCCTTGAACCCGTGCTGATAGTCGGCCAGGTTGGCGATCTGCGAGCCCATGTGGAAGTGCAGCAGGCGGATGCCCTGGTCGAGGCCAGCGTCGCGGAAGCGCTCGACCACCGACAGCAGTTGCGCCGCCGACAAGCCGAACTTGGACTTCTCACCACCGGTGTCCGCCCATTTGCTCGACGCCAGGGACGACAAGCGCACGCGCAAGCCTACCTGAGGCCTGACCTTGAGGTTGGCGGCCTCTTCGATTACCAACGCCACTTCGGATTCTTTCTCGATCACGATGAACACGTTGTGGCCGAGCTTCTGGCCCATCAGCGCGAGGCGGATGAACTCACGGTCTTTGTAACCGTTGCAAACGATGGTGCCGCCCTTCGGCGCCAGGGCCAGTACGGCCAGCAGCTCAGGCTTGGAGCCGGCTTCCAGGCCGATGGACACGTCTTGGGTGGCAATGATGTTCTCGATCACCGCTTCCTGCTGGTTCACCTTGATCGGGTACAGCGCGGTGTACTTGCTCTGGTATTCCAGGCGCTCGATGTTGGCGTCGAAGGCACCGGTCAGCTGGCGCACGCGGTCTTGCAGGATATCGGGGAAGCGCACCAGCAGCGGCAAGGACAGGCCGCTTTTGCGCAGCTCGTCGACTTGCTCGTACAGGTCGACGGGCGTGCTGTTCGGGCCGTTCGGACGGACTTCAACGCGACCGGCTTCATTGATCGCGAAATACCCGGCCCCCCAATGGCGAATCCCGTAAACACTGCGGCTGTCCGCAACTGTCCATTGGCTGCCATCGTCTTTGCGTGTGCGTCGTACGGACATTGAAGTCCCCTATATATGAAGGCGAAGGCGCCGCCCCTCGTTCGAGGCTGGCGCAGTCTAAAGAATGAAAATGACGATTTGCCTGTGAGCAAGGTAGGACCTCACTCGCAGGACAGAGTTTAGACACAGGTTGGGAAGAGGCTTTCAGCCGCCGGACTTCTTGGCCTTGTACCCGAGCTTGATCAGCTCGGCCAACAGCAACTCGACGTGATCGCCCTGGATTTCGATGACCCCGTCTTTCAACGCGCCACCCGTGCCACAGCGCTTTTTCAGCGTAGTAGCCAATTCCTTGAGAGCGTCTTCTGCAAGCGGCACGCCGGTGATGGTGGTCACCGTCTTGCCGCCACGGCCTTTGCTCTCGCGTCGCACGCGGGCAATGCCGTCGCCTTCAGGGATCAGGGTTTGTTTGCAGCTGCACGACTCCACGGGCTGACGACAGTCCGGGCAGTGTCGACCTGCGTCGGTGGAAAATACCAAGCCACCAAGGGCGGCGAAGGATGCGGCTTTTTTGGCCACCGGCAATCCTCTTGGGAGGACAAAGACTGATCGGTGCTCGCAATGAGGATCACCGACCGCGAAGCCCCACTCAGGCAGGGGCAGCGCTACCGAACCACACAGGTGGTTCGGGTGAAAAGTCGCGCAGTGTAACGGCAAAAAGCCGGCTTGCTAAGAGCCAAATAGCGCCAATTTATGCAACTTTAGCGACGTGAGGCCAGATAGCGCCGCAAGCCCTCTTGAGCGTCAGGGCAGTAAGGCTTTTGTTCAGCTTCTTGCAGGACAGCTTCAATCGGTAAAAAGCGCGCCTCCATGACTTCTTCGGGCTGTAGGCGCAACGGGCCATCCCAGACGGCGGAGTAGGATTTGCACCAGAGCCGACTGTCGCCATCCTCAAAGTAGAAATGGTCATGCTCAGTCAATTGCACACCCGCCACCCCAAGCTCTTCTTCCAACTCGCGGGCTGCCGAATCAGCGTAGCTCTCGCCTGCCGCGACCATCCCACCCGCCGCCGTGTCCCAGAAGCCGGGGTACATGGCTTTGCTCAGGGTGCGCCGATGCACACACAGCTCACCGGCTGAATTGAACAGAAAAATAAAGGTGCAACGGCCGATCAGGCCGCGCTGGCGAAGGTCGGACCTGACGAGGGTGCCGAGCAGGTTGTCCTGCTCGTCGACCCAATCGATCAGTTCAGCATCAGAGGCCGCGCGGTGCGTGGCCTCGTTTTGACTAGCGTCCATCATCACCCCTGGTTGAGGAGCTGACGCAAATCTATAACCGCGGCGTTTGCCCGGGAAATATAGTTGGCCATGACCAGCGAGTGGTTGGCGAGGATGCCAAAGCCACTGCCGTTAAGAATCATTGGGCTCCAAACCGGCTCCTGCGAAGCTTCCAGCTCACGAATAATCTGGCGCACGCTGACGGTGGCATTTTTCTTGGCCAGCACGTCGGCAAAGTCGACTTCAATGGCACGCAATAGGTGGGACAGGGCCCACGCCTGGCCACGGGCTTCGTAGAACACGTTGTCGATCTGCATCCACGGGGTTTCCACCACCTCTTCATCGACCTGCGGCATTTCACCCGGGGCCAAGGCTTCGGTTTTCAGCGCCGTGTTCAGTTTCACTCGGCCCACACTGGCCGACAGGCGCTGCGACAACGAGCCCAAACGGGTGGCGACATCGCCCAACCAGTTGTTCAGGTTGTCGGCGCGCGCATAGAACAGCGCGCCGCGTTGGTTCGGGTCCGACAGGCGCGCTTCGTAGCGGCTCAGGGAGTTGATGCCTTCCTGGTACTCCGACTCACTGGACGGCAACACCCAGCTCTTGTTGTCGAAGTTGAAACGTGGCTCGGCCTTGGCCAAATCGGCGTCTTCAGCCGACTGCGACTGAGAGCGGGCGAAGTCTTTACGCAAGGCACGGGTCAAGTCGCGCACCTGCACCAGCACGCCGTATTCCCAGCTCGGCATGTTGTCCATCCACAGGCCTGGCGGGAAACGGTCGTTGGAAATGTAGCCACCGGGCTTGTTCAGCAAGGTACCGGCCACGGTCTTGAGCGTTTCGACAGTGGTGTAGCCCAACACCATCTGCTTGCCTTCCTTCTCGGCGGCAAGCTGGGCATTTTGCTGGACCGGGAACAGCGCCGGTTCTTCGCTCCAGTACCAACCCAGGGCACCGGTGACCAACAGGTACAAACCCAGCACGCTGAGCACGGCTCGGCTCAACACCAGGTTGCGAACGTAGCTACGGTTGGTCGACTTTGGCTCAGGGCCGGGGCCTTTGGCACTGCCTGCGCGGTTTTTCCAGTCCAGCATGGCGATATCCTTTCAATCACTTGAGTTCATGCACGTCATTTGTCCGGGTGCGTTCAAACACTCCGACCACAACCCTACCCCATCGTGCCCATCGGCGCGGGGCTTTTAACCAAAGTGGCGCGTGGGGAAGGTTGGACTATAAAGATCTTCAACAATAAAGCATGCACGCTTTTTACGCAGTGCGACCACAAGGTCTAAAACTGAATGGCACAGACGTGTACTTAATTGACGTATGACACTCATGTCAGAGAAAAGAGGTGCTAGCATAGAGCCATCAGTCGCCCTCAGCATGCACCCTAACTAGTAGTCAGGATATGACCGAGCCAGAAGACCCCAGCCGTGAGCGTCTCAAGCACCATTTTGCCCAGCGGGTAATTCATCAGGCACGTCAAATTCTTGAGATCTGGCAACGCCTGCAACGCAGCGAATGGTCGAACGCCGATTTATCCGAACTCAGCGAGGCCAATCTGCGCCTGCTGCGCTTTGCCGAGCGCTTCGAACAGCCCGAGCATGGTCACCTGGCGCGGCATATCGGTGAATCCCTCAAAGCGGTCGATGAAAACCGTGGCCGCCTGAGCAGCCAGGTGATCACCGAACTCAATCGTCTGATGCAGCGCCTGTCCCGCACCGGCCTGCGCCAGGGCGATCAGTTGGAACAAACCTTCCTGCCACCGATGCGCAAGCCGATCTACGTGATGCTGGCCGATCACGACCGCGCCGAGCGCCTGGCCAAACAGCTGGAATTTTTTGGCATGAGCGCCCAGCCACTCGACAGTGTGGCGGCGTTTCGCGCGTCCTTGGCTGAGCGCCTGCCGTCGGCGATCGTAATGGACGTGGATTTCTGCGGCCCGGGTCTGGGCCTCACGCTCGCCGCCGAAGCCCAGGAAGGCCTGGAACAAAAGCTGCCGCTGCTGTTTTTCAGCCTGCATGAAACCGACACCCCGACGCGCCTGGCCGCCGTGCGCGCCGGCGGCCAGGAATTTCTCACCGGCACCCTCGAGGCGTCGAGCCTGCTGGAAAAAATTGAAGTACTGACCTGTGTCGCGCAATACGAGCCGTATAAAGTGCTGATCATCGACGACTCGCGCGCCCAGGCCCTGCACACCGAGCGCCTGCTCAACAGCGCCGGCATCGTCACGCGAACCTTGATCGAGCCGATCCAGGCCATGGCCGAGCTGGCGGACTTTCAGCCGGACCTGATCATCCTCGACATGTACATGCCCGCCTGTACCGGCACCGAGCTGGCCAAGGTGATTCGCCACAACGACCGTTACGTCAGCGTGCCGATCATTTACCTGTCGGCCGAAGACGACCTGGATAAACAGCTGGACGCCATGAGCGAAGGCGGCGACGACTTCCTCACGAAGCCGATCAAGCCGCGCCACCTGATCACCACCGTGCGCAACCGCGCTGCCCGTGCGCGCAACCTCAAGGCGCGAATGGTGCGCGACAGCCTGACCGGGCTGTACAACCACACTCATATTCTGCAATTGCTCGAAGACTGCAGCTTCCGCGCACGCCGCGAGAACAAGCCGTTGAGTTTTGCCATGCTCGACATCGACCACTTCAAGCGGGTCAATGACAGCCACGGCCACCCGATGGGCGACCGCGTGATCAAGAGCCTGGCGCTGTTTCTCAAACAGCGTTTGCGCAAGACCGACTACATCGGCCGCTACGGTGGTGAAGAGTTCGCCATCGTGATGCCCGACACCGACCTGGAATCAGCCTGCAAGGTGCTGGACGAAATCCGCGGGCGTTTTGCCGAAATTCATTACCCGGCCCAGCCGCAGGATTTGTGGTGCACCTTCAGCGCCGGGCTGGTGGAGCTGTGCGACGACTCCGACAGCTTGATGATGGCCGCCCAGGCGGATGAGGCGCTGTACCGCGCCAAGCACGCCGGGCGCAACCGCGTGCAAGCTGCGCGCACGTCAAAGCAAAGTGCCACCTTTTCACCGGAATTCACTGATTCCGTCATAACTCTGTAATGGAAACGCAATAACTTCAGGCACTTATCTTTTGCTGTCGGTTGAAACCACGCATGCGCCTGAAGCTGCTGACCAATCTGAATACCCTCCTTCTGGTGGCCGTGTGCCTGGCCCTTGGGGCCACGCTGTGGTGGTCGCAACGCGCGCTGGAACGGCCTTACTTGCTGATGGAACGCTACCTGGGGCTGTCACAGACCTTTCAGAACCAAGCCGCGCGTAATATCGACGACTACTTGGCCAGCGGCGATGCCTTGCGCCTGAGTAGCGCCGGCCAGAGCCTGGAAAACCTGCTGCAACACCTGAACGAATTACCCGCTGACCTCGCGCAAAACCTGCGCCCCAGCCTGGTGGACCTGGACACCTTCAGCAAGACTGACCTGCTGGCCGCCGGCAAACTCGCCGGTGATCCGCAAGCCCTGCTGCTGCAAGCCGAACGCGAATTGGGCGCGAACCTGGAGCAATTGAGCCAGTACGCCATGCGCGTCAACTCGCCAGAGGCCGCGCGTTATCTGCCGCCGTTGCTGGCCGCGTCCCAGCACTTGGGCACGCTGTCCCTGGCCCGCGACAAGCTGGTGAGCAGCGGGCGCGCGGAGCTGGCGGATGAGGTGGAGCGCGAAGTCGCCAGCATCCGCACCCAGGCCGACCTCTTGGCGCAGTTGCCGTTGCTCGGCGTAAAAGCCAGTGCCGAGTCCAACACTGATGATTTTTCCGCCATGATGGGCCTGGAAAACACCGAGAAAACCGAAGCCCAAGACATTGGCGTCGACCTCAAGCGCGAACTCAACAGCCTGTTGACCCGCTACCCTGCTGAACTCAAACGCACCCGCGACCAGATTCAACTGCGCACCGCGCTGGCCGACAGCACCCATGTGAAAATCGCCGCCGTGCAGCAAACCATCGCCGGCCTAGAGCCGGTGGTGCGCGCACAACACGCCAAGATCCAGAGCGAAGTGCGCCTGATGCAAGGCGTGATGATCGGCCTGATTCTGCTGATCGCGCTGCTGATCGACACGCTACAACGGAAGCTGGCGCGCGTACTCACCAACCTCGCACCCGCCTTGTCGACTTGGGCCGAAGGCAACTTCAGCCAGCCGATTGCCTTGGGCAAGACCAACCGCGAGCTGCACGATATCGAAGCCTCGCTCAACCGCCTGCGCGCTTATCTGGTCGATTTGGTCAGCACCATTCGCGGCAATGCCGAAGAAGTGGCCGGCAGCAGCCGCACCCTCGCCGAGCTGAGCAGCGGCCTGCACGACGGTGCCGAGCGCCAGGCCGGGGACACCGCACAGATCCGTGATTCGTTGGGTGAACTGGAGGCGACCATCCAGCAAGTGGCTGGTGATGCCAGCCAGGCCGCGGGGGCCAGCCGCAGTGCGGGCCAGGCCGTGGAACAGGGCCAACGTGTGATCGGCCTGAGCCTGACCGGGCTGCATGCCCTGGTGGGCGAAGTGCAGCAAAACGCGCAGATGATCGAAAAACTCGCCGAAGAATCCGCCACCATCGGCGGCGTGCTGACGGTGATTCGCGCGATTGCCGACCAGACCAACCTGCTGGCACTCAACGCCGCCATCGAAGCCGCGCGTGCCGGTGAAGCCGGGCGCGGGTTTGCCGTGGTCGCCGATGAAGTGCGCTCGCTGGCGCAACGCACCGCCGGGGCCACGGCCGAAATCCAGACGCTGATCGCTGGCCTGCAAACCGCTGCCCACCAATCGGTGCAAGGCATGCGCACACAGGTGGAACACGCCGAAGCCACGGCCCAGCAAGCCCAGGCGGCGGACGGCGCCTTGGATGAGATCGTCGGGGCAATCCAGACCATTTCCGACACAGCGGTGCGCATCGCCGATGTGACCGCACAGCAAAGTGGTGCCGTGAGTGAGATCCGCGATAACAGCGAGCGGATTCATCAGATGGGTGAGGACAACTTGCTGCGGATCGGCCAAGGGCGCCGCCAAGGCGAACACCTGCTGGTGCTGGGTGGGCAGCTCAATACTGCTGTGCAGGCCTTTCGCGTCTGACTCAGTCTCCCGTCAAAGCGCAGATCAACATGTGGGACGAGCTTGCTCCCGATAACGGGGGGTCATTCAATTCATCTATCAACTGACCAACTGCCATCGCGAGCAAGCCCCCTCCCACATTTGATTTCCAGCGGCCTCAGGAGCGTATTACCCATGACCGGAATCCGGGCGGCAGTCACAAATTTTGCGCAATCCTCGCTAATCGTGCCGCCTACTGCATAGAACTGGACAGTCACAAAGGCTTTGCGGCATAGTCGCCGAGTTCTGCCGTACCCACATCAATAACAAGGAACAGCCGATGGCGACCTTACTGGTTCTTCACGGACCCAACCTGAACCTGCTCGGCACCCGCGAACCGGGCGTCTACGGGGCAGTCACCCTCGATCAGATCAACCTCGATCTGGAACGACGGGCACGTGAAGCCGGCCACCATTTGCTCTACCTGCAAAGCAATGCCGAGTACGAATTGATTGATCGCATCCATGCCGCGCGCGGTGAAGGCGTGGACTTTATCCTGATCAATCCCGCCGCTTTTACGCACACGAGTGTTGCATTACGTGACGCGTTGCTGGCGGTGAGCATCCCATTCATCGAAGTGCATTTGTCCAACGTGCACAAACGCGAAGCTTTCCGCCATCACTCTTACTTCTCCGACGTAGCAGTAGGCGTGATCTGCGGCCTTGGCGCCAGCGGTTACCGACTGGCCCTGGAGGCCGCCCTGGAACACATTGAACAACCGGCCAAGCGCCCCTGACCGACCCTTGGGAGTTGACGATTCATGGATATCCGTAAAGTTAAGAAACTGATCGAACTGCTGGAAGAATCCGGTATCGACGAGCTG
The DNA here is from genome assembly GCF_900624995.1 of Pseudomonas antarctica. GTDB lineage: Bacteria > Pseudomonadota > Gammaproteobacteria > Pseudomonadales > Pseudomonadaceae > Aquipseudomonas > Aquipseudomonas antarctica. Next base: position 51,230 of record NZ_UYXQ01000011.1, read on the forward strand.
GAAATCAAGGAAGGCGAAGAGTCCGTACGGATCAGCCGTCACAGCAAGACCCCAGCCCAACAGTTCTACGCACCGCAAATGCAAGCGCCGGCTCCTGCCGCTGCTGCTCCGGCCGCCGCACCTGCTGCTGCCGCAGCGCCTGCAGCACCGGCTGAGCCTGTACTGAACGGCTTCGTGGTCAAGTCGCCAATGGTCGGTACGTTCTACCGCACCCCGGCACCCACCTCGCCAGCCTTCGTTGAAGTCGGCAAGACTGTGAAAGTGGGCGACACCATCTGCATCGTTGAAGCGATGAAGATGATGAACCACATCACGGCTGAAAAAGCCGGCGTCATCGAATCCATCCTGGTAGAAAACGGTCAGCCGGTTGAGTACGACCAGCCGCTGTTCACCATCGTTTGAACCGCGGAGCGCCTTCGATGTTGAAACCTGCGAAGAAACTGCAAAAAGTCCTGATCGCCAACCGCGGCGAGATCGCGCTGCGTATCCTGCGCGCCTGTAAGGAAGAGGGCATCAAGACCGTCGCTGTTTACTCGACGGCCGATACCGAATTGATGCACGTGAAACTGGCGGACGAGGGCATCTGTATCGGCCCGCCACTGGCGACCAATTCGTACTTGAAAGTCTCGAACATCATCGCGGCCGCTGAAGTCACCGGCGCTGATGGCATCCACCCAGGCTACGGTTTCCTCGCGGAAAACGCCGATTTCGCCGAACAGGTGGAAAAATCCGGGTTTGCCTTCATCGGCCCGAAAGCCGACACCATTCGCCTGATGGGCGACAAGGTTTCGGCCAAGGACGCCATGATCGCCGCCGGCGTACCCACCGTTCCAGGTTCCGACGGCCCATTGCCTGAAGACGAGGAAACCGCGCTGCGCATTGGTCGCGAAGTCGGCTACCCGGTGATCATCAAGGCCGCCGGTGGCGGTGGTGGTCGCGGCATGCGCGTGGTGCACAAGGAAGAAGACCTGATCGAAGCCGCCAAGCAGACGCGCTCTGAAGCGGCTGCCTGGTTCGGCAACCCGATGGTCTACCTGGAGAAGTACCTGACCAACCCACGTCACGTGGAAGTGCAGGTTCTGTCCGACGGCCAAGGCCACGCCATCCACCTGGGCGACCGCGATTGCTCGCTGCAACGTCGTCACCAGAAGGTACTGGAAGAGGCGCCGGCACCGGGCCTGGACGAAACCGCTCGCCAGGAAGTACTGGCTCGCTGCGTCAAGGCATGCATCGACATCAACTACCGTGGCGCTGGTACGTTCGAGTTCCTCTACGAGAACGGCCGTTTCTACTTCATCGAGATGAACACGCGCGTGCAGGTAGAGCACCCGGTTTCGGAGATGGTCACCGGTATCGACATCGTCAAGGAGATGCTGAGCATCGCCGCAGGCAATGTGCTGTCCTTCACCCAGGACGACGTGAAGATCCACGGCCATTCCCTGGAATGCCGGATCAACGCCGAAGACCCGAAAACCTTTATCCCAAGCCCAGGCCTGGTCAAGCATTTCCATGCGCCAGGCGGCAACGGCGTTCGCGTCGATTCGCACCTGTACAGCGGCTACAAGGTTCCGTCCAACTACGACTCGCTGATCGGCAAGCTGATCACCTGGGGCGCCACTCGCGACGAGGCCATGGCCCGTATGCGCAACGCCCTGGACGAAATCGTGGTAGACGGCATCAAGACCAATATCCCGCTGCATCGGGATCTGGTTTGTGATGAAGGCTTCTGCGAAGGGGGTGTGAACATTCACTACCTGGAACACAAGCTGGCCAACCAGTAAGCGCTCCACCCAACAAAGCCGCCTTCGGGCGGCTTTGTTGTTTCTAGACCATGGTGAAATATCTGTGGCGAACGGGCTTGTCACAACAAGCCTTGCTCGCCACAACATCATGCTCTCGCGTAAACTTGCGCGCTTTCGCGGCCCACTGGCTGCACACTCATTTTTTCAAAGGTGCCCGCCATGCCTTGGCTGCAAGTCCGTCTCGCCATCAGCCCAGAACAAGCCGAAACCTACGAAGACGCTTTCCTCGAAGTGGGCGCCGTCTCGGTCACCTTCATGGACGCCGAAGACCAGCCCATCTTCGAACCCGAACTCAATACCACCCCGCTGTGGTCGCACACTCACTTGTTGGCGCTGTTCGAAGACGGCACCGATGCCGCCGCCGTCCTGGCCCATATGCAACTGCTCACGGGCAGCCCATTACCCGAGCACCACAGTGAAGTGATCGAAGACCAGGACTGGGAACGCAGCTGGATGGACAACTTCCAGCCGATGCGTTTCGGCCAGCGCCTTTGGATCGTACCGAGCTGGCACGCCGCACCTGAACCGGATGCCGTCAACCTGCTGCTCGACCCGGGCCTGGCGTTCGGCACCGGCACCCACCCCACCACCGCTCTCTGCCTGGAATGGCTCGACGGCCAGGACCTGACCGACTGCAACGTGCTGGACTTTGGCTGCGGCTCGGGGATTCTGGCGATTGCTGCCCTGCTGCTGGGCGCCAAGGAAGCCGTCGGCACCGACATCGACGTACAAGCCCTGGAAGCCTCCCGCGATAACGCTGGGCGCAACAACATCCCTGAAGGCAAATTCCCACTGTACCTACCGGAGCAATTGCCCCAGGTGCAGGCCGATGTGCTGGTCGCCAATATCCTCGCAGGACCGCTGGTAGCCCTGGCGCCGCAACTGTCGAGCCTGGTCAAGCCGGGTGGGCGCCTGGCGCTGTCGGGTATCCTCGCCGAGCAGGGCGAAGACGTCGCGGCGGCCTATGCCAAGGATTTCGACCTGGATCCAATCGCGAACCGTGATGGTTGGGTACGCATCAGTGGTCGTCGGCGCTAGAATGAGCGCTTGCCTGAATCGGATGGCCGCATGACCGACAGTTTCGTCACCCAGTGCCCACATTGCCAAGCGCGTTTTCGCGTCAGCCACGCTCAATTGAACGTGGCCCGTGGCGTGGTACGTTGCGGCTCGTGCCTGCAAGTGTTCAACGCGGTGCGCCAGTTAATGGAGCAGCGCGCCAACGCGGCAGCGGCGCTTGAAAAGCCGGTTGCCGTTGAAAAGGCAGTTGAGCCAGCTCCCCAGGCCCTACGTGCCATCAGCCAGAAACAGTGGACTGCCGAAGAGCTGGACCTGGACAACTTGGACCTGGACGAAGAGCTGGCCAAGCTGGAACGCCGCGAGATTCAGCCCCCTCAGCCGCTGAGCGCGGAGCGCCGCCAGGCGAGCGCGGACCGTCGGCAACCTGAAGATTCGCTCAGCGCCAGTCGCGGCACCGTCAAGGCCGAGGAAGAAAAATGGGCCGCCAGCCTGTTCAGCGAGCCGCCGCAGGAGCGCTCCCCAGCGCCCGAAGACGAACCCGAGCCGGCCACTGCGACCAAGCAACGCATCGAACCGTCCATGGCGTTTCACACTGACGGTATCGACGATGAGCCGCCACTGCGCTCTGCCACGGACGATGACGATCTCGACCCGCCATTCACGCCGCTGACCGCTGCCCCCGACGAACAGGAACCTGAAGAACGCGCCCAACCGCAGCGTAAGCGCCCGCGCCCTGAGGCCAGCCTTCACGATGATGTGCTCCAGGACCTGGAAGACGACCCCCTGCATCTTTACGCGCAGAAACGTCCGTCAAGCTGGGGCCGCCGCCTGGTCTGGACAATCCTGGTATTGCTGGCCGCCGCAGGCCTCGCCGGTCAGTACATTGCCTATCAATTCGACGACCTGGCCCGCCAGGACACCTATCGCCCGTGGTTCCAGCAACTGTGCCCAACCCTGGGTTGCACCGTGCCATCACGGGTGGATATCGCCCATATCAAAAGCAGCAACCTGGTGGTGCGCAGCAACCCGGAGTTCGCCGGCGCGCTGGTGGTGGATGCAATCATCTATAACCGCGCGACCTTCTCGCAGCCCTTCCCGCTACTGGAACTGCGGTTTGCCGATTTGAACGGTGGCCTGATCGCCAGTCGTCGCTTCAAACCTGCCGAATACCTGAGTGGCGAGCTGGCCGGGGTCAGCGAAATGCCCTCGCAGACGCCGATCCATATCTCCCTGGACATCCTCGACCCCGGCAATAAAGCCGTGAATTACAGCCTGAGCTTCCACTCGCCCGAGTGAAGCCGCACACGCGCCGAGGTTTGACGGCAGATTATTGACTGGGCGCTGCGCAACCAAACTGGCGGCGATAAAGAAATAACTGTTCAGATTTTATCCAATTCAGCCTTTATCCAGTCATCGAGAGCGGGTATCATGCCAACCCTTTTTCGAACTCTAATGATCCGGCCCCACAACAGGGAAGTCCTATGTCGGCGGTACGCATCGGCCCATACACATTGCAAAATGGCTTGATCCTCGCCCCGATGGCGGGCGTCACCGACCAGCCCTTTCGTCAGCTGTGCAAGCGTCTGGGCGCGGGTCTAGTAGTCTCTGAAATGGTCACCAGCGACATGAGCTTGTGGAACACCCGCAAATCGCGGATGCGCATGATCCACGAAGGTGATCCCGAGCCCCGCTCGGTCCAGATCGCCGGGGGTGATGCAAAGATGCTGGCGGATGCGGCACGGGCCAACGTGGAGTTGGGCGCACAGATCATCGACATCAACATGGGCTGCCCGGCCAAGAAGGTCTGCAACAAGGCCGCCGGTTCCGCCCTGTTGAAAGATGAGCAATTGGTAGCCGAGATCCTGCAGGCCGTTGTCGCCGCAGTGGATGTGCCGGTCACCCTGAAGATCCGTACCGGCTGGGACCGGGACAACAAGAACGGCCTGACGGTGGCGAAGATCGCCGAACAGGCAGGTATTACAGCGCTGGCGGTGCATGGTCGCACCCGCGCCGACCTTTACACAGGTGAAGCCGAGTACGACACCATTGCCGCGATCAAGCAGGCGGTGTCGATGCCGGTGTTTGCCAATGGCGATATCGACTCAGCCGAGAAAGCCCGGCGCGTGCTGCACGCAACCGGTGCCGATGGCTTGTTGATTGGCCGGGCCGCCCAGGGGCGGCCATGGATTTTTCGTGAGATCGAGCATTTCCTGCGTACTGGCGAAATCATGCCGGCACCGGAGCTGATCGAGGTGGAACGTATTCTGCTAGAGCATCTGGCCGCCCTGCACACCTTCTATGGGGACGTGATGGGTGCGCGCATTGCTCGCAAGCATGTGGGTTGGTATCTCGCAACCCTGCCCGGCGCCAAAGAGTTTCGCGCCGGGTTCAACCGTTTGGATGAAACGCAAGCACAGGTCACCGCCGTTCGTGAGTTCTTTGCCGAACGAGACAAGAGCCTGAGAGCAGGGGACGCAGAAGGGGTGGCCGCATGACGATGATGACCGAGACTTTAGTGAGTGGAACAGCACCCGTGAGCGACAACGTCAATTTGAAACAGCACCTCAACACGCCGAGCGAAGAAGGTCAGACCCTTCGCGGGAGTGTCGAGAAGGCGCTGCACAATTATTTCGCCCACCTTGAGGGCGCTTCCGTCACGGACGTGTACAACCTGGTGCTCTCCGAAGTCGAGGCCCCGTTGCTCGAAAGCGTGATGAACTACGTCAAGGGCAACCAGACCAAGGCCAGTGAGCTGCTCGGCCTAAACCGTGGCACGCTGCGCAAGAAACTCAAGCAATACGATTTGCTGTAAGCATTCAATCAAACCAGAAAGGCGCCCGCGTAAAAGCGGTCGCCTTTTTTGCTGACTCCTTTGCTTTTGATGGAAATTGAAATGACCGACCAGACTACCCGCCTGCCGATCCGCCGCGCCTTGATCAGTGTTTCCGACAAGACCGGGATCCTCGAATTTGCCCGGGAGCTGGAAGCCCTGGGCGTGGAAATCCTCTCCACAGGCGGGACCTTCAAACTGCTGCAGGACAACGGCGTGGCCGCAGTAGAAGTTGCGGACTACACCGGTTTCGCAGAAATGATGGACGGTCGAGTCAAGACCCTGCACCCCAAAATCCACGGCGGCATCCTCGGTCGTCGCGGTATCGACGACGCCATCATGACTGAGCACGGCATCAAGCCGATCGACCTGGTGGCCGTTAACCTCTACCCGTTCGAAGCCACCATCAACAAGCCAGGCTGCGACCTGCCGACCGCCATCGAAAACATCGATATCGGCGGCCCGACCATGGTTCGCTCGGCAGCAAAAAACCACAAAGACGTGGCCATCGTGGTTAACGCCAGCGACTACGCCCAGGTGCTCGAAAGCCTGAAAGCCGGCGGCCTGACTTACGCCCAGCGTTTCGACCTGATGCTCAAGGCGTTCGAACACACCGCCGCCTACGACGGCATGATCGCCAACTACATGGGCACCGTGAACCAGGCGGCTGAGACCCTCAGCACAGAAGGCCGCAGCCAGTTCCCGCGCACCTTCAACAGCCAGTTCATCAAGGCCCAGGAAATGCGTTACGGCGAGAACCCGCACCAGAGCGCGGCGTTCTACGTGGAAGCCAAGCCGGCCGAAGTCGGCATCGCTACTGCGACCCAGCTGCAAGGCAAAGAGCTGTCCTACAACAACGTGGCCGACACCGACGCCGCGCTGGAATGTGTGAAGAGCTTCGTCAAGCCGGCCTGCGTGATCGTCAAGCATGCCAACCCATGTGGCGTGGCCGTAAGCCCGGACGCTGAAGGCGGCATTCGCCAGGCGTACGAACTGGCCTACGCCACCGACACCGAGTCCGCGTTCGGCGGCATCATCGCCTTCAACCGCGAGCTGGATGCACAAACCGCCAAGGCTATCGTCGAGCGTCAGTTCGTCGAAGTGATCATCGCCCCTTCCGTGAGCATCGAGGCCCGCGCCATTGTTGCCGCCAAAGCCAACGTGCGCCTGCTGGCCTGCGGTGAGTGGTCGGCTGACCGCGCCGCTGCCTGGGACTACAAGCGCGTCAACGGCGGCTTGCTGGTACAGAGCCGCGACATCGGCATGATCGGCAACGAACACCTGAAGGTTGTGACCAAACGCGCGCCAACCGAGCAGGAAATCAACGACCTGATCTTCGCCTGGAAAGTCGCCAAATACGTTAAATCCAACGCCATCGTCTACGCCAAGAACCGCCAGACCATCGGTGTCGGCGCCGGCCAGATGAGCCGTGTGAACTCGGCACGTATCGCCGCGATCAAGGCTGAGCACGCCGGTTTGCAGGTAGTCGGTTCGGTAATGGCTTCCGATGCATTCTTCCCGTTCCGTGATGGCCTGGACAATGCCGCGAAAGCCGGTGTGACCGCCGTGATCCAGCCAGGCGGTTCGATGCGTGATGCAGAAGTGATTGCCGCTGCTGATGAAGCCGGCATTGCCATGGTTTTCACCGGCATGCGCCACTTCCGCCACTGATCCAACATTGCCTGGTGGGCACTGGCTTCTGTGGGAGCTGGCTTGCCTGCGATAGCATCACCTCGGGTCATCTGATACACCGAGGCGCCAGCATCGCAGGCAAGCCAGCTCCCACAGAAAAGCAGCCCACAGTGCTCCCAAGAATTTTGCGTCATCCGAGGTTTTTGAAATGAATGTTTTGATCATTGGCAGCGGTGGCCGTGAACACGCCCTGGCCTGGAAAGTTGCCCAGGACCCGCGCGTCCAGAAAGTATTCGTCGCCCCCGGCAACGCCGGCACCGCCATTGAAGCCAAGTGCGAAAACGTCGCCATCGACGTATTGGCCCTTGAGCAGTTGGCCGACTTCGCCGAAAAGAATGTGTCCCTGACCATCGTCGGCCCGGAAGTGCCACTGGTTGCCGGCGTTGTGGACCTGTTCCGCAGCCGTGGCCTGGATTGCTTCGGCCCGACCGCCGGCGCTGCCCAGCTGGAAGGCTCCAAGGCGTTCACCAAGGATTTCCTGGCGCGCCACAAAATCCCGACCGCCGACTACCAGAACTTCACCGAGATCGAGCCGGCACTGGCTTACCTGCGTGAAAAAGGTGCGCCGATCGTGATCAAGGCCGATGGCCTGGCCGCCGGTAAAGGCGTGATCGTTGCCATGACCCTGCAGGAAGCCGAAGACGCCGTGCGCGACATGCTCGCCGGCAACGCATTTGGTGACGCAGGTTCGCGCGTGGTCATCGAGGAGTTCCTCGACGGTGAAGAAGCCAGCTTTATCGTGATGGTCGACGGCAAAAACGTCTTGCCAATGGCCACCAGCCAAGACCACAAACGCGTCGGCGATGCTGACACTGGCCCGAACACCGGCGGCATGGGTGCTTACTCCCCTGCCCCCGTGGTTACCGCCGACGTGCACAAGCGTGTGATGGACCTGGTGATCTGGCCGACCGTGCGCGGCATGGCCGACGAAGGCAATGTGTACACCGGCTTCCTGTACGCCGGCCTGATGATCGACAAAGCTGGCAACCCGAAAGTCATTGAGTTCAACTGCCGCTTCGGTGACCCGGAAACCCAACCGGTGATGCTGCGTCTGCAGTCGAGCCTGGTGTTGCTGGTCGAGGCCGCGCTGGCCCAAGCGCTGGACAAGGTTGAAGCGCAGTGGGACCCACGTCCGAGCGTCGGCATTGTGCTGGCGGCCGGTGGTTACCCTGGCGACTATGCCAAGGGCGATCTAATTGAAGGCCTAGACGCAGCTGCTAAACTCGAAGGTAAGGTGTTCCATGCGGGCACCGCGCTCAAGGATGGCAAAGTTGTAACCGCAGGTGGCCGCGTATTGTGCGCCACCGCGATGGGTGCCAGTGTCGACGCTGCGCAACAACAGGCATACAAGCTGGCCGCGAAAATCGACTGGAAAGGTTGCTTCTACCGCACGGACATCGGCTACCGCGCCATTGCCCGTGAACGTGGCGAGAACCCGTAAACAGCTACCCTCCAGTAGCTATCCGTTCGGTTAGGCAAGGGCCTCTGGCCCTTGCCGTACCCAGGCCGCCCCGCGCATAGTTAACCCGTGCATCAACCTACGAAGGGATTTCGCCGTGCGCTGGCTCAGGATCGCCATAGGTTTCACAGTCAGTCTGCTGACACTGCTCTGCTTGTTCCCGGCCCAGGCCGCCGCGCAAGGCAGTGGGTGGGCCGTATTGCTTGATGAACAGGCCGACCTGCAACTGAGCGACATCCGCTCCGCCCGCTACACCAATCAATTTAGCCCCATCGAACTGGACCGGATTACCGCCGCCGAGCCGGACGGTGCGTTGTGGGTACGCTTCAAGCTGCAACCCGGCAAGCACGAGCAAGTGCTGCGGGTATTCGCCCCGGACCTGTCCCACCTGAACCTCTATGTACTGGACGGCGACACGCTGGTGGAACAACAAAGCACCGGCACCCGCCAGCCCCAGTCGGAACGCCCACTGCCCAGCAGCGATTTCATGCTGCCCATGCCTCAAAGCCAGAAGCCGCTCGAGGTGTACCTGCGCCTTGTCTCGGAACACGAACTGCGCCCCTACATCACCCTGGAGCCGGCTGTACTGGCCGCCGCCGACCAGAACCAGACGCTGATCTACGGCCTGTTGTTCGGCTGCCTGCTGATGCTGATCCTGCACAACCTCACGCGATTTGCCTACCACCGCTCGCGCAGCAGCCTGTGGCTGGCAGCGTGTGAGGTGTTGCTGATGCTGAGCCTGGCGCTGTTACTCAACCTGGTGGGGCCATGGCTGCCGAACTGGCACGCGATCCAGACCCCAGGTGCCTACCTCGCCCTGCTGCTGACCGCGCCGTGCGGGCTGATGTTTGCCTACCGTTTCTTTATGCCGCTGGGCCCGCACGCACTGAACAAGCTGTTGATGGCTGACATCCTGCTGATTGTGCTGTGCGGCCTGCTGCTGTTGTTCGTCAACACCTTGCCGCTGAACATCATCACCTATGCACTGGTGGCCCTGGCCGGCTTAAGCATGCTGTTTGTCTCAGCCTATCACTGGCAGAAAGGCTACCGGCCGGCACGTTTGTTCGTGGCGGCCATGGTGGTGTTCAACATCGGCACATTGATCATCCTCCCGGCCCTGCTCGGCCTGACGATGGTTGCGCCGCAAGGCCTGATCGTCACCCTGCTGGGGTTTATCTGCCTCAGCGGCTTATTGATGAGCCTGGCCCTGGGCGAACGCCAACGCGCGATTGTCGAGGCCCGCTTCAGCCTCAGCCGCGACCTGGCCGCCAGCAACGCCGAGATCGCCGCCAAGGCCGAGTTCCTGGCGAAGATCAGTCACGAAATTCGCACCCCCATGAACGGCGTGCTGGGCATGACCGAGCTGCTGCTGGGCACGCCGCTGTCGGTGAAGCAGCGTGACTACGTGCAGACCATCCACAGCGCCGGCAATGAACTGCTGACCCTGATCAACGAGATCCTCGACATCTCCAAGCTGGAGTCCGGGCAGATCGAGTTGGACGACGTGCAGTTCGACCTTAATGCGCTGATCGAAGACTGCCTGAGTATCTTCCGCGCCAAGGCCGAGCAGCAGAACGTCGAACTGATCAGCTTTATCCAGCCCCAAGTGCCGCGCGTCATCAGTGGCGACCCGACGCGGCTGCGCCAGGCACTGTTGAGCCTGCTGGAAAACGCGCTGCAAAAAACCGATGAAGGTGAGGTGCTGATCGTCGTCGCCCTCGACGAACGCAGCACCAAGCCACGCCTGCGCATTGCCGTGCAAGACAGCGGTGTGCCGATGGAAGCCGCCGAACGCGACGCGTTGCTGCACAGCGAATTGCACAGCAAGAACTTCCTCTCGGCCACGCGCTTGAGCGGCCACTTAGGTCTGGTCATTGCCCGCCAACTGATCCTGCTGATGAACGGCGAGTTCGGCATCAAGAGCGGCAGCCACCAAGGTAGCACCCTGTGGCTGACCCTGCCGCTGGACCCGGAACGCCTGGAGCACCCGACCTCCGACCTCGACGGCCCGCTCAAAGGCGCACGGGTGCTGGTGGTGGACGACAACGACACGTGCCGCAAAGTGCTGGTGCAGCAGTGCACGGCCTGGGGCCTGAACGTCAGCGCCGTGCCGTCCGGCAAAGAAGCCTTGGCGTTGCTGCGTACCAAGGCGCACCTGCGCGATTACTTCGACGTGGTGCTTTTGGACCAGAACATGCCCGGCATGACCGGTATGCAACTGGCGGCGAAGATCAAGGAAGACCCGAGCCTGAACCACGACATCCTGCTGATCATGCTCACCGGCATCAGCAATGCGCCGAGCAAGATCATCGCGCGCAACTGCGGGATCAAGCGCATCCTCGCCAAGCCGGTGGCCGGCTATACGCTCAAGACCACCCTGGCCGACGAACTGACCCAACGCAGCAAAGGCGTGGTGCAGCCGCGACCTGCCCTCAGCACCCCGCCTGCGGTGACCGTGCCTGCCGACTTCCGCATCCTGGTGGCCGAGGACAACAGCATCTCCACCAAAGTGATTCGCGGCATGCTCGGCAAGCTCAACCTCAACCCGGATACCGCCAGCAATGGCGAAGAAGCGCTCGAAGCCATGAAGGCCCAGCGTTACGATTTGGTGTTGATGGACTGTGAGATGTCAATCCTCGATGGTTTTTCCGCCACTCAGCAACTGCGCGCCTGGGAGGTCAGCCACCAGCGTATTCGCACGCCGGTGGTCGCGCTTACGGCGCACATTCTGTCGGAACATAAAGAGCGCGCACGCCAGGCTGGGATGGATGGGCATATGGCCAAGCCGGTGGAGTTGTCGCAGTTGCGTGAGCTGGTGGAGTTCTGGGTGGCGCAGCGACAACAGCGCCCTGAGCACGCACCTTCCTGACCCGAAATACAATCCAACTGTGGGAGCGTGCTTGCTCGCGAATGCGCTGTGTCAGTTAAAGATGCATTGGCTGACACAGCGCATTCGCGAGCAAGCACGCTCCCACATTTGATCTGTGCCGCCTGATAGACTCTCCGAACTTCCCCCGCCGCGAGCCGCCCCCCATGCTCCACGTGTTATTCAGCGTTTACCTGAAGATGCTGGTGCTCTACAGCCCATTCTTTGTGCTGTCCTGCTTTATCAGCCTGACCCGTGGTTACTCCAGCAAGGAACGCCGACGCCTGGCCTGGAAAGTGGCGCTGGCAACGCTGGTCTCAAGCATATTGCTCTACCTCTTCGGCCGAGTGATTTTCAGCGTATTCGGCATCACCGTGGACGCCTTCCGCATCGGCGCTGGCAGTGTGCTGTTCATCTCCGCCCTGGGCATGGCGCAGGGCAAGTCGGCGGTGCAGACCGACAACGTGCAGCAGGACGTCACCATCGTGCCGCTGACCATCCCGCTCACGGTCGGCCCCGGCACCATTGGTGCGCTGCTGGTGATGGGCGTCAGTCAGCCGCACTGGGACGACAAGATCACCGCCATCCTCAGCATCGCCCTGGCCAGCCTCACGGTGGGTGTGGTGCTGTACTTGTCCAACCGTATCGAACGCATTCTGGGTGACCAGGGCTTGCAGATTGTCAGCCGGTTGATGGGGTTGTTCGTGTGTGCCCTCGCCGCACAAATCATCTTTACCGGGGTGCGCGGCTACCTGGTGCCTTAAATTCGATATTGAGCGATCGCCAATTGCACTTTATCGCCCGCGCTCTCGCGCATGAGCTGGAGAGTCTTTTCGTTGACGACCGAGGTATTCAGCACCAGGCAAGTCTGCCCGCTGAAAGCCTCAAACGCGGCGCTGTCCCACTCCAGAAACGGCAGCCCCAGCTGTTTGCTCACGCCGTGAGAGCTGTAGGTCACCAGCACCATCGTCACTTCACCCCCGGCTTCGGCACAGGACGCCAGGCCGAAATCCCCGCCCTGGTGCACCGTGCTGTTGCGCTTGAACAGCTCGAATGAAGCGGGTTGCCGCTTCAGCGCCTCCAGCGCGTCGGCCGCCAATTTTGGCAAGGCGGCGAGCAATGGCCCGGCCAGCGACGTCGATGCCAGCATCGTCGCAATCATACTCAGCGCCGCCAGTTGCACCGTCAGGCCCTTGCCGGAGCTCGACACCCGCTTGAAGCGGCTGCGCACCGGCAGCCAGCCCAGGCTGACCATCACCTTGATAAATTCGTCGTACCAGATCTCGGTACCGCGCTGTACCTTCAACACATCACTGACATAGCTGCTCGCCAGCAGGTAACTCTTGCGAACGTACTCACGGTTCAGGGCGGACATGCCCTCGATAAACGAGATCACCCCGTTGTTCACCACGGCCGCGTTGCAATCATCCTCCACGGTGCCCTGCGGTACAGAGGGCGTCTTTCCCGGTGCGCCTGGCAGCTTGTAGGCGGCAATCAATTTGCGCCTTTTCGCACTGATGATCCGTTTGTGATGTCGCTCCATTTTCAGTTCTCCACAAGCACCCCACATGGGGTTTTCCCCCACACTAGTCCAGTGGCGGGCGGGCTTTCCAGGCGACAAACATCGCTTGGCCCACCCGTGGAAAAAGCGCCCCCCAGCAATAACGAGGCGTACCCGCAGGCCTTCCGGATTTCATCGGTAAAAAAAGAAAAAGCTCCGAGTAGCAGCAGGTTTTCACCTAGCATTACTCGGAGCTTTCTTGCTTGCGCCAGGCTGTTTTCAGGTGGCGGGTTTGTTGCCATACCAGCGTGGCGTGTACACCCACTCACCGCCACCGGCGCGCGGAAACACGCACGTGGTGGAGGAACCGATCAGCACCATGGTGCGCATGTCGACCTGCTCGGGCGTCAACTGCCCGAGCGTGGTGACGCGCAGGGTCTGGCCCGGGCGACCGATATCACGCCCCAAGACCACTGGTGTCTGTGGCGTGCGATACAACGCGACGATTTCCAGCGCGCGCCCCAATTGCCAAGGGCGAGAACGCGAGATCGGGTTATAGAACGCCAGCGCCAGGTCGGCCTGGGACGCAAGGTCCAAGCGCTTTTCGATGATCGACCACGGCTTGAGGTTGTCCGACAGCGACATCACGCAGAAGTCATGACCCAAGGGTGCACCCGCCTGGGCGGCGGTGGCCAGGGAAGCCGAGACACCCGGCAGAATCTCCAGGTCGACCTGATGCCACGCCGGGTCACTCGACTCGTGCAAGGCCTCGATCACGGCGGAGGCCATGGCGAACACGCCGGGGTCACCCGACGACACCACCACCACAGAGCGACCCTGCGCGGCCAGTTCAAACGCGTGCCGCGCGCGCTGCATCTCTTCGCGGTTATCGGTGCAGTGTTGCACCTGATCGTCGCGGAACGGGCCGGCCATGCGCACATAGGTTTCATAGCCCAGCACGTCGGTGCAGCGCGCCAGTTCAGCCTTGACGGCCGGCACCATCAACTCGGCGGCGCCTGGGCCCAGGCCGATCACAGCCAGGCGGCCACGCGGGCGCCCCACGAGCGCCAGGTCCAAGGGCTGCTCGGCGACGCTGATGACGATATCGGCATCTGGCTTGATGCTGGAGAAACGCAGCGGCACATCCAATTCCAATGCAGCTTCATGCAGCGAAGCGTCGGCCATCTGCGTGTCGCTGGCCAACAGACAGGCCAAAGATTGCGCCGCAATGCCCGCGCCGTGTAGGGCCACACGCACACGCTCAGCCAATTGCGCGCCGGGTTTGCAGGTGACACAGACGTTCTTCGGGTAAATCAGCAACTCGTTGGCGGCAGGCACACGCTCAGCGCTGCTTACATGAATCGCCAGGCGTGCCTGCTGATCCTGAGGCAAATTGGCCTGGTCCAGCCAGGGCGCCACGCCTTCGATGCGCACGCTTTCGCCAGCTAACAGGTCGCAGACAAAACGCTTGCCCAGCGCCAGGTCGGCCAGTTTATACCCCGCCGGCGGGTTGAGCAGGCAGGTGCCGAAACGCAGCTCGCCACTGGTGGTGATCGCGGCAGACACGCCCAACGCGGCGCCAATGTCGCGCGCCATTACGTTCACGCCACCGAGGCCGCCGAGCAAGGGCACCACGGCGCTGCCGTCTTCGGCCACAGCCAGCACGGCGGGTTCCTCACCCTTTTCCAGCAGCAGCGGCGCCAGGGTGCGGATCACGATGCCGGCGGCGCACAGAACGATCAGCGGCGTGCCGTGTTGATACAGCTGGCGCAGGGTCGCGCCGAACTCACTGTAGGTCTGGTCGGCGCCTTCAACCCGCCCGGCCAAACCATGAATCAGCGCGCCGGGGTAAACCTGCGCAATCTTGCGCGCCGTGGCCAGGCTGCCCTGGCCCAGAATGACAATCGCGGGGCGCATCAACCTTGCCACCTTTCACCGGGCACGATGATCAGCGAGAAGTACGGTGAAGACGCCGGGTCGACCTGATCCAGCGGCACGATTTTCTGGTTGGCCATGGTCGCGCGCTCCACATACAGCGCGCGCTCGGCCATGCCGAGCTCTTCCAGCACCTGGCGTACCTTGGGGAAGTTGCGACCGAGCTTCATGATCACCGCCGCATCAGCATCCGCCAGGCGGCGCTTGAGGTCGTCGTGGGGCAGTACACCCGAGAGCACCGACAAGCTCTGATTGCGATACACCAACGGCGCGCCAAGCACCGAGGCGCCGCCCAGCATTGAGCACACGCCGGGAATGACGTGTGCTTCATAGCGCTCAGCCAGGCGGTCGTGCAGGTACATGTAGGAGCCGTAAAAGAACGGGTCGCCTTCGCAGATCACCGCCACATCGCGGCCGGCGTCCAGGTGTGCGGCCACCTCGAGACTGGCGTTGTCGTAGAAGTCGCTGATCACTTGCTCGTAGGACAGCGGCGCCGGCAGCACTTCGGTGGTCACCGGGTACACCAGCGGCATCAGGGTCTGCTGCGCGACCAAGTGGTCTTCGATGATGCCAAAGGCGTTGCCCTTTTTGCCCTTGGCCACGAAGTAGGCCACCACCGGCGATTCGCGCAGCAGGCGCAAGGCCTTGAGGGTGATCAGCTCGGGGTCACCGGGGCCCACGCCCAGGCCAATCAAACGTCCACGTGCCGGCATTATTCGACCTCCGTGGCCAAGGCGTTAACTGCGGCGGCGGCCATGGCACTGCCGCCGAGGCGGCCTTGCATGATCACGAACGGCACGCCACGGCTGTCCGCCGCCAGCATCGCCTTGGATTCGGCCGCGCCGACAAAGCCGACCGGGAAGCCAAGAATCAACGCAGGCTTCGGCGCGCCGGCGTCGAGCATTTCCAGCAGGTAGAACAATGCGGTCGGCGCGTTGCCGATCACCACCACGCTGCCTTCCAGGTGCGGGCGCCACAGCTCCAAGGCCGCGGCGGAGCGTGTGTTACCCAGCGCTCGCGCCAACTCAGGCACGCTGTCGTCGCGCAGGGTGCAGATCACTTCGTTGTTGGCCGGCAGGCGCGCGCGGGTTACGCCTTCGGAGACCATTCGCGCGTCACACAGAATCGGCGCGCCAGCGGCCAGCGCATCGCGCCCGGCTTTGCCTGCGCCTTCGGAGAACTGCAGGCCGTCGATGGCCTCGACCATGCCGCAGGCATGAATCACCCGCACCGCGAGTTTTTCCAGGTCGGCCGGGATGCGGTCCAGCTTGGCTTCCGCGCGAATAATGGCGAAGGAGTTGCGATAGATCTCCTGACCGTCGCGGATGTAATCAATCATCGGTGTTGCTCCGTGAGCGTGCGCGTAACAAGGCGCCCGCCGCTTCAATGGAAAGAGTGCGCGCGTGCAGCCGGCCGAAACCGGGCTGGGCTGCCTCGCGAAAATAGACGTCGTAGTGGCCGGGGCTCACCGCCAGCAGGGTGACCGGCGCGGTGTGTGCGGCGGCGCAGGAGCGTGGGCAGCCGGACAGGTGCACCTCAACGCCGGGTTGCAGCGCGGCCAGTTGCACGGCGTCAGCCTTGGTGTCGGCCAGGCCTTTGCCGCAGCCGCGCGAGCCGGTGCAGGCGATCATGCGCGCCAAGGGCTGGTCGACTGAGCAGAGGAACCCCAACTGCGCCAAGCGTTCGGTCACAGCGACAGGCCGTTCGATATTAGGCAGCAACACGCCTTGCCAGGGCGTGAAACGCAACGTCCCATCGCCGTACTCGCTGGCCAGTTGCGCGACGCCTTTGAGCATCAGCGGATCCAGGCGGCCCAATGGTGCAGCTGCCGCGACGTAGAACTGATTTTTCTGCGGCTGTGGATAACTGCCCAGGTGCAGCAAAGCGCCACTGGCCGGGCGCTGGAAGCCCTCCACCGGCAGCAACGGCAGGCTGAGGCGGCTCAATACGTTATCCACAACCAGATGGCGCATGCGCGTTTGATCTGGCGTCGCCAGGTCGAGAAACGCTTCCAGCACCGCCACCACCAGTGCATGGCCCTGGTCCAACGGTACCGCCGCCACCGGCGCATCCAGCCCCGGGCAGCCGCCCAGGCCGAATGCCAACAGCGTCTGGCCATTGCGTAAAAACGCTGACAGCCACACGTCATGGTGATGCTCAAGCATCGCCAGGGCTTCACCGCCATCCAGCTGTATCGCGAACTTGGCCGACAGCTCGTGGAACCGTGCATGGTTTTGCAGGGTGGCAAGGATCTGCGCGGCCAGCGGGCGGGTGTCGAACAGCATTTGTGGGTCGATACCGGCGCTAGGGCTGAGCATCAGGTTGCGCACATCGTCGCCAGCGGCGTTGTTCGGGCCAAGGCCTGCGGCCAGCAGCGCGGCAATCAAGGCGCCCTGCTCGGCGCCAATCCCGCGAATCTGCAGATTGGCGCGGTTGGTGGCCTCGATCACCCCGCCCGCATAGGCTTGAGCTGCATCTGCCACCGCGTTGGCTTGTGCGGCGCTGATCGAACCACCGGCCAATTTAATCCGACAAATACCGCCATCCAACGCCTGGACGATACGCAGCAACCCCGGACAAGCCGAGGGGCGCAAGGTATTCACAGCGGGCGTTGGGTTCACGGGGCTACCGGTTGACAGGTAAAGGCGCGGTATTATGCCTGCTTTGTCCGGTGGCATGAAAAGCCTGCCCGTCGGATGTCGTTCAAGGAATTGATATGTCGCCCTGGCTGACGGTAGTAGGCATCGGTGAAGACGGCTTCAAGGGGCTGGGCAGAAACGCCCGGCACGCCTTGTTGCGCGCCTCCCGGATTATAGGCGGCCAGCGTCAGTTGGACCTGTTGCCGGTGTGTATTCGTGGCGAGCGTCAGTTGTGGCCTAGCCCGTTTTCCCTGGCGCCGGTGCTGACGCGGCGCGGCGAGCCTGTGTGCGTGCTGGCCAGCGGCGACCCGATGTTCTATGGCGTGGGCGCCAGTTTGGCGCGGCAGGTGGCGGCTGAAGAGTTGCTGATTTTGCCGGCGCCGTCGTCGGTGTCGCTGGCAGCGGCGCGATTGGGCTGGCCGTTGCAGGAAGTGGTGACATTGTCAGTGGTCGCGCGGCCGCTGGCGGCGCTGAATGCGCATTTGGCCAGTGGCGTGCGGCTGCTGGTGTTGAGCAATGACGGGCGCAGCCCTGCGGCGATTGCCGCGCTATTGGTTGATTCAGGGTTTGGACCCAGCCGGTTGACGGTGTTTGAACACTTAGGCGGCGCGGATGAACAGCGTATCGACGGACTGGCCCAGTCATGGGAGCACACCTCGGTCGCCGATTTGAACGTGGTCGCCATCGACTGCGTGGCCGACGTCAACACGCCACGCCTGTCGCGCCTCGCCGGTCTGCCCGATTCGGCCTTCAAACACGACGGCCAACTGACCAAGCGCGATGTGCGCGCCATGACCCTCGCGCGCCTGGCGCCGATGCCCGGCGAATTGCTCTGGGATGTGGGCGCGGGCAGCGGCTCTATCGGCATCGAATGGATGCGCACTCACCCGAGCTGCCGTGCGTTGGCGATTGAAGCCGATGCGGGTCGCCAAAGCCTGATCGAACAGAACCGCGACGCCCTCGGCGTGCCCGGTTTGCACCTGATTCGTGGCAAGGCTCCGGACCTATTACACGGTTTGGAAGCGCCCGACGCGATCTTCATCGGCGGCGGCGTCACCCGCGAAGGCGTGCTCGACACCTGCTGGCAGCAACTGCGGCCCGGCGGCCGCTTGGTGGCGAATGCCGTGACCCTGCAAAGCGAAATGACCCTGATGGCCTGGCGCGCGGAGCACGGCGGCGAGCTGACTCGCATTCATGTGGCGCAGGCCCAGCCGTTGGGTGAGTTCGACACCTGGCGCCAGGCGCTGCCGATCACCTTGCTGGAAGTGATCAAGCCGCTATGAAACGCATCTTGTTGTTGGGCGGCGTGACGGAGGCTCTGGCGATTGCCCGTACTTTGGGCCCGGAGCACATCTATAGCCTGGCGGGCGTGGGCCGCGTACCGACGGACCTCACATGCCAGGTGCGTGTTGGCGGTTATGGTGGCGTTGAGGGCCTCGTGCAGTTTGTCCGTGAGGAACACATCAGCCTGATTCTCGACGCCACCCATCCCTATGCAGCTCAGATCAGCCGGAATGCTGCCGAGGCTGCAACGTTGTCCGGCATCCCTTGCTGGGCGTTGCGCCGCCCGGCGTGGCAACCGCATGCGGGCGATGACTGGCGTGAGGTCAGTGATTGGGCCGAGCTGGCTGAAGCGTTGAAACCCTTCAAGCGGCCGTTGTTTACGCTGGGGCGCGAGCCATTGCAGCATCTCGACGAGATCCCCGCCGATCAGTTCTGGACGCTGCGCGCACTGGATGTGTACCCCGGCAATGCGCGCTGTGAAGTCATCGGTGCGCGTGGGCCGTTTCTGATCGAGGATGAGCGCGCGTTGTTTGAACGGCGTGGGATTGATGTGCTGATCAGCAAGAACAGCGGCAGTGCGGCCACTGAACCGAAGCTGGAAGTGGCGCGGGAGCTGGGAATGCCGGTGCTTGTATTGAAGCGTCCAGTGTTGGCTGCGGTAGATCGAGAGTTCACCGACGTGGCTGCGGTGCTACAGGCAGTCAACACGCTCTAAACTCCACCTTTCCAATGTGGCAGCGGGCTTGCCTGCGATGCAGACGGCTCGGTCTTCCAGTTAGGCCAAGGTGATGCCATCGCAGGCAAGCCAGCGCCCACAGGGTTCAACGCCACGCCGGATGTCGCGACCCGTCTGAAAGATTGGCAATCCGTGGTTCCCGACTATCATGAAGGCAACCACTGCGACACCAAACCACACCTGCGCTTTTTACTTATCCCTACCGATCAGGCTAAATACCCCCCTGATCATTTAACCCTACGGATTGTCCGCCATGGCCCGTCAACGCTTTGCAATTGTGTGGATCGCCTGCTTTGCAGTGCTGTTCAACGCCTTTGCCATGCCGATGGCCAGTGCGATGCAACAGTCCAGCGACCCCGTGCAGCAATTGCTGTGGGGCAGTTTCTGTTCATCCAATGGCGCCAGCCTGAAGACCATCGCCCTGGGCAAGCTGGACATTCCGGCGCCGCAGCAAGACGACCACTCCACCATGCAGCACTGCTGGTGTTGCTCGGGCTCACCGCCGCTGGTGGCCTTGCCGGGGCATGTGCCGCAGTTGTATGTCACACGGTTTGCGCCGGTGCAGAGCCTGCCGGCGCCGTCACTGCAAGCCCCAACCCCGCGCCAGCAATGGCCGAGCCTCAACCCGCGCGCCTCTCCGACGGTCTGATTTCTTCGCAAGTGAACTGCGTTTAGAACCGTTCTGGAGAACTGCCATGCTCAAATCTTCCCTGCTTCTGGCTGCGTTGCTGCTGCCGGTGTGTGTTGCTGCCAATGCCGATGACTACAAGGCCGGCGACTTGCTGGTCAGCGATCCCTGGTCTCAGGAATTGCCGCCCAATGCGCCGACCGTCGCGGCGTATTTTGTGATTCATAACACCGGGGAAACGCCGGACCGCTTACTTAGCGTCGAGACGCCTGTGGCGGACAAGGCCGAACTGCATGAGCATGTGATGCAGGGCGACCTGATGAAGATGCAACAAGTGCCCAGTGTTGCCGTACCGGCCAAGGGTGATTTGACCTTCGCACCGATGGCTTATCACGTGATGCTGCTGGGCCTCAAAGACCGCAGCCTGCTGGCCGATGGCAAGCAATTCCCACTGACCCTGACGTTCGAAAAAGCCGGCAAGGTTGAAGTGGAAGTCTCGGTTCAAAAAATGCCGCCGATGGCGGGCCACGAGCCTATGCACGCTCAATAGGCCAACCTCGATGGGCGCCCCTCGCGCCAGGTTATCCGCGCAGCGCCGCAAGCCCATGGGCTTGATGCGCGGCAGTTGGATCAGCCTGTTCGCCATGCTGATGATTTTTATCGGTCCGCTGATTTCCCAAGCGATGCCGATGGATCATCACGCCGGTATGTCGATGGAAATGTCCATGGACATGCCCAGTTGCCATGGCGACGCACCGCAACACAGCCCCCCCCCTGACGAGCACCACGTGCTTTGGGAAAAGTGCGGCTATTGCAGCCTGCTCTTCAGTTGCCCGGCCCTGCCCGGCAGCGTGTCCTACGCCACCCTCGGTACCCCGCCGCCAGCCAACGCCCTCACCCCCCCCCCCCGCCTGGGCCATGCCCGGCAGAGCATCTTCCCCGGCGCCCCCAGTCGCCCCCCCCCATCACCTCGTAAACCCTTTACCCCCCCCCCACACCGGCCGACTTTAGACAGACAGCCGCAGGCTGCTGGCCGTGTTGTTTACGATTGATTGATGGAATTTTTCATGTCCAGGTTTTCTGCTGACACCCGTTTGGGATCTACCTCTGTTCTGGCCGTGCTGTGTGGCGCCTTGCTGGCGCCCCACGCACAGGCTGAGGATCACGAATTGAGCCCCACGGTAATCACCGCGATTGCCGCCAGCTCGCCGCTGACCGTAATCACCAACCCCAAAGACCCGCGCCAACCGGTGCCCGCCAGCGATGGCGGCGACTACCTCAAGACCATCCCCGGCTTTGCCCTGGTGCGCAACGGCGGCACCAATGGCGACCCGGTGCTGCGCGGCATGTTCGGCTCGCGCCTGAATATCCTCACCAACGGCGGCATGATGCTCGGCGCCTGCCCCGGCCGGATGGATGCGCCCACCTCGTATATCTCGCCGGAGACCTACGACAAGCTGACCGTGATCAAAGGCCCGCAAACCGTGCTCTGGGGCCCGGGCGCCTCGGCCGGCACCATCCTGTTCGAGCGTGAGCCGGAGCAGTTCGGCGAACTGGGCACACGGGTCAACGCCAGCGTGCTGGCCGGTTCCAACGGGCGCTTCGACAAAGTCATCGATGCCGCCGCCGGCGGGCCGCTGGGCTATGTGCGGGTGATCGGTAACCAAGCGCATGCCGATGACTACAAGGATGGCAACAACGACACCGTCGCCTCGCGCTACGACAAATGGAACGGCGACGTCGCGGTCGGTTTCACACCCGACGCCGACACCCTGCTGGAACTCACCGTCGGCCGTGGCGATGGTGAAGCGCGCTACGCCGGGCGTGGCATGGACGGTTCGCAGTTCTTGCGCGAAAGCCTGGGCCTGCGTTTCGAGAAGTCCAATATCGGCGAGGTGCTGGATAAGGTCGAGGCCCAGGTCTACTACAACTACGCCGACCATGTGATGGACAACTACAGCCTGCGCACGCCGTCGGGCACCGGGATGATGGCCGGGCCCATGGCCTCCAACGTCGACCGCCGCACCCTCGGCGCGCGGATCAAGGCCACTTGGCGCTGGGCCGATGTGCAGTTGATCAGCGGCCTGGATGCGCAGACCAACGAGCACCGCCAACGCAGCAGCATGGGCATCGACACCTACAAGAATCTGCCGCGCAACAAAGACGCCAACTTCCACAACTACGGGGTGTTCGGCGAACTGACCTGGTACGCCGCCGACCGCGATCGTCTGATCACCGGTGCGCGCCTGGACCGTGCCTCGGCCAAGGATTTTCGCCAGCGCACGGGCTCAGGAATGATGTCGCGCCCCAACCCGACCGCCGACAACACCCGCGCCGACACCCTGCCGTCAGGCTTTTTGCGTTATGAGCATGACTTGGCCGACAGCCCGACCACCGTCTACGCCGGGCTGGGCCACGCCGAACGCTTCCCGGATTACTGGGAGCTGTTTTCGCCAAAAACCGGCGCGAGCGGTTCGGTGAATGCCTTCGATGGCGTGAAGCCGGAAAAGACCACCCAACTCGACTTCGGCGCGCAGTACAAAACCGCCGATGTGGAAGCCTGGGCCTCGGCTTATATCGGCCAGGTACGCGACTTTATCCTGTTCGATTACAAGCCCGGCATGATGGGCACCACCTCCCAGGCGCGTAACGTCGATGCACGGATCATGGGCGGCGAACTGGGTGCAGCCTACAAGCTGACGCGCAACTGGAAGGCCGACGCCAGCCTCGCCTACGCCTGGGGCAAGAACAGCAGCGACGGCAAAGCGCTGCCGCAAATGCCACCGCTGGACGCCCGTTTCGGCCTGACCTACAGCGAAGACGACTGGAGCGCCGGTGCCTTGTGGCGCGTAGTCGCGGCGCAAAACCGCATCGACCAAAACAAGGGCAACGTGGTCGGTAAAGACTTCGACAAGAGCGGCGGCTTTGGCGTGTTCTCGCTGAACGCGGCGTACCGCATCAACAAAAACTTCAAGGTCAGCACCGGCGTCGACAACCTCTTCGGCAAGGCCTACGCCGAGCACCTGAACCTGGCCGGTAACGCAGGCTTCGGCTACCCGGTCAACGACCCGCAAGCCATCAAGGAACCGGGGCGCACGCTCTGGACCAAGGTGGACATGAGCTTCTAACCGCATCGCGGGCAAGTCGAATCGTCGCACCGCCGCTCCCACAGTTGAAATACATTCCCCTGTGGGAGCGGCGGTGCGACTTGCCCGCGATGGCTGCATAACTGACAAAAATTTTTAAAGCCTTTGCGGAGCACCTGATGACCACTCAAAAGATTTCCTTCTACAACCTGGCCTGGCGTTGGCACTTCTACGCAGGGCTATTCGTCGCCCCTTTCATGGTGCTGCTGGCCCTCACCGGCATCATCTACCTGTTCAAACCCCAGCTCGACCCGCTGATGTATGGCGACCTGCTCAAGGTGCAAAGCGCCGAGCACGCATTGAGTGCCGACGAACAATTGCAACGCGCCCAGGCGGCCTTTCCCCAAGGCAAGATCAGCAAATATCTGCCGCCTGCCGACGCTACCAGCAGCGCGCAATTCGTGATGCATCACGACGGGCGCGAAGTGACGGTATTCGTCGATCCGTATCGCGGCACCGTGCTTGGCGAACAGGATTCCAAATACAACCTGCAAGCCATCGCCCGCGCGTTGCACGGTGAGCTGATGATCGGCACCGTCGGCGATCGCCTGGTGGAACTCGCCGCCGGTTGGGGCGTGATGCTGGTGGTGTCCGGCCTGTACCTGTGGTGGCCGCGCGGCAAGTCGTCGGCCGGGGTCTTGTGGCCGCGATTTAACACACGTGGCCGGGTGTTCTGGCGCGATATGCACGCGGTCGCCGGCTTCTGGGGCGCGGCCTTTTTACTGGTGATGCTGCTCAGCGGCATGACCTGGACCGGCTTCTGGGGCAAGCAATACGCCGAGCTGTGGAATACCTTCCCGGCGGCGATGTGGAACAACGTGCCGCAGTCCGATCAGCAGGCCCGCGTGCTCAATACCGCCAGCCAGCAAACCGTGCCCTGGGCCATGGAAAACACGCCGATGCCCATGTCCGGCGACCACGCCGAACACATGAACCACGGCGCCATGCACTCTGGCCCGGCCGCCCCCACCGTGCGCCTGCAACACGTGGTCGACCTGGCCAACGCACGTAAGGTCGAGCCCGGCTACAGCATCACCTTCCCCACCACCGCCGAAGGCGTGTTCACCATCGCGGTATTCGCCAACGACCCACGCAATGACGCCACCCTGCACGTGGACCAATACACCGGCAAGGTTCTCGCCGATGTGCGCTGGGAACACTACAACACCGTCGCCCGTGCTACTGAGACCGGTGTGATGCTGCATGAAGGCAAGATGTTCGGCTGGGTCAATCAACTGATCGTGTTGATGATTTGCTTGATGATTCTGCTCAGCGCCGTCAGTGGCGTGGTGATCTGGTGGAAGCGTCGGCCCGTGGGAGGTTTGGGTGTTCCGCCGCTGCGCCATGACCTGCCGAAGTGGAAAACCGCGATGGTGATCATGCTCGGGCTGGCGATTATCTTCCCGCTGGTGGGCGCGTCGTTGATCGTGGTGTGGGTATTGGATCGTCTGGTGTTGGCGCGTTTTTTCAACCCACGTGAATCTGCCTCAGGTTCTGCATGAAGCAGGCGAGATGCCCACGGCAGAGCCCTTCTGTAGCCTTGCGCGACTTTCGTCGCGCAGCCAATAAGTGTTAACTTATAACACTTTGTGCGTTATCGTTGCTCGCCGCGCCCTGCGGCGAGCACACCCCTCATAAAGCGATTGATCGACTGATGAACAAGTACCTAGCGTGTGGCGTGTGCCTGCTCGCCCTGCACAACAGCGCCCACGCCCTGACCCTGCCCGCCAGCCCCGTGACTGCACCCGCCGTGGATGACGAGCGCGTCGACCTGAACACCCCGACCACTGCCGGCTCGCGCCTGAACCTCACGGCCCTGCAGACGCCCGGCAGTGTCGAGAGCCAGACCGGCGCGAAAATCCGCGAACGCGGCGACGCCAGTGTGCAGGACGCCATCTCCCGTGCCACCGGCATCAGCCGCATCGGCACACCAGGCGATGGCGGCACGTCGTTGCAGGCACGTGGTTTTACCGGGCAGAGTTCGGTCATGCAGCTGTACGACGGCAACCGCATGTACACCGGCATGGGCACCTCGACCTTCCCGGTGGACACCTGGGCGGTGGAGCGCGTGGATGTCCTGCGCGGCCCGGCTTCGGTGCTGTATGGCGAAGGCGCCACGGGTGCGGTGGTCAATACGCTCTCGAAAAAGCCCTTCACCGGCGACATCGAAAACCATATCCGCCTGGGCTACGGCTCGTATGACCACCAGCAGCAAGCCCTGGACAGCGGCGGCTCGCTGACCGACACCCTGAGCTACCGCCTGAACCTCAACCGCCTGCGCAGCAACGGTTTCATCGACCGTGGCGACTCCAGCAGTGACTTCGTCAGCGCCGCCTTGCGCTGGCAACCGGCTGACAACCTGAGCTTCACCCTGGCCAGCGACTACGGCGACCAGCGCCCACAGAATTATTTCGGCACACCGCTGCTCAACGGCCAATTGCACAAGAGCCTGCGCGACAAGAACTACAACGTCAGCAACGACACCCTGCACTACAACGATCAGTGGACGCGGCTGACCAGCGAGTGGCAACTCAACGACAACATCAGCGCCACCAACGAGCTGTACTACCTGAAAAACCAGCGCCGTTGGCGGAACGCCGAGAACTACAACTTCACCAACGGCCAACTGACCCGCAGCGCTAACTTCGGCATCAAGCACAATCAGGAACAGGTGGGCGACCGCCAGACTTTCACCTTCAAGCACAGGCTGTTTGGCCTCGACAGCCAGACCGTGGCCGGTGTGGAATACAACCGCATCCGCTTGCGCCTTGCCAGCAACTCGCCCTTTGACGACGTGCTTAAAAACGGCCAGCCGATCGACCTGTACCACCCGGCGCCAGCTGCGTTTCAAAGCCAAGACCCGTTTAAACCGGTGTTCGCCACCACCACTAAAACAGTCGCCGGCTTTGCCGAAAACCGCTTGCAGCTCACCGACCAACTGGCGCTGATCACCGGTATTCGCCGCGACTACGCACACATCGACCGCGATGATTTGCGCGATGGCAGCCAGTCCGACAAAACCCTCACCGGCAACAACTGGAAGGCCGGCTTGGTCTACGCGATCACCGCAGACACCTCGGTCTACGGCCAGTACGCCACCAGCACCGATGGCGTCGGCGGCCTGATCTCCTTGAGCCCGGGCCAGCAGCAGTTCGACCTGTCCACGGCCAAGCAAACCGAAATGGGCATCAAGCAGGCGTTCTGGGACCACCGTGGCGAATGGACGTTGGCGGCCTACCACATCGTTAAAAAGAAACTGCTCACCGACGTCCCGGGCGACCCGGACCTCAAGCAGCAGGTTGGCCAGCAATCCTCCAACGGTCTGGAAGCCAGCCTCGACCTGCAACTGCCCAACGCCTGGCAGCTGCAAGCCAATGCCGCCATCGTGCGTGCGCAGTACGACGATTTCAAACAGGACGTCGCCGGCGTGCAGGTATCGCGCGACGGCAACCGCCCAGTGGACGTACCGCGCCGCACCGCCAACCTGTGGCTGAGCCAGGCCGTGACTGACAACATCCGCGCCGGCGCTGGCGTGCGCTACGTCGATGCGCGTTACGCCGACATGGCCAACCAGAACAAGCTGCCGAGCTACACCGTGGTCGATGCCAGCGTCTCCTGGAAGGCGCTGCACAACACCACCCTGGGCCTGCAACTGAGCAACCTGTTTGACCGTACCTACGCCGTCAGCCAATACAACGATGGCCAACAGTGGATCCTCGGTGAACCGCGCTCGTTTTTCGTCACGGCGGACTACACCTTTTAACCGAGACACCCCATTCCAATTGTGTTGAACAAGAGAACATTGATGACCTCACTCACCCTCACCGAGCTGGCCTGGACACCACCGGGTCACGACCACTGCGTGCACCGGTTCCAGCTGCGTGACGCCAGCCTGTTGGTCGGTGCGGGGGAGTTTGTCGGGCTGATCGGGCCCAATGGCAGCGGCAAGACCAGCCTGTTGCGCTGTGCTTATCGCTTCAGCAAACCGGAACACGGCGACGTGCAACTCGAACACCAGAATGTGTGGAAGCAAAGCGCCAAATGGTGCGCGCAACGCATCGCCGTGGTGCTGCAGGAGTTCCCCGACGCTTTCGGCTTGCGCGTGGATGAAGTGGTCGCCATGGGCCGCACGCCCCACAAGGGTTTGTTCGACAACGACACGCTGCACGACCAGCAGCTTGTTCGCAGCGCGCTAGCCTCGGTGGGCATGCAGGACTTCGAAGACCATGCCTTCGCTACCCTGTCCGGCGGTGAGAAACAACGCGTGATCCTGGCCCGTGCCCTCGCCCAGCAACCGCAACTGCTGATCCTCGACGAACCGACCAACCACCTCGACCCGCGCTATCAGCTGGAACTGCTGCGGCTGGTCAAGCGTTTGAACATCGCCACCCTGGCCAGCATCCACGACCTGAACTTGGCCGCCGCCTTCTGTGATCGCCTGTACGTGATCAACCACGGGCGCATCGTTGCCAGCGGCACACCCCACGAGGTACTGACCGTCGCGTTGCTGCGCGATGTGTTTGCCGTCGAAGCCCTGATCGACACTCACCCCTTGTCCGGCTACCCCCGAATCACCTGGATAACCCAACCATGATCCTGCGCGCCCTGCTGTCTCTCGCCCTGTTGCTGGGCACTGCTCAAGCGTTTGCCCAAGCGACCCATTACCCCGTGACCGTCAAAAGCTGCAACCGCGACGTCACCTTTCAGAAAGCACCGCAGCACGCGGTCAGTCATGACATCAACATGACCCAGATGATGCTCGCGCTGGGACTCAAGCCAAACATGGCCGGCTACAGCGGCGTGACCGGCTGGAAGTCGGTGACGCCCGAAATGGCCGAGATCCTCGACGGCCTGCCGGAACTGGCGAGCAAGTACCCGTCGGTGGAAACCCTGCTCAATGCCAACGTGGATTTTTTCTTTGCTGGCTGGGATTACGGCATGCGCGTGGGCGGCGACCTCACGCCGCAAACCCTGCAACCTTTGGGCATCAACGTGTACGAGCTGACAGAATCGTGCGCATTTGTAATGAAGCGCCCAGCCGCCACGCTGGATGACACCTATAACGACTTGCGCAATCTGGGCAAGATCTTCGATGTGCAGGACCGGGCCAATGCGCTGATTGCACAGATGCAGGCGCAAGTGGCCGAGGTGCAAAAAGACCTGCCCGCCGATACGCCGCGCGTGTTCCTGTATGACAGCGGTGAAGACCGCGCCATGACCTCCGGGCGCCTGGGCATGCCGCAAGCACTGATCAGCGCCGCTGGCGGGCGCAACATCCTCGATGATATCGACGCCAGCTGGACACGCGTCAATTGGGAAACCGTGGTGGAACGCAACCCGCAGGTGATCGTGATCGTCGACTACAGCGAAATCACCGCCGCACAGAAAGAACAATTCTTGCTGGATAACCCGGCTCTGCAATCGGTGGACGCGATCAAGAACCAGCGTTTTATCGTGATCCCGTATGTGCAGGCCACGCCGGGTATCGACAATGTGCTGGCGGTGGAAACCCTGGCCAAGGGGTTTCACGGCGAATGATCAACCGTCGCTACGCCCTGTTGTTGTGTGCCCTTGGCGCGCTGTTGCTGGTCTCTTGCGTGATCTCACTGGGATTCGGTTCGGCGCGGGTGCCGGTGGACGTGGTGTGGCGGATTTTGCTGAACAAGGCCTTCGGCTTCGGTGAGGTGAACTGGAGCACCGGTCAGGAGCATATCGTATGGTTGATCCGTGTGCCGCGCATGCTGCTCGGCGCGCTGGTGGGCGCCGGGCTGGCGTTGATCGGCGCAGTATTGCAGGCCGTCACGCGTAACCCCCTGGCCGACCCGCACCTGCTTGGCGTGACCTCCGGCGCCACGCTGGGCGCGGTGATCGTGGTGTTGCATGTGGGGGAAGTCATCGGCCTGCTGACCCTGCCTATCGCGGCGTTTATCGGCGCGATGCTGAGCATGCTGGTAGTACTGGCGGTGGCCAGCCGCAATGGCCGGCTGGAAAGCGATCGCCTGTTGCTGTGCGGCGTGGCCGTGTCGTTCGTAATGATGGCGGCAGCCAACCTGCTGCTGTTTCTGGGCGACCACCGCGCCGCCTCGGCGGTGATGTTCTGGATGCTCGGCGGCCTGGGTCTTGCTCGCTGGGAACTGCTGGCGATCCCCGCCGCGACAGTGCTGCTGGGATTATTGCTGCTGCTGGGCATGGCGCGGCCGTTGAATGCGTTGATGGCCGGCGAGCAAACCGCCGTGACCCTGGGCCTGAACGCGCGCAACGTGCGGCTCAAGGTGTTTCTGATCGCCTCCTTGATGACCGGCGTGCTGGTCTCCATCAGCGGCTCCATCGGCTTTGTCGGCCTGATGGTGCCGCACATCGCCCGACGTCTGGTGGGCGCCGAGCACCGTCGATTGCTGCCGGTGTGCGTGCTGCTGGGCAGTGTGTTCCTGGTGTGGGTCGACGTCGCGGCACGCACCCTGATCGCCCCCGAAGACCTGCCCATAGGCGTGGCGACGGCGGCGATTGGCGGGCTGTTTTTTATCGGTTTGATGCGCAAGCGTTGAGGTCAGAGTTCATCGCGCGTGTACCAGAACTCATCGACTTCGGGCTCTACCTGCACCTCGCTGGCTTCCCACTCTTCACCCAGCACGCCGGGACGTGTCCAGAAAGCATCGGCAACCAACACTGAGAGATTGCCGTGACTGCTCAATCGACTGATCAGCACCCTCGGGTCTGGTGCTTCGCCAGAGCCGAGCAGTACGGTTTCAGCCGGGGTATGGGTCGGGCGATACTTGAGCAGGGCACCGCCCCGGCAGGAAAGGTAACAACTTTCGGCGTCGGGACGATTGCTCTTGACCACCGACACGTAGTCGCTCAGGTCGTCCTTGGAGACGAAGTTGTTTATCAGTTTTTTGTCTATCGGCTCCAGGCTGGACGTCGAGGAAATTGCCTTGTAGAACGCCTGCACTGCAGCGACTTTGTAAGTCTTCAGTACATTGCTTTCAGGCACGTCAAAGCCTGCACCGCCAAGCGAGAAAAACAGCGCCAGCGTACGGGTACTGCCTGCGCCCTGATCTTCCACCGGATCGATCGCGACATACCCTGGTGTTCCCCCTGGCGCCAGTACCGCGCCCAGGTATTGCTTATCCTTGAACGGTGCCACCAAGCCCTGGGCATAGCGCGCCGCATCATCGGGATAAAAAAACAGCGGCCCGCAAAACGAATGAAAATGCGGGTCGTCGGCAAAAGCATGCGCCGGTCTTTTGGGCATCCAATTAACCCCGACCCGCTCTTTCCTGCCCCAGACTTCACTGGTCACCCGAACCGACAGCTCACCCGCGCCTGCCAGACGGCGCACATACTCAAGCACCTTGAGGGAGCCCTGGAGCAATTGCGTGCGTTCCAGATGCGCGGTGCTCGTCCATTTGAACAGTGGGGCCGTTTTGGGAAACACGTACTTGAGCAGCGCGCCATCACCACACAATAGATACAGCGGCGGAACACTGCCGTTACGCGCCCCCGTGAGGAGGGTCAGTGCGTTGGCAATGTCCTGCGGCGCAAAAAAATGATTAGCCATTTCATCGTTGGCCGCAGCGATAGGAACAGTCGATGCACACAGATACAAGCCCTCCAGCACGTACCCCTGCGGAAACAAGCCATCGACAAAGACTTGCTTAAAATCGCCATAGTTTTCTCTGCGAAGCGCCAAGGTCGTCATGTAAAGCGGCTTACTCAGCGACTTGAGTACGTAACCGAAAGCCACCTCAGCCAGCGGCTTGGATGCGCGCTGCGCGTAGCGTACGGCATCGAGCGCCCGGGTAAACATCGGGCTGCAGGGTGGGTCGAATGATGCAAAGCGAATGGTCCAGTCATCAGGCCTCAGGGAATACGCACCAAACGTGCGCGTTATGGTCCTGGGCCTACCCCATACAGGGTCGCCCTCTACCACGCGCAATTCGCCGGCGTTCGCCGTCTGCGTGACAAACTGGTTTGGCGTGAGCGTCCCGTTGCGCAGTTGCTGTTCGACGCTGTTGTCGCCGTAATCACCCTTAACCTTGTTCAGTGGCGCCAGACGATTTTTGAGCAACTCTTCCTCGGCCGAGCCCGACAGCTCGTAACTGAGGACCGAGCCATTTGGACCGAACACATATTCACGCTTGATGTGCACCTCCCGGTGCAACAGATTCGACAGGACCGCGCTCGGTATCATGGTTGTATAGATGGCTTTTTCAGTGGCTGATAGCAGCAGCGGTACTTCTTGGGTCACAACGGACCGATAGCGCGCAACAATCGTGCTGCCCCCCGGATAAAGCCCCATCTCAAAGGCCCGGTCAGGGATTATCCAGTGCAGTGCCAACCCCCGGGGCGCAAGCACCCGCGCAAGCGTCGAGGCGAACAGCCCATTGAGCAGCTTGAGGATCACCCCACCATACGCCGCGCGATAGCCGGTGTTCACCAAAGCCGCCGCGTGACGGGCCGCATCATCGGGGTTGGCAAAAGCGGGGCTTAAACGCCGCGGCATCAAGGTTTCGTAGCCGGTCCAGGTCTCGGCGACGACACCTTTTTTATCCCAGCACTGGCTGGTACGCACCACATGGAGCATTCCCTTCAGCACCCACCCTTTGAGGAAGTCCCGGGGGCTTTTCTTACCGGCGTTCAACTGCGCCTGCGCCTGGGTCAATAACGTATCTGCCGTGCCGCCGGCTTTTACATCAATCGGTGTAGGCATATACCGCAACAACGCGCCATCAAGGGTCGAGAAGTAAATTGGCAGGGCGTTAACATCCTTAGCGCCAGCAGAGAGAGCGGCGTACAGCACACTCGGCGTGACAAAATACAGCGTCAGCCACGCGAGCGGCGCACTCAGCCCTGTAGGTGACCATTGCTGTGAGCGAAACAGCCCATGCACCTCAAACCCATCGGGCAACGAGTAGCCGCCCTCGTCCTTGGCCTTAAACACGAAGTAGAGGTTGAATAGCCTGTTATCACTGACGACGCCCACCACCTCGCTTGCAATGTACTGCTCCTGATCCTTGTGCTTGAGGATGAATGCATAGCAGGCTGCCTCGACGAAATTGCGCCCGTGCACCCGCCCATGAAGGTTGCGGGCCGCTTCATCGGCACTGGCGAATACCGCCCCGAAGGTCACGTAGTCGGGTGGCCCGGATGGCGGAGCGGAGCTGAAGTTGGACGTCCAGTTGCTGTAGACCACCGAGCGCGGCCCCCATAACGGGTTGCCCTGGATGATCTTGAAGTCGCCCGCCTCGGCCAGTCGCCGCACCCAATCGTCAGGCCGGATCAGCCCTTTTTCGAGGCGCTTGCCGAGGCTATTATCGCCAGCCTCTGGGCCAATATTGGCCAGCAGCAAGTCCTCATGCGACGACGTGTTTGGGGTGTACTCCAACAAGCAGTCCTGCGCGCCTGACAGGTAGGCCACCCGCCCAGCCGGGATGATCGAGTACATCTCACGGTCATCAAACACCTGCTGATTGATCTGCGCCTCGTCCCGCGTCCAGCCACGGCGTGCGACCCAGACCGGGTCAAGCGTCGATAAGGCAGTGTGGGAGCCGTAGCGCCCGTGCAGCACATAGGGTTCCGGCGGAATCAACGGGCCTTTGTTGTCGATTGGGAAAAACAACGTGAAATCAAATGGATTGGGTGCACTTTCCATGGGTTCAGTGATGACAAAACGACCGTCCTCCCCCTTGAGCACGTACCCCCCATAGTGGCGATCACGCTGGTTGCCGATTCGCTCATGGGCATACACCGCCGCATCACGCGCCGAGAGAAACGGACGGCTCAATGTTGCCTTATAGAATGACGTCAACAGATCGGAGCGGTTATCCACCCTCCCCACGCGGCGCCACAAGCCTCCGGCCTGAACCACCGACAGATCGGTCGCTGCAATGACCCTGCGCACATAATCACGGGGGCTCAGCGTGCCCGCGACCATGGCCGCTTTGGCACCGTTATCGTCAAGTTCACCCTCGCTTTTTTGCATGACCAGCTCAGTCGTAAGCGTGGCCTCGGGCACTTTGAATTTCAGCAAAGCAACATCAGAAGCCAGCATATACACAGTCAATCCACGAACCGGGTCCTGGATGTCCAGGGTCGCCCGCGCCTGGCGGGTCGCGGCCACCACCTGTGCCGGGCTAAAGAAGGTACTGGCCAGCCATTTTTCACGTGCCGCTACTTCGTCCTTCTCGTACCAGCTATTGAAATAAATAGCCTCCAAGCGGTACTGGGAAGGCATTCGAAGTTTGCCGTTGGGACGTTTTGGAAACACTTCGTTGGGCGAAAACAGCGGCGTCAGCTTGGGCACTGCCAACGTCGCAACGTAGGCGTCCTCACGGGAGTGCTTGAGGACAAAGCCCATAGCGCCTTCGCCTGCAGCGCCAGCAAGCGAAAGCGCACGTAATACGGCCGTTTCCGGGGTTGGCAACACCGAGGTAAAAAAGGGTTGCTGCTGCACCTTTGTCACTGGCGCCCTGAGGCGCCAGTCCTTGGGCACGCGCCCGCGAACACCGCCCCATACCGGGTGGGCAATCACTACCCACAGCTCGCCAGCTGCAGCCAACTGACGGACGGGATGCTCGAAATCACTGCTGGTATCACCTGGGCCGCCACGCAGTTGTTGCCCAAGCTTTTTTTCGACAGCTGAGCCACTGCTGACATATTTGAGCAGCACATCATCTGGCCCGGAAAAATAGTGAGCCTTGGCAAACGCTCTGTTGCGAAAGCTGAAGGCCTGGTCCTCACTGGAATAGAAGTTATTGAACAGCAGCACCTGATCCGCCGTGAAATGGGGAAAGTGGCTCTGGATTTGTGCTGCATCGGCGGGATGGGAGTGATAGAACGCCTCGGCGCTGTAATCGTCGGGGGCGAGGAAGTTACCTTCACTGTCCTTGGCCAACAGGCGCTTGTGATCGAAAATATTACGCCGGTCAGGTATGGGGTGCGTGGCGTAGTAGCGACCGCCACGTTTGAGAATCACACCACCGTACTCGAGGTCACGACGCTGGCCGATAGCCTCGTGCGCCCAACGGGCCGCGTCGTCGGCGGTGATAAAGGCCGGGCTGAGGGGCGGTAACTCAGGCGGGCGGCGCGGTGAGTCGGCCAGGGTGGTGGGGGTCGTGTGCATAGGGTTCTCGCAGGCAAAAGTGTCCAAGGCACTGAAAGCGCCTTGTCTGAAGCCGCATCCTGGGACATCGAAGTCGGTCACTTGCGCTGTATATCTACCCCTGCGCCCCTTTTTGAAGCCTTCCGCGCACCCGACAACTATTGCAGCGCCAAGTTGGTGCGCGTCGCCACGCCCCTCACCGACCAGCCCCTGTGGATACGCGCGTTGAGCGCCGCAGGCACAGCCTTTGCAAAGCCCTCCGTATCTGCCCCACAAAAATACTGGTTTACGGAGATCGCACTATGAAGCGTCGTAGCTTGATCAAAGCTTTCACTTTGTCGGCATCCATTGTCGCCATGGGTTTGACCTGGACCGTCCAGGCCGCCGAGACCATCAAGGTCGGCATCCTGCACTCGTTGTCCGGGACCATGGCGATCTCCGAAACATCGCTCAAAGACATGGCGCTGATGACCATCGACGAGATCAACGCCAAGGGCGGCGTCAACGGCAAGATGCTCGAACCGGTGGTCGTCGACCCGGCCTCCAACTGGCCGCTATTCGCTGAAAAAAGCCGCCAGTTGCTGACCCAGGACAAGGTCGCCGTGGTGTTCGGCTGCTGGACCTCGGTGTCGCGTAAATCGGTATTGCCGGTGTTTGAAGAACTCAACGGTTTGCTGTTCTATCCGGTGCAATACGAAGGCGAAGAAATGTCGCCAAACGTGTTCTATACCGGTGCGGCACCGAACCAGCAGGCGATCCCGGCGGTGGAATATTTGATGAGCGAAGAAGGCGGCGGCGCCAAGCGCTTCTTCCTGCTCGGCACCGATTACGTGTACCCACGCACCACCAACAAGATCCTGCGCTCGTTCCTGCACTCAAAAGGCGTAGCGGATAAAGATATCGAAGAGGTTTACACCCCGTTCGGCCACGCGGATTACCAGACCATCGTCGCCAACATCAAAAAGTTCTCGGCCGGCGGCAAGACGGCGGTGATCTCCACTGTGAATGGTGACTCCAACGTGCCGTTCTACAAAGAACTGGCCAACCAGGGCCTGAAGGCGACCGACGTACCGGTGGTGGCCTTCTCGGTGGGTGAAGAAGAACTGCGCGGCATCGACACCAAGCCGCTGGTGGGCAACCTGGCAGCCTGGAACTACTTCCAGTCGGTGGAGAACCCGGTGAACAAGAAATTCGTCGCCGACTGGAAGGCTTACGCCAAGGCCCACAACCTGCCGGGCGCGGATAAAGCCGTGACCAACGACCCAATGGAAGCCACTTACGTGGGCATCCACATGTGGGCGCAAGCGGCGGAGAAAGCCAAATCCACTGACGTCGACAAAGTGCGTGAAGCGCTGGCTGGGCAGACCTTTGCCGCGCCGTCGGGCTTCACCCTGACCATGGATAAAACCAACCACCACTTGCACAAGCCGGTGATGATCGGCGAGATCCAGGCCGATGGGCAATTCTCGGTGGTGTGGCAGACCCAGGAGCCGATTCGGGCGCAGCCGTGGAGCCCGTACATTCCGGGCAATGACAAGAAGCCGGACTATGCCGTGAAGAGCAACTAAGCCGCACCACAGATCAAATGTGGGAGCGGGCTTGCTCGCGAATGCAGTGTGTCAGTCAATGCATCTGTTACTGATCGACCGCATTCGCGAGCACGCCCGCGCCCACAGTTTTGACCGCGTACGATCAGGACAATTTTTATGTCTACTGCCCTCCAACGTTTCATCTTCGCCGTGCTGCTGTTGCTGCCTTTCGCAGCACAGGCAGGCGACGCCGAAGACTTCCTCGCTGCCAACCCGATGCAACAAGCCAAGCTGCTCCAGGGCTGGGCCGCCCAGCCCGACCCGGCGCGCATCGAGCTGGTGGACGCGCTGCAACAAGGCCAGATCACGCTCAACGGCGAAACCAAAACCGTACGCCTGAACAACCGCCTGCGCGGCCTGATCGATAACGTACAAGCCAGCCAGCAACTGCTCGCCGCTGACCCGAAAGTGCGCCTGGCTGCCGCACAAACCCTGCAAAAAAGCGCACAGCCTGCGCAGCTCAAATTCCTCGACCAGCAAGTCGCCGCCGAAACCAACGAGGACGTGCACACGGCCCTCAGCTTGGCCTTGGCCAACCTGCAACTGGTCGACACCGACCCGGTGGTGCGCCTGGCTGCCGTGCGTTTGCTTGGCGGCACCGGCGACCCGCTGGCCCGCACGCGTCTTGAGGCGTTACTCGCGCCCGGTGTCGAAACCGACGCCGCCGTGCACACCGCCGCCGAGACCAGCCTGGCCCAGGTCAAACGCAAATTGCTGTTCGGCGAGATCCTCGGCCAGGCCTTCAGTGGTATGTCTTTAGGCTCGATTCTGCTGCTCGCCGCCTTAGGCCTGGCGATCACCTTCGGCCTGCTCGGCGTGATCAACATGGCCCACGGCGAGATGCTGATGCTTGGCGCCTATTCCACTTACGTGGTGCAGCTGCTGA
The DNA here is from genome assembly GCF_900624995.1 of Pseudomonas antarctica. Classification (GTDB taxonomy): domain Bacteria; phylum Pseudomonadota; class Gammaproteobacteria; order Pseudomonadales; family Pseudomonadaceae; genus Aquipseudomonas; species Aquipseudomonas antarctica. Next base: position 88,341 of record NZ_UYXQ01000011.1, read on the forward strand.
TGCAGCGCTACGTGCCTGCGGCCATCGAGTTCTACCCATTGATTGCGTTGCCAGTAGCGTTCTTCGTCACCGCCGCCATCGGCATGGCCCTGGAGCGCACGGTGATCCGTCATCTCTACGGTCGCCCGCTTGAAACCCTGCTCGCCACCTGGGGCATCAGCTTGATGCTGATCCAGTTGGTACGCCTGGTGTTCGGCGCGCAGAACGTCGAAGTCTCCAACCCCGAATGGCTGTCAGGTGGCATTCAAGTGCTGCCCAACCTGGTGCTGCCGTACAACCGCATCGTGATCATCGCCTTCGCGTTGTGCGTGGTGGTGCTGACCTGGCTGTTGCTGAACAAAACCCGCCTGGGCCTCAACGTGCGCGCCGTCACTCAGAACCGCAACATGGCCGCCTGCTGCGGCGTGCCCACCGGGCGCGTGGACATGCTCGCCTTTGGCCTCGGTTCCGGCATCGCCGGGCTTGGCGGCGTGGCGCTGAGCCAGATCGGCAACGTCGGCCCGGACCTGGGCCAGAGCTACATCATCGACTCGTTCCTGGTGGTGGTGCTCGGCGGTGTCGGCCAGTTGGCCGGTAGCGTGATGGCCGCGTTTGGTTTGGGTATCGCCAACAAGATTCTGGAGCCGCAGATCGGCGCCGTGCTCGGCAAGATCCTGATCCTCGCGCTGATCATTCTGTTTATCCAGAAACGCCCGCAAGGACTCTTCGCACTGAAAGGACGGGTGATCGACTGATGAACCAGCCATTAATGCTCACGGCCACGCAAAAGGCCGGCCCCAAGCTGACGATAGCGGTCGGCGCGGTGATTCTGACCCTGCTGCTGGCGCTGCCATTGTGTTCGCTGCTGCCTGCGGATAACCCGCTGCAGGTGTCGGCCTACACCCTGACGCTGGTGGGCAAGATCCTTTGCTACGCCATCGTTGCCCTCGCGCTGGACTTGGTATGGGGCTACGCCGGTATGTTGTCCCTCGGCCACGGTTTGTTCTTTGCCCTCGGCGGCTATGCGATGGGCATGTACTTGATGCGCCAGGCCTCCGGTGATGAGCTGCCGGCGTTCATGACCTTCTTGTCGTGGACCGAGCTGCCTTGGTATTGGACAGGTACCGAACACTTCCTCTGGGCCATGTGCCTGGTGGTGCTGGCGCCCGGTTTACTGGCGCTGGTGTTCGGCTTCTTCGCCTTCCGCTCGCGGATCAAGGGCGTGTACTTCTCGATCATGACCCAGGCCTTGACCTTCGCCGGGATGCTGCTGTTTTTCCGCAACGAGACCGGGTTTGGCGGCAATAACGGTTTCACCAATTTCCGCAGCATCCTGGGCTTTGGCATTACCGAGCCGGGCACGCGGGCGGTGCTGTTTTTTGCCACGGTCGTGTTACTGGTCGCGAGCCTGTACACCGGCTGGCGCCTGGCGCAGAGCAAGTTCGGCCGAGTGCTGACCGCCCTGCGCGATGCCGAGAACCGTCTGATGTTCTGCGGCTATGACCCGCGTGGTTTCAAGCTATTTGTGTGGGTGTTGAGCGCGGTGTTGTGTGGTTTGGCCGGGGCGTTGTATGTGCCGCAAGTGGGCATCATCAACCCCAGCGAGATGTCGCCAACCAACTCCATCGAAGCCGCCGTATGGGTGGCCTTGGGCGGGCGCGGCACCTTGATTGGCCCGTTGCTGGGCGCCGGTGTGGTGAACGGCATGAAGAGCTGGTTCACCGTGGCCTTTCCGGAATACTGGCTGTTCTTCCTCGGGGCGCTGTTCATCATCGTGACCCTGTACCTGCCCAAGGGCGTTATCGGCTTGCTGAAGAAGTGAGGAATGTCATGCTCGAACCTATTTTCGATGCGGGCAGCAGCCGCGATGCGATCGGCATCGGACAGGCCGCCGGCAAGGGCCTCAACACCCGTCACGGCACCATTCTGACGCTGGAAGACATCAGCGTCAGCTTCGATGGTTTTAAAGCGCTCAACGACTTGAACCTGTATATCGGCGTCGGCGAATTGCGCTGCATCATCGGCCCCAACGGCGCGGGCAAGACCACGCTGATGGACGTGATCACCGGCAAGACTCGCCCCAGCCACGGCAATGCCTGGTTCGGTGAAACCCTGGATTTGACAGGCATGAGCGAAGTGCAGATCGCCCAGGCTGGCATCGGCCGTAAGTTCCAGAAACCCACGGTGTTCGAAGCCCTGAGCGTGTTCGAAAACCTGGAACTGGCGCAAAAAACCGACAAGTCCGTGTGGGCCAGCCTGCGCGCACGCCTGAGCGGTGAACAAAAAGACCGTATCGACGAAGTGCTCGACACCATCCGCCTGACCGCCTCGGTACAGCGCCCGGCAGGGCTATTGTCCCATGGGCAAAAACAGTTCCTGGAAATCGGCATGCTGCTGATGCAAGACCCGCAGCTGCTGTTGTTGGACGAACCGGTGGCCGGTATGACCGACGCTGAAACCGAATTCACCGCCGAACTGTTCAAGCGCCTGGCGGGCAAACACTCGCTGATGGTGGTGGAGCACGACATGGGCTTTGTCGGCTCGATTGCCGATCACGTGACCGTGTTGCACCAGGGCAGCGTGCTGGCCGAAGGGTCGCTGGAACAGGTGCAGGAAAATGAGCGAGTGATTGAGGTTTACCTCGGTCGCTAAGGAGAAGTGAACATGCTGCAAGTCGACAAGCTGCACCAGTACTACGGCGGTAGCCACATTCTGCGCGGGCTGTCCTTCGACGTGAAGATCGGCGAAGTCACCTGCCTGCTCGGCCGTAACGGCGTGGGCAAGACCACGCTGCTCAAGTGCCTGATGGGTTTGCTGCCCGCCAAAGAAGGTGCGGTGAATTGGGAAGGCAAGGCCATCACCGGTTTCAAGCCGCACCAGCGCGTGCACGCCGGCATCGCCTACGTGCCCCAGGGCCGGGAGATTTTTGGCCGGTTGACGGTGGAAGAAAACCTGCTGATGGGCCTGTCGCGTTTCCCCGGCTCAGAGGCCAAGGAAGTGCCCGCCTTCATCTACGAACTGTTCCCGGTGTTGCTGCAAATGAAGCATCGACGCGGCGGCGATCTGTCCGGCGGCCAGCAACAGCAGTTGGCGATTGGTCGCGCCCTGGCCAGCCGCCCGCGCCTGTTGATTCTCGATGAGCCCACCGAAGGCATCCAGCCGTCGGTAATCAAGGAAATCGGCGCAGTGATCAAGAAACTCGCGGCACGTGGCGATATGGCGATCCTGTTGGTGGAGCAGTTCTACGACTTCGCCGCCGAATTGGCGGACCAGTACCTGGTGATGTCACGCGGTGAAATCGTCCAGCAAGGCCGAGGTGAAAATATGCAAAGTGAGGGTGTGCGCGGCTTGGTTACCATCTAACCTGTAGCGTCCTAACGATAAGCACTCGAACATGAATCTGCCCGTTTCCCCTGCCCTGTTCACCCCCAGCTGGCACGCCGAGCTGGAACTTGGCTACGCGCGTTTCGGCGACACCACGCGCCCGGTGATGCGCCGCCACCTCGGCCCGCTGCGCGTGCAAAAGCACCTGTACGCGGAGGGCCCCGAGGTGTGCCAGCACATTATCGTGCACCCGCCCGGCGGGATTGCCGGTGGCGACCGCCTGGACATCAGCGCCCATGTGGCAACAGGTGCCTGGGCGCAATTGACCAGCCCCGGGGCGGCCAAGTGGTACCGCGCCAGCGGCCCGGCGTATCAAAAGCTCGAACTGAGTGTAGAAGCGGGCGCCACGCTGGAATGGCTGCCCCAGGAAACCATCGTGTTCAGCGCCGCCCAGGCCGAACTCACTGCGCGCATTGACCTGCAAGGCGATGCGCGGCTGTTCTACTGGGACGTGGTCGCCCTTGGTCGCCCCGCCAGTGGCGAGCGTTTTGACCTCGGCCACTTTCAGTCGCAGCTGGATATTCGCCGCGACGGCCAGTTGCTCTGGCATGAGCGCCAGCGCATTGTAGGCGCCGACGGTTTGCTCGACTCGCCGATCGGGCTGGACGGGCAACCGGTGTTTGCCACGCTGCTGCTGACGGGCGATATCGCGCCTGAATTATTGGAAACTTGCCGTGCCTTGCCCCACACGGTGCGCGGTGACCTGACCCAATTGCCCGGGCTGCTGGTCGCCCGTTGCCTGGCCAGCGAAGCACTGCTGGCGCGGGCCTGGTTGATGGATTTATGGAAACTGTTACGCCCGGCCGTGCTAGGGCGGGAAGCCGTAGCCCCACGAATCTGGAGCACATGAAGATCAAAATGTGGGAGTGGGCTTACTCGCTCCCACAGTTGACCTCTGTTGTATTTAAGAATGCTGTTTATGAAGGACCTTGAACCATGGACTTGACCCCACGGGAAAAAGACAAACTGCTGATCTTCACCGCTGGCCTTGTCGCCGAACGCCGCCTGGCGCGGGGTGTGAAACTCAATTACCCGGAAACCATCGCCTATATTTCAGCCGCCTTGATGGAAGGCGCCCGCGATGGCCGCACCGTCGCCGACCTGATGCACTACGGCACCACTCTGCTCAGCCGCGAGCAAGTGATGGAAGGCATCCCGGAAATGATCCCGGATATTCAGGTGGAAGCCACCTTCCCCGACGGCACCAAGCTGGTCACCGTCCACCAGCCCATCGCGTGAGGCCCGGCCATGATTCGTGATGCAACCTGGCAAGACCTGCCGGCCATTCAAGCCATCTACAACGACGCGGTGTTGAACACCACGGCGATCTGGAACGAACAACCGGTCGACCTGGCCAACCGTCAGGCCTGGTTCAGTGCGCGCCAGGCCCAGGCCTATCCGATCCTGGTGGCGGTGGAAAACGATGAAGTCACCGGCTATGCCTCGTTCGGCGACTGGCGCCCCTTCGAAGGCTTCCGTTACAGCGTTGAACACTCGGTGTACGTGCGCAATGACCAGCGCGGCAAAGGCCTCGGCCCGCGCCTGATGCAAGCGCTGGTCGAACGGGCCCGCACCTGCGGCAAGCATGTGATGGTCGCGGCCATCGAAAGCGGCAACCAGGCGTCTATTCGCCTGCATGAACGCCTGGGTTTCATCACTACCGGGCAAATGCCACAAGTGGGTATCAAGTTCGGCCGCTGGCTGGACCTGACCTTTATGCAACTGGCATTGAACCCGGGCGCCGAACCGCCCAAGGAGTGAGATCAATGAGCGCTGCACAACTGCGTCGAGTGAATGCTGAAAGTTTTGCCCATTACCGCCTGGGCTTGATCGAGCTGTTGCTGGACGCGGTGCAGCACGGCGCTTCGGTCGGTTTCATGGCTGACTTCGATCAAACCCAGGCCCGCGATTACCTGAGGGGCGTACAAGCCAGCGTTGAAGACGCCAGCCTGCTGCTGTGGGTCGTGGTGCGCGACGAACAAGTGATCGCCAGCGTGCAATTGGCGCTGTGCCAGAAAGCCAACGGCCTGAACCGCGCCGAAGTGCAAAAGCTGTTGGTACACAGCAGCGCTCGCCGCCATGGCCTGGGCCAGCAACTGATGAATGCTTTGGAGCTCGCCGCGCGCCAGCACAAGCGCGGCCTGTTGCACCTGGACACCGAAGCCGGCTCCGGCGCCGAAGCCTTCTACCAGTCGCTGCGCTACACCAAAATCGGTGAATTGCCCGATTACTGCCAAAGCCCGGACGGGCGCTACAGCCCGACCGCCATCTACTTCAAGACCCTGGGGCACCCTGCATGATTCCTGGTGAATATCAGATCCAGCCTGGCGATATCGAACTGAACGTGGGCCGGCGCACCGTCACACTGAGCGTGGCCAACAGCGGCGACCGGCCGATCCAGGTGGGCTCGCATTACCACTTTTTCGAGACCAATGACGCGCTGACGTTTGACCGCTCGGCGAGCCGTGGCATGCGCTTGAATATTCCGGCAGGGACGGCGGTGCGGTTTGAGCCGGGGCAAAGTCGTGAAATCGAGTTGGTGGATTTGAGCGGTGGGCGACGGGTGTTTGGGTTTGCCGGGCGGATCATGGGTGACCTCGACTGATCATTCCCACGCTACGCGTGGGAATGCCGCCATGGACGCTCCGCGTCCGCTCTTAACGTCGTGACGCAGAGCGTCACAGGATGTATTCCCACGCAGAGCGTGGGAACGATCGAGGACACACACATGAAGATTTCCAGACAAGCCTACGCCGACATGTACGGCCCCACCGTTGGCGACAAAGTTCGCCTGGCCGACACCGAGCTGTTCGTTGAAGTGGAGCAGGACTTCACTGTCTACGGCGAAGAAGTAAAATTCGGCGGCGGCAAGGTGATCCGCGATGGCCAGGGCCAGAGCCAATTGCTCGCCCATGAGGTCGTGGACACCTTGATCACCAACGCGCTGATCATTGACCACTGGGGCATCGTCAAAGCCGATGTCGGTTTGAAGAACGGGCGCATTCACGCCATCGGCAAAGCCGGCAACCCGGATATCCAACCGGGCGTGACCATGGCCATCGGCGCCAGCACCGAAGTGATTGCCGGTGAAGGCATGATCCTCACCGCTGGCGGCATCGACGCCCATGTGCATTTCATTTGCCCGCAGCAAATCGAGGAGGCGCTGACCAGCGGCGTCACCACCATGATCGGCGGCGGCACCGGACCTGCCACCGGCACCAATGCCACCACCTGTACCTCAGGCCCGTGGCACTTGGCGCGGATGCTTCAAGCCAGCGATTCGTTCCCGATGAACATCGGCTTTACCGGCAAGGGCAACGCCAGCCTGCCGGCGCCGTTGATCGAACAAGTCATGGCCGGAGCCATCGGTTTGAAGCTGCATGAAGACTGGGGCACCACACCCGCCAGTATCGACAATTGCCTGAACGTGGCCGACCAGTATGACGTGCAGGTGGCGATCCACAGCGACACCCTCAATGAGTCGGGCTTTGTCGAAACGACGTTAGCCGCGCTCAAGGGCCGCACCATCCACACCTACCACACCGAAGGCGCCGGTGGCGGTCACGCGCCGGATATCATCAAGGCCTGCGGTTTCCCTAACGTGTTGCCCAGCTCCACCAACCCGACCCGGCCGTTCACCCGCAACACCATCGACGAGCACCTGGACATGTTGATGGTCTGCCACCACCTGGACCCCAGCATTGCCGAAGACGTAGCCTTCGCCGAAAGCCGCATCCGCCGCGAAACGATTGCCGCCGAAGACATCCTGCACGACCTTGGCGCGTTCTCGATGATCAGCTCCGACAGCCAGGCCATGGGCCGCGTCGGCGAAGTGATCACGCGCACCTGGCAGACCGCCGACAAGATGAAGAAACAGCGCGGCGCGCTGCCCGGTGATGGCCCCGGCAATGACAACTTTCGCGCCAAGCGCTACATCGCCAAGTACACCATCAACCCGGCGATCACCCACGGCATCAGCCATATTGTCGGCTCGATCGAGGTGGGCAAGTGGGCCGACCTGGTGCTGTGGCGCCCGGCATTTTTTGGCATCAAGCCGACGTTGATCCTCAAGGGCGGCGCGATTGCTTCAAGCCTGATGGGCGATGCCAACGCCTCGATCCCGACACCGCAGCCGGTGCACTACCGCCCCATGTTCGCCAGCTTCGGCAGTTCGTTGCACGCCACCAGCCTGACCTTTATCAGCCAGGCGGCCCAGGCAGCCGGGTTGCCCGAAGCCTTGGGCCTGAAGAAGCAAATCGCGGTGGTCAAAGGGTGTCGCGACGTGCAGAAAACCGACCTGATCCACAACGATTACCTGCCGGATATCGAAGTGGACCCACAGACCTATCAGGTCAAGGCCGACGGCGTGTTGCTGTGGTGTGAGCCTGCGGATGTGCTGCCGATGGCCCAGCGATATTTTCTGTTCTAAAGAGCGCAACGATGCACGCGACGCCGGGCTGGGGTGGTGTCCGTCATAGTGGGTCGTCCTTGGTTGAGCGTAAACGTTCATCCTATCGAACGACCCAGCTTGCAAAGCCTACACAGTTACTCGATTTAAACGTGTTCACGAAAGGGTGAACGCCGCGTTCGTCGCTGCGCAGGATTAAACAGCCACAGGCCTTTAGTTCAAGTGGCCAGCGGTAAAGCAGCGTTAGGCAAACTGCGTTTTTATCATGGCTTCAGTGTATTGATAATCTATTCGCAGCTCGACGCCCGCCGGTATGTTTTCGGTTGCAAATACCGCCGTCAGTATAAAGTTCTTTCTTTTGGTTGTTGCTCCAGGCCCCACGCCCAGCAACATATCCGCCTCAATGGGGAAGGCCACGCCCTCCACGTTATAACCCCCTGCGGCCTGACGTACCGGTTGGCCATTTGCGTCATATTCAAAATTGGTGTTGATTCTGGAGAGGATGTTGTCTCCCGACAGGTGAACCCGCGGCTCGCCAAGCTCGAAGCCCCCAAGGGCCGGTGGCGGACTGACGAGCATGGTATAGGTTTGACCTGAGGGGCCGAAAAACCCGGAGGGAAGCACTGTCCCGCCGTAAACGCCGACGATTTCCCCTTTGGCGATAAGCCTGTTGGCCACCACCATGTTCTGCCCTATCAGCGACTTTTCTTCGGGCACCTTCATATCCTGCGCAGTGAACGAACGCCGCTGCAATTTCTCTTCATAACGTGCGCCCACCTCCTCATACCCTTCGAACTTAATGAAAGGTTTGATTTGATCTGAGGTGTATTTAACCCCTGACGCCAGCTCAACACTTTTTTGCAGCTTTCGAATACGTATCGGTCGGCCTTGATAATCCCTGAGCGGGTATTTTCCGTTGTTCGCGCGGTTATAACTCCCGATTCGATTAGGCGCGCTCGTAAAATGAACCTCCTGCCTCATGAGACTGAGTTCGTCCGCCGTGTAGGGAAGCATCGGCATAGACTCGGGTGCATCTTCATACTCACTGCCGGAACTCTCTGACTTCATCCCTCCCGGCGTGCGTTGACGCTTCCAGACCCCGATAATATCGGGCTTGGCGATCACCCCACTACTGACCAAAACATACGGGTTATCCGGCGCCTGCACCCACAACACGTAATGCTCGCCGTCCCCATCAGGCATGCTCGCAACAAAGTATTGTCTACCTTCAAACTCGATGGCTCGCGCCTCTGAGAGCAGTAACTCACGCGGTGCGCCCGCGCGTCGCTCAACCAATGCTTCAAGGTTTTCCCCTGAAACCCGCGCCTGCGCGATTTCCTGGCGAGTCAATGTTTCGATCAACGTCAGCTCGTCAACAGCAGACAGCGATTGCGCCTGCTCAGCATTAACGTCATAGACCGCTTTGGATAACTTGCCGGACTCAAAATCGCGCTGCAACTGCGCCAGTTGTTTTTGGTAGGGCTCGTTCTGCGCTTCAAAAGCGTTGCGGTGTTTGTTCGTCACGTAGTCTTTCCAGAAATCTCTGGCCACCAGCGCGTCAAACTCTTGCACAGAATTATCCCGACTGATCACGCGCTGGTAAGCATCCTCCAGCATTGCTGGGGTGACATTGCCCAAACCGGTGAATCGCGTGTGTTGAGGCTGCCCCGGCAAATCGAGCCGGTCCTTGAGGCCGTGGCGATAAGCCAACCTGATCTCCACCTCTTCAAGCAGCGCAAGCGCCTGTACCTTTTGGACGGGCGTCAAGCCTTGCTGGTTGTTGATCGCGGTTCTGCGCTGATCGATATCCCTTAGCGCGATCGCCTCCACTTCATCCAGGCGGAACAAGCCTCTGGCGAGCGTGGTCAACGCCACGCCCTGGTTCACGCCCTGCGTCAGCGCCAGAGCCTTGGCTTTGTGCACCATCAACAGAATTTCCAGATTACTGAAGGTCAAGGCCGCCCGATCACAACAGGCGCGCTTGCCTGCCCACTCAAACATATCCTTGCGCAATTGCTCCGACTCGGCGCTGTTTTCAGTGATGCCATCGATCACCTCCCAGACTCGACGCTGAAGTTCTTCACGCTCAGCCACCCCCACATCCAGATCGTTGAGTAGGTTGAAAAAACCCTCCCCATCTGGTTGCCCGTGTAAGCTGGCCCATTGGGTGCTTCGCGTTGCAACCTGATCCGCAGGCAGCCCGGTAGTCCAGCGTAAGAACGGCGCCTGCGGGGGCGCGCCAGGCATAACACCGGTCTCCAGCGCGGTAACGCCCAAGCGGTTCGGCCTGCCCGGGGTCACCAGCCCTGCACCTTCAAGTCGCGTGTTGTAGGCCCTGACCTGATCCAGGGTCTGCGCGGTGAATGGATTTCCAGAGACCGTCGTCACGCTATTAACCCGTACCGCCTGCGCTAACTGTTCGTTAGACGGCGCAATGACGGCGTCTGGAATAGTCGTGAGGGCGTTATGACTCAGCGCTACCTGATTCAACAACGGTTGCTCGAGCAAACCGACGGGCCAGGTATCAATGCCCGCGTTTATCAGGCTGAGAGAGCGCATGTCGGTGATCCGGCTAAAGTCCGGCGTGATACCGAGCGAGTTATTGTGCAGCCACAACGCTCGCAGCGTGACCCGCTCCGATAGAATCCGCGCCGTGTCGGCCGTCAGGCGGATCTGGTTGTCATTCAACGTCAAACGGGTCAGGCCATGCATTTCCCCCAGCGCCGGTGGCAGTTCCGTCAGTCGGTTATTGGCCATCTCCAACCAACGCAAGTGCCGGTAGCGCGCCAGGAACCCTTCGGGCGAAACGCTGAGCCCCATGTTGTTTAATTTCAGTGAGCCAACATGGCTGAAATCCACATCAAGGTCGGGCAGGCTGGGCAGGTTCAAGTCACTGAGATCCAGTTCCAGGCCGATAGGCGTCCCATCTTTGGCCAACATTTGCGGGGTTTCCCGGCGCCAGCACGCGAGAATACGGTTCTGGGCCTGGTAACGATGGTCCATGGCCCCAGCGTTGGCTTGTCGTTGGTTGGCCCGCACGTAGCGTTGTCGCTCTCCCCCGCCAGAGAACGTCCAGGCGTCCAACTGCCGCTCCACGGTATTGAATTCCAATTCAAGCCTGGCCAGTTCCGCATCGGCTCCCGCGCCCCAACTCCAGATCAACGCCCTGGCTTCTTGCGTACGCTTGTTCGGGTACAGGCGCCGCATCTTTTCAAGCTTGGGGTTGCCACTGTCAAACGCACCCTTACGAGCGTTTTTCACCAAGTCCGGAAGGGCCTGATTGAGGCGTCGCCAGTAGTCATCGAAGTGTTGCCAGTAATCAGCAGGGAATGGGTTGCCTTCAAGCAGCGTGACGCCATTGAGTCGCGCAGTCGCGCCGAGCTGCTCATCCGCAGGGTTAAGATATTGCTCGGGCACCTCACGCAAAAGGTTGTCGCTCAAGTCAACGAAATTTAGATCCGTGTGTGCATCCAGTCCCGTTGGCCACTGCTCAAGCTGTGTATTTCTCAAATTCAGGTTTCTCAACCGTGCCATGCTGCTGAAGTCCGGGCAAATCCTCAACGCGTTATTGGCCAGGTAGAGCTCTTCAAGGTTGCCCAGAGACCCCAGCACCCTGGCGCTTTGTGGGGTTAGCCGAAGGTGGTTGGAGTGCAGACTCAACGACGTCAGGTGGATCATGTCACCGACAACGCGGGGTAATTCGGTGAGCCTGCTGCGGCTAATGCTCAAACCGTTGACGTGGGTGAATTTGCGAAGGAAAGCATCCGCGCTGTCAGACCACCTGACATCGTGAAGCTCCAGCGCCTCGACATGACTGAAGTCGGCGCTCAATATCGGCAATTCCAGCCCCCCCATTATCAACTGCAGAGGGCCGCTAGCCTCACGACGCCAATGGCTCATGATTGTCCTGGCGATGTAAGGCGCTGTATCAAAGGCGCCCACCCGTCCCGATTGCGGTGTATTCGCTTTAACCCAAGCAGCCAACTCCATCTGCACCGTATTGAATTCGGCTTCGCGAAGTTTCAGCCCACGTTCCACATGTGTACCAAATGACTGGATAACGTCATTGATTCCCTGTTCATCCAAGGTGCGGTACAGCGTGCGGACCCGCGCTTTTATCGACGCCTCTGAAGGCCCCAAAACGCGGCCTAACAACTGTCGAAAACCACGCCCCCCGCCCAGCAGGCGCAGTGTCGGGTCAACCGCTGGCCTGCGCACCGGATGCTCCAGCAACACCGTGCGCAGCGGCTCACGAGGCAGAGGCGCTTGCTGGATCGCGGCCTTCAACTGCTGTGCATCGGTAAACCCGAGGCCTTGACGCTCTGTCGTCGACAACGCCTCCCACGTCGCGGTGTAGAAATCTCGGGGTAATTGCGCCTTGAATAGACCATTGTCCATTTGCACCAACACCTTGGTCTGCGGCCAGTCCGGCGAACCAATGGCGTCCAGCAACAGGCCCTCGGCCGAATATTGACGCAGTTCCACCCGCGTTCCCCGTGGCCACCCCGGCAACGCTTCCAGGCTGCGCAAGGCCAGGCGCTGGCTGTCGATGCTTGCCAGTGTGTCCAGGTGCAGCCCCTCATAGGCACGGGACACCCGTGTTTCCTGCTCACACCATCGTGCCTGCTCGGCTTGCGCTTCAGGCAGCAGCCCGGTGCGGCGCAAGGCTAACCGTTGTTCGGCGCCGAGCGTCTTGAGCAAATGCGCGGCCATTGATGTCGGCAGCTTGGGGTAGCTCGCCAGTATCCAGTGCAGGTCGGGATCGCGCGAGACGGTCGACGCCTTGTAGCGTTCCTCCACCAACGGACCTTTGAACATCTGCACCGTATCGCCGAGGTACTTGCGTAGTTTGCCGGCCCGTACCTCCAGAGTGTCTTCGGCCTCGCCCGGGATTTCCTTCAAGGTGGGGTCAACGCCTTGCAACGTATTCAACACCTCCTTGAGTAACTCGCCGCGCTCCAGCTGGCGTTGAGTGACAACCACCACGCGCCTGGCGGAGGTAACGGGGGCGTCATCCTCCCAAAGCGTCCTGCCATCGCTGCTCATGACACGCATGCGCGTCTCAACAGGCAACATCCCACGACGCTGCATCATCTGCATTTGCAACGCCGGGTCCGCCTGGGCGTAGACCGCCGGGTCGCTGCTGCGCATTTGCTCGACAAAGGTCGTCAGTTCCTGATGGGCCTTGAAGTGCTCAATCGTATCCTCCAGCAGCAAGGGCACCCGCTCATGCTCGACAAAGGTCTGGCGCAACGTGTCTTCCTCGACGCCGCTGGCGATGCGAGCCTGCTCCAGGGTCGGGGTGTCGAGCCCACGCTCGTTCAGGCCCAGGCGCCTCATCAGTGTCGGCTTGTCCCAAGTCAACGGCGCCTCGACTTCATGACTCCAGGCGCCGGCGTGGTTATGTTCCAGTTGCGGTTCATAAGCACCGGCCCGGCTGGGGTGCTGGATACGGTACTGGCCAGTGTCCGGCTCCTGACGGACCTGATAGTGATCACCTTCATGGGGCAACACCGTCTGCCCATTGTGCTGGTAAAGCCCCTGAGTGTCCGGCTTGGCGCCCGGAGGCAGGTCGGGAGGGGGCACCTTGTAAGGCGTAAGATCTGGCTTCCACAACACCTGCTTGCCGTTTGGCAGCGTAACCGGTTTGAGGGGGTCGATCGAACTCACCCATTTGACTGCGGGCAGCACCTTGGCCCCGGTGACCAGCATCGCCGCATTAAGGGCAACGCTGGAAAAGTGCGCCCACATCGTTTTCAGATCGCCTTGCTCATAGGCTTCGATGCCTTCATACACCTCAGTGCACATCTGCGCCGCGCCCACCGCCAGCATGATCGGCCCCAACCCAGGCACCACAAAAGCGCCAAGGTTGAACACGCTGATCACCGCGTCCGCGAAGCTTGCCAGCCGATCCATGCGGGCCTTGCGGTCTTCGTCGTCGGTGGGCACGGCCACCGCGCGGGCATCGGCCAGAATCTTGCGCACCTGGGTCTCGCGCAGCTGCTCCCACAGGTTGCCGTTGACGTACAGTTCATCCAAGGGCAAATGCACCGGCTTTGACGCCAGCGGGTAATCGCCGCCCGCCCCCTTACCGTTGGCGGGTTTGTACAAACGATTGAAATGCTGAAAAAAGAAGCCCTGCCCACCCTGAGGCACGAAACGGCTGAAAAAGCGCCGGTACGACGCACTGTGCAAGCGAGTCCTAAGGTCAGCCATGAACTCGCCGCTGGAGGCATATTCCTTGAGCGGCTGCTGCGGGTCATTAGGGATGTACACCAGCAGGCGCTCGGTCCTGTCACTGTCTTTACGAGCCGGCCCGATCAGCAGTGGCCCCGCCAGCACATTGCCAAACACCTTCAGCACGGCGAACGTCACCGGTTTGCCATCAAGGGTGGCACTGCCTGGGTCAGTGATGACTTGCTTGATCATGCGGTACGCATCGACGCTGATGCCCCATTGGGGCTGCTTAGCCGCCACTTCGGCACTTAGCGCCAACAGTTGGCGCTGGTGCTCTTGCAGTTGCTGATGCAACGCCGTGCGTTCGATGACAACTTGGGGCTGGACGATGGCCTTGATGTGCTCTTGATACAATTTCCCCAGGTCCAGGTTGCGGCACAGTTGTGCAAACTCGTGGGGGGCGATGGGCAAGGCCTGTGAATTGACCGCCGAAAATGTCGGGATGATTTCGCCGTCATACGCATTCCAAGTGGTGATGATCTGGCAATCGTTGCAGGCACCGGCTCGCGCTTCGTCGGGCGCGAAATTGGCCAGGGCAGCCTCAAGCAGCGAAACACCCCGGTACTCATAGCGTAGCGACGGGTCGCTTCGCTGCTCGAAAACAAACGCACCGAGCAGGTCATCGCGACCTTTAAACCCATATTTGCGCGCGAAGTAAACGTTCTTCACGTCCAGGTCCAGATTGAACTGTTTTTTGATCGCGTCTTTAAGCGGTTGCTCGGCAAAAGCGAGCACATCCTTGATATCGCCCAAGGTGTTTTCGACCTGGTTCAAGGTCTCACGGTAGCGGGTGTGGCTCTGAGCCAGTGCGGTCTTTTCCTGGGCCGTGGCGGTCAGGTACCAACTGGGCAGTTCCATTTCATGGCTGGCGAGTTCTTCCTGACGCGAGCTGCTGGCCTGGGTGAACCAGGTGGGCACGCGGTCTTTGAGGAAGTCGTAGTGAACACCGCGCAGGTCAACATTGAAGCTGCCTTCGGCGGTGGAGGTGACGGGTTGTTCTGACATAGTAGGGCTATCCATGACGGGCTGTGAAAAAACCAACCTATCGGATCGCCCTACCTGAAACGCCCTAGATAATTACGCGAATTAGAAATGCTCACGCGGATTGAACGCCGCTTTTTGCGCCAGTTCCTGCCACAAGGCCTTGACCTCCTCATCGCTGCTCTTGGGCATGACCACCTTAAGCTGCACAAACAGATAGCCGCGTTCCCCAGCCTTGTTCGACAAGCCATGGCCCTTGGCGCGCATGCGCTGACCGTTCTGGCTGCCGGCCGGCACCTTGAGGTTGATCTTGCCGGTGAGGGTCGGCACTGCCACTTCCGCGCCCAACGCCAATTCCCAAGGTGCCAGGGGCAGATTGATGATCAGGTTTTCGCCGTCCACTTCAAACTTGGGGTGCGGCGCAAACTTGATGATCAGGTACAGGTCGCCATTCGCCCCGCCGCCAATGCCCGGTGCACCCTGACCCTTGAGGCGGATGCGCTCACCGTCGGCCACGCCGGCGGGGATCTTCACGTTAAGGCTCTTGGTGGTGTTGCTGACGTGCCGGCCCGACGCGTCGTATTGCGGCACCTGGAAGTTTATCTGCTTGGACTCGGTAGACAGCGTCTCTTCAAGGTGCACCGTCAGTTGCATCTCGACGTCCTGGCCCTTGCGCCCCGCAGGGCGACGCTGGCCGCCACCGAAGGCATCGCCACGGTTGCCGAAGATCGAGCTGAAGAAGTCAGAGAAGTCTTCAGTGCCACCGCCACCGCCGCCATAACCGCCACGGCTCTGCCAGCCCGGCGGCCCCTGGAACGGCTGGCCGTGCTGGCCGTATTTGCGCAGCTCATCGTATTCCGCGCGCTTGTCCGCGCTTTTAAGCGCTTCATAGGCTTCGGACGCGTCCTTGAATTTTTCTTCGGCGTCTTTTTCCTTGCTCACGTCCGGGTGATATTTGCGCGCGAGCTTGCGGTAGGCGGCCTTGATTTCCTTGTCATCGGCCGTCGGCTCGACACCCAGGATCTTGTAGTAGTCTTTGAAATCCATCAGCGGTTCACCATCCTTAATCGAGATCGCACAGCCTGGGGCACAACGTGCGTTGCTTTGCACCTGTTGAGTGTTATGGCCTGAGGGTGCGTCAAAGTGTTATCGGCGCTAACCGTATGCAACAGATGTGGGGGCAAATCCCGCACTTTCAAGCACGATTTAACGGATGGTCGGCCTACGCATCCGCCTTCGACTGGCATACACTGCGCGGCCGTTTTTCAACCGGAACCTGATAGACATGAAAAACCCATCCCCAGCCCGTGCCTGCGGTATCGACTTCGGCACGTCCAACTCCACCGTCGGCTGGATCCGCCCCGGCGAGGAGACGCTTATCGCGCTGGAGGACGACAAGATCACGTTGCCGTCGGTGGTGTTCTTCAACTTCGAGGAGCGCCGCCCGGTCTACGGGCGCCTGGCCCTGCACGAATACCTGGAAAACTACGAAGGCCGGCTGATGCGCTCGCTCAAGAGCCTGCTGGGTTCCAAGCTGATCAAGCACGACACCAGCGTACTCGGCACGGCCATGCCGTTCACCGACTTGCTGGCGCTGTTTATCGGCCAACTCAAGAGCCGCGCCGAGACCACCGCTGGCCGTGAGTTCGAAGAAGTGGTGCTGGGCCGCCCGGTGTTCTTTGTCGATGACGACCCGATGGCCGACCAAGAAGCAGAAAACACCCTGGTCGACGTGGCGCGCAAAATCGGCTTCAAGGACATCTCGTTCCAGTACGAGCCGATCGCGGCCGCCTTCGACTACGAGTCCACCATTGAAAAAGAAGAGCTTGTGCTGATCGTCGACATCGGCGGGGGTACGTCCGACTTTTCCCTGGTGCGCCTGTCACCGGACCGTCGTCACAACGACAACCGCCAAAGCGACATCCTCGCTACCGGCGGTGTGCACATCGGCGGTACCGACTTCGACAAGCAGCTCAGCCTGCAAGGCATGATGCCGTTGTTCGGCTACGGCAGCCGCATGAAAAGCGGCGCCTACATGCCCACCAGCCACCACATGAACCTGGCCACCTGGCACACCATCAACTCGGTGTATTCGCAAAAATCCCAGCTGGCCCTGGGCAGCATGCGCTACGACATCGAAGACACCGGCGGCATCGACCGCCTGTTCAAGCTGATCGAGCAACGCGCCGGGCACTGGCTGGCCATGGAAGTGGAAGAAACCAAGATCCAGCTGACCCACGAAGACAGCCGCCATGTGCTGCTCGACCGGGTTGAGCCGGGGTTGAGTGTGGAACTGAGCCGGGCACTGTTCGAGTCGGCCATTGATGGGCTGCTGGAGCGCGTGCGCAACAGCGTCACGCAGTTGCTGACCGATGCATCGGTGGACGTGGCGCAAGTGGACACGGTGTTCTTTACCGGCGGCTCCAGCGGCATTCCGGCACTGCGCCACAGCATTTCGGCGATGTTGCCGAACGCGCGGCATGTGGAAGGGAATATCTTCGGCAGTATCGGCAGCGGTTTGGCGATTGAGGCCAGCAAGCGTTACGGCAACTGACCGGTCCCGATCTCACTGAAACAGAAAATCAACGGTGGGAGCGGGGTTGCTCGCCCCCACCTTTACGCCTGCAAGCCTAGCGGTGATAAATCGCCCACAGCCCCATCAGCGTCAGGCACCACATGATCGCGCCCGGCACGATCACCAGGTAGTTCCACAGGTTAAAGCGCGCGTTGCTCTGCCCCTCGGGATCACCGGCCGCAAAATTGATCAGCCCCTGGGCCTGTTGAAGGATATAGGCGCACAAGGGCACCGCCAGGATCGCCAGGGGTTTGTAGGCAAACCAGGTCTCGATGCGGTTAGCCGCCATTTCGAAAACCCTGGCACCTACCGTCACCACCACGAACACGGTTGCCCACTGTTCGAAGTCAAAGTCGAACTTTCGGCCGCTGCGCGCAACGCGATCGTCGGCACGGCGATACAGCTGGTGCATAAAGAAAATAAAGAAAATGGCGCGGGCCAGAGGCCAGATATCCAACTGGTGGGCTTTCTTGTACACGCTCCAGTTCTTATACGACCAGATATAGGTATAAAGCCCAAAACTGAGGAAGCTGAGTACCAACAGCTTGGTTTTGGAAATGACGTAAAACTCTGAAGACGTCTTTCCCGTCTCGGTCAGCTCCGCCGTTGGCGGAGCGTAGATATTGTCGCTCACTGCTGATTTCCCCCTAATTCCCTTTAAAGTTCTGGTTATTGCGTCAAACCATTCCCGCCAGCTTCAGCTCACTCTTCAAGTACGCATAGTAGATCGGCCCCGCCACTACACCCGGCAGACCGAATGCGGCTTCAAACACCAGCATCGCCAGCAGCAACTCCCACGATTTGGCACTGATCTGCCCGCCCACAATCCGCGCGTTGAGGAAGTACTCGACCTTGTGGATCACGATCAAATACCCCAGCGCCGCCACCGCCACCCAGATCGAAATCGACAGTGCGACGATGGTGATCAGGGTGTTGGACATCAGGTTGCCGATCACCGGCAGCAGGCCGAGCAGGAAGGTCAGCACGATCAGGGTTTTGCTCAGCGGCAGGTGAATCCCGCACAGCGGCAGCACCACGGCGAGGAAGATCGCGGTGAACAGGGTGTTGAGCGCGGCAATTTTGATCTGAGCAAAAACGATGTTGCGAAAGGCCTGGACCAGCAGGTGCAGGCGGTCGAACAGCGCGGCGGCCAGCGGTTTGCGCTTGGTCAGGTCGGGCACACGTTGCAGCGCGATAATCGCGCCGAGCACCATGCCGATCAGCAGGGTGACGAACATGTGCGCGGCGTCTTTGCCGACCAATTGCAGTTCGCTCAGGTGCTTGCTCAGCCAGTCGCCGATGGCCACGCGGAATTCAGCGGCGCTGGCGGGCAGGTAGGCGTCGAGAAACGGCGGCAACTGGCCGCGCGCGCGGTCGACCACGCCCATGAATTTGTCCAGGGACGCCCCGGGATTTTCCGCTTCATGGAGCAGGAAGCTGATGGCGCCGGCGAAAATAAGGGTCAGCACGCTGACGATCAAAGTGCCGAGTAATGCCACGGCGAGCCAACGCGCACGGCGGCCTTCGATCAGCCGCTGCAACTGCGGGGTGAGCATGTTGACCAGCTCATAGACCAGCAGCCCGGCCAACAGGCTGGGCAGCAGCTTGAGCGGCAAGACCAGCAGTAATCCACCGAAAATGATGATGCAACTGACCAGCAACAACACGTGACGCTGAGAAAACGTTGGCATACAGCCTCAAAACGAACGGCGTTAAAGGAAGGGCAGTCTGCCAGCCTTGAGGGAATCAAGCGAGAGGTCCGGTTGTGAATGCGATCAAGTGTGGGAGCCAGGCTTGCCCGCGATACAGGCGCCTCGGTTTATCAGACCTACCGAGGTGATGCTATCGCAGGCAAGCCAGCTTGTATGGTTAGACTTGTTGGGGTGGTGGGACTAAAAGCCAGCATCTGACTCTAGCCAGTACAGACCGTGGGAGACTTCGCCCCACCCCTTCACCAAAGCGCCGATAAGGAATGCATCGGCTATGACCGACGATAGAAGCAAGCCAGCGCAATGGTGAAGCCCCGACAAGCCTGCAAACCCTAACCCGGAGCGTTTTTCATGGCAATGACTGTCTCGCAATCAATCATCGGTGTGGATGTCGCTAAAGC
>NZ_UYXQ01000012.1 GCF_900624995.1 Pseudomonas antarctica
ATGACGCAAGAGCACAGCCGAGGCGGTGCACAAGTGTGGCAGACGCTGGGCACCGCCCTGTCTATCAAAGGTAATGGGATCCCAATGTGGGAGCGGGCTTGCTCGCGAAGGGGGTGGATCATTTACCCATTAGCTGCCTGACACGCCGCCTTCGCGAGCAAGCCCGCTCCCACATTAGATTGAGTTCAGTTTCAAATATCAGGTCGGCTGTCAGGCCGCCGTGCTCTTGCTTTTGATCTGCTTTTGATCTTAGGCGCCCCGTAAAACCACGCTGGCCGAACGCAGGCTTTGGCGCGTGGTGGGGCAAGAGCCCTTTGGTTACGTTGGGGCTTTTCCAAAGTGAGCCGCTGTAAGAGCGGAACCCATATCAGCCGTTATCGAAATAACGGATATTCACCCAGCAGCCCCTCAACAACCCGGCGTCAGGCCCTATAGGCCCGCATAAACAACCCCACCACCTCCTGCACATGCGCTTCGGCGGCTTCCTCACTCAGTTGCCCGCCACAGCCATACAGCAAACAGAAATTCGCCGTGCCCTTGAGCAGGCAAAAGAAGTGCTCGGCCGCCGTAAACGGTTTTTCGATGCTCAGGGCGCCGCTCTGGTTGATGCGGCTGAGCAGGCGTTCCATGCCCTGCAGCATGCGCATGGGGCCCGCTTCAAAGAAGATCTGTGAGAGTTTCACGTCCTGATTGCCGGTGGTCATCATCAGGCGATGCAGGTTCACCGACTCCTCACTGTTGATCAGCCGATGGAAGCCCCGTGCGATGTTCAGCAGCACGGTTTCCACGGGCATACCTACTGGCAACTCAAAATACATCACCGGCAATTGTTCCTCGCACTTCGCCACGACGGCGGCGGTGAACAAGGTCTCTTTGTCGGTGAAGTGGCTGTAGACGGTCAGTTTCGACACGCCGGCCTCAAGGGCCACGGCATCCATGCTGGTGCTGGCGTAGCCATTACTCAAGAACAGGGTTTTCGCTGCTTCGAGGATTGCCTGGCGTTTTGCCATGTCCTTGGGACGCCCGGGGCTATTGGTGTTTACAGGATTGTCGGACATTTTCACCTTTAATACTGGACTGGCGAGTTTGGTATTAATAACATACCGGCAAGTATAATTATTCCTAGCTCCATTTGCGAAAGGTCCTTCAGCATGCGCAGCACCTTCCTGCCCCTTGCGTTGCCTGTCAGCCTGATCTTCCTGTTGGCCGCCTGCGGCCATGAAGAAGCGGCTCACACCACCATCCGCCCGGCGATGGTGGTACAACCACAACCCTCGGCGCAGGCGATGGACAGTTTCCCTGGTGAGGTGCGTGCCCGATATGAGCCGGACCTGGCCTTCCGCATTGGCGGCAAAGTCAGCAAACGCCTGGTGGAGGAGGGCGAACGGGTCAAGGCCAATCAGCCGCTGGCCGAACTCGACCCTCAGGACGTGCGCCTGCAACTGGAAGCCACCCGTGCCCAGGTGGCCGCCGCCGAAGCCAACCTGAGCCTTGTGCGCGCCGAGCGTGATCGTTACAAGACCCTGATGGACCGTCAGATGGTCAGCCGTTCCCAGTACGACAATTCCGAAAACCTCTACCGATCCGGTGAGGCACGCCTGAAGCAGGTCAAGGCCGAGTTCGACGTGTCCAGCAACCAGGCGGGCTACGCTGTGCTGCGCGCGCCCCAAGACGGTGTGGTCGCCAAACGTGCGGTGGAAGTCGGCCAAGTGGTGTCCGCTGGCCAGACCGTATTCACCTTGGCCACCGATGGCGAGCGTGAAGTGCTGATCAGCCTGCCGGAGCAAGGCTTCGGTCGGTTCAAGATCGGCCAGCCGGTGTCGGTCGAATTATGGAGCCAGCCCGACCAGCGTTTTGCCGGGCGCATTCGTGAGCTGTCGCCCGCCGCCGATCCAAAATCCCGCACTTTCGCCGCCCGCGTCGCGTTTACCGGCGGCAAAGTCCCGGCTGAACTGGGCCAAAGCGCCCGCGTATTCGTACAGGCTGACGGCGTTATTACTCTGTCGGTGCCGCTGTCAGCACTGAGTGCGGAGAATGGTGCGCCCTACGTCTGGCGGGTGCAGCCGGACAACACGCTCAAGCGCACTCCGGTACGCATCGGCGCCTTTGGCGAAAAAACCGTACCGGTACTGGAGGGCCTGGCTCCCAGCGACTGGGTGATTGCAGCCGGTGTGCATGTGCTCCATGAGGGCCAGCAAGTGCGCCCGGTGGATCGCTCCAACCGCGTAGTGAATCTGGCGGCCAACAAGGAGTAGTCCCCGATGGGTTTCAATCTTTCCGAATGGGCGTTGCGTAATCGCCAGATCGTACTGTTCCTGATGATCCTTCTGGCGGTGGTCGGCACTCTGTCTTACACCAAGCTGGGGCAAAGCGAGGACCCACCATTCACGTTCAAGGCCATGGTGATCAAGACCAATTGGCCCGGGGCCACGGCCCAGGAAGTCTCGCGGCAGGTTACCGAGCGCGTCGAGAAAAAACTCATGGAGACCGGCGACTATGAGCGCATCGTCTCCTTCTCACGTCCCGGTGAATCCCAGGTCACTTTTATAGCCCGCGATTCGATGCACTCCGCGCAGATTCCCGACTTGTGGTATCAGGTGCGCAAGAAGATCAGCGACATTCGCCAGACCTTGCCGCCGAATATTCAGGGGCCGTTTTTCAACGATGAATTTGGCACCACCTTCGGCAATATCTATGCCCTGACGGGTGAAGGTTTCGATTACGCGGTGCTCAAGGACTACGCCGACCGCATCCAGATTCAACTGCAACGCGTGCCGGATGTGGGCAAGGTCGAGCTGCTTGGCCTACAGGACGAGAAGATCTGGATCGAACTGTCCAACCTCAAGCTCGCCACCCTCGGCCTGCCATTGGCCGCTGTACAGCAGGCCTTGCAGGAGCAGAACGCGGTCTCTACCGCCGGCTTCTTCGAAACCCCGACCGAGCGTGTGCAACTGCGCGTCTCGGGTAACTTCAAGACGGTGGAGGAAATTCGCAACTTCCCGATTCGTGTAGGTGACCGCACCTTCCGCATTGGCGACGTGGCCGATATCCACCGTGGCTTCAACGACCCACCGGCACCCCGGATGCGCTACATGGGCGCGGACGCTATTGGCCTGGCCGTGGCCATGCGTGATGGCGGCGACATTCTGGTACTGGGCAAGGCCCTAGAAGGTGAATTCGCACGTCTGCAGAAGAACCTTCCAGCAGGCATGGAGCTGCGCAAGGTGTCGGACCAACCCGCAGCGGTGAAAACCAGCGTCGGCGAATTCGTTCAGGTACTCGCCGAGGCGCTGGCCATCGTCTTGCTGGTGAGTTTCTTCTCCCTTGGCGTACGCACCGGCATGGTCGTGGCCCTGGCGATACCGCTGGTGTTGGCGATGACCTTTGCCACCATGTATTACCTTGGCATCGGCTTGCACAAGATTTCACTCGGCGCGTTGGTCTTGGCCCTCGGCTTGCTGGTGGACGATGCGATCATCGCCGTGGAAATGATGGCGATCAAAATGGAGCAGGGCTACGACCGGCTCAAAGCCGCTAGCTTCGCCTGGACCAGCACCGCGTTCCCGATGCTCACCGGCACGTTGATTACGGCGGCGGGTTTCCTGCCGATTGCCACCGCGCAATCGAGCACCGGTGAATACACCCGCTCAATCTTTCAGGTGGTGACCATCGCATTGTTGGCGTCCTGGGTTGCCGCCGTGGTGTTTGTGCCGTACTTGGGAGAAAAGCTCCTACCGGATTTGGCGAAGATTCACGCTGCCAAACATGGCACCGATGGTCCCGATCCCTACGGCACGCCTTTCTATCAGCGCGTAAGACGTCTGGTTGAATGGTGTGTGCGTCGGCGCAAAACCGTGATCGTGCTGACCTTGTTGCTGTTTATCGGCTCGGTTGCGCTGTTCCGCTTTGTGCCGCAACAGTTCTTCCCGGCCTCCGGGCGACTGGAGTTGATGGTCGACCTCAAACTGGCGGAAGGCGCCTCCCTGAGCAATACCGCCGAGCAGGTCAAGCACCTGGAAGCTTTGCTTAAGGCACACGCCGGCATCGACAACTATGTGGCCTATGTCGGCACCGGCTCGCCGCGCTTCTACCTGCCGCTGGACCAGCAACTGCCGGCCGCCAGCTTCGCGCAATTTGTGGTGCTGGCGAAGACCATCGAAGAGCGCGAAAGCCTGCGCACGTGGCTGATTGAAACCCTGAATGAACAATTCCCCGAGCTGCGTTCGCGGGTTACCCGCCTGGAGAACGGTCCGCCTGTGGGTTACCCAGTACAGTTTCGCGTGACTGGCGAACACATCGAAGAAGTCCGCGCCTTGGCGCGCAAGGTGGCGGCCAAGGTTCGCGAAAATACCCACGTGGTCAACGTGCACCTGGATTGGGAAGAACCAAGCAAGATCGTCTACCTCAATATTGACCAGGACCGCGCGCGCGCGCTGGGCGTGAGCACGGCCAATCTGTCGAAATTCCTGCAGAGTTCACTCACCGGTTCCAGCGTCAGCCAGTACCGCGAGGACAACGAGTTGATCGAGATCCTTCTGCGCGGCACCGTGCATGAACGCACCGAATTGTCGTTGTTGCCGAGCCTTGCCGTACCCACAGATAACGGCAGAAGTGTCGCGCTGTCGCAGATTGCGACCCTCGAATATGGCTTTGAAGAGGGCATTATCTGGCACCGTAACCGCCTGCCGACCGTAACCGTACGCGCCGATATTTACGGCAAGGAGCAACCGGCGACACTGGTCCAGCAAATCCTGCCGACCCTCGAAGGCGTACGCGCCGAACTGCCGGATGGTTACTTGTTGGAAGTCGGCGGCACCGTCGAAGATTCCGCACGTGGTCAGAACTCGGTCAAGGCCGGTGTGCCACTGTTTATCGTGGTGGTGTTGACGTTGTTGATGCTGCAACTGCGCAGCTTCTCACGCACTGCGATGGTGTTTCTCACGGCGCCCCTGGGCCTGATCGGCGTGACCTTGTTTCTGTTGGTCTTCCGCCAACCCTTCGGCTTCGTCGCCATGCTCGGGACCATCGCCTTGTCGGGGATGATCATGCGTAACTCGGTGATCCTCGTGGACCAGATAGAACAAGACATCAAGGCCGGCCTGGCGCCGTGGCAAGCAATCATTGAAGCGACTGTGAGACGCTTCCGCCCGATTGTGCTGACAGCCCTGGCGGCGGTGCTGGCGATGATCCCACTGTCACGCAGCGTGTTCTTCGGGCCGATGGCCGTGGCGATCATGGGCGGGTTGATTGTGGCGACGGCGTTGACCCTGTTGTTCCTGCCGGCGCTGTATGCGGCGTGGTTCCGGGTCAAAAAGGACGCGCGATAGTTTAGGTCGGGAGATGGGACGGTGCTCAGATGAGGGCAGAAGGCGTGGGAAAAGCCTGAAATCCGCTGACGGCTGTTAACGCCTCAATAGCGCCCACGTGCTGGCGTGGGGAGGATTCCGGTAGCGGCGACCTCGATCGTGCTGGGCACCCGTTTCGAAGGGGGTCACAAGGCATGGCTGGCACCGTTGAAGATTAACCGCGCGACGTCCCTGACGATCTGCTGTTTCGCCACGCTCATGATAGAGCGATTGGCGGACTCGGTTATTTATTGATTTACATGCTGACTCAAAGCGGCCTCGGTTCATCTGGAACGATCGACTTTTTTACTCCACTCAGAATTGCCTGATGGACAGGCGCAGGTTTCGGCTTTGCCTTTTGGCGGTCGTGCCTATTTCAATGAGTTTATGGAGTATTACATGTCGTTTTTTAATGCCGTTGCTGCTTTCAAAGGTGCATTTCTGGGGACGCTGGTGGGCAACAAATTGCCTTGTAACGAGAGTGGGAACATTAGGCCGCAGCGGCCAGTGTATGGGCAAACCAGTCATCACCAGACCACCAGGCCGATCTACGCTAAACCGCAGCCACAGACTTACCCGATTTGTGAGCAGACCGTTGATTGTCATTCCCACACCGCCCGGCCGGGCTACACCAACTCGCATCCACAGCCACGACCACAGGCTTACCCGACCTGTGAGCAGCCAGTGCTTTGCCGGCCTTTGTATCCGATGTATCGTTGAGTCGCTAGGCTGCTAGCGTAAGACAGCTGCACCCAGGCCCGTACTGACCTGGGTGCAGTGAGTGAGGATGATTCTTAGGGTTTACAGCGCGCCAAACACCTTCTTCGCCAAGCTGGTGGCCGCAGCCGCCGGGTTCTTGCGAATGGTTTCTTCCTGCTGCGCGATCATCTTGAACAAGCCGTCCAGCGCCTGTTCGGTCACGTAGCTTTCGACGTTGGCACTTTTGGCATCAACCGCGCCAAACGCTGCCGCCTTGCCGGCCAAAGCGTTGTACTGCTGGGCGACGCCGACCTTATCGGTGGCGGCCTTGACGATCGGCAGGAACTTGGCCCGGATCTCTTCGCGGCTGCTTTTGTTCAGGTATTGCGTAGCAGAGTCCTGGCCACCGGTGAGGATGCCCTTGGCGTCGGTCACACTCATGTTTTTCACCGCATTGACCAGGATCGGCTGAGCCTGGGTCACGGCGGTTTCTGCCGCTTTGTTCATGCTGGTTTCCAGTTGCGTGACCTGATCACCCATGCCGAACATTTTCAGTTTGTCGGCGACTTTGCCCAGCTTGCCGGGCAGGCCGATTTTCACTTCGGGGTTATTGCTGAAGCCACCGGGTTTGCCCAGTTGTTTCACGGCGATCTGTGCGCCTTGGGTCAGTGCATCCTTGAGGCCGCCGCTGGCGTCTCCTTGGGACAGGCTGCCAAGGTCCAGGGCCATGGCGTTGGCACCGAACAACAGGCCGGCGCACAGGGCAGTGAGGCGAAGGGAGTTACGGAGCATGAGCGCTTCCTTTATAAATGGAGTGATCAGTGTGCGACCGCATCAACCCGCAGGCGCAGCGGTTGTGGGTCTTGGCCGTTGAGCTGCACAGCGTTTCGTTCGGTAGTGATAAACAGTAGCTTGCCATCCAGCTCGATGCGAGCGCTCACCGAGTACGTGTGGCCGGGCTTGATCTGGGCCGGGTCGTAACTCAGGTGAAACGGCAGTGGCACCTGGCCTTTGACCGGGCCTTTTTGTTCGGCGAGGGTCACGGCCGGTGCGTCCATCAAGGACACATCCTGCAGGCTGACGCTCAAAGTCGCGGCAGGCGGCAGCGCGATGCGTTGCAGGTAAAACACTTCGCCGTCGAGGCTGGCTTTCGGGGTCATGGATTGGCAGGCTCCGAGCAGGGCGGTCAGGCCCAGGAGAATGATCTTCTTCATGGTACAGCTCCTTTTTAACGGCGCCGGAAACTGCCCGACGCCTCATTCAATCTAGCGGCTTTCTTCAGGTGTGACAGCTTGAGCTTCGGCCGGCGCCTCCGCCGCGCCATCCACGCGATGCAAGGCCACTTGGCGGATCGACAAACGAATATCGGCCGGCAGCACGCGTTTGGCCGCACCTTCGGCCAATTCACCGAGCAGGTCGTGGTAGCTCAACTTGCCGGCTTCATCGCGGCGCAACACATCTTGCTCCAGCAGTGTCTGGATAAAATGTCGGAAAAGGCTCTTGTCGAAGAATTCCGGGGCATTGAGGCCATGCAGGATCGACAGGCGCTGGGCCATGATCGTGCACAGGTCTTCCAGCTCTTCGGCGCTGATGCTGCTCTGGCCGCTGTTGAGCAGCAACGAGATCGCCATGTAGAAGCGTTGCAAGGTCTGGGCGATGCTCTTGGACAGCAGTGTCAGTAGTACAAAGTGGCGTGAACTCGGCGCCGGGCGCAGGTACACGTCGATCTCGAAGCGCAGCAAACCTTGTTCGACAAACGCCGCAAGCCATTGGTCGACCACCGCGTCCAACTCGTCCAGCGACCAGCGGATAAAAAGCTCCGATTGCAGGTACGGGTAGAGCGCACGGGTGTAGCGCAGGATCTGTTCGCGGCTCATGCGCGAGCTGCTCTGGAAGAAGCTCGCCAGCAACGCCGGCAGGGCGAAGATGTGCAGCACGTTGTTGCGGTAATAGGTCATCAGGACGGCGTTTTGCTCGTCCAAATACAAAATCTTACCCAGTGCGTCGCTCTGTTCCGACAGCAGGTCCATGTCCTTGACGTGCTTGATCAGCGCCATGCCATCGCCTTCTGGTAGGGTGGTATGCGGCGAGTAGGGCACGCGGCGCAGCAGCGCCAGGTACAAGTCCAACTGGCGCGCCATGGCCTGTTCATCCAGGGCCAGGCGCGTGGTCGAGAGCAGCGCCAGGGCCACCAGGTTCACGGGGTTTACTGCGGCGGCTTCGTTCAAGTGGCGCGCCACCTGTTCGCCGAGGCGGTGGGTGGTTTCGTTGAGCCACGCCGGTTTGTAGTTCGGGCCCAGCTCCTGGGCGCGCCAGTCGGGTTGCTCGGCGTCGAGAAACTCGGCCAGCTTGATCGGCTCGCCGAAGTTGACCGCCACTTGGCCGAAGCGCTGCTTGAGCGCGCCGACCACTTTGAAAATATCGAAGATCGACTCTTTCTTCTTGCTCGCACCGCGCAGCTCGCCGAGGTAGGTGCGGCCTTCCAGCACACGTTCATAACCGATATACACCGGCACAAACACGATCGGCATGCGCGAGGAGCGCAAGAAACTGCGCAGGGTGATCGCCAGCATGCCGGTTTTCGGTTGCAGCATGCGCCCGGTGCGCGAGCGTCCGCCTTCGACGAAGTACTCGACCGGGAAACCCTTGGTGAACAGCGTGTGCAGGTATTCGTTGAATACCGAGGTGTACAGCGGGTTGCCCTTGAAGGTACGGCGCATGAAAAACGCGCCGCCACGGCGCAGCAGGCTGCCGATCACCGGCATGTTCAGGTTGATACCCGCGGCGATGTGTGGCGGAGTCAGGCCGTTTTTGAACAGCAAGTAGGACAACAGCAGGTAATCGATGTGGCTGCGGTGGCAAGGCACATAGATCACCTCATAGCCCTGGGCAACCTTTTGCACACCTTCGATGTTATTGACCTTGATGCCGTCGTAGATCTTGTTCCAGAACCAGCTCAATACCACTTCGAGGAAGCGAATCGCGGTGTAGGTGTAGTCCGAGGCGATCTCGTTGCCGTAGCGCAGTGCCTGGGCCTTGGCTTTTTGCGGGGAAATTTTTTCGCGTTCGGCTTCATCCAGGATGGCCTGGCGCACCAGCGGCATGTTGACCAGGCCCTTGACCAAGTTGCGGCGGTGCGACAGGTCCGGGCCGATGACCGCTGTCTTCAGGTTACGAAAGTGCACCCGCAGGATGCGCTGGGCCATCCGCACGGTGCGTTCGTGACCTTTATTGTGCTCGATCAATTCACGCAGGTTGATAGGCGCGGAGAATTGTACGCGGGTCTTGCGACCCAGGATCAGGATGCTCAACAACCGGCGCAGGCGCCCGGTGACAGCCCAGCTATCGGCAAACAGCAGTTTCCATGGGCTGGACTCGCTCTCGGGCGACTGCCCCCAGAACACGCTGACCGGAATGATTTGTGCATTCTCTTCGGCGTGTTCGCTCAGGGTGTTGACCAGCCGGGTCAGGGTCGGCGGTGCACCGCGCTTGTCCTGACGGCCGAGCCAGTCGGGCTCCGGCGTGAGGTAGAAGAACGCCGCTGGTTCGATCAGCGGGCCCACCGACACCGGCAGCACCGGGCGCGGCAGGCCGGCCTTGGTGCACTCGGTGTCGACCACGGCCAATTCGGTGAGGGAGGGTGATTGCAGGACGTAAAACACCGGCCGGCTGCGGTCCAGGTTAAGGGTGAGGGACGACTGATTGATCGTCTCGGAGCGAACCCAGAGGTACAACAGTCGGCGCAAGGTGCCAAACACCAGACGGCGGAACGGGGAGCGGGTCATAGGCGTGCTGCTTCAAGTGGAAAAAAAACCGAGCAGGCGCTCGGGTGGGTAGTGTGCCGTATTCGTCGAAAATCGGCAAAAAAGCGGCGATGTAAACTTGAGTTGATCGTTTTTGAGCCTGTCTTATACTCGGCAGTTCAATGCAACTGACTCAACAATAAAATGCATGTGGGAGCAAAACAGATGGCAACGCGCGAAACTGGCAATGTGAAGTGGTTCAACGATGCAAAGGGCTATGGCTTTATTCAGCGTGAAGACGGCAAGGATGTGTTTGTGCACTACCGCGCCATTCGCGGTGATGGTCACCGCTCGTTGGCCGAAGGCCAGCAGGTGGAATACGCCGTGGTGACCGGCGAGAAGGGCTTGCAGGCGGAGGATGTGGTGGGTCTTTAAGCTCGATTTTGCTACACCGCTGAACCCATGTGGGAGCGGGCTTGCTCGCGAAAGCAGTGTGTCAGTCAGTACAAAAGTGACTGATCCACCGTTTTCGCGAGCAAGCCCGCTCCCACATTTTGATTGGGGTCACCGTTCAGGTTTAGGCTGTTTTCCAGGTGATCTGCTCTTCACCGTCAACGCTGATGCGAATCCAGGTGTCAGCGCTTTCCTCACCTTCTTCCTCAACCCACGTGCCTGGCGCACAGCGCACTTCGACGTCCAGTGCAGCGAACGCAGCGCGGGCGCAGGCGATGTCGTCGTCCCACGGGGTCTGGTCGCTTTCCAGGTACAGGCTGTTCCACTTGCCTACTGCCTTAGGCAGCCAGGTGACAGGCACGTTGCCAGCCTTGCACTTGTAGGTCTGGCCCTTCTGGACCCAGTCGGTGCACGGGCCCAGGGCGGCGCCCAGCCAGGCGGCGATAGCCTTGTGGTCGGCGTCCTTCAGGTAAATCTCGATATCAGGTTGGCGCATGGATGTTCCTCGTTGCGGGATTCGAAAATCCATTCGCGGATGTTTAAAAGTCGGTTATTGAAGTACGAAATAATCGTAGCGCATCGACACCGTGACCTGCAGCGGTTCGGCGGCCTCGATCACCTCGGCGCGGCGCTCGGCACTTGCGCGCCAGCCGTGTGGCGTCATCGCCAGCAGGTTGGCGCGGTCTTTGGGCTCGGCCAGGCTCAAGGTGAATTCCAGGGTTTCACTGTGCGCCAGGCTCATGCCGTCCGGTACCAGGGCCAGGTGTTTGTCGTCCGTGTACTCACGCACTTCGTCGTACAGGCGCTCGCGCAGTTCCATCAAATGGCCAGCAGTCGGGCCGACCTTCATCAGGCCGCCGCCGGGGCTGAGCAGGCGCTTGGCCTCTTCCCAATCCAGAGGGCT
Source organism: Pseudomonas antarctica (assembly GCF_900624995.1). Classification (GTDB taxonomy): domain Bacteria; phylum Pseudomonadota; class Gammaproteobacteria; order Pseudomonadales; family Pseudomonadaceae; genus Aquipseudomonas; species Aquipseudomonas antarctica. Next base: position 11,145 of record NZ_UYXQ01000012.1, read on the forward strand.
GAAAACGCTGGCGAGAAATTGGCAACTGCCCGAGGCCAGTGGCACGCGCGCCATGCTGGCGATCAACCAGGTCAGCGCCGGGTTGCGTTTGCACGCGCGCTTGACCGCTTCCTTGGAGATGTCCAGCGCATAGCCGTCGGCATGGGGCAGGGCCTCGGCGATTTGCGCGGTGTAGTAACCCTCGCCACAACCGATGTCCACCCAACGCTGCGGTGCGCGTTCGGCGGCCAGCTCCGCCAGGCGCTTGGCCACCGGGGCGTAGTGCCCGGCGTTGAGGAAGTCGCGGCGCGCCTCGACCATCGCGAGGTTATCGCCCGGGTCGCGGCTGTTCTTGTGCTGCACTGGCAGCAGGTTCAGATAACCCTGGCGCGCGCGGTCGAAACGGTGCCCGACGGGGCACGCCACGCCATTGTTCACCGCGCTGAGCGGTGCGCTGCAAATGGGGCAAGCGAGCATCAGGCGAGCAACTTGATCAGGGTCTGGTAATAAATGTCGGTCAGCACATCGAGGTCACTGGCCAGGATGCGTTCGTTAACCTGGTGGATCGTTGCGTTGACCGGGCCGAGCTCGACCACCTGGGTGCCCAGCGTGGCGATGAAGCGCCCATCGGACGTACCGCCGCTGGTGGATGCCTGGGTTTCGCGGCCGGTAATCGCCTTGATGCTGGCAGACACCGCATCCAGAAGGGCACCCGGTTCGGTGAGGAACGGCAGGCCCGACAAGGCCCATTCCACGTGCCAGTCCAGGCCATGCTTGTCGAGGATTTGCGCAACACGCTGCTGCAGCCCTTCGACAGTCGATTCGGTGGAGAAGCGGAAGTTGAACACCGCCGTCAGGTCACCGGGGATCACGTTGGTGGCGCCGGTGCCGGAATTGAGGTTGGAAATCTGGAAGCTGGTCGGTGGGAAGAAGGTGTTGCCGTCATCCCAATGCTCGGCCGCCAGTTCCGCCAGTGCCGGGGCGGCCAGGTGGATTGGGTTCTTCGCCAGATGCGGGTAGGCCACGTGGCCTTGCACGCCGCGCACAGTCAAGGTGGCGCCGAGAGAGCCGCGACGGCCGTTTTTGACCACGTCGCCCACCAGCGTGGTGCTCGACGGTTCGCCGACGATGCACCAGTCCAAGCGCTCCTTACGCGCGGCCAGGCGCTCAATCACGGCTTTGGTGCCATGGTGCGCCGGGCCTTCTTCATCGCTGGTGATCAGGAAAGCCACCGAGCCCTTGTGGTTCGGGTAGTCGGCAACAAAACGCTCGGATGCCACCAGCATTGCCGCCAGGCTGCCTTTCATGTCCGCCGCGCCACGGCCGCAAAGCATGCCATTTTCGTCGATCAACGCGTCGAACGGGTCGTTCTGCCAGGCTTGCACCGGGCCGGTCGGCACCACGTCGGTGTGGCCGGCGAAGCACAGCACCGGGCCGTCGTGCTGGCCGTGAGTTGCCCAGAAGTTGTCCACATCTTCGATACGCATCGGCTCGAGCGCAAAACCGGCGTCGCCCAGGCGCTGCATCATCAGCTTCTGACAGTCGGCGTCGACTGGCGTGACCGACGGGCGACGGATCAGGTCAATAGCGAGTTGAAGGGTCGGCGAAAGGTCGGCATGGGCCGTCATGGGGAAACTCCGGAAAGCGTGTAATGGGCGCAGGACGAATGTGGGCACTGGGCCTGGGCCGAGACTCACAAAACGGCCGTTATCTTATAGCAAAACGGCGGCCAGAGGCCGCCGTTTAGTGCATTGCGCAAGTTTTTACTCAGCCGTTGCCGGCTCAACCGCTGGCGCAGGTTTTGGCAGCGACGAGAGGAACGCCATGATCATCGCCGCTACGTACGGCAGCGACTGCACGAGCAGCATCACGACCCAGAAGCGTATGTCATTGCTCGGCAGGCCCTGCACCAGGTAGATCCCCAGCGCCGCGCCCCACAACAGCAGCATGATGAACATCTCTTCGCGGGCTTCGGAAATTGCTACCCAGAAACCGTGGTTATCCGCGTTTTTCGGTGTACGAAAGAACGGAATACTGGTGGTGAAGAAACCATACAGCACCGCCTTGGCGATGGTGTGGGACAACGCCAACCCGGCCAGGGCTGCGCAGAACGCATCTTTCAAGTTCACACCCACCGCACGGCGGTAGAGGAAAACGATCTTGCCCACCTTGAACACGAACAGCGCCAATGGCGGGATCGCGAAAATCAGCAGCGGCGGGTCGACACGCGTCGGCACGATGATCATCGCCGCCGACCACAACAGGGCGCCGACGGTGAAGAAGATGTTCATGCCGTCTGCCACCCACGGCAACCAGCCCGCGAGGAAGTGGTAGCGCTGGCCACGGGTCAGCTCGGTGCCTTTGCCGCGCAACAGGCTGGCGGTGTGGCGCTTGATGATCTGGATCGCGCCATAGGCCCAGCGGAAACGCTGCTTCTTGAAGTCGATAAAGGTATCCGGCATCAAACCTTTGCCGTAGCTGTCATGGTAATACGCCGCCGACAGGCCTTTCTCGAATACGCGTAGGCCCAGTTCGGCGTCTTCGCAGATGCACCAGTCAGCCCAGCCGAGTTCTTCGAGCACCGAGCGGCGGGTCATGGTCATGGTGCCGTGCTGGATGATCGCGTCGCGGTCGTTGCGGGTGACCATGCCGATATGGAAGAAGCCTTTGTATTCCGCGTAGCAGAGCTTCTTGAAGGTGCTTTCGTTCTGGTCGCGGTAATCCTGCGGCGACTGCACCACGGCGATTTTCGGGTCGGCGAAGTGCGGCACCATGTGCTTGAGCCAGTTCGGCGACACGCAGTAGTCCGAGTCGATCACCGCGATCACTTCGGCATCCTTGGCGGTGTGCGGGATCAAGTAGTTCAGCGCGCCACCCTTGAAACCAGCCAGGGGTGCGACGTGGAAGAACTTGAAGCGTGGGCCGAGGGTTTCGCAGTAGTCGCGCACCGGTTCCCACACGGCCGGGTCTTTGGTGTTGTTGTCGATGATCAGGACTTCGTAGTCCGGATAGTCGAGGGCGGCCAGGGCGTCGAGGGTCTGTTTGACCATCTCCGGCGGCTCGTTGTAGCACGGCACGTGGATTGAGACTTTCGGGCGGTAGTCCGAATCGCCTTCCACCGGCAGGAATTCCCGCCGGCGCTTGTGGGTCCACACCGCTTCCGCCAGCTCGTGGGCCTCGGTCAGCAACACGATAAACACGCCGAGGGCGCCGAGTGCCAGCAAGATCCCGACGGTTACGCTGAACCAAGTGCTGTATTGCTGGCTGTAGTCGTAGCCGATCCACACCAGCACCGATCCGCACAGGAACGCGATAAAAGTCAGGAACGTACGGCCACGCTGGCGCAGCGACGAGCCGTCGATCATCAGCAGGGTCAGCGACAGCAGCGCAAGCACCACTGAGCCGATGGCCAGCACGCGCCATTGCGGGATAGCGACTACTGGGCCTTCAAAGTTGAATTTTTGCTGGCGCGCTGCGTTGTACACGCCCCAATAAGCGCCCGCCGAGCCTTCGTCGCTGACTTTCCACGGCTGGTCGAACGCCTCGATCACGAAGTAGTTATAGCCTTGGCGGTTCAGCTTGTTGACCAGCGTACGCAGGTAAATCGCCTGGTCTGCCGGCGAAGTTTCATTACCTCCGCGCATGCGTCCGTTACTCGGCCAGCCAACCTCCGACAGCAGCAGCGGCTTTTTCGGGAACAGCTTCTTCAGGTCCCGGGCACGGTCGAGTACGTATTGGCCAGCCTTGTCCATCGGAATAAATTCCCAGAACGGCAGGATGTGCGCGGCGATCAAGTCGACGTGCTTGGCCAGTTGGGGGTTCTTTTCCCAGATGTGCCACTGTTCGGACGTCGTCACCGGGACCTTCACGGCGGCTCGCACGCGGTCCAGCAGCACGATCAGCGCTTGTGGGGTGATTTCTTCGCGGAACAACGCTTCGTTACCGACCACCACGCGTACGACGCTGCGCGAGCTATTTGCCAGTTCGATGGCGCGCTGAATCTCGCGCTCGTTACGTTCCAGGGCCGGGCTGATCCAGATACCGAGGGTCACGCGCAGGCCGAACTCTTCCGCCAGCTTCGGGATGTCCCCCAGGGTGCCGTCGACCGAGTAGGTACGGATGTTATCCGTCAGCTTGCTCATGATTTCGAGGTCGCGACGCATTTCTTCGTCGCTTGGGTACTGGTCTTTCTGCGGGAACTGGCCTTGCTGGAATGGCGAGTAGGAGAACCCGGAGATTTGTTCAGGCCAGTTGGGGGCAGTGACCGGGCGGTTGATCAGCGCCCAGAAGCCGGTGAACAGCGCGGCAATTGCCAGCACCACCACCAGGTTGAGTCCAAATTTACGCGATGACATGGCGATTTCGGGTTCCAAAGGGTGTGGAACGAAAAGAGGGGTCGGCCTACGCCGAACGGCGCGCATCCTACACCGGCCTTTCACTGAGCGTACAGCAGACAGAGAAAAGCCGGACGTTAGTCAGCGAAAGACCATCTAAGTTCTTTACTTGTAGCTTGTCGCTTCGATCTTGTCGCCGTGTAGTCCATAATGCGCGCCGGTTTTTGGGGTAATGGTCATGAGCACAGAAGATCCGCGGTTTGCAGGCGTCGCCCGCTTGTATGGCATTGAAGGCCTGGAACGCTTGAAGGCGGCCCATGTGGCGATCGTCGGCGTCGGCGGCGTGGGCTCGTGGGCGGCGGAAGCCATGGCCCGTTGCGGGGTAGGCGAGATTTCGCTGTTTGACCTGGACGATGTGTGCGTTAGCAACAGCAACCGCCAGTTGCACGCCCTGGACAGCACGGTGGGCAAGCCCAAGGTCGAAGTGATGGCCGAACGCCTGCGCAGCATCAACCCGGAGTGCACCGTGCATGCGGTGGCGGACTTCGTCACCCGCGACACCATGGCCGAGTACATCACCCCGAACATTGATTGCGTGATCGACTGCATCGACGCCGTCAACGCCAAGGCCGCGCTGATTGCCTGGTGCAAGCGGCGCAAGATCCAGATCATCACCACCGGCGGCGCGGGCGGACAGATCGACCCGACGCTGATTCAGGTGTGCGACCTGAACCGCACCTTCAATGACCCATTGGCCTCGAAAGTGCGTTCGACCCTGCGCCGTGACTACGGTTTTTCGCGCACCGTGACCCGTCATTACAGCGTGCCGTGCGTGTTTTCCACCGAGCAGCTGCGCTACCCGAAGCCGGACGGCAGCATCTGTTTGCAGAAGAGTTTTGTCGGCGATGGGGTGAAGCTGGACTGCGCCGGTGGGTTTGGCGCGGTGATGATGGTGACAGCCACCTTCGGCATGGTGGCGGCGACCAAGGCGGTGGATAAGATTGTGGCTGGGGTGCGCAGGCCTTCAGAGCGGGTCAAGCCCACTTAAATCTCTCCCACATTTAGTTTTGCGTACGGCTTAGCTCGCGCATGCGCTGCAGGACGGCATTCAGCCCATTACTGCGTGAAGGCGATAACTGTCGCGAGAGCCCCAACTGTGTAAACCAATCCGGCAAATCGATCGCCTGCAACTGAGCCGCCGACAGCCCATTAACCCGTGCGAGCAGCAACGCCACTAACCCACCAATCATGCGCGCGTCGCTGCTCGCGGCGAACTGCCAGTGGCCGTCCTGCAAACGGCCGACCAGCCACACCAGGCTTTCGCAGCCCTGCACCAGGTTGGCTTCAACCTTGTCCTCATCCGCCAAGGCTGGCAGCCGCTCGCCCCATTGCATCAGCATCCGCGCGCGCTGCTCCCAACTGCCCACTGATTGAAACGACTCAAGTGCGGCCACTGCATCGGCTGGCAGGCTCATCGCAGCATGTCCAGCGCCTGGTCCAGCGCTTCAAAGAAGCGTTCCAAGTCATCGGAGTCGTTGTAAAGCGCCAAGGACACACGGATCGCCCCGGTCAAATGCATCGCCTTGAGCAATGGCATTGCGCAGTGATGGCCGGCACGTACTGCGATACCTTGTTCGGTCAGCAGGTGCGCAAGGTCGGCGTTGTGCACCCCTTCCACCACAAAGCTTGCCAGCGCTACCTGCGGCGAGCCCAATACGCGAACGCCCTTGCGCGCGGTCAGCCCGTGTAGCAGGTAGTCGTGCAGTGCCGCTTCGTGGGCGAACACCGCGGGTTGATCCAGCGAGCTGAGGTAATCCAGGCTGGCGCCCAGGCCGATCACGCTGGCAATCGGCGGTGTGCCCGCTTCAAAACCCAAAGGCGCAGGGCGAAAGCTCGCGCTGTGGTAGTCCGCCTGCTGCACCATCTCGCCACCAAACTGCCAGTGACGCAGGTGATGCAAGGCTTCGTTGCGTCCATACAGCACGCCAACGCCGTCGGGGCCATAGAGTTTGTGGCTGGAAAAGACATAGAAGTCGCAGCCCAGCACTTGTACATCGTGGCGGCCGTGCACGATGCCTTGGGCGCCATCGACCACGGTCAGCGCGCCGTGAGCCTTGGCCATTGCCAGCAAGGCGCCCAAAGGTTGCCAGGCGCCCAGCACGTTGGACAATTGGCTCACGGCCAGCACGCGTGTGCGCGGGCCGATCAATTCGGCGGCGGCTTGCAGATCGATCACGCCGTCATCGCCCAGCGGTAATACCACCAGCGTGAGCGCGCGACGTTTGGCCAGTTGCTGCCAGGGCAGCAGGTTGGCGTGGTGTTCCAGGGCGCTGATGACAATCTCATCGCCCGCATTGAATAAGTGCTCCAGGCCATAGGCCAGGAGGTTCAGCGCAGAGGTTGCGCCGTGGGTAAAGATGATTTGCCCGCTGTCACCTGCGTTCAACCACTGCGCGACCTTGCTGCGACTGTCTTCAAAGGCCTGGGTCGCATGGGCGCCCGGCAGATGCTGGGCACGGTGCACATTGGCTGCGCCATTGGCGTAGTAATGGCTGATGGCATCCAACAGGGCTTGGGGTTTTTGCGTGGTAGCGGCATTGTCCAGGTAGGTCTGGTCTTGCCGTTGCAGGGTGGCGATGGCCGGAAAATCGGCGCGCCAGGGAGAGGGCACAAGCATGGGGTTCAAGACTCGTATAAGCGAACCGCACCCGAAGGCGCGGCTCGCCAGTGGCATCGAGTGGCTGCTTAGTTGTGAGCGTGCAGCGCTGCGTTCAATTCGACGGCCGATTTGTGGGTTTTGCACTCCACGGCACCGGTCTCGGAGTTGCGGCGAAACAGCAGGTCCGGTTGGCCGGCCAGTTCGCGCGCCTTGACCACGTTGACCAGTTGGTTCTGCTCGTCGAGCAGCGCAACTTTTGTCCCTGCGGTGACGTACAGGCCCGATTCCACCTTGTTGCGGTCGCCCAACGGGATGCCGATACCGGCGTTGGCACCGATCAGGCACTCTTCGCCGACTTTGATCACGATGTTGCCGCCGCCCGACAGGGTGCCCATGGTGGAGCAACCGCCGCCCAGGTCCGAATTCTTGCCCACGAATACGCCAGCCGATACGCGGCCTTCGATCATGCCCGGGCCTTCGGTGCCGGCGTTGAAGTTGATGAAACCTTCGTGCATCACGGTGGTGCCTTCGCCCACGTAGGCGCCCAGGCGGATCCGCGCGGCGTCCGCGATGCGCACGCCGGCTGGGACCACGTAGTCGGTCATTTTCGGGAACTTGTCCACCGAGAACACTTCCAGCAGCTCGCCACGCAGGCGCGCTTCCAGTTGGCGTTCAGCCAGTTCGCTGATGTCGATCGCGCCCTGGCTGGTCCAGGCCACGTTCGGCAGCTGCGGGAACACACCGGCCAGGCTCAGGCCATGCGGCTTGACCAGGCGATGGGACAGCAGGTGCAGCTTGAGGTAGGCCTCAGGCGTGGAGGTCAGTGCAGCGTCTTCGGCCAACAGGGTCGCAACCAACGGCGTGTGGCTTTCAGCCAGGCGGCTCAGCAGGGCGGCTTGGGCGGCGTCGACGCCTTTGAGTGCGTCAGCCAGTTGCAGGGCCTGGGAAACGCTGAAAGTGATGGCTTGGTTGCCTTCGGTGTAGCCCAGGATCGGTGCAATCGCTGCGACGATTTCAGCCGACGGATTGAGCAAGGGTTGTGCGTAAAACACTTCCAGCCAAGCACCTTGGCGGTTCTGAGTGCCGACGCCGAAGCCCAGGCTGAACAGGGAATTGGACATGCTGTTACCTCTACAAAAATGGAAGGCTGGCCTACTTGAGGGCTGCCGAATAACTTTCTGGCTTGAAGCCAATCAGGGTTCTGTCACCGAGATCGAGCACGGGGCGCTTGATCATCGAGGGTTGTGCGAGCATCAATTCAATGGCTTTCGACTGATCGAGATCGGCTTTGCGTTCGTCTTCGAGTTTGCGAAAGGTGGTGCCCGCACGGTTCAAAACCACCTGCCAACCGTGCTCGTTGCACCATTGGGTCAAGTGTTCGCGGTCGATACCGGCCGTTTTGTAGTCGTGGAATTCATAGCTAACGCCGTGCTCTTCGAGCCAGGTGCGCGCTTTTTTCATGGTGTCGCAGGCTTTGATGCCGAAAAGGTGCAACGTTTTGCTTGAAGCGGTCAAGGAATTGCCCCCCTTTGGACCAAGTAGAAACGAAAGGTCACGGATTATGCCATGACCAGCGGGTTTGGGTGCCGCTCGTCATACTGCTTATGGCTCAGTGCGACTTTTGTGCAAATGCCATCGTGCAGCATAGACGGGTAAGATAGCCGGGTAATGTGGCACTTCAACGGCCAGTTGTTGCCTGATGTGTGTCGTTGCAAGTCGATTGTCCGGGAAACCCGCGTAATGCAAACCGCCTACACCGTTCTTATCCTGCTGATGCTGGTCAGCGTTTCGCGTCTTGTGGGGCGCATCATCCCACTCCCGTTGCCCTTGGTGCAGATCGCTGCCGGCGCCTTGCTGGCCTGGCCTACGCTGGGGCTGCACGTAGTCCTGGACCCCGAGCTGTTCCTGTTTTTATTCTTGCCGCCGTTGTTGTTCTCCGATGGCTGGCGCATGCCCAAGCGCGAGCTGTGGCGATTGCGAGGCCCGATTCTGACGTTGGCGGTGGGGTTGGTGCTGTTTACCGTGGTCGGCGCTGGCTACTTCATTCATTGGCTATTGCCTACGATCCCGTTACCCGTGGCCTTCGCCCTGGCGGCTGTTTTATCACCGACAGATGCCGTGGCGGTGTCGGCCATTTCCCAAAACCGGCTGCCGAAGCCGCTGATGCACATGCTCCAGGGCGAAGCGCTGATGAATGATGCCTCGGGCCTGGTGACCTTCAAGTTTGCCCTGGCGGCGGCATTGACCGGGGTGTTCTCCCTGGCGGACGCCAGCCTGACCTTTGTGCTGGTGGCCATTGGAGGCCTGGCGGTGGGCGTGGCGCTGAGCTGGCTGGTCGGCCGTTTGCGTGCCTGGATGATCGCGCGGAGCTGGGACGACCCAGCCACCCACGTAGTGTTCATGTTGCTGCTGCCGTTTGCTGCGTATGTATTGGCTGAACGCCTGGGCGCATCGGGCATTCTCTCGGCGGTAGCAGCGGGCATGATGCAAAGCTGGCTCGACCTGTTGCCACGCCAGACCAGCACACGCTTGCTCAACCGCAGTGTCTGGTCGCTGCTGGAGTTTGCATTCAACGGTTTGATCTTCCTGCTGCTGGGCCTGCAACTGCCGGATATCATCAAGGCGGTGGTCAGCCATGAGCCGACGTTGTGGCCGGCCCTGTTTTATCGCTGCCTGGAGGTGGTCGCGATCTTCCTGGTGCTGCTGGTGTTGCGCTTTATTTGGGTGCAGAGCATCTGGCGCCTGTCGGGACTGCTGCGCCGGCTACGTGGGAAAAGCGAGCTGACGCTGGTGCCGACTGCCCGGTCCTGCTGGTTGTTGACCGTTGGTGGTGTGCGCGGCGCCGTGACCCTGGCCGGTGTGATGTCGGTGCCTTTGCTGCTGGCCCCTGGGCAGCGCTTTCCCGAGCGCGACCTGCTGATTTTCATCGCTGCCGGCGTGATCCTGCTATCACTGGTTGCCGCCTGCATCGCGCTGCCGTTGCTCCTGCGCGGCATCGAAAAGAGTCCTGATGAAAAGCGCCACAACGAGGTACGCGAGGCATGGAAGAAGACCGCCGTGGCTGCCATCCATGCTCTTGAAGCAGAAGAGCCTGCAGAAACCGAAACCCAGGACGCCGCCCAGGCTGCCCTGGCCGCTGAGCTCAAGGCGCGGCTGATGTCGGAATATCGCCATCAGTTGGAAGTGTTCAATGACTCCGCCGAAGCTCAGGCGCTGGCGCAGCAGATGGACCAGTTGGAACGCAAATTGCGGCTCAAGGCCCTGCGCGCGCAGCGGTTGGAGTTGTACAGCTTGAGCCGTCATCACCAGATTGGGGATGACGTTCTGCGTGAAGTGCTCGCGGACTTGGACATGAGCGAGGCGAACTTGGGAAGTGTTAAGTAACTGAGGTGTTGATCATTGCGCGTGTGGCGGTGTTGAGCAGCTTTGCGAAAAACGAGTTATCCGTTGGGTAAAGTGTTTGCATGAAGTGTTTATCCCCGGCGGACAGTTGTTCAGTGTGAGGGACAGGGTCGCCGCTGTTGAGTCTTGATGCAGCAAACCCATAGTGCATGATGGAGTCCTTGTCATAAGGCGAGACCGTTACTTTATTGGCTGGCAGTTTCTGGATGAGGTTGTGGTCGGCCTGCCATGGGAACTCTCCTTGCAACTCATACTCGAGGTAAATGCTCTGTTTATTCAGATCCAATGTCCGCTCAGGGTGCTGGTGTTCATGTTTCAAACCCAGGCCATGGCCGAACTCATGCTGGATCATCGCGGCCAGCTCGGTGGGCGAGCAGTTAAAGCCGATGCTCATGGTGGCTTTATGCAACGGTACCTCTTTTGCATCGGTGCCGATCTTTGACCATCCTGAACTGGCGTTATTATCGGCGGCGATCCTTATGTCGCCGTTGGCGCGGTCAGTAAACTTGAAGTAGAGATTGGTATAGGGCGCCCATTTATTAATATTGTGTTTTACCAGGCCTTTCTGTTTTGTCGTCATATTCAACAAAGAGATAGTCAAAACCGAATGCTGAGGCCATGTTTTGTTGGGCAGCGCTACGCCGCGTTTAGTCCTGTTCAGTGGCAAGAGTGGGTCGGCAACGGTCTTAGGCACCGCATGGGCGGGCGTGCAAAAGGGCGAATTGTTGAGCGTCATGAATGTTCACCGAAGTGGAGGGCGGATGCACTTAGGTGAGGTGTTTGCGAGTAGGTGTTCCATCTTATGGGTTACAAGATGAATCTGTAGCCGCCGCCCCCACTGTGTGGGGGGCGGCGGCAGCCTTAACGGCGGCGCTGGATAAAATCGCGAATCCGCTCAGCCGCTTCCACGCACTCCGCCAACGGCGCAACCAGTGCCATTCGCACACGTCCGGCCCCAGGGTTCACGCCGTCCACTTCCCGCGACAGGTACGAGCCCGGCACCACGGTCACGTGTTCTTCCACGAATAAGTCACGGCAGAAGGCGGCATCGTCGCCATTCACATTCGGCCACAAGTAAAAACCTCCATCCGGGCTTTGCACGTCCAGTACCGGCTTAAGTATCGCCAGCACGGCGTCGAACTTTTCCCGGTACAGGTCACGGTTGGCCTGCACGTGGGCTTCGTCCTGCCAGGCCGCGATGCTCGCCCGTTGGGTTTGCACCGGCATCGCGCAGCCATGGTAGGTGCGGTACAGCAGGAAAGCCTTGAGGATGTCGGCATCGCCGGCGACAAAACCGGAGCGCAGGCCCGGCAGGTTGGAACGCTTGGACAGGCTATGGAACACCACGCAGCGCTTGAAGTCTTGACGGCCCAGTTCGACGCAGGCGCTCAGCAGGCCCGGCGGCGGGGTGTGTTCGTCGAAGTACAGCTCGCTGTAGCACTCGTCGGCGGCGATCACGAAGTCGTGTTCGTCGGCCAGGGCGATGAGTTTCTTCAGGGTGTCGATTGGAATCAATGCGCCGGTCGGGTTGCCTGGGGAGCACAGGAACAGGATCTGGCAGCGTTTCCAGATGTCCGGCGACACCGCGTCGAAATCCGGGTTGAAGCCGTTAGCGTCCAGGCAGGGCAGGTAGTGCGGTGTGGCCCCGGCCAGGAACGCGGCGCCTTCGTAGATCTGGTAGAACGGGTTCGGGCTCACCACCAGTGCATCTTCACCGCGATTTACCACGGTCTGGGTGAAAGCGAACAGTGCTTCGCGGGTGCCATTGACCGGCAAGACAGTGCGCGCCGGGTCCAACCAGCCCTTGGGCACGTTGAAGCGGCGCTCGCACCAGGCGCCGATGGCCTCGCGCAGCGCCGGGATGCCCAGGGTGGTCGGGTACACCGCCATCTGATCGAGGTTATTGCTCAGCGCCTCGGCCACGAACGTCGGGGACGTGTGCTTAGGCTCGCCGATGGACAGCGCGATAGGGCGTTTGGCCGGGTTAGGCGTGACGCTGCCGAGCAGGGCGCGCAGTTTCTCGAACGGGTAGGGCTGTAGCTGGTTCAGGGCGTTGTTCATCGCAAATCTCGTCAAATTCGGTTGAAAGCATTCGGTCTGCTAGGCAAAGCAATTTAAGGGTGGGAGCGGGCAGGCGGGCGAAGACGGCTTGTCAGCTATGCCTATATTGGCTGACCCGCCGCATTCGCGAGCAAACCCGCTCCCACACAAGCCCGGCGCCACAGCAGAAGCCGTAGGTTCATATAGTCAGTCGCGTCAGCTCGATACCGGGTTCCTGGGTCACGCTCAATTGCTGCACGATTGCATCCTGCAAACGTCGGCACAGTTCAGGATCGGACAGCGGCTGATTGTCGGCGTCGGTAATAAAAAACACGTCTTCCACGCGCTCGCCGAGGGTCGCGATCTTGGCGTTCTGCAGCGACAGGTCGAACTCCAGGAAAATTCCGCCGATTCGCGCGAGCAGGCCCGGGCGGTCGGGCGCGCTGAGCTCCAGTACGGTCACCGGGCGTTGGGCGTCGTTAGAAATGGTCACCTGTGGCGCGAAGGCAAAGTGCTTGAGCTGGCGCGGCACCCGGCGCTGGATGATGGTCGGGTAATCGTCCGGGTTACGCAGGGCTTCGGTCAGGCCTTCGCGGATCTTTTTCACGCGCACCGGGTTGTCGCCGATGGAGTCGCCGTCGGTGTCGAGCACGATGTAGGTGTCGAGGGTGAACTGGCTGCTCGAGGTGATCACGCGGGCGTCATGGATGTTCAGGTTGAGCTGGTCCATGGCGGCCACGGTCACGGCGAAGAAGTCGTGCTGGTCGGGCGCGTAGATGAAGATCTGCGTGCCACCCTCGAATTCGCGCTGGGTGGTTTCCTTTATCAGCACCAGCGGGCCGCCGTCGGCCGGCTGCTGCAGGATTGCGTCACTGTGCCAGGCCACATCGCCAGCAGTGTGGCGCAGGAAGTAATCGTCACCCAGTTGCGACCACAACTGCTCGACGTCATCCGGGTCATTGCCGCCGCGCACCAGGATATCCAGGGCCGCGCTTTGCGTGCGGCGGATCTGCTCTTCGCGGTCCACCGGGTTTTCCAGGCCACGGCGCAGCGCGCGCTTGGTCTCGGTGTAGAGCTGGCGCAGCAGGCTGGCGCGCCACGAGTTCCACAGCGTCGGGTTAGTGGCGTTGATGTCGGAAACGGTCAGCACATACAAATAGTCGAGGCGGGTTTCATCACCGACGATCCCGGCGAAGTCGTGGATCACCTGCGGGTCGGACAGGTCCTTGCGCTGGGCGGTGGTCGACATTACCAAGTGGTTTTGCACCAGCCAGACAATCAGGCGGCTGTCCCACAGCGGCAGTTGGTGGCGCTGACAGAAGGCTTCAGCGTCCACCGCGCCGATTTCCGAATGATCGCCATGCCGGCCCTTGCCGATGTCGTGGTACAGGCCAGCCAGGTAGATCAGCTCGGGCTTGGGCAGCTTGGCCATCAGCTTACTGGCCAGCGGGAATTTCTCTGACACCTGGGTGTACTGCAACTTACGCAGGTGTTTGATCAAGTTCAGGGTGTGGGCGTCGACGGTGTAGATGTGAAACAGATCGTGTTGCATCTGCCCGACGATGAAGCCGAACTCCGGCAGGTAGCGCCCGAGAATCCCGTAGCGGTTCATCCGGCGCAGGTTGCGGTGGATGCCGATGCGGCACTTGAACAGCTCGATAGACAGGCTGGTGTTGCGGATATCGTTGCGAAACTCGTCGTCGATCAGGTGACGGTTTTCCCGCAGCAAACGAATGGTGTCGGCGCGCACGCCTTTGATTTCCGGCTGCTGGGCCATCAATACGAAGATTTCCAGCATGGCGAACGGGGTGCGGCGGAATACGTTGTCGTTGCGTGCCTCGATATAGCCATCGTGCAGTTGGAAGCGCGCATTGATCGGCTGTGGCGGCGCTTCGTCGTCGGGGGCCAGGATCACCTCTTCGAAGTGCTGGATGATCAGATCGCTGAGCTGGGCAATACTCATCACCACCCGGTAGTACTGCTGCATGAAGCTTTCGATGCTGGTCTTCGCGTCTTCGCCTTCAAAGCCCAACAGAGTGGCGATGGAGCGCTGGTGATCGAACAGCAAGCGGTCTTCGGAACGCCCGGCGAGCATGTGTAAGGCGTAGCGCACCTTCCACAGGAACTCCTGGGACGAGGCCAGCAGGGCATTTTCGCTTTCCACCAGGAAGCCTTCGCCAGCCAGGGCGCGCAGGTTCAGGGTGCCGTATTGGCGACGCGCCACCCACAGGATCGTCTGGATATCTCGCAGCCCGCCCGGTGAACCTTTGACGTTGGGTTCCAGGTTATATTCGGTGTCGTTGTATTTGTGGTGCCGGGCTTTCTGCTCGGCGCGCTTGGCCAGGAAGAAATCCTTGCTTGGCCACATGTGCGCTGTGCTGGTGACTTGCAGCATGCGCTGACGCAGGCGCTCGGGGCCGGCAATGGTACGGCTCTCCATCAGGTTGGTGATGACGGTGAGGTCGGCGCGGGCTTCTTCGGCGCATTCGTCCACCGAGCGCACGCTCTGACCTACTTCCAGGCCGATGTCCCACAAAAGCGTCAGAAAACGCTCGATGGAATCGCGAAAGATCTCATGATCGGCGCTGTCTAGCAGAATCAGCAGGTCGATGTCGGAATACGGGTGCAGCTCGCCACGGCCATAACCGCCGACGGCCACCAAGGCGATATCGGCGTCTTCACTCCAACTGAACTGTTCCCAAGCCTTTTGCAGGATGTTGTCGACGAACCAGGCGCGGTCCTCGATCAGCCGACGAATGTCCCGGCCGCTGCGAAAGCGTGCATCGAGCACCTCGCGGGCTTGGCGGATAGCCTTCTTGAAGGCGGCGATTGGGCTCGCCTTCAGGGCCAGTTCGGCCTGGAACTGGCCACGGTCGAAGAGTTCGGGATCCACCTGGGGCATCGATCGGCTTTCCTTTCTATCTATAAGCGGTCACAGGGTTACGGGGGAAAACCGAGGCAACCCTTAGGCCGAAATGCGTGGGATCGTGTCGTCGGCACGCAACGTAAAGATCTCGTAGCCGGTTTCGGTGACCAGCAGGGTATGTTCCCACTGGGCCGAGAGCTTACGGTCCTTGGTGATGGCGGTCCAACCGTCGCCCAGTACCTTGGTGTCGGCCTTGCCCTGGTTGATCATCGGTTCGATGGTGAAGGTCATGCCTGCTTTGAGCTCCATGCCGGTGCCAGCGCGGCCGTAGTGCAGGATCTGTGGTTCTTCGTGGAACACCGTGCCGATACCGTGGCCGCAGAATTCGCGCACCACCGAGAAGCCGTTCTTTTCGGCGTGCTTCTGAATCACTTCACCGATGTCGCCCAGGCGGCAGCCGGGTTTGACGATCTCGATGGCTTTGTACATGCATTCCTGGGTGACCTGGGACAGGCGCTCGGCCCAGACCGGCACGGTGCCGACGTGGAACATGCGGCTGGTGTCGCCGAAATAACGGTCCTTGATCACGGTGACGTCGATGTTCAGGGTGTCGCCGTCCTTCAACGGCTTGTCGCCTGGAATCCCGTGGCAGACGACGTGGTTGACCGATGTGCAGATCGACTTGGGGAAGCCTTTGTAGTTCAGAGGGGCAGGGATGGCGCCCTGCACATTGACGATGTAGTCGTGGCAGATCTGGTTCAGGGTCTCGGTGGTGACGCCGGGCTTGACGTGTTCGGCGATCATTTCCAGCACGTCGGCAGCCAGTTTGCCGGCGATGCGCATGCCGGCGATATCTTCGGCGGTTTTCAAACTAACGGTCATTACAGGCTCTCTCTAGCGCGACGCGCTGAAATCAATACGGTTTACGGGTGTGCGACAAAAGGTTGCAGAATTCGCACACGCCACAAAAAACGCGATTCTACCAGACGCGGGCGGCAAATCATGAGCGTCTGACGATCGCTTCTCTCTATAACGTGGGGGCAGGGTGGCTCTATTCAAAGGCTTACGCAAAAGCGCAAGACGGCAAATGTGATTGCGGGTTTCGTTTTTGTCCTTCGTGTGGTATAAAATGCGCCGCTTTCCGGGGATGCCCCGTAAAGCTTAAATCCACACACGTGTCGACACGATGACCTGGGTGCCGGAGGCGAATGCCGCTGGTTGGTCATTGGGATACGTGGAGGCCAAACCCGACTTATTAAGGAACTATCATGTCCCAAGTCAATATGCGCGATATGCTGAAGGCCGGTGTGCACTTCGGTCACCAGACCCGTTACTGGAACCCGAAAATGGGTAAGTACATTTTCGGCGCGCGTAACAAGATCCACATTATCAACCTTGAAAAAACCCTGCCAATGTTCAACGAAGCGCTGACTTTCGTAGAGCGCCTGGCTCAGGGTAAAAACAAGATTCTGTTCGTTGGCACCAAGCGTTCCGCTGGCAAGATCGTTGCTGAAGAAGCAGCACGTTGCGGTTCGCCGTACGTCGATCACCGCTGGTTGGGCGGCATGCTGACCAACTTCAAAACCATCCGTGCTTCCATCAAGCGTCTGCGTGACCTTGAAGTGCAAGCCGAAGACGGTACTTTCGCCAAGCTGACCAAGAAAGAGGCGCTGATGCGCACTCGCGACCTGGAAAAGCTCGATCGTTCCCTGGGTGGTATCAAGGACATGGGCGGTCTGCCTGACGCACTGTTCGTTATCGACGTTGATCACGAGCGCATCGCGATCACCGAAGCCAACAAGCTGGGCATCCCGGTTATCGGCGTAGTCGATACCAACAGCAGCCCGGAAGGCGTTGACTACATCATCCCAGGCAACGATGACGCAATCCGCGCTATCCAGCTGTACATGGGTTCGATGGCTGACGCTGTAATCCGTGGTCGCAACCACGTTGCTGGTGGTACCGAGCAGTTCGTTGAAGAAGCTCCGGTAGCTGCCGCTGAGTAATTAACGCCCTGGCGTTGACTCAGTAAGCAAAAAGGGGGCTTGGCCCCCTTTTTGCCACCTCGAAAACCATTTGTCGGCAGCGCAGCTACAACACCTGTAACGTGCAGCGGCCTACAAGGGTGATTCGGGAAGAATTGATCGCCCGTTTGATCGGGTGGAATGGTTGAAAACCTATCCAAGAGGATTTTGAAATGGCAGAGATTACTGCAGCGTTGGTTAAAGAACTGCGTGAGCGCACCGGCGAAGGCATGATGGATTGCAAAAAGGCCTTGACCAAGGCCGGCGGCGACATCGAAAAAGCCATTGATGACATGCGTGCTTCCGGCGCTATCAAGGCTGCCAAGAAAGCAGGCAACGTAGCTGCTGAAGGCGCTATCGCTCTGAAAGAAGACGGTAAGTCCGCTGTTCTGCTGGAAGTGAACTCGCAGACCGACTTCCTGGCTCTGCAGGACGATTTCAAGGCATTTGTTGCTGCTAGCGTTGAAAAAGCGTTCGCCGACAAACTGACCACTGTTGAGCCGTTGATCGAAGCTCAAGAAGCTGCTCGCCTGGTACTGGTCGGCAAGGTTGGCGAAAACGTCAACATCCGTCGCCTGGCTCGCATTGAAGGTGATGTGGTCGGTGGCTACCTGCACGGCAACAAAATCGGCGTTGTGGTTGCCCTCAAAGGCGGCGACGTTGAGCTGGCTAAAGACATCGCTATGCACGTAGCGGCAAGCAACCCTGAGTTCCTGCTGCCATCGGAAGTGTCTGCTGACGCAATCGAGCGCGAAAAAGCTGTGTTCCTGAGCCTGAACGCTGACAAGATCGCCGGCAAGCCAGAAAACATCGTTGAAAACATGATCAAAGGCCGTATCAGCAAGTTCCTGGCTGAAGCGAGCCTGGTTGAGCAGGCGTTCGTCAAGAACCCTGAAATCAAGGTTGGCGAACTGGCTAAGAAGGCCGGTGCTGAAATCGTTTCCTTCACTTACTACAAAGTAGGCGAAGGCATCGAGAAGCCGGTCGACAACTTCGCTGAAGAAGTTGCTGCCCAGCTGGCTGCCGCCAAGCAATAAGACAGTTTTTAACTGTCGCCCGAAAGAGGCTGCCCGCTCACGCGCGCAGCCTCTTTTCAAATGGGAAGGCCAATTTTATTTGGATTCCCTTCGGAACTGGCTTACAAAGCCGTGTTCCGATGGCGCTGTGATGGCGTCCAGCTAGAGTGAACGCAAGCCGTAAACGGCTCGCCAAGAATTTTTAAAAAATACGCCGCAGGAGAGATTCGCAATGGCTCAGCAGGGCAGTGGTTATCAGGCTCGCTATAAACGCATTCTACTCAAGCTTAGCGGCGAGGCCCTGATGGGCTCGGAAGAGTTCGGGATCGATCCCAAGGTACTCGACCGCATGGCGCTGGAAGTCGGCCAACTGGTCGGTATCGGTGTTCAGGTTGGCCTGGTGATCGGCGGCGGCAACTTGTTCCGCGGTGCGGCACTGAGTGCTGCCGGTATGGACCGAGTCACCGGCGACCACATGGGCATGCTGGCCACTGTGATGAACGCCTTGGCCATGCGTGACGCCCTTGAGCGTGCCAATATCACCGCTATCGTCATGTCGGCTATTTCCATGGTCGGTGTAACGGATCACTATGATCGTCGCAAAGCCATGCGTCACCTGGATGCCAAAGAGGTGGTGATTTTTGCTGCTGGTACCGGTAATCCGTTCTTCACCACTGATTCGGCAGCGTGCCTGCGCGGTATCGAAATCAACGCTGACGTGGTCCTCAAAGCCACCAAGGTTGACGGTGTTTACACAGCAGATCCATTCAAAGACCCGCATGCCGAGAAGTTCGATCATCTGACTTATGATGAAGTACTGGATCGCAAGCTGGGCGTGATGGACCTGACGGCAATTTGCCTGTGCCGCGACCACAAGATGCCGTTGCGCGTATTTAACATGAACAAGCCCGGTGCCCTGCTGAACATCGTACACGGCGGCGCGGAAGGGACTCTGATCGAGGAAATCGAACAATGATCAACGAAATCAAGAAAGACGCTCAAGAGCGCATGCAGAAATCCCTGGACTCGCTGAATCATGCGTTTGGCCAGATTCGTACCGGCAAGGCTCACCCAAGCATTTTGGGCAGTGTAATGGTGCCGTACTACGGCGCTGATACCTCTATCACCCAAGTGGCCAACATCACTGTAAAAGATTCCCGAACCCTGCAAGTCGTGGCCTTTGAGCGCAACATGCTCGGCGCCGTCGACAAGGCGATCCAGAGCGCCGGCTTGAACCTCAACCCGACCAACTTGGGCGAGCTGCTGCTGATCTCCATGCCGGCCTTGACCGAAGAGACCCGTAAGGGCTTCACCAAGCAGGCGCGCAGTGCCGCTGAGGATGCACGTGTGGCCGTGCGCAACATCCGTCGTGATGCCTTGGGTGACCTGAAGAAGCTGGTCAAGGACAAGGAAATCAGCGAAGACGAAGAGCGCCGTGCTGTCGCTGATATCGACAAACTGACGAAAGACGCCGAGGCCCAGATCACCAAGGCCACGGAAGAGAAAGAAAAGGACCTGATGGCCGTATAAGGGGTCAGGACGCCTTCATGGAAAAGACCAAGCAGACTGTGCCCTCCGCGGTGCCGCGCCATGTCGCGATCATCATGGATGGGAATAATCGCTGGGCGAAGAAACGCTTTATGCCGGGCGTTGCCGGGCATAAAGCGGGTGTCGATGCGGTGCGCGCCGTGATTGAGGTGTGTGCCGAGGCCAAGGTTGAAGTGTTGACCCTGTTTGCCTTCTCCAGCGAGAACTGGCAGCGGCCCGCCGAAGAGGTCAGTGCCTTGATGGACCTGTTCTTCAAGGCGCTGCGTCGTGAGGCCAAGCGCCTCAATGACAACAACATCAGCCTGCGCATCATTGGTGATCGCTCGCGGTTCCATCCGGAACTGCAAGCGGCCATGCGCGAAGCCGAGGCTATCACTGCCGGCTCGAACCGTTTTGTCCTGCAGATTGCAGCCAACTACGGTGGCCAGTGGGATATCGCCCAGGCTGCACAGCGGCTTGCCCGCGAAGTGCAGGCCGGGCATTTGCGGCCTGACGACATCACGCCCGAACTGTTGCAAACCTGCCTGGTAACCGGCGACCTGCCGTTGCCGGACCTGTGCATTCGTACGGGTGGCGAGCACCGCATCAGCAATTTCCTGTTGTGGCAGCTGGCCTACACCGAGCTGTACTTCTCCGACCTGTTCTGGCCGGACTTCAAACACGATGCCATGCGCAATGCGCTGGCCGATTTCGCTTCCCGTCAGCGTCGCTTCGGTAAAACGAGCGAGCAGATCGAAGCTGGAGCCCGGGTTTAAATGCTTAAACAACGAATCATCACAGCACTGATCCTGCTGCCGATCGCCTTGTGCGGGTTTTTCCTGCTCGACGGTTCTGGCTTTGCGCTGTTTATCGGCCTGGTCGTGACCCTGGGTGCCTGGGAGTGGGCGCGCCTGGCCGGTTTCAGTGCGCAGTTGCCGCGCGTGGTGTACGCCGCTGTCGTGGCGCTGCTGCTGTTCCTCATGTATACGCTTTCGAGCGTTGTCGTGCCTTGGGTGTTGGGCGCAGCGGTGCTGTGGTGGGCGCTCGCGACCTTCCTCGTGCTGACCTACCCGCGCACCAGTGGCCACTGGTCCAGTGTGGCCAGCAAATTGGTCATTGGCCTGGTGATTCTGCTGCCAGCCTGGCAAGGGTTGGTGGAAATCAAGAATTCGCCGATGGGCAACTGGTTGATCATGGCGGTGATGGTGCTGGTGTGGGGGGCGGATATCGGTGCCTACTTCTCCGGTCGGGCTTTCGGCAAGCGCAAGTTGGCGCCGGCGGTCAGTCCGGGCAAGAGCTGGGAAGGTGTTTACGGTGGCTTGGCATTAACGTTGGTCATCACGTTGGTTGTCGGTGTTGTGCGCGACTGGTCGGTGAAGGAAATCCTCCTGGCTTTGCTGGGGGCGGCCGTGGTCGTGTTTATCTCGGTGGTCGGTGACCTCACCGAAAGCATGTTCAAGCGCCAGGCCGGGATCAAGGACAGCAGCAATCTGTTGCCGGGTCATGGCGGTGTGCTGGATCGTATCGACAGCCTTACCGCTGCGATTCCGGTGTTTGCTGTGCTGTTGTGGATGACGGCTTCGTGAGCCGCCTGCAGCAGGTGACTGTACTGGGCGCGACCGGTTCGGTCGGGCTGAGTACCCTGGACGTGATCGCTCGTCATCCTGATCGTTATCAGGTGTTTGCTCTGACTGGTTACACACGGTTAACTGAATTGCTGGCCTTGTGTGTTCGCCACACGCCGCGTTTTGCGGTAGTGCCTGAAGCAACAGCAGCGCGCGGCCTTCAGGGTGATCTGCGAGCCGCAGGCCTTGCCACGCAAGTGTTGGTGGGTGAGGAGGGCTTGTGCCAGGTCTCGGCCGACTCCGAGGTTGACACCGTGGTGGCGGCCATTGTCGGGGCGGCAGGCTTGCGCCCGACACTGGCGGCAGTTGATGCCGGCAAGCGGATCCTTCTGGCCAATAAAGAAGCGCTGGTCATGTCCGGCACGCTCTTCATGCAGGCGGTACGCAAGAGCGGCGCCGTTCTGCTGCCCCTGGACAGCGAGCACAACGCGATTTTCCAATGCATGCCTGGTGACTTTGCCCGTGGCCTGAGCCAGGTGGGCGTACGGCGGATTCTTCTGACGGCTTCCGGTGGCCCATTCCGGCAAACGCCATTGGCTGATCTTGAGCACGTGTCGCCAGAGCAGGCGTGTGCACACCCGAATTGGTCCATGGGGCGCAAAATCTCTGTGGATTCGGCGAGCATGATGAACAAAGGCCTGGAGTTGATCGAGGCATGCTGGTTGTTCGATGCCCGGCCTGATCAGGTCGAGGTCGTGATTCACCCGCAAAGTGTGATTCATTCCCTTGTCGACTATGTGGACGGTTCGGTGTTGGCCCAGTTGGGCAACCCTGACATGCGCACGCCAATCGCCAATGCCCTGGCTTGGCCGGAGCGGATTGACTCCGGCGTTGCTCCGTTGGACCTGTTTGCGATTGCTCGCTTGGACTTCGAGGCCCCGGATGAGCAGCGTTTTCCGTGCTTGCGCCTGGCGCGACAGGCGGCGCAGGTGGGTAACAGTGCACCGGCGATGCTCAATGCGGCCAATGAAGTGGCCGTGGCGGCGTTTCTCGAACGGCGCATCCGCTTTCCGCAGATCGCGAGTATCATCGAGGACGTTTTGAGCCTTGAGCCGGTAGTGGCAGTTAATGATTTAGCGGCAGTGTTCGAGGTTGATACAAAAGCCCGTGCGCTGGCTGAGCAATGGTTGAACCGCAACGCGCGTTAGTCTGTGGGCAGGTTTAAGTCTTCAGGCACTGGATTGGAATGCGGAGAAATTAGATGAGTGCGCTCTACATGATTGTCGGCACCCTGGTTGCTCTGGGTGTGCTGGTTACCTTCCACGAATTCGGCCACTTCTGGGTGGCGCGTCGTTGCGGCGTCAAAGTATTGCGCTTTTCCGTCGGTTTCGGCATGCCGTTACTGCGCTGGCACGACCGTCGTGGCACCGAATTCGTGATTGCAGCCATTCCGTTGGGCGGCTACGTCAAGATGCTCGATGAGCGCGAAGGCGAAGTGCCTGCTGATCAGTTGGACCAAACCTTCAATCGTAAGACCGTTCGTCAGCGTATCGCTATTGTTGCAGCCGGCCCGATCGCCAACTTCTTGTTGGCGATCGTGTTCTTCTGGGTCTTGGCCATGATGGGCAGTCAGCAGGTGCGCCCGGTCA
Source organism: Pseudomonas antarctica (assembly GCF_900624995.1). Classification (GTDB taxonomy): domain Bacteria; phylum Pseudomonadota; class Gammaproteobacteria; order Pseudomonadales; family Pseudomonadaceae; genus Aquipseudomonas; species Aquipseudomonas antarctica. Next base: position 34,206 of record NZ_UYXQ01000012.1, read on the forward strand.
TCGGCGCGGTCGAGGCGGACAGCATGGCGGCTAAGGCCGGCCTGGTCGTGGGGCAGGAAATTGTTTCTATTGATGGCGAGCCGACCACAGGGTGGGGCGCAGTCAATTTGCAGTTGGTACGCCGCATGGGTGAAAGCGGCACCATCAATGTCGTGGTGCGCGATCAGTATTCCACCGCCGAGACGCCGCGTGAGTTGGCTCTGGACCATTGGCTCAAGGGGGCGGATGAGCCTGACCCGATCAAGTCCCTGGGCATTCGTCCGTGGCGCCCGGCGTTGCCGCCGGTGCTCGCCGAGCTGGACCCGAAAGGTCCGGCGCAGGCTGCCGGCTTAAAAACTGGCGACCGTTTGCTGGCACTCGATGGCCAGGCGCTGGGCGACTGGCAACAAGTGGTCGACCTGGTGCGTGTACGCCCTGATACCAAAATTGTGCTGAAAGTTGAGCGTGATGGTGCTCAAATCGACGTCCCTGTGACGCTGTCGGTTCGCGGGGAAGCCAAGGCGGCTGGGGGTTACCTAGGTGCCGGGGTGAAAGGTGTCGAGTGGCCGCCTTCGATGGTGCGGGAGGTTAGCTTCGGGCCGTTGGCGGCAATTGGCGAGGGTGCAAAACGCACTTGGACCATGAGTGTGCTGACTCTCGAATCGCTCAAGAAAATGTTGTTCGGCGAGCTCTCGGTAAAAAACTTGAGTGGACCGATAACCATTGCTAAAGTGGCGGGCGCTTCTGCCCAGTCGGGTGTCGCGGATTTCCTGAATTTCCTGGCTTATCTGAGTATTAGCCTTGGAGTTCTGAATTTGCTGCCCATTCCAGTATTGGATGGGGGGCATCTGTTGTTTTATCTGGTCGAGTGGGTGCGTGGTCGCCCCTTGTCGGATCGGGTGCAGGGTTGGGGGATACAGATCGGTATCAGTTTGGTGGTCGGAGTGATGTTGTTAGCTCTGGTCAACGATCTGGGACGACTGTAACGCTTCGCTGAATTGCGAATCTGCCGCATTTTGCGGCAGTTTGTTTATTGCCAGTTGGAATAAGAAAGGACTTCATGAAACGTCTGCTGCTAACTGCGGTTCTCACCGTATTGATGATCGCCGAAGTTCACGCCGAGTCCTTCACTATCTCCGATATTCGCGTCAACGGCCTCCAGCGGGTTTCCGCAGGTAGTGTCTTTGGTGCCTTGCCGTTGAACGTCGGGGAACAGGCGGATGATCGTCGCCTGGTGGAATCCACTCGTGCGCTGTTCAAAACCGGGTTCTTTCAAGATATCCAACTGGGTCGCGAGGGCAATGTCCTGGTCATCACTGTCGTCGAGCGACCGTCCGTCGCAAGTATCGAGATCGAGGGCAACAAAGCGATCTCCACTGAAGACTTGATGAAGGGCCTCAAGCAATCCGGCCTGGCCGAGGGCGAGATCTTCCAGCGCGCCACCCTTGAGGGTGTGCGTAACGAACTGCAACGCCAGTACGTTGCCCAGGGCCGCTACTCAGCGTCCGTGGAAACTGAAGTGATCCCCCAGCCTCGTAACCGTGTTGGCCTTAAGGTCAACATCAACGAAGGCACCGTGGCGGCGATCCAGCACATCAACGTGGTGGGTAATACCAAGTTCGCTGATGACGACCTGATCGACCTGTTCGAGCTCAAGACCACCAACTGGCTGTCGTTCTTCAAGAACGACGACAAGTACGCCCGTGAAAAGCTCTCTGGTGACTTGGAGCGCCTGCGTTCCTACTACCTAGACCGTGGCTATATCAACATGGATATCGCTTCGACCCAGGTGTCCATCACCCCGGACAAGAAGCACGTCTATATCACTGTTAACGTCAACGAAGGTGAGAAGTACACCGTTCGTGACGTGAAGCTCAGCGGCGACCTGAAAGTACCTGAAGACCAGATTAAGGCGCTGTTGCTGGTGCAGAAGAACCAAGTGTTCTCGCGCAAGCTGATGACCACCACTTCCGAGCTGATCACCCGCCGTCTGGGTAACGAAGGCTATACCTTCGCCAACGTCAACGGCGTGCCGACTCCGCACGATGATGACCACACTGTGGACATCACCTTCGTTGTCGACCCAGGCAAGCGTGCCTACGTAAACCGCATCAACTTCCGTGGCAACACCAAGTCTGCGGACGAAGTGCTGCGTCGTGAGATGCGTCAGATGGAAGGTGGCTGGGCGTCGACTTACCTGATTGACCAGTCCAAGACCCGTCTTGAACGTCTGGGCTTCTTTAAAGAAGTCAACGTCGAAACCCCGGCCGTACCGGGTGTGGATGACCAAGTTGACGTGAACTACGCCGTTGAAGAACAAGCGTCGGGCTCGATCACGGCCAGCGTCGGTTTCGCACAGAGTGCGGGTCTGATCCTCGGTGGTTCGATCACCCAGAACAACTTCCTCGGTACGGGTAACAAGGTTTCCATCGGCCTGACCCGAAGCGAATACCAGAGCCGCTATAACTTCGGTTATGTCGACCCCTACTGGACTGCTGACGGTGTGAGCCTTGGCTACAACGCCTTCTACCGCACCACCGACTACAAAGACCTTAACGTTGACGTTGCAAGCTATGCGATCGACAGCCTCGGCGCTGGTGTCAACGTTGGTTACCCGATCAGCGAGACTTCGCGCCTGACCTTCGGTTTTACTGCGCAACAGGACAAAATCAAGACCGGCGTGTACACCACGGACGAGATTTTCGACTTCGTGCGCCGTGAAGGTGACCAGTTCCTGAACTTCAAGGCTTCGGTCGGTTGGTCGGAATCGACCCTGAACAAAGGTGTTCTGGCGACCCGTGGTCATTCGCAAAGTGTGACTGCGGAAGCCACTACGCCGGGCAGCGACCTGTCGTTCTTCAAGCTCGACTACCGTGGCCAGTTGTTCCAGCCGCTGAGCGATAACTACACCATGCGCCTGCACACTGAGCTGGGTTATGGCGACGGTTATGGTTCGACCAATGGGCTGCCGTTCTACGAGAACTACTATGCGGGTGGCTTCAACTCGGTACGTGGCTTCAAGGACAGCACCTTGGGCCCACGTGGTACCCCAAGCCGTGGTCAGGCTGTAACCGGTAACCAGGGCACCACCGTTGACTCCAACAATGATGCTCTGGCGTTCGGTGGTAACGTGTTGATTCAGGGTGGCGCGGAGCTTCTGTTCCCACTGCCGTTCGTCAAGGACCAGCGTTCGTTGCGGACCTCGCTCTTCTGGGACGTGGGTAACGTGTTCGACTCCAAGTGTCAGCAGGTCACCAACCCGAGCGGCGTGAAGTCCCAGACTCAGTGCAACGACGTCAGCCTGACTAACTTGGCCAGCTCCGTGGGTGTTGGTGTTACATGGGTGACCGCGCTTGGCCCACTGAGCTTTGCTCTGGCCATGCCGATCAAGAAACCAGATAACGCTGAGACCCAGATTTTCCAATTCTCCCTCGGCCAGACGTTCTAAGCGTCTGACCCAAGATAACGACAACGGATTCTGTAGGAGTACATCGTGCGTAAGTTGACTCAATTGGTTCTGCTGGCCACCGTGCTGGTAACGACCCCGGCCTTCGCCGAAATGAAAATCGCCGTCCTGAACTATCAGATGGCTCTGCTGGAATCCGACGCGGCCAAGCGTTACGCCGTAGATGCCGAGAAGAAATTCGGTCCGCAGTTGACCAAGCTCAAGACCCTGGAAAGCAGTGCCAAGGGTATCCAGGACCGCCTGGTAGCGGGTGGCGACAAAATGCAGCAAGGCGAGCGTGAGCGTCTGGAGCTTGAATTCAAGCAAAAGGCTCGTGACTATCAGTTCCAGTCCAAGGAGCTGAACGAGGCCAAAGCCGTTGCTGACCGTGAAATGCTAAAGCAGCTCAAGCCGAAACTCGACAGCGCCGTGGAAGAAGTCATCAAGAAAGGTGCCTTTGACCTGGTGTTCGAACGCGGCGCCGTGATTGACGTCAAGCCTCAATACGACATCACCCGTCAGGTGATCGAGCGCATGAACCAGCTGAAGTAAGCCATGACCGCGACTATCAAACTCGGCGAGTTGGCCGAGTTCCTGGGGGCCACCTTACGTGGCTCCCCGGAGAAAGAAATCACTGGGCTAGCCACCTTGCAGGAGGCTGGCCCAGCTCAGTTGAGCTTCCTTGCAAATCCCCAATACCGTAAATACCTGGTCGACAGCCAAGCCGCAGCTGTATTGCTGAAGGCCGCCGATGCCGAGGGGTTTATCGGGGATGCGTTGGTGGTGGCCGATCCTTACCTGGCCTATGCCCGGGCATCGCACCTGTTTGATCCGAAGCCCAAGGCTGCTGGTGGAATTCACCCGTCTGCCCTTATCGCCGATGATGCTCAGGTTGATCCTGCGGCCAGCATTGGCGCATTCGCCGTGATCGAGAGCGGCGCGCGCATTGCCGCGGGTGTCACTGTGGGCGCGCATTGCTTTATCGGTGCGCGCTGTGAAATCGGAGCCGATGGCTGGCTGGCCCCCCGCGTGACCCTGTACCACGACGTGCGTATCGGTGAGCGGGTTGTCATTCAGTCGGGTGCTGTGATTGGTGGTGAAGGTTTCGGCTTTGCCAACTCCAAAGGCGTTTGGCACAAGATTGCCCAGGTCGGCGGCGTATTGATCGGCGATGATGTGGAAATCGGTGTCAACACGGCTGTGGATCGCGGGGCCTTGGCCGATACCGTAATCGGTAACGGTGTGAAGCTCGACAACCAGATCCAGATCGCCCATAACGTGCAGATTGGCGATCACACCGCCATGGCCGCCTGTGTGGGGATTTCCGGCAGTACCAAGATTGGCAAGCATTGCATGCTCGCCGGTGGCGTTGGGCTGGTGGGCCATATTGATATTTGCGACAACGTATTCATTACTGGCATGACCATGGTGACCCGCTCGATTACCGAGCCTGGGGCCTACTCATCCGGTACGGCCATGCAGCCTGCGGATGAATGGCGCAAGAGTGCAGCGCGCTTGAGGCAGCTTGACGACATGGCTCGACGCCTTAAACAGCTGGAAAAGCGTGTTGGGGACGTGACCCCTGGCGGTAATGCTTCATCAGAAGGCTGATACCATTTCCATATCAAGTGTGCACAGCCGCTAGACTGCCTCCTTGATTTGCTAGCGGGGCGTGCGTTTAGTCCGCCTGCCCCCAATCTTTATTACAGGCTTCCCCCCGAAATGATGGACATCAACGAGATTCGCGAATACCTGCCTCACCGTTACCCGTTCCTGCTGGTGGACCGTGTAGTGGACCTCAACGTCGAGGAAAAGCGCATTCGTGCCTACAAGAATGTCAGCATCAACGAACCATTCTTTAATGGTCACTTTCCTGCGCATCCAATCATGCCGGGCGTGTTGATCATCGAAGCGATGGCCCAGGCTGCCGGTATCCTTGGTTTTAAAATGCTTGACCTCAAGCCTGCCGATGGCACGCTTTACTATTTCGTGGGCTCCGACAAGCTGCGTTTCCGCAACCCGGTCACACCGGGTGACCAGTTGATCCTGGAAGCCAAGTTCATCAGTTGCAAGCGCCAGATCTGGAAGTTCGAATGCCAGGCCTCGGTAGACGGCAAGCCCGTGTGCTCCGCTGAGATCATCTGCGCGGAACGCAAACTATGAGTTTGATTGACCCTCGCGCAATCATCGATCCGTCGGCCGTTCTGGCCGCCGACGTTGAGGTCGGCCCTTGGTCGATCGTCGGCGCAGGTGTTGAAATCGGCGAGGGGACTGTCATCGGGCCGCACGTGATCCTTAAAGGTCCGACCCGTATTGGCAAGCACAATCGAATCTACCAGTTTTCCTCGGTAGGCGAAGATACCCCGGACATGAAGTACAAGGGTGAAGAAACGCGCTTGGTAATCGGTGACCACAACATCATCCGAGAAGGCGTGACCATTCACCGCGGCACCGTACAGGATCGTGCCGAGACCACCTTGGGTGATCACAACCTGATCATGGCTTATGCGCATATTGGTCATGACAGCGTGATCGGCAATCATTGCATCCTGGTCAACAACACCGCGCTCGCGGGTCATGTGCATGTTGGCGACTGGGCGATTCTGTCCGGTTTCACCCTCGTGCACCAGTATTGCCATATTGGCGCTCACAGCTTCTCCGGCATGGGCACTGCGATCGGCAAGGATGTTCCGGCGTTCGTCACCGTATTCGGTAACCCTGCGCAAGCGCGCAGCATGAACTTCGAAGGCATGCGCCGTCGCGGTTTCAGCGAAGACGCGATTCACGCCCTGCGCCGCGCGTATAAGGTGGTCTATCGCCAAGGGCTGACGGTTGATCAGGCTCTGACCGAACTGGCCGAGCCGGCAGTGTTGTTCCCGGAAGTCGCGGCCTTCCGTGACTCGATCCAGGCCTCGACTCGCGGCATCACTCGCTGATCATGGCTAATCTGCGTATCGCGCTGGTGGCCGGAGAAGCTTCCGGCGACATTCTGGGGGCAGGCCTGATGCGGGCGCTCAAGGCCCAGCATCCTGCAGTGGAGTTTATCGGTGTGGGTGGCCCGCTCATGCAGGCCGAAGGCCTGGTTTCCTACTTTCCCATGGAGCGCTTGTCGGTCATGGGCTTGGTCGAAGTGCTGGGCCGTCTGCGTGAGTTGCTGGCTCGCCGCAAGCTGCTGATTCAGACCCTTATCGAAGAAAATCCCGACGTTTTTATCGGAATCGATGCGCCGGACTTCACCCTTAATATCGAGCTCAAGTTGCGTCAGGCCGGGATCAAGACCGTGCACTATGTCAGCCCATCGGTATGGGCGTGGCGTCAGAAGCGTGTGCTGAAGATTCGTGAAGGCTGCGACTTGATGCTGACGTTGCTGCCGTTCGAGGCCAGGTTTTACGAAGACAAAGGCGTGCCGGTCCGATTTGTCGGCCACACCCTGGCCGACACCGTTCCCTTGCAGGCCGACCGCGCCGCCGCCCGTGCTGAGCTAGGCCTGGCCGACGGTGCTCTCGTCGCGCTGATGCCGGGCAGTCGTGGTGGTGAAGTGGGTCGTCTGGGCGCGCTGTTTTTTGATGCCGCCGAGCGCTTGCAGGCTTTGAAGCCCGGCATACGTTTCGTGTTGCCGTGTGCCAGCCCGCAACGCCGTGCACAAATTGAAGCGCTGCTTGAAGGGCGCAACCTGCCGGTGACCTTGCTGGACGGTCAATCGCACCTGGCCTTGGCAGCGTGTGATGCGGTACTGATCGCATCGGGCACCGCCACGCTGGAGGCCTTGCTCTACAAGCGTCCAATGGTCGTGGCTTATCGCCTGGCGCCGCTGACCTTCTGGATTCTCAAGCGCATGGTCAAGAGCCCTTACATCTCCTTGCCTAACCTGCTGGCCCAACGCCTGCTGGTACCGGAGTTGTTGCAGGACGATGCAACGCCCGAAGCCTTGGCACAAACTCTACTACCCTTGATCGACGGCGGCGAAGAGCAGACCCGTGGTTTTGACGACATCCACCGCACCCTGCGGCGTGATGCATCGAACCAGGCGGCTGATGCCGTACTGACCTTGATCGGGCAAAAACAGGACGCTTTATGACCACGCAAATGGGCCTGGATTTCAGTCTGGTCGCACACGCCGACGCACTGGTCGCCGGTGTTGATGAAGTGGGGCGTGGCCCGTTGTGTGGCGCGGTGGTGACGGCGGCGGTGATCCTCGACCCAAATCGCCCGATCCTCGGTCTCAATGACTCGAAAAAACTCACCGAAGCGCGCCGTGAAAAGCTCTACGACGAGATCTGCGAAAAAGCGTTGAGCTGGCACATCGCCCGGGCCGAAGTCGAAGAGATCGATGAGCTGAACATCCTTCACGCCACCATGTTGGCCATGCAGCGCGCAGTGGAGGGCCTGCACATCACGCCAAAAATGGCGATGATCGACGGCAACCGTTGCCCGAAACTGGCAATGCCCTCAGAGGCGGTGGTCAAGGGTGATAGCAAGGTTCCGGCCATTGCCGCAGCCTCAATCCTGGCCAAGGTCAGCCGTGACCGTGAAATGGCTGCGTTTGAATTGATCTACCCCGGCTACGGCATTGGCGGCCATAAAGGCTACCCGACGCCCGTTCATCTGGAAGCCTTGGCTCGCCTCGGCCCCACGCCAATCCACCGCCGCTCGTTCGCGCCGGTGCGTCAGGCTTACGAGCGGCGTGAAAGCCTCAGCGAGGTTTAGTCGCGAGGCTGATGTTTTACTCAAGGCCCGGTACAATCCGGGCCTTGTTGTCTCCACGTATTAGACAGGATCACTATGCCGGCTTCATTCGTTCACCTGCGCCTGCACACTGAATACTCTCTGGTCGACGGCCTGGTAAGGATCAAACCGCTGGTCAAAACCCTGGTGGGCATGAACATGCCTGCGGTAGCGGTGACCGATCAGAACAACATGTGTTCCCTGGTCAAGTTCTACAAGAATGCCATGGGTGCCGGCATCAAGCCGATCTGCGGCGCCGACCTGTGGCTGTCGAACAAAGACCCGGATAACCCCCTGAGCCGCATCAGCCTGCTGGCGATGAACGGCGTGGGTTATCGCAACCTCACCGAACTGATTTCCCGGGGGTTTATCGACGGCCAGCGCAATGGCTCGATCATCATCGAGCGCGAGTGGGTGGCTGAAGCGAGCGAGGGTCTGATCATGCTCTCGGCGGCCAAAGAAGGTGAGATCGGTATCGCGCTGCTCGGCGGCAACCCGCAGGAAGCCGAGGTGCTAGCACGCGAGTGGATGCAGGTTTTTCCCAACCGCTTCTACCTGGAAGTCCAGCGTACCAACCGCCCCAATGATGAAGAGCACCTGCACGCCGCCGTGGCCCTGGCTGACAAGCTGGGCGCGCCGCTGGTCGCGACCAATGATGTGCGTTTTATCAAGAAAGAAGATTTCGAGGCCCACGAAACCCGCGTGTGCATCGGTGAGGGCCGGGCTCTGGATGACCCGCGCCGTTCGAAGAACTACAGCGAAGAGCAGTACCTCAAAAGCGCCGACGAGATGGCCGAGCTGTTCAGCGACCTGCCTGAAGCCCTGGAAAACTCCGTCGAAATCGCCAAGCGCTGCAACATCGAAGTGAAGCTGGGCAAGCACTTCCTGCCCAACTTCCCGATTCCCGATGGCATGACCATCGACGAATATTTCCGCAAAGTGTCCTTCGATGGCTTGGAAGAGCGCCTCAGCGTTCTGCTGCCCAAGGACACTACCGAAGACTACGAGGCCAAGCGCCAGGTCTACGTTGATCGGTTGAATTTCGAGCTGGATATCATTATCCAGATGGGGTTCCCCGGTTACTTCCTGATCGTAATGGACTTTATCCAGTGGGCTAAAAGCAACGGCGTGCCGGTTGGCCCGGGCCGGGGGTCGGGTGCTGGTTCGCTGGTTGCCTATGTGCAGAAGATTACCGACCTTGACCCGCTGGAATATGACCTGCTGTTCGAACGGTTCCTGAACCCTGAACGGGTTTCCATGCCCGACTTCGACGTCGACTTCTGCATGGATGGTCGCGACCGCGTGATCGAATACGTGGCCGAAAAATACGGCCGCAACGCGGTAAGCCAGATCATCACCTTCGGCTCCATGGCGGCCAAGGCTGTAATCCGTGACGTGGCGCGGGTGCAGGGCAAGTCCTATGGCTTGGCGGATCGTCTGTCGAAGATGATCCCGTTCGAAGTCGGCATGACCCTGGAAAAAGCCTACGAGCAGGAAGAAATTCTGCGCGACTTCATCAAGATCGATGAAGAAGCCGCCGAAATCTGGGACATGGCGCGCAAGCTGGAAGGCGTGGTGCGTAACGTCGGTAAACACGCCGGTGGTGTAGTGATCGCACCGACCAAGCTCACCGACTTCTCGCCGATCTATTGCGATGAAGAGGGCGGTGGCCTGGTCACCCAGTTCGACAAGGATGACGTGGAAGCTGCCGGTCTGGTGAAGTTCGACTTCCTCGGCCTGCGGACCCTGACGATCATCGACTGGGCCCTCAAGACCATCAACCGTGAGCGCGCCAAGGTCGACGAAGAGCCGCTGGATATCGCGTTTATCCCGCTGGACGACAAACCGACCTACCAACTGCTGCAAAAAGCCGAAACCACGGCGGTGTTCCAGCTTGAGTCGCGCGGCATGAAGGAGCTGATCAAAAAGCTCAAGCCCGACTGCCTGGAAGACTTGATCGCACTGGTGGCACTGTTTCGTCCCGGCCCGCTGCAATCGGGCATGGTGGATGACTTCATCAACCGTAAGCACGGTCGCGCCGAGCTGGCGTACCCGCACTCCGACTACCAGTATGAAGGCCTCAAGCCAGTGCTGGCGCCGACCTACGGCATCATCCTGTATCAGGAACAGGTGATGCAGATCGCCCAGGTGATGGCCGGTTACACCCTTGGGGGCGCGGACATGCTGCGTCGCGCCATGGGTAAGAAAAAGCCCGAGGAAATGGCCAAGCAGCGCGGCGGTTTCATTGAAGGTTGCGCCACCAACAATATCGACGCGGACCTGGCCGGTAACATCTTCGACCTGGTAGAAAAATTCGCCGGTTATGGCTTCAACAAATCTCACTCCGCCGCTTACGGCCTGGTGTCGTACCAGACCGCCTGGCTGAAAGCCCACTACCCGGCGCCGTTCATGGCCGCGGTACTCTCGGCGGATATGCACAACACCGACAAGGTCGTGACCTTGATCGAGGAAGTGCGCACCATGAAGTTGCGCCTCGACGCGCCGGACGTGAACGCCTCGGAGTTCAAGTTCACGGTGAACGACGAAGGCCGCATCATCTATGGCCTCGGCGCAATCAAGGGCGTTGGTGAAGGCCCGGTAGAAGCGATCACCGAAGCGCGCCAGCATGGGCCGTTCAAGGATATGTTCGACTTCTGCGCGCGGGTGGACCTCAAGCGCATCAACAAACGCACCCTTGATGGCTTGATCCGTAGTGGCGCACTCGACCGTCTTGGGCCGTATTTCCATGATGAGCCGAAGGCTTATCAGGCGAATATCGACCGCAACCGTGCGGTGTTGCTGAGCGCCATGGAAGAAGCGATCAAGGCTGCCGAGCAGACCGCCCGCACCCACGACAGTGGTCATGCCGACTTGTTTGGCGGGCTGTTCGTCGAAGAAGACGCGGACGTGTACGCCAACCACCGCAAGGCCAAGGAGCTGACTCTCAAGGAGCGCCTCAAAGGTGAGAAAGACACCTTGGGCCTGTACCTGACGGGTCACCCGATTGACGAATACGAGGGTGAAATCCGCCGTTTCGCTCGTCAGCGCATTATCGACCTGAAACCGGCACGCGACACCCAAACCGTCGCCGGCATGATCATCGCCCTGCGGGTGATGAAAAATAAGAAGGGCGACAAGATGGGCTTTATCACCCTCGACGACCGCTCGGGCCGGATCGAAGCGTCGCTGTTTGCCGACGCCTTCCATTCCGCGCAGTCGTTGCTGCAGACTGATGCGATGGTGGTGGTGGAAGGGGAGGTCAGCAACGACGACTTCTCCGGTGGCCTGCGCCTGCGGATCAAGCGGGTGATGAGCATGGAAGACGCACGCACCAACCTCGCAGAAAGCCTGCGTTTGAAGGTCAAGACTGAAGCCCTCAAGGGCGATCAGCTACGCTGGTTGGGTGATCTGCTCAAGCGCCACCGTGGCGCGTGCCCGGTGACCATGGAGTACACCGGCAACGACGCCAAGGCAATGCTGCAGTTTGGTGAGACGTGGCGAATTGATCCCGCTGATGGCTTGATTCAAGCTTTGCGTGACCAGTTCGGGCGAGACAACGTCTTCCTCCAATACCGTTGACGGTCAGATATGTCTGATCTCGACTGAACATTTAATCTCGACCTAAACGCGCCTCTCCCTTAAGGTAGGGCGCGAATAGACAACCGGCTGGCCAGGCACTCCTTGGCCGTCGACCCAAGACGGACGCTTATGAACCCGAATTTTCTTGATTTCGAACAGCCGATCGCTGACCTGCAAGCCAAGATTGAAGAATTGCGCCTGGTCGGCAATGACAATTCGCTGAATATCGGCGATGAGATCGCTCGCCTGCAAGACAAGAGCAGCACGCTCACCGAAGACATCTTCGGCAAGCTGACCAGCTGGCAGATCGCGCGTCTGGCTCGCCACCCGCGCCGTCCGTACACGCTGGACTACATTCAGCACATCTTCACCGAGTTTGACGAACTGCACGGCGACCGCCATTTCTCCGACGACGCAGCCATCGTGGGCGGTATCGCTCGCCTGGACGACCAGCCGGTGATGGTGATTGGTCACCAGAAGGGCCGTGAAGTACGCGAGAAAGTCCGCCGCAACTTCGGCATGCCGCGCCCTGAAGGCTACCGTAAGGCGTGCCGCCTGATGGAGATGGCCGAGCGCTTCAAGATGCCGATCCTGACCTTCATCGACACCCCGGGTGCGTACCCTGGTATTGACGCTGAAGAGCGCAACCAGAGCGAAGCCATCGCCTGGAACCTGCGGGTGATGGCGCGCCTGAAAACCCCTATCATCGCCACTGTAATTGGTGAAGGTGGTTCTGGCGGTGCACTGGCCATTGGCGTCTGCGACCAACTGAACATGCTGCAATATTCGACCTACGCGGTGATCTCGCCGGAAGGTTGCGCCTCGATCCTGTGGAAAACCGCCGAAAAAGCGCCGGATGCTGCTGAAGCCATGGGCATCACGGCTGATCGCCTCAAGGGCTTGGGTATCGTTGATAAAGTCATCGCCGAGCCATTGGGTGGCGCCCACCGCGACCCGGCCGCCGCGGCCGCGACGATCCGCGCTGAGCTGGGCTCGCAACTGGCGATGCTCAAGAAGTTCGATAACGAGGCGCTGCTGGCCCGTCGTTACGAGCGCCTGATGAGCTACGGTCTCTAAAGTCGACGCTACGATCGTTCCCACGCTCTGCGTGGGAACGCCGGCTGGGGCGCTCCGCGTCCCGAGGGCGGTGCAAGGCTTGAGTCCTGCGCATAGGTGACGCGGAGCGTCACGCGATGCATTCCCACGCAGAGCGTGGGAACGATCATGCTCGGGGTGCTTCGATGACATCGGTCCTATCTGCCAAACTTCTGCAAGCCCTGGCTCCCTGGCGCAACGCCCCGGCCTGGCATGTCGCATTCTCGGGTGGTCTGGACTCCACCGTTCTGCTGCACCTCCTGGCCACCCTGGCAAACACCGACACCCTTCCACCGCTCAGCGCAATCCATGTCCACCATGGCCTGCAAGCTGCCGCCGACGCCTGGCCCGGTCATTGCCAGGCGGTATGCGACAGCCTTGGCATGCCTTTGCGGGTGATGCGCGTGCAAGTGCAATCGGGCGCCAGCCTTGAGCGTGCGGCGCGTGACGCGCGTTATCAGGCGTTTACCGAAGTCATCGGGGCAGGGGAGGTGTTGTTCACCGGGCAGCATCGCGACGATCAGGCTGAAACCTTGTTGTTTCGCCTGCTGCGTGGGGCCGGCGTGCGCGGGTTGGCGGCAATGCCCGCACATCGCCCTTTGGCGGGTGGCCACTTGGTGCGGCCGCTGCTGAAAGCCTCGCGTGCTGAATTGGAAGCCTACGCCCGTGAGCATCAGTTGGCCTGGATCGAAGATCCCTCCAATGCTGATCCACGCTTCTCGCGTAATTACCTGCGTCACCGTGTTTTCCCCGTGCTGACGCAGCGTTGGCCCCAAGCAGTTTCCAGCCTGGCTCGCACTGCTGAGCATCTGAGCGAAGCCCAAGGCCTGCTCGACGAGTTGGCGCGCATGGACCTGCAAACCGCCGATCAACCTTCGCCGTTTCCCTGGCTGGCTTTGCCGTCGCTGGTGCTTGCGCCATTGCGCGAACTTTCCGACGCCCGTCAACGCAACGTCCTGCGCCACTGGCTGACACCGCTGACCCGTTTACCCGACAGCGACCACTGGGCCGGCTGGTATTCCCTGCGTGACGCCAAGGGCGACGCACAGCCGCTGTGGCGCCTGGCCGACGGTCAGTTGCATCGTTGCGGCGAACGCCTTTGGTGGTTGCCCACCACTTGGTCGGAATTTTCCGACGCATCGGTGAGCTGGCCCTGCCCGCAAAACCCACTAGAGTTACCCGGCAATGGCCAGCTGAAATTTATCGGCAAGGCCCCCGAGGGCCCGTTGGCGGTCCGTTACCGCCAGGGCGGCGAAATCATTGAAGTGCCAGGTCGGGGCCGGCGTGACTTGAAGCGTCTGCTTAACGAATGTGGGTTGCCAGGCTTCGTGCGTGGCAGATTGCCGCTGCTCTATCAGGGTGAGCAATTGCTGGCTGTCCCAACCCTTGCAGGGCTATGGGCCATGTCGCCGGGCGACTGGCAATTACATTGGATGCCACAGACGTGCGATCAAGGTTTGAGCTGATAGAGCCTTTCCGGTAGACTACGCTCCCTTCTTGATACAACTTCTGTGGATTCGACTGAATCGCAGCAGTTGCCGATTACCAAGCAGTCTTTGCTGGGCGATTCCAAAAAATGTGTAGCGATCAACGTACCGGTGTTTCATTGCTGGTCTGTCACAACGCGGCGGTTTTTTTGAAAGGTGCACTGTGATTAATGCAGGTGATCGGGGGCTTCGGCCTTCCTTCGCTTTCCCCGGCGGCTCGGACCGCTTTAACGCAGACTTCTAGGGTTTTTCATGACGCGCTACATATTCGTCACGGGCGGTGTTGTTTCTTCATTGGGGAAAGGCATTGCCTCCGCTTCATTGGCGGCCATCCTGGAGGCGCGGGGACTTAAGGTCACCATGCTCAAGCTGGACCCGTACATCAACGTTGACCCGGGCACCATGAGCCCGTTCCAGCACGGTGAAGTGTTCGTCACACACGACGGCGCCGAAACTGACCTGGACCTGGGCCACTACGAGCGGTTCATCCGCACGACCATGACCCAGAACAACAACTTCACCACTGGCCGTGTCTACGAGCACGTGCTGCGCAAAGAGCGCCGTGGTGACTACCTGGGTGCAACCATCCAGGTGATCCCGCACATCACCGACGAAATCAAGCGCCGCATCATCAAGGGTGCAGGCGATGCCGACGTGGCGATGGTCGAGATCGGTGGCACCGTGGGTGACATCGAATCCCAACCGTTCCTCGAAGCCATCCGCCAGTTGCGTTTCGAAGTCGGTGCCAAGCGCGCGATGCTGATGCACCTGACACTGGTGCCGTACATCGCCACCGCTGGCGAAACCAAAACCAAGCCTACCCAGCACTCGGTCAAGGAACTGCGTTCCATCGGCCTGCAGCCGGACGTCCTGGTGTGCCGCTCCGATCACCCGATCGACATTTCCTCACGTCGCAAGATTGCGCAGTTCACCAACGTTGAAGAGCGTGCGGTGATTGCCCTGGAAGATGCCGACACCATCTACAAAATCCCGGGCATCCTGCACTCGCAAGGCCTGGATGATTTTGTGGTCGAGCGTTTCGGCCTGCAGTGCAACGGCGCGGACCTGTCCGAGTGGGAAGCCGTGGTCGACGCCAAGCTCAACCCTGAGCATGAAGTCACCATCGCCATGGTCGGCAAGTACATGGAACTGCTGGATGCGTATAAGTCGCTGATCGAAGCGATGAGCCACGCCGGTATCAGCAACCGCACCAAGGTCAACCTGCGCTATATCGACTCCGAAGACATCGAAAACCAGGGTACCGCGCTGCTCGAAGGTGTTGACGCGATCCTCGTACCCGGCGGTTTCGGCCTGCGTGGTGTGGAAGGCAAGATCACCGCCGTGCAGTACGCCCGTGAAAACAAAGTGCCGTACCTGGGTATCTGCCTGGGCATGCAAGTGGCCGTTATCGAGTTCGCCCGTAACGTACTGGGCTGGAAAGACGCCAACTCCACTGAGTTCGATCACACCAGCGGCCATCCGGTCGTGGGCCTGATCACCGAGTGGGAAGACGCTACTGGCGCCGTTGAAACCCGTACCGAAAGCTCCGACCTGGGCGGCACCATGCGCCTTGGCGCGCAAGACTGCCTGCTGGAGCCGGGCTCGCTGGTTCACGATTGCTACGGCAAGGACGTGATCGTCGAACGTCACCGTCACCGTTACGAAGTGAACAACAACCTGCTGCCGCAAATCAAAGAAGCCGGCCTGAAAGTCTCTGGTCGATCCGGTGATGGCAAGCTGGTTGAAGTGGTCGAGGCGCCGGATCATCCGTGGTTCGTGGCGTGCCAGTTCCACCCTGAGTTCACCTCGACGCCGCGCGACGGTCACCCGTTGTTCAGCGGTTTCGTTAAAGCTGCACTGACGCAACATCAGAAGAAGGCGTAAACCTGATGGCCCAGAAGATCATTCGCGTAGGCGACATCGAGATTGCCAACGACAAGCCCATGGTGCTGTTCGGCGGCATGAACGTGCTGGAAAGCCGCGACATGGCGATGCAGGTCTGTGAAGAGTACGTGAAGGTTACCCAGAAACTCGGTATCCCTTACGTGTTCAAGGCCAGCTTCGACAAGGCCAACCGTTCGTCCGTGACCTCCTATCGCGGCCCGGGCCTTGAAGAAGGCATGCGGATCTTCCAGGACATCAAGCAAGCTTTCGGCGTGCCGATCATCACCGACGTCCACGAGCCTGAACAGGCCGCCGTGGTCGCCGAGGTGTGTGACATCATCCAGTTGCCGGCCTTCCTGTCGCGCCAGACCGACCTCGTGGTCGCCATGGCCAAGACCGGCGCTGTGATCAATATCAAGAAAGCCCAGTTCCTCGCGCCCCAGGAAATGAAACACATCCTGAACAAATGCGTGGAAGCGGGTAATGACCAGTTGATCCTCTGCGAGCGTGGTTCGAGCTTCGGCTACAACAACCTCGTGGTGGACATGCTTGGTTTTGGCATCATGAAACAGTTCGAATACCCGGTGTTTTTCGACGTGACCCACGCGCTGCAAATGCCCGGTGGTCGTGCCGATTCCGCCGGCGGGCGGCGTGCCCAGGTGTTGGACCTGGCCAAGGCGGGCATCAGCCAGTCGCTGGCGGGCCTGTTCCTGGAAGCTCACCCGGACCCGGACAATGCCAAATGCGACGGCCCATGCGCCCTGCGCCTGGACAAGCTGGAGCCGTTTTTGGCCCAGCTCAAGCAGTTGGACGAACTGGTCAAGAGTTTTCCGACAGTAGAGACCGCGTAAGCGCCATTTCTCCGGTAGACTTTCCCCGCTTTACGCTCAGGCCTGCGGGCCTGAGCCTTGTCGCCTGCAAGCCTGCCCCGTTGTTCCACCCTTGCGGTCGGTCAAAAGATTTCCTTCAGCTGCGTCGTTTTCGTCAACTTTGGAGTGTTTACAACAATGGCAAAAATCGTCGACATCAAAGGTCGTGAAGTTCTCGACTCCCGTGGCAACCCCACCGTCGAAGCCGACGTGCTTCTCGATAACGGCATCATCGGCAGCGCCTGCGCGCCGTCCGGTGCTTCTACCGGTTCGCGCGAAGCGCTGGAACTGCGTGATGGCGACAAGAGCCGTTACCTGGGCAAAGGTGTACTCAAGGCTGTAGCCAACATCAACGGCCCGATCCGTGACCTGTTGCTGGGCAAGGACCCGCTGGACCAGAAAGCTCTGGACCATGCGATGATCAAGCTCGACGGCACCGAAAACAAAGGCAGCCTGGGCGCCAACGCCATCCTCGCCGTGTCCCTGGCTGCTGCCAAGGCTGCCGCACAGGATCAGGACCTGCCGCTGTACGCACACATTGCCAACCTGAACGGCACCCCGGGTGTTTACTCGATGCCGGTGCCGATGATGAACATCATCAACGGTGGCGAGCACGCTGATAACAACGTCGACATCCAGGAATTCATGGTGCAGCCGGTTGGCGCCAAGACCTTCTCAGAAGGCCTGCGCATGGGTACCGAGATTTTCCATCATCTCAAAGCGGTGTTGAAGGCCCGTGGCCTGAGCACTGCAGTGGGCGACGAAGGTGGTTTTGCACCGAACCTGGCGTCCAACGAAGATGCACTGAAAGTGATCTCCGAAGCCGTGACCAATGCCGGCTACACGCTGGGCACCGACGTGACCCTGGCCTTGGACTGCGCCGCGAGTGAGTTCTACGAGGACGGTAAATATAACCTGTCCGGCGAAGGCCATGTGTTCACCTCCGAAGGTTTTGCCGACTACCTCAAGGGCCTGAGTGAGCGCTACCCGATCATCTCGATCGAAGACGGCCTGGACGAGTCCGACTGGGCGGGCTGGAAAGTCCTTACCGACAAGATCGGCGAGAAAATCCAACTGGTGGGCGACGACTTGTTCGTGACCAATACCAAGATCCTGAAAGAAGGCATCGACAAGAAGATCGCCAACTCGATCCTGATCAAATTCAACCAGATCGGCACCCTGACCGAGACCCTGGAAGCCATCCAGATGGCCAAGGCCGCGGGCTACACCGCCGTGATCTCGCACCGCTCCGGCGAAACCGAAGATTCGACCATTGCCGACCTGGCCGTGGGCACTTCGGCTGGGCAGATCAAGACCGGTTCCCTGTGCCGTTCCGACCGCGTTTCCAAGTACAACCAATTGCTGCGTATCGAAGAGCAACTGGCAGGTAAAGCCAAGTACAACGGTCGCAGCGAGTTTCGCGGCTGATCGCTCCTTGGTGGTAAAGCATGGTAAAAAGTCAGCGGATTACGTCGGAAAAAACACGACAGCGTGAATTTCGACGCTAATCTCATGACTAACAAGCACAAGCCTGGTTCATCCAGGCTTCGTGCTATCAGTTGCTTCAAAAGTTTTATATGGCTGTCTTTTTTTACTGGATACCCGGATTTCGATGCGCAGTCCCAATTGGTTGTTCCTCGTCTTGCTCTTATTGCTGGCTGGCCTGCAGTACCGCCTATGGGTCGGTAATGGCAGCTTCGCGCAGGTGAAAGAACTGACCCAGCAAATTGCCGATCAGCACGCCGAAAACGAAATCCTGCTGGAGCGCAATCGCGTCCTTGATGCCGAAGTGCTTGAGCTGAAAAAAGGTACCGAGACCGTTGAAGAGCGGGCTCGTCATGAGTTGGGCATGGTCAAGGAGGGCGAAACCCTCTACCAGTTGGCCCAATGAACCTTTCGTTACCGGCCTTCTGGGCCGTGATTCCTGCCGCGGGCGTCGGTGCCCGTATGGCCGCGGACCGTCCCAAACAATATTTGCAACTGGGCGGGCGCACTATTCTTGAACACAGCCTCGACTGTTTTCTCGACCATCCAAGCCTCAAGGGGCTGGTGGTCAGTCTTGCTGTAGATGATCCCTATTGGCCAAGCCTGTCGTGTGCCAACGACTCTCGCATTGTGCGTGCGGACGGCGGCGACGAACGCTCGGGTTCAGTGCTCAATGCGTTGCTGCAGCTCAATGCGCTTGGCGCCAGTGATGACGACTGGGTGCTGGTGCACGACGCTGCGCGCCCTAACTTGAGCCGTGATGACCTCGACAAGTTGTTGGCGGAACTCGCCGATGATCCGGTCGGCGGCTTGCTCGCTGTGCCGGCGCGCGACACCCTCAAGCGTATCGACAAGCGCGGCCGTGTGGTGGAAACCGTCGATCGCAGCCTCATCTGGCAGGCGTATACACCGCAGATGTTCCGCCTGGGTGCCTTGCATCGCGCCCTGGCCGACAGCCTGGTGGCAGACGCAGTGATCACCGACGAAGCCTCGGCCATGGAATGGTCGGGCCAGGCGCCGCGCCTGATCGAAGGGCGTGCGGACAATATCAAGGTTACCCGCCCGGAAGATCTGGAATGGCTCCGGCTGCGGTGGGTGAACCGCAGGTAGCCAGTTAAACCGTGTCCACTCCTTCGCGAGCAAGCCCGCTCCTGCATTTGGAATGCATTCCAACCTGTGGGATCGGGCTTGCTCGCGAAGAGGTCAGTGCAGGCACTGAATAACTACCCGCCATACTCCGGCCGCTCAGCCAGGCCAGTCTTCAAGTAATCCACCAGCTTGCGAACCTTCGGCGACAAATGCCGTTGCTGCGGATACAGCGCCCACACCGCGGTGTTCGGCGGCTGATGCGCTTCAAGTAACGACACCAGTGCGCCACTGTGCAGATGCGCCAGCACGTAATAGTCCGGCAATTGGCATAACCCTACGCCTTGCAGGGCGGCATCCAGTACCGCTTGCCCGCTGTTGCAGCGCCAGTTGCCTTGCACCCGTTGGGAAAATTCCCGCCCATCCTGCGCCAGTTGCCAAATGTCCGAGCTGCCAATCAGGCAGTTATGCCGACTTAATTCCGACAAACTATGTGGCCGACCGTAACGAGCCAAGTAGGACGGCGACGCGCACAGGTACATGCGTCGTGGGGCCAGGCGGCTGGCGACCATGCGCGAATCTTGCAGGCGACCCAGGCGGATCGCCAAGTCGAGGCCTTCATGCACCAAGTCCAACTGGCGATTGCTCAATTCAATATCCACGCGTAATTGCGGGTAGAGGCCCATGAACCGTGTGACCAGCGGCACGATGAAGCGCTCGCCGTACGCCACCGCGCAGGTCATGCGCAGCATGCCCTTGGGTTCGCTGGTGAGGTCACCCACTGCGCGCAAGGCTTCTTCGCGACCGTCCTGTAAACGCTGGCAGTGTTGCAGGAAAGTCTGGCCGGCCTCGGTCAGGGTCACCTTGCGGGTGCTGCGATACAGCAAGCGCGTCTGTAGTCGCTCCTCCAGGCGTGCAACCTGGCGGCTAATGTGCGAAGACGACACGCCCAGGCGCTCAGCTGCCGCTGTGAATTGGCTGCATTCGGCCACCGCAACAAACTCATCGATGCCTTCCCAGCGGTTCTCCAGCATGTCGATTATCCCTGTACAGCAATAAAGTTTTGCTTTCGCCCGGATTATTAATCACTGGGCCATGTTTTACACTCACCGCCTCAGTTTTTAATTGCCTGGAGAATCCCGGATGATCAAGTCTCGCGCCGCCGTAGCCTTTGAAGCGAAAAAGCCCCTTGAGATCGTTGAAGTGGATGTCGCCATGCCCAAGGCTGGCGAGGTGCTGTTGCGCGTAGTCGCATCCGGTGTGTGCCATACCGACGCCTACACTTTGTCGGGTGCTGACCCGGAAGGCATCTTCCCGTCGATCCTCGGCCATGAAGGCGGCGCGGTGGTTGAAGCGATCGGCGAGGGCGTGACCTCGGTGGCCGTCGGCGACCACGTGATCCCGCTGTACACCCCGGAATGCGGCAAGTGCAAATTCTGCCTGTCGGGCAAGACCAACCTGTGCCAGGCCATTCGTTCCACCCAGGGCAAAGGCCTGATGCCCGATGGCACCACGCGTTTCTCCTACAAAGGCCAGCCGATTTTCCACTACATGGGTACGTCGACGTTCTCCGAGTACACCGTGCTGCCGGAAATCTCCGTGGCCAAAATCCCTAAAGAAGCGCCACTGGAAAAAGTCTGCCTGCTGGGTTGCGGCGTCACCACCGGCATCGGTGCGGTGATTAACACGGCCAAGGTTAAGCCGGGCGACACCGTGGCGATCTTTGGCCTCGGCGGCATTGGCCTGTCGGCCGTGATCGGCGCGGTGAAAGCCAAGGCGGGTCGCATCATTGCCATCGACATCAACCCGGCAAAGTTTGAAATCGCCAAGCAACTGGGCGCCACCGATTGCCTCAATCCGAAAGACTACGATCGCCCAATCCAGGACGTAATCGTCGACCTGACCGACGGCGGCGTGGACTTTTCCTTCGAGTGCATCGGCAATGTGCAACTGATGCGCGCGGCCCTCGAGTGCTGCCATAAAGGTTGGGGCGAATCGGTGATCATCGGCGTTGCCGGTGCCGGCCAGGAAATCGCCACTCGTCCATTCCAATTGGTGACCGGGCGCGTCTGGCGCGGTTCGGCGTTCGGCGGCGTGCGCGGTCGTACCGAATTGCCAAGCTACGTGGAAATGGCCCAGACCGGCGAGATCCCGCTGGACACCTTCATCACCCACACCATGGGCCTGGAAGACATCAACAAAGCGTTTGACCTGATGCATGAAGGCAAGAGCATTCGTACCGTCATCCATTTCTGAGGTCGGCCATGAGTCTGGAAAACCTGTCCTGCCAGAAGAGCTTCGGCGGCTGGCATAAACGCTACAAGCATCATTCCGATGTGCTCGGTTGTGACATGACCTTTGCCGTTTACCTGCCGCCCCAAGCGGAGCAGGGCGGCAAGTTGCCGGTGGTGTATTGGCTGTCCGGGTTGACCTGCACCGACGAGAACTTCATGCAAAAAGCCGGCGCCCAGCGCATGGCCGCTGAGCTTGGGCTTATCATCGTCGCACCGGACACCAGCCCGCGTGGGCCGGGTGTGCCGGGCGACCCGGACAACGCCTGGGATTTCGGCCTCGGCGCGGGCTTTTATCTGAATGCCACCCAGGAACCTTGGGTCAAGCACTATCGGATGCATGACTACGTGGTGCAGGAATTGCCGGCGTTGGTTGAAGCGCATTTCCCGGCTTCAGATAAACGCGGCATCAGCGGCCACTCCATGGGCGGCCATGGGGCGTTGGTGTGTGCCTTGCGCAACCCTGGGCGTTACCTATCGGTGTCGGCGTTTTCGCCGATCAACAACCCGATGGATTGCCCGTGGGGTCAGAAAGCCTTCTCCCGTTACCTGGGCGAAGAGCGCTCTAAATGGCGTGAGTGGGATGCCTGCGTGCTGATCAGCGAAGCCTCGGAAAAACTGCCATTGCTGGTGGACCAAGGCGATCGCGACGATTTCCTCGCCGTGCAGCTCAAGCCCGAGGCCCTGATGCAGGCAGCCAAGGCGGTCAACCACCCGCTCCAATTGCGCCTGCAGCCTGGCTATGACCACAGCTACTTCTTTATCGCCAGCTTCATCGAAGATCATTTGCGACATCATGGTCGTGCTTTGCTCGGTTAATGTGAGGCAAAAGTAGGTAGAATCACGCCCTGAATTAAATCGGGGCGTTTTTTTATGCGTATTGGCCACGGCTATGATGTGCACCGTTTCGCTGAAGGCGATTTCATCACCTTGGGCGGCGTGCGCATTGCACACCACCATGGGTTGCTGGCTCATTCTGACGGCGACGTTGTGTTGCATGCCTTGAGCGATGCCTTGCTCGGCGCGGCGGCGTTGGGCGATATCGGCAAACACTTTCCGGACACCGACCCAACCTTCAAGGGCGCGGACAGCCGCGTGCTGTTGCGCCACGTGGTCGGCCTGATCCACGCCAAAGGCTGGAAGGTCGGCAACGTCGACAACACCATTGTCGCCCAGGCCCCGAAAATGGCCCCGCATATCGAATCAATGCGCGCATTGATTGCCGCGGACCTGCAAATTGAATTGGATCAAGTCAACGTGAAAGCCACCACCACCGAAAAGCTCGGGTTTACCGGGCGGGAAGAAGGCATCGCGGTGCACTCCGTTGCCTTGTTGCTGCGCGCATGAATGACTTGGAATTGCTGGGCCCACGGGCCTATGGCGAGGCCTTGGGCAGCGCGGTCCTGAAGGCGACGGCTGAAGATTTCCAAGTAGACGAAGTGCTGGATATCCCGCTGACCGGCGACGGTGAGCACCTGTGGCTGTGGGTTGAAAAGCGTGGTCTGAATACTGAAGAGGCTGCGCGGCGCATCGCCAAGGCGGCCGGCGTGCCGTTGCGCACCGTCAGTTATGCCGGGCTCAAGGACCGCCAGGCGTTGACCCGCCAGTGGTTCAGCGTGCAATTGCCGGGCAAGGTCGACCCGGACATGAGCGGTGCGCAAAACGACACCCTCAAGATCCTTAAAATGACCCGCCACAAGCGCAAGCTGCAGCGCGGTGCGCATGCGGCCAACGGTTTTACCTTGCGCCTGACCCAGTTGGCCGGTGATACCGTCGCCATCGACGCGCGTTTGCAACTGATTGCCCAGCACGGCATCCCCAACTACTTCGGCGCCCAGCGCTTTGGCCACAACGGCGGCAATGTGGTGGACGCGCGTCAATGGGCGGCGCGCAAGGCTTTGCCGGAGCAGCGCAATGTGCGTTCGCGGTTGCTGTCGACCGCACGTAGCTTCTTGTTCAACAAAGTGTTGGCGGCACGTGTCGCGGATGGCTCCTGGCAGCGCGCCCAGATTGGCGACCTGCTGGCGTTTACCGACAGCCGCAGTTTTTTCCCGGCCGGGGAGGCTGAATGCAGCGACCCACGCCTGGCGATTCTGGACCTGCACCCCACCGGGCCACAGTGGGGCGAAGGCGATTCGCCGGCCAGCGGTGCAACGCATGAGCTGGAGCAAGCGGTCGCCGCTAGTGAAGCCGACCTGCGTGATTGGCTGGTGAATGCCGGCATGAGCCAGGAGCGGCGCATTCTGCGACTGCCCATTGGCGGGTTGACGTGGCATTATCCCGGTCCTGACATTCTGCAATTGGAATTCGTCCTGCCGGCCGGATGCTTCGCCACTGTCTTGGTGCGCGAGCTTGTTGATCTGGTGCCGGTGGGGCAGACGGACAGCCCATGCGTATTCTGATATCAAACGATGACGGTGCCACCGCACCTGGCCTTGCCGCGCTTTATGCTGCGCTGCAAGATTATGCCGAGTGTGTGGTGGTTGCCCCGGACCAGGACAAGAGTGGCGCCAGCAGTTCGCTGACGCTCGACCGTCCGTTGCACCCGCAGGTTCTGGCCAATGGCTTTATCAGCGTGAATGGCACCCCTACCGACTGCGTGCACTTGGCAATCAACAGCTTGTTGGATCAGGAGCCGGACTTGGTGGTGTCGGGCATTAACCTCGGCGCCAACCTGGGCGATGACGTGTTGTATTCCGGCACCGTGGCGGCGGCCCTTGAAGGGCGCTTTCTGGGCCGAACCTCGTTCGCCTTTTCCTTTGCCTCGCGGCAATTGGATAACCTGGCGACGGCGGCGTATTTCGCGCGCAAGCTGGTGGAGGCCCACAGTTCCCTGGACTTGCCACCGCGTACGGTGCTCAACGTTAATATCCCCAACTTGCCCCTCGACCATATTCGCGGTATCCAGTTAACGCGCCTGGGCCATCGCGCCCGAGCTGCCGCGCCATTGAAGGTGGTTGATCCGCGTGGCAAAGAGGGTTATTGGATTGCGGCAGCCGGCGACGCCGAGGACGGTGGCCCGGGCACGGACTTTCATGCGGTGATGCAAGGTTATGTTTCGATTACTCCGTTGCAGCTTGATCGCACCTTCAGTGATGCCTTCAATAGTCTCGATGGCTGGCTCGAGGGGCTGCGTTGATGGCGCGTGAACAAGACGATCTGCTGCGCCGTGGCATCGGGATGACCTCTCAGCGTACTCGCGAGCGTTTGATCCAGCGTCTGTACGAAGAAGGGCTGTCAAACGCCCAAGTGCTGGAAGTGATCCGGCGCACACCACGCCACCTGTTTGTGGACGAAGCGCTGGCCCATCGCGCCTATGAAGACACCGCGTTGCCGATCGGCCACAACCAGACCATCTCGCAACCTTATATGGTTGCGCGCATGAGTGAGCTGTTGCTGGCAGCGGGGCCGTTGGACAAGGTGCTGGAAATCGGCACCGGTTCGGGTTACCAGACCGCCGTGCTGTCGCAATTGGTGGAGCGGGTGTTTTCGGTGGAGCGCATCAAGGTCCTGCAGGACCGTGCCAAGGAGCGCCTGGTGGAGTTGAACCTGCGCAACGTGGTGTTCCGCTGGGGCGATGGTTGGGAAGGTTGGCCAGCCCTGGCGCCATATAACGGCATCATTGTCACCGCCGTTGCCACCGATGTGCCGCAGGCGTTGCTCGATCAACTGGCGCCCGGCGGGCGGCTGGTCATCCCGGTGGGTTCCGGCGAAGTGCAACAATTGATGCTCATTATCCGAGAAGACGAAGGCTTTTCCCGGCATGTGTTGGGCGCTGTGCGCTTCGTACCCTTGCTCAATGGCCCGCTGGCCTGATCATTTATTCGCAAACAGTGAATTCTGTGGGTGGGGATGTGTCTTACAGCGGAGCTTATTGAGTCAACATGAATGGAGCCCGACTTTAAACATGATGCGTTTTTCGTTTCAGTCGTGTGCCGGTAAAAACTCAATGCCCAGTTATACTGGCGTCATATTTCAAGCCTGATACAGGCGTTCATGTTCAGCCACCACAAAGGGAGCGGCGGGTGAGTCTCACAGGTCTTGCGCAGCGTATGAGTAAAACAAGTTTTCAGCGACTGGTGCTTGGCCTTGTCTTGAGTTCCTTATTGGCTGCTTGTTCGAGCACGCCTTCCGGGGGCGCGCGGGTAGTTGACCGTAATAATGCAGTGCCGAAAAAACCGACGGTCACCACCGGGCAGTATGTAGTGCGAAAGGGGGACACGATGTTCTCGATCGCCTTCCGCTACGGCTGGGATTACAAGGCACTCGCAGCGCGTAACAACATTCCTGTGCCCTATACGATCCATCCGGGGCAGACCATTCGTTTCGATGGGCGCAGTGGTTCGGCGCCTACGGCAGTTGTGACAAAGTCCGGATCTTCGCCCTCGTCGTCGAGCAAAACCACGATCATCACCCGGCCCGCAGGCACCACCGCGACTGCGGTTTCGAGCAAGCCGGCACCCGCGCCATTACCGCCTGCAGGCCCTGCGCCGACCGGTTGGGGGTGGCCTTCCAACGGGGTATTAATTGGAAAATTCTCTTCAAACGGTAGTTTGAATAAAGGCATTGATATCGCCGGGGATTTGGGACAGCCTGTTTTAGCTGCATCTGATGGGACAGTGGTGTACGCCGGGAGTGGTTTGCGGGGCTACGGCGAGCTGGTCATCATCAAACACAGCGATACCTACGTCAGTGCTTACGGTCACAACCGTAGGCTGTTGGTTCGGGAGGGGCAGCAGGTCAAGGTTGGACAGACAATTGCCGAAATGGGGTCAACTGGTACGGACCGGGTGAAACTGCACTTTGAGATTCGCCGCCAAGGGAAGCCTGTAGATCCACTGCAATTCCTACCCCGCCGTTGATGTGTTGCACAGCCTGTTCCCTCACGTAGAAGGAACAGGCTCCAGCGCTGCCAAGGATAAAGGCGTCGCTTGAGCTTGAGGTCGAACTCACCAAAGGACTATAACAATGGCTCTCAGTAAAGAAGCGCCGGAGTTTGACATCGACGATGAGGTTCTCCTTGAAATGGAGAACCTCACCGAAAAGGAATCGATGTCGAATGATGAAGGGTCTGTACCTTCAGTTCGTACCAAATCCAAGAACTCCACTGCGTTAAAGCAACACAAGTACATTGACTACACGCGGGCGCTCGACGCAACGCAGCTGTACCTCAATGAAATTGGCTTCTCCCCTCTGCTCACTCCCGAAGAAGAAGTTCATTTTGCGCGCTTGTCGCAAAAGGGTGACCCGGCTGGGCGCAAGCGCATGATTGAAAGCAACCTGCGGCTGGTGGTGAAAATCGCTCGACGCTATGTCAATCGTGGCCTGTCGCTGTTGGACCTGATCGAGGAGGGCAACCTGGGCTTGATCCGGGCGGTGGAGAAGTTCGACCCTGAGCGGGGCTTCCGCTTTTCGACCTACGCCACCTGGTGGATTCGCCAGACCATCGAACGGGCGATCATGAATCAGACCCGTACGATTCGGTTGCCGATCCATGTGGTCAAAGAGCTCAACGTCTACCTGCGGGCGGCGCGTGAGCTGACACAAAAACTCGATCATGAACCTTCGCCTGAAGAAATCGCCAACCTGCTGGAGAAGCCGGTAGGCGAGGTCAAGCGCATGCTCGGCTTGAACGAGCGCGTGTCTTCGGTCGATGTCTCGCTGGGTCCGGATTCGGATAAAACCCTGCTGGACACCCTGACGGATGATCGTCCGACAGATCCTTGTGAGCTGTTGCAGGACGATGATCTTTCGCAAAGTATTGACCAGTGGCTGTCGGAGCTCACGGACAAGCAGCGTGAAGTGGTGATTCGCCGCTTCGGCCTGCGTGGCCATGAGAGCAGCACCCTGGAGGATGTAGGGCTGGAGATCGGTCTTACGCGTGAGCGAGTCCGGCAGATCCAGGTAGAGGGCCTTAAGCGCTTGCGTGAGATCCTCGAGAAGAACGGCTTGTCGAGTGAGTCGTTGTTTCAGTAACGACGCCGTTTGAATGTGGGAGGGGGCTTGCGCCCGATGGCAGTGTGGCAGTCAGCAGATGTATTGACTGGCCCACCGCCATCGGGCGCAAGTCTTCTCCCACATTTTTTTGTGCCTGACATTTTATCCGGGCGTCCCCAAACGTCAGGCATAAAAAAACCCCGCTTTTAAGGGCGGGGTTTTTTCGACTAAGTCAGTACAAGTTAGATAACTTGAACTTCTTCAGCTTGCATGCCTTTCTGACCGCGGGTAGCGATGAAAGAAACCTGTTGGCCTTCTTTCAGGCTTTTGAAGCCGTCGGATTGGATAGCTTTGAAGTGAACGAACAGGTCGTCACCGGATTGTGGAGTGATGAAGCCGAAGCCTTTTTCATCGTTGAACCACTTAACGGTACCAGTTTGGCGATTAGACATGGTGTATCTCCTTGGACAAAGTTAACTGCGACTCAGGAAAAGCCCTGGCCGAGACTGAGTGCAAAGAGCAGGAAAAATTCTTGGAGATGGTTGGATCGAAATTCAACATATCGTGTAGAGATTCTCAGTGACACAAGCAGCACAGTGGCGCCACCTTAACCCTTTTTCCGGAACGTGCCAATGGTATTTCCTAAGGTTTCTCTATTTTCGTGACTGGCGGTGGTATTTTTCGTCACTGCTGGCTGCAATATGAGCCCCGGCCCCGCTGGCTGCGGCTTATAGCAGGCAGTGCATTCATCAAGAAAAGCCCCGCGCCCTTTGAACCCCACGGCCGGCCCCGGTAAGATGCCCAACAGAATTTTTCCACCTCGCTATTCAGGACACCCGCCATGAGCATCAAATCGGACAAGTGGATTCGCCGCATGGCGCAAGAACACGGCATGATCGAACCGTTCGTTGAACGCCAGATCCGTGGCGAAGGCGATGAACGTGTGATTTCGTACGGTGTTTCCAGCTACGGCTACGACGTGCGTTGCGCCGATGAGTTCAAGGTGTTCACCAATATCAATTCGGCAATCGTCGACCCGAAAAACTTCGACGAAAAGAGCTTCGTCGACGTCAAAAGCGACGTGTGCATCATTCCACCAAACTCCTTCGCTCTGGCGCGTACCGTGGAGTTTTTCCGCATTCCGCGCGACGTACTGACCATTTGCCTCGGTAAAAGCACCTACGCGCGTTGCGGCATTATCGTCAACGTGACGCCACTTGAGCCAGAGTGGGAAGGTCACGTGACCCTGGAGTTCTCCAACACCACCACGTTGCCGGCCAAGATCTACGCCAACGAAGGCGTGGCACAGATGCTGTTCCTGCAGTCCGATGAGGCCTGTGAGGTGTCCTACAAAGACCGTGCCGGCAAGTACCAGGGCCAGCGCGGCGTCACACTCCCACGCGCTTGATAGAAAGGTCTTACACGTAAAGGGAATTAGTCTGCAGGAAGTGACTCTATTGGGTGTACTGCCTCGGTGCGTGCAAAACGCACCGAGCCACGCTTGAGGAGTACTTTATGAAGATCGACCCGCGAATCAGCGCCGAACTCGCCCGGCTTGAACCCAACCAGATTGGTGTTCTGGCCTGGTCCCTGATGGCCGATCCTGCGTATGCAGGCGGCATTCCTGGCCAGCCCGACGAAGATTACCCGCAGCCCACCGAACCCGGTGTGCCGACAATTCCCGACGAGCCGCCACCCGCACCGGTCGCCTGATCCGTGTGGATCAGGAAATGGTCAGTTCTTCATCGAACTGGCCATACGGCCTGGTCACCAATCACAAAGATCTGCTGTCCGTCGTCCTGCTCCACTGCATAACCCCCGGTAAAGGCGCCAAACGCCGGCAGTAGGCTGATCCGCAACCCCAGCTGAAAGCAAGGCAGGCGCAGGCTCTGGCGACCTTTGCCGCGCAAGCGATAGACCGGGTGCACATGCCCTGCCAGCACATGATGGCTGGGATGCGCGTCCGGTTCGTGTTGCAGGGCAAACGGGCCCATCAGTAATGGCTCCGCAACTACCGCAATCCTCAAGTCGGCAGGCGGGTCGCCCGCGCGTTTATCGTGATTGCCGCGAATTAACGTCATGCTCAAGCCGCAATTGCGCTCGCGCCAGCTCCTCAAGGCGCTCAGGGTACCGCTGGCGTGAGAGCCGGGGCCGTGCAGGAAGTCACCGAGAAAGATGACCTGCTCGCACGGCAAGGCCGATAGCAGCCGGTCCAGGCGCTGCACGTTTTCAGTTGTGGTGCCTTGTGGCACCGGTTGCCCCAGGCTGCGGTAGGCGGAGGCCTTGCCAAAATGCACGTCGGCAATCAGTAGGCACCGACGTGAGGGCCAATACACGGCCTTTTCCGCCATCAGCCACAGCTCCTCTCCCTCAAGCGTCACCGAGCAATGCATCAGCGCTTCCTGTTATCTGCGACTTTTTCCAAATCCCTGACCATTCGCGCAATGCGCTCCGAGAGCTTTTCCGAACTCATGCTCTCTCGCATCCGCTCAACCAGCAGCGGGAAAGCCAGCGGCGTAGGCCGTTCGATCATGTGCAGGTCCAGTTTCAGCTCGGCCAGGTGGCGCAATGTCTGTTCCAGCCGACGAATATCCAACTCGTCCCGCAGGACTTCTTCCCCAGCTTGGGTCAGCAGCAAGTTCTGCGGGTCATATTGCTTGAATACTTCGAAGAACAAGCCGCTGGAGGCCTGCACCTGCCGCGTGCTCTTTGGCGCGCCTGGGTAGCCGGCAAACACCAGCCCGGCGATGCGCGCTATTTCGCGGAAACGGCGCAGGGCCAGTTCCCCGGCGTTAAGGCTGGCGACGACGTCGGTCAGTAAATCAGTCGGGCTCAGCAGCACCTCGTTCAACAACACCGGCCAATTCACCTCGGTGGCGCTCAACAGCTCCAACCCGTAATCATTCACGGCAATCGAAAAGGTCACAGGTTGCTGTTGGCTGACCCGCCACGCCAACAAACTCGCCAGCCCCAAATGCACCTGGCGCCCCGCAAAGGGATAAAGAAACAGGTGCCATCCCTCACGTGATTTCAACGCCTCGGCCAGCAGATGATCGCGCGTCGGCAGGCCGGACCAGCGCAACTGGGTTTGCAGCAAAGGTTGCACCGCCTGCATCTCAGGGCCGTCGTAGTGCCCATGTGCCGCCGCATCAAAACGCTCGACCACCGCGTGGGCCAGCTCGTTGGAAAGTGGCATGCGCCCGCCATTCCAACGTGGCACGGCAGCCTTTTTCGCAGTGCTGCGGCGCACATACGCCGTCATGTTTTCCACCCGTACCAACTCCAATAAACGCCCGGCAAACAAGAAGCCATCGCCGGGCTTTAACCGTGCGATGAAACCTTCCTCGACACTGCCCAAGTGCTTCCCGCCGCCGCCCTTGCTCCAGAACTTCAACTGGATACTCGCATCGCTGACGATAGTGCCCACACTCATGCGATGACGACGGGCCAAGCGCGCATCCGGCACCCGCCAGACGCCATGTTCATCAGGCTCGACGCGGCGGTAATCCGGGTAAGCGGTCAGCGACAGCCCGCCATGGCGCACAAACCCCAGCGCCCAGGCCCAATCGGCCTCCGTAAGGTCACGATAGGCCCAGGCGCTGCGGACCTCCGCCAGCAGCGCATCCGGTATAAAGCCACCGCCCAATGCCATGCTCACCAAGTGCTGTACGAGCACATCCAAAGGTTTGTAAGGCGATTCACGGGCTTCAATGCGTCGCTGTGCAATCGCGTCCTGGGCAGCGGCGGCTTCCACCAGTTCCAGGCTGTGGGTCGGCACCAGCGTCACGCGTGACGGCCGCCCCGGCGCATGCCCGGAGCGCCCGGCGCGCTGCATCAGCCGTGCCACGCCTTTGGCTGAGCCAATCTGCAAGACGCGCTCCACTGGCAGGAAATCCACACCCAGATCCAGGCTGGAGGTGCACACCACGGCTTTCAGTTGACCCTCTTTCAAGGCCCGCTCCACCCAATCGCGGGTTTCGCGCGACAGTGAGCCGTGATGCAAAGCAATCAACCCCGCCCAGTCCGGACGGGCTTCGAGCAACGCCTGGTACCACATCTCCGACTGCGCCCGCGTATTGGTGAATACCAGGCAACTGCTGCTGGAATCTACCTCGGCCACCACGTGGGGCAACATTTTCAAACCGATATGCCCAGCCCAGGGAAAGCGCTCGGCGGTGGGCGGTAACAAGGTATCGACCTTCAACTCTTTGGCCGTTTGCCCCCGCACATTGATCCCGCCGCCTTGTGGGACCAAAACGTCCAAGGCGTGGGATTGATTGCCCAGCGTCGCGGAAATTCCCCACACCATCAGCTCCGGATGCCAACGCCGCAAGCGCGCCAGCGCCAGCTGCAGTTGGACGCCACGTTTATTGCCGATCAGTTCATGCCACTCATCCACAATCACCATGCGCAGGTGCGCCAGGCTCGTCTCGCTGTCCGCCCGCGCCAGCATCAACGTCAGGCTTTCCGGCGTGGTGACCAGTGCAGTGGGCTGGCGGCGGGTCTGCCGGGCGCGTTCGCTGCTGCTGGTGTCGCCGGTACGCAGGCCGACGCTCCAGGGAATCTGCAAGGCCGTCAGCGGCGCTTCAAGGGCGCGTGCGGTGTCGGCGGCCAGCGCACGCATCGGCGTGATCCACAGCACCGTCAGCGGCTCAGCCTGCGCTTTACGTTTACCGGTGGCGGGCGGGCGGGTAACGGCGAAGCGATTGAGGGCGGCAAACCACAGCGCATAGGTTTTACCCGCGCCGGTGCTGGCATGCAGCAAGCCTGACTGGCCCTGCTTGACCGCTGCCCACACCTCTTTCTGAAAGGCGAACGGCTTCCAGCCTTTGGCGGCAAACCAGTGTTTGGCGAAGTCGAAGGGTTTTGCCATGCGGTGGCTGACGCTCTGGAGGCTCTCTTCCAAAGACCCTCCAGGCGCCACAAAGGTTTACTTCAAATTGCCGCTCAAGAACTGCTGCAGGCGCTCGCTCTTCGGATTGCCCAGCACATCCTCGGGCGCGCCTTGCTCTTCCACCAGGCCTTTGTGCAGGAACAGCACCTGGTTCGACACCTTGCGCGCAAAGCTCATTTCGTGGGTAACCATGATCATGGTGCGGCCTTCTTCGGCCAGCCCCTGGATCACCTTCAACACTTCACCGACCAGCTCCGGGTCGAGGGCGGAGGTGGGTTCATCGAACAGCATCACCTCCGGCTCCATGGCCAGGGCGCGGGCGATGGCCACCCGTTGCTGCTGGCCACCGGACAGAAACGCCGGGTATTGATCGGCCACGCGTGCCGGCAGGCCCACCTTGTCCAGGTAGCGACGGGCGCGATCTTCGGCGTCCTTCTTGCTGCAACCCAGCACCCGACGCGGGGCCATGGTGATGTTTTCCAGCACGCTCATGTGGCTCCACAGGTTGAAATGCTGGAACACCATCGCCAACCGTGTTCGCAGGCGTTGCAGCTCGGCGTCGTCGGCCACGCGCATGCCGTGGCGGTCGCTGACCATGCGGATCGGCTGGCCGTCGAGGGTCATCGCGCCGTCGTTGGGCGTTTCCAGGAAGTTGATGCAGCGCAAAAAGGTGCTCTTGCCCGAGCCGCTGGCGCCGATCAGGCTGATCACGTCGCCGGTCTTGGCCTTGAGCGAGACACCTTTGAGCACTTCATTGTCGCCATAGCTTTTATGCAGGCCTTCAACGGTCAATTTGTACATGGGGCGTGCATCCTCAAGGCGAAAGTAGATAGCCGCTGCGGTAGGCTTCAGTGCCAGCGACATGGCTGATCACCATCCCGGCAGTGGCCATGCGCCGCAGCGAACGGGCGTAAAGCAGGCCGGCGTTTTTACAGTGCACGGGCGTTACGCGGTCAGTAATGGGGTCGATGATTTCGGCAATCAGTTGCTCGGCCTCCAGGTATTCACCCGGCAGGACGCTGAATACCAGCAAGCCGCCGACCGGCGTGGCCACAGGCTCAACGCCCGCCAGTGGAGTGGCCGGGTAGGGCAGCTCGGGCAGTGGCGCCGCAGTGCCTTCAATCGCGCCGAAATGGATCAGATAGTCGATGATTGCCTGGCCGTCAAGGCTGGCCAGGCCGTGGTTGACGTCGCCCTGCCCACGCAGTTCGACGGTCACCGAAAAGCTGCCCATGGGAATCGGGAAGCGCTCGCCGAAGCGTTGCTGCAACTGCCACCACACCAGGGTGAAACACTCATCAAAGGATTGCCCGCCGGAATCGGTGGCGAGCAAATTGGCCTCCGAACCGATATAGCGCGCCAACGGCTCCACCTGCGGCCAGGCCTGGGGCGTGGTGTATAGGTGCGCCACGGCTTCGAAGTCGCAATGCAGGTCCAGCACCATGTCGGCATCACAGGCCAAGCGTTGCAGCACCAGCCGCTGAGAGTGCAACTGGGTGTCGGCGGTTTGCGCGGCCAGGGCTGTGGCCAGGGCGGCGCGGATCAACCGCGCGTTGTGCTGGGGATCATCGCCCAGCAGGTACTCGACTTGGTTACCGACTTCTTCGCTGAGGTCGACAAACAGGCGATTGAAGTTCTGCCCGCTTTCCAACTCATAACGGCCCAGCGGAATGTCCATTAACACCTGTTCCAGGCCGACCGGGTTAGCGATGGGCACCAACACGATTTCGCTCACCAGCCTACCGGCCGCCGCCAACTCAGCCAGGCGCGCCTTGAGGTGCCAGGCCACCAACATGCCCGGCAGTTCGTCAGCATGCAGCGATGACTGGATGTAGACCTTGCCTTCGGCCTGTTCCGGGCCGAAGTGGAAACTGTGAATCTGCCGCGCCGTGCCTGGCACCGGCGCGATCAGATCATGTACCTGATGACGCATGAAGGCTCCTTAGTGGCTCGGCCCGAGGAAGGCCAGCCAGCGGCGCTCCGCCAGACGAAACAGCCCGACCAGTGCAAAGGTCACGGTCAGGTAGATCAGCGCAGCGATGCCGAATGATTGAAAGGTCATGTAAGTGGCCGAGTTAGCGTCCCGCGCCACCTTGAGAATGTCCGGCACCGTCGCGGTAAACGCCACGGTGGTCGAGTGCAGCATCAGGATCACTTCATTGCTGTAGTACGGCAATGAGCGGCGCAGCGCCGACGGCATGATCACATAGGCGTACAGTTTCCAGCCGCTCAAGCCATAGGCCTTGGCCGCTTCGACTTCGCCGTGGGCCATGCTGCGGATCGACCCGGCGAAAATCTCGGTGGTGTAGGCGCAGGTGTTCAAGGCGAACGCGAGGATGGTGCAGTTCATCGCATCACGAAAGAACGCATCCAGCACTGGTTGCGCGCGCACGGCCGCAATGCTGTAGATGCCGGTGTAGCAGATCAGCAGTTGGATATAGAGCGGCGTGCCGCGAAACAGGTAGGTGTAGAACTGCACCGGCCAGCGTATGTAGCGTTTGCGCGAGACGCGGGCGATGGACAGCGGAATCGACACCAGAAAGCCAATCACCAGCGAGGCGCTGAGCAGCCACAGGGTCATCGCCAGCCCGGTGATGTGCTGGCCGTCGCTATACAGAAAGGGGCGCCAGTATTGCTGAATAAGTTCGATCATCGCACGGCCTCCCTGGACCCAGCGGAGTAGCGGCGCTCAAGCCAGCGCAGGACGACGTTGGACGCGCTGGTGATCAGCAGGTAGATCAACGCCGCGAGCACCAGGAAATAGAACAGTTGATAAGTGCTCTTGCCGGCGTCTTGAGCCGCCTTGACCAGGTCCGCCAGGCCGATGATCGACACCAGTGCCGTGGCCTTGAGCATCACGCACCAGTTGTTGTTAATGCCCGGCAGGGCAAAGCGCATCATCTGCGGGAAGGTCACGAAGCGAAACCGTTGCCCGCGCGTGAGCCCGTAGGCGGTCGCCGCTTCCAACTGGCCACGCGGCACGGCGAGGATGGCGCCGCGAAACGTCTCGGTGAAGTAGGCACCGTAAATAAAGCCCAAGGTGATAACCCCGGCGCTGAATGGGTCGATCTCGATGTAGTCCCATTCCATAAAGTCGGTAAAACCGGTCAGCCAGATTTGCAGGCTATAGAAAATCAGCAACATCAGCACCAGGTCGGGCACGCCGCGAATCAAGGTGGTGTAGAGCTGGGCGGGGATGCGGATCAGGCTGACGCGGGACAGTTTCGCGCTGGCGCCGATCAGGCCGAGCAGGACGCTGACAGTCAGGGAGGCGACCGACAGTTTCACGGTCATCCACGTACCTTGCAGCAACAGCGGGCCGAACCCCTTCAAACTGAAGGCACTCAGGCCCAGGGTTTGCAAAAGATCTTCAAACATGAATTCAGGACCTATGGCGATAAAAAAGCGCCCACCTGAAACAGGTGGGCGCCGGGGTGTTATTTACCGCTGTACAGGTTCAGATCGCCGAAGTGTTTCTTCTGAATGGTGGCGTAGGTGCCATCATCGTGTAACGCTTTGATACCTTTATCGAGCAAGGCCTTGAGGTCTTTGTTACCTTTTTTGATACCGACCGCCGTTTTGGATGGCAGCAATGGGTCGTCGATGGCCTTGCTGACTTCGTAGTCAGCGCCTGCTGGCGACTTCAAAAAGCCCAGTTCGGCTTGCAGCATGTCCTGCACCGAAGCGTCGAGACGGCCGGAAGTCAGGTCGGCATACACCTGGTCCTGGTTGGCGTAGGCTTTGGTGGCCACACCAGCCTTGTCCAGCACCGCCTTGGCGTAGGCTTCCTGAATGGTGCCTTGCTCGTAGCCCACAGTTTTGCCCTTCAGGGACTCAGGCGTGGAGTAGTTCGCGCCTTTTTTGAACACCAGAGAAGTCGGGCCGGAGAACAGCTCGTTGGAGAAGTCGATCGCCTTTTCACGGGCTTCGGTCACCGTCATCGATGAAATCACGCCGTCGAACTTGTTGGCCTTCAGGCCTGGAATCATGCCATCGAAGTCACTTTCGACCCACTTGCACTTAACCTTCAGTTCGGCGCAGATCGCATTGCCCAGGTCGATATCGAAGCCTACCAGGCTGCCATCGGCGGCCTTGGATTCGAACGGCGCGTAGGAAGGATCGACACCAAAACGCAATTCCTTGTATTCCTTGGCTGTAGCAACACCAGCAGCCATGCACAGAGCCAGTGCAGAAAGGGTCAGCAATGCTTTTTTCATTATGTAATCCCTGGAAACCAAGATAAGCGCCTGTGGCGCGTTTAGGACTGTTACTGAACGGTGTCAGACGGATCACAAGTAGCAATTTCTGCACCATAGTTCCGAATGAGCTTTTTAAAAGGTGGGATAAGGGAGATATGAGTGTAGGAGATGCCCGAAAATGGGCATTGATTTTTCAGTGCACTATTTTGGATCTTTTCTCGGATCAAGCGGTGGGAGGGGGCTTGCTGCCGATAGCGGTGGGCCAGTCAACTTATCTGTAACTAATCTACCGCCACCGGGGGCAAGCGCCCTCCCACCGGAATGTGTGTCACGCCAGCAGGTCTTGCAGCGTGGCCAGGTTGTCCGCCTCATCCACCGCTTTATCCTGCCGCCACCGCAGCATCCTCGGAAACCGCACCGCAATCCCGCTCTTGTGCCGCTTCGACAGGGCAATCCCCTCAAAACCCAGCTCAAACACCATGCTTGGCGTCACGCTGCTGACCGGGCCGAATTTCTCCACCGTGGTTTTGCGCACTATCGCGTCGACCTTGCGCATTTCCTCGTCGGTCAGCCCTGAATAGGCCTTGGCAAAAGGCACCAACGTGCGCTCCGGGCCGGGCGGTCCGTCCCACACTGCAAAGGTGTAGTCGCTATAAAGGCTGGCGCGGCGACCATGGCCGCGCTGGGCGTAGATCAACACCGCATCGACGCTGAACGGGTCGACTTTCCACTTCCACCACACACCCATGTCCTTGGTGCGGCCCACGCCGTACAGGCCGTCCTTGGCTTTGAGCATCATGCCTTCCACGCCGAGGCGACGAGAGTCTTCGCGTTGCTCTGCCAGGTCGGCCCACGATGTGCCTGTCAGCAGGGGCGAGGGCCGCAGCACGGCTTGGTTGCACCGTTCAATCACCTGCTCAAGCTTTGCACGACGCTCGGCCTGGGTGTGGTTGCGCCAATCGTCGCCCTGGTGCTCCAAAAGGTCGTAGGCCAAGACGGCGACCGGCGCGTCCTCGAGGACTTTTTTGCTCAGGGTCTTGCGGCCAATCCGCTGTTGCAGGAGGGCGAAGGGTTGCACCGTGTCCTTCCACACCACGATTTCGCCGTCGATCACCGTGCCATCCGGCAAGCCGCTGGCCAGGCTGTGCAGTTCGGGAAAGCGCTCGGTGACCAGTTCTTCGCCTCGCGACCAGACCCATAGCCGACCGTCACGCTTGACCAGTTGTGCGCGAATCCCATCCCACTTCCATTCCACCTGCCAGTCAGCGGGTGAGCCGAGTGCGACGTCGAATTGCTCCACCGGTTGCGCCAGACCATGGGCGAGAAAAAACGGATACGGTTGCCCGCCACGTTGCGCATGTTCGTCGGATGATTCGGCAGCAATCAGCTTGAGGTAGCCTTCGCCGGTCGGACGATTGGACAAGTCGGTGTAGCCCACCAGCCGCTGGGCCACGCGTTTGCTGTCCAGGTCAGCCATGGCGGCGAGGGCGCGGGTCACCAGCAATTTGGACACGCCCACGCGAAAACTGCCGGTGATCAATTTGATGCACACCATCAGGCTCGGTTGATCCAGTTGCGACCAGAGTGCTGGCAGGCGTTCGGCCAGTTCCAGGGGCGGCAGACCACGCAGGGGCAAAAGCTTTTCTTCCAGCCACACTGCCAAGCCGTGTTCTGAGGTATAGGAAGATTGCGGTAGCAGCAGGGAAATGGTCTCGGCCAGGTCACCTACGGATTGGTAGCTCTCTTCAAACAACCACGGCTCGATGCCCGATGCTTCGGTGGCCATGTCCCTCAGCAGGCGTGTAGGCACCAGTTGCCGAGGTCGCCCGCCAGACAGAAAGTACACTGCCCATGCCGCATCTGCCGGTGGTGCATGCCGGAAATAGGCTTGCAAGGCGGCGAGCTTCGCGTTGCTGGAGGTGGTGGCGTCGAGGTTGGCGTACAGCTCGGCGAAAGCTTTCATGCCGTGGCTTCCTCTTCGTCATCGCCGTACTCGGTGGTGAAACCCTGGGCATCCAAGCCTTTTTTCCGCAGATGACGCACCAATACGCCGACAGAACCGTGGGTGACCATCACCCGCTCAGCGCCGGTTTGCTCGATGGCCCACAACAGCCCGGGCCAGTCGGCATGGTCCGAGAGCACAAAACCCCGGTCCACACCGCGCCGCCGCCGTGTGCCACGCAGGCGCATCCAACCGCTAGCGAACGCGTCGCTGTAGTCGCCGAAGCGGCGCATCCAGGTGCTGCCGCCGGCAGAAGGTGGCGCGATGATCAGCGCTTGGCGCAGCAGCGGATCATTTTTTTTGAAGTCGCCGGCGTAAAGCGTTTCGGGGATATAGACCCCGGCTTCGCGATATACCCGGTTCAGCGGCTCGACCGCGCCGTGGCTGAGGATCGGGCCGATGCTGGCGTCGATACCGTGCAGAATGCGCTGGGCCTTGCCGAACGAATAACAGAACAACACGCTGGCTTTGCCGGCGGCGATATTGGCCTGCCACCAGTCATTGATGCCGGCAAAGATCTGCGCCTGGGGCTGCCAGCGGTAGATCGGCAGGCCAAAGGTGGATTCGGTGATAAAGGTGTGGCAACGCACCGGCTCGAACGGCGCGCAGGTGCCGTCGGGTTCGACCTTGTAGTCGCCGGACGCGACCCAGACTTCGCCTTGGTATTCCAGGCGTACTTGGGCGGAGCCGAGTACATGCCCGGCGGGGTGAAAACTCAAGGTCACGCCGTGGTGCACGAGTTTCTCGCCATAGGCCAGGGTTTGCAGGTTGATGTCCTGGCCCAGGCGCGAGCGCAGGATGCCTTCACCGGGCGCGGCGGCCAAGTAGTGCTGGTTGCCCGTGCGGGCGTGGTCGCCGTGGGCGTGGGTGATGACCGAACGCTCGACCGGGCGCCACGGGTCGATGTAGAAATCTGCGGCGGGGCAGTAGAGGCCTTCGGGCCGGGCGATGACAAGGTCCATGGGCGTGCCGGGGCAATGGGCTTATCAAATAGGAGGAGAGGCGCAGCGCAGAAGTTCTATCGAAATGCATGCGGTCCAAATGTGGGCTTGCCTGCGATAGCATCACCGAGGTGTGCTTGACACACCGAGGTGCCTGCATCGCGGGCAAGCCCGGCTCCCACACAAGCCCGCTCCCACATTTTTGCTTCGTTTTCTTCAGTGAGAAACCGGGTTACTTGCCTGGCGTCAGGGTCAACCGAGTCTTTCCATACACCTTCTCAACGTTCTGCGGCTGCATCGGGAAGCTCAGGTATTGCGCCTTGAGCGACGCATCGATGCCGTTCGCATAGTTCGGGCTGGCCGGGTTGCCGGACTGGCCGATGCCGCCCTGGCCCATCATCGGTTCCACCTGGCCGAAGTCGACGATCATGCGCAACGCCGGCACCTGGGTGGTGTTGAAGTCCTGGCCCCAGGTATAGGGCGCGGGGTTCAAGGTGTTGTGGTCGCCGCCACTGGCCAGTGGGCCGCGAATCACCTGGCCATTGGTGTTTTTCCAGGTGGTGGTGTGCAGTTTGCCCCACTGCCAGGCCTTGTGATCGCCACCCAGTTGGCTGTCGCCCGCTGTGATTGCGGCGGCCAGGCTGCGCGCCAGAATTGCCGGTTTGTCTTCTTTCTGCGCGGTGCGTACGTCGTCCCAGAACGGGCTGTCTTCGCGGCCCAGCAAGTGATCCGCATTGGCGGAGTAGGACAGGTTGGCGTTGCTGATAAAAGCTTTCCAGCTGGCGCTGTTTTGCGGGCCGAGTTCGTCGAGGAAGATCTGCTTCGTGCTTTCCTGTAGGAACAGCTCGTAGATCGCCGCGTCGGCTGACGTCGGCGCCAGGCGCCCATCAAACGCCATCAGGCGGTTCAGCGCCTCGCGGGCCTTGGTCGCGTCGGCCGCCGGCAGTGCATCAATCGCCTGTTTCAGTGGCTGAGCCATGCCCGGCGCCTGGAACATCGTTTTGAGCTTGGCGGCAAAGGTGGTCGTCTGGTCGTATTGCATGGCGATCATGCTGCGGCTGTCGTGCTTACCGGCGTTGGCCAGTTGCGCCAGGCGCTCGCTGCGCTCCGGCGCGTCCCAGGAGTTGGACAACTGCATGCCATAGCCGCGCGGCGCGGTGCGCTGGTTGGCGGTGCCGATCCAGCCTTGGGCCGGGTCTTGATCGTAGGGGTGCAGCATCGCGTCGGCGTAACCGTCCCAGTCAAAGCGTGCGTCCCAGCCCGGCGAGGGCAGCAGGCCTTCGCCTTCGCGGCGGTTGGGGAAGCGGCCGGTGACTTGCCAGCCGATGTTGCTGGCGTCGGCGAAGATCATGTTCAGTGCGATGGCGCGGATTTCCCGGGTCGCGTCCGAAGCCTTGCCGGCGTTTTGCGCACGGGACAGGTCGAAGAACGCGTCCAGGCTCTTGTCGTCCTTGAAGTCGGCGGTTTGCAGGGCCAGGCCGAAACCGGTGGTGAGCGCTTGGCTGCTGTTGAGCAGGGCGCCATGACGGGTTTCGTACACCACTTCGCGAATCGGCCGCTGGCCCTTGGCGAAGAAGGTTTCATTGCGCACGATGGCCGGTAGCCATTTGCCGTTGTTCTCGTAGTACAGCGCGCTGCCCTGGCGTTTGACCTTTTCCAGGAACAGGTCCTGAGTGTCGCCTTTGACCGCGCTCATGCTCCACGCCACTTTGCCGTTGAAGCCGGACAACAGGGTTGGCAGGCCGGCAATCGAGGCGCCGACCGCCTGGTATTTCGGTGCGCGAATCTGCACGTAGCTCCACGGCGACGGTGCTTGCGGTTGGGCGGCAAGGTTACTGGCCAAAAGGCTTTTGCCGCTGCGGCTGCGTTGTGGGCCGATCGCCCAGTTACTGGAGGTTGTCACCGCGAGTGCGTTGAGGCTGTTGAGTTGCTGGCCGACGGCGTCCAACCCGGCAAGGCCGGTGATCTGGCTCAGGTTCACGCCCTTGAGCTTGTCGGTTTCGGCCTGTGGGACCGGCTCATCCGGCGCACTTGGCGTGAGCCAGGCGAGCTTGTCGACGCCGACTTTCTGCGCCAGCACCAACGACGAGAGTTCTTCCTGCAGGTTGCTCGACTCGCTGAAATTCAGCAGGCAGAACAACAGCGCCGAATCTTCCGGCTTCCAGTACTCGGGTTTGTAGCCGGTCTGGGCCAGGTCCGGCGGCAGCTTGTCGCGGTAGCGGAACAGGTAGGCGTTGACGCCGCGTGCATAGACTTCAAAGAAGCGCTTGAGACGCGGCGATGAGGCGTTATACAGCTCGCCGGCACTTTTTTTCAGGTTGACCGCACGCATGAAACGGTCGACATCCAGCACCTCTGGGCCGGACATTTCCGCCAGGCGGCCCTGAGCCAACAGGCGCAAGGTGAGCATCTGCGTGATGCGGTCGCTAGCGTGTACATAGCCGAGGCTGAACAGCGCGTCATGAAAGGTGTTGCTTTCGATCAACGGCATGCCCTGGGCATTGCGGCGTACCGAAACATTTTGGGCCAGGCCCTTGATCGGCTGCACGCCGGCAACGGGCGGCAGGGTGTCCTGGGTGCTCTGGAGCTGGCAACCGGCCAGGCTTAACGCACTGGCCACTGCCGCGGCAACGCCGAACCGGGGAAGAAAATGTGAGAGGGCTGGCGAGGCCATGGCAAAGCTCCTGCGGGGGGTAGCGTCATTAAAGGCGCTACGTTAGTGAGCGCGGCGAAACGACGCAAGCAGGAGTTTGAGTCTTGCACAAATCAACTGTGGGAGCGGGCTTGCTCGCGAATGCGGTGTGTCAGTCAACGAAGGTCTGACTGAACCACCGCATTCGCGAGCAAGCCCGCTTCCACAGTTTTACCGAGTAAGACTTCAGATCAGGCTCTAGGCGGATTTACTTTCTGCACCAGCTCATACGCCCGAACCGTAGCCGGGCGTTCCTTGATGCTGTTGAACCAACGTTGCACATGGGGAAAGTCCTCCAGGCGCTGGCTCTGCCACTTGTGGGAAACAATCCACGGGTAGATCGCCATATCGGCAATGCTGTAGTCATCGCCTGCCACGAACGGGCGATCCGCCAGGCGCCGGTCCAACACGCCATACAGGCGCGCGGTTTCATCGACGTAGCGCTTGATCGCGTAAGGGATTTTTTCCGGCGCGAATTGGCTGAAGTGGTGATTCTGCCCGGCCATCGGCCCCAGGCCGCCCATTTGCCAAAACAGCCACTGCAAGGCTTCCTGGCGACCGCGCAGGTCTTTGGGGAGGAACTGGCCGGTTTTTTCCGCGAGGTACAGCAAGATGGCGCCGGACTCAAACAGCGAAATCGGCGCGCCGCCATCGGTTGGGTTTTGATCGACGATGGCCGGAATGCGGTTGTTGGGAGCGATCTTCAGGAAGTCCGGTTTGAACTGGTCGCCCTGGCCGATGTTGATCGGGTGCACCTTGTAGGGCAAACCGGCTTCTTCCAGGAACAGTGAAACTTTGTGACCGTTGGGGGTCGTCCAGTAATACAGGTCGATCATGAAGCTCTCCAAATGAGCGAATACCTGCAGGTATAGGTGATGATTAAAGGGCAATAATTCAATCAAACATTTGCGTCTAACCTTAGACGCGTTTCACACAGCCCTATCCGCCAGCACCTGCAACGACTGCTGCGAGCACCGCTCAATCCGCACCTGCACGCCATACACCTCGGCAAATAGCGCCGGGTTGAGCACCTCATCCGCTAAGCCGCTGGCATACAGGCGGCCCTGGCGTAGCACCGCGATATGGTCGGCAAAGCGCGCAGCGAGG
Source organism: Pseudomonas antarctica (assembly GCF_900624995.1). GTDB lineage: Bacteria > Pseudomonadota > Gammaproteobacteria > Pseudomonadales > Pseudomonadaceae > Aquipseudomonas > Aquipseudomonas antarctica. The sequence goes on from NZ_UYXQ01000012.1 coordinate 77,903, forward strand.
TTGATGTCGTGCAGCACCACCATCGCGATCAAGTTGTGCTCGCGCACCAGCCCACGCACGCAGTCCATGACCTTCAACTGGTAATTGAGGTCGAGGGCGCTGGTGGGTTCGTCGAGCAACATCACTTGCGGGCGGCGCGCGATAAGTTGGGCGAGGCTGACCAGTTGGCGTTGGCCCCCGGACAAGGTGCTCAACAGTTGATCGGCCAGGTGCGCGATGCCGATGCGTTGCAACGCCTCAAAGGCTTCGCGCAAGCAAGCCTCACTGGATAACGGAAAGCCTTGCACATTGGCCACGCGCAATGCAGCGATCACGCTTTCCATCACGCTGAGGCTCAAGCCCGGGGGCAGGTTTTGCGGCATGTAAGTGACACGGTGCGCACGCTCGGCCACGGACATGGCCGACAAGTCCAGGTCGCCTAGCCTTACAACGCCTTGCATCTTTTCCAGCCCGGCCACAGCGCGCAGCAAGGTTGACTTCCCCGCGCCATTGGGCCCTATCAGCGCGGTCAGGCTGCCGTGGGGTAGGGTGGGCAAGCTCAGGTCATGCACGATTTGCCGCTGGCCATAACTCACATTGGCGTTGTGTACCGATAAGCCCTTACTCATAGCTGCCTCCCGCGCTTGAACACCAACACCACGAAAATCGGTACGCCCACCAAGGCCGTCACGATACCCACCGGCACGATCACCCCCGGCATGATCAGCTTGCTGGCAATCGACGACAGCGCTAGCAGCAATGCGCCGGTCAAGGCGCTGGCGGGCAGCAGGAAACGTTGGTCTTCGCCCACTAGAATCCGTGCGATATGCGGACCGACCAGGCCGATAAACCCGATGGTGCCTACGAACGCCACAGCGGTGGCCGACAACAGGCTGATGCGCAGCAACGAGAAAAACCGCAGCCGCTTCACGTCCACGCCAAAGCTTTGTGCGCGGTCTTCACCCATGCGCAGCAGGGTCAGGCGCGGCGCGGCGGCAAAGGAAAACGGCATGACCACCGCCACGACCACTGCCAGGATGCCGAGCTTGTCCCAGTTGGCGCGGGTTACGCTGCCCAGGGTCCAGAACACCAATTGTTGCAATACATCTTCGGTGGCGACCAGTTGCAGCAAGGCCACCACCGCGTTGCAACTGAACACCAGTGCGATGCCGAACAACACCAAACTTTCCACGCCCGCACCGCGCAGGCGCGACATGCCTTGCAGCAAAAACACCGAGGCTGCCGCGAAGATAAACGCCGAGATGGAAATCGCAGTGTTGGCCGACACCCACAATGTAGTGGCCGCAAACACAATGACCAGCGAAGCACCCAATGCCGCCGCGGACGACACGCCGAGCGTGAACGGGCTAGCCAGTGGGTTATTCAAGATCGCCTGCATTTCGGCCCCCGCCAGCGACAGCGCGCAGCCCACCAGCACCGCCATCAGTGCGTAGGGCAGGCGCACGTTCCAGATGATCACCTGGTCGGTGGCGCTCAGGTGCGACGGGTGCAGGATGCCGTCGAGCAACGCCAGCAGGCCCATGCCCGACGGGCCGCTGGCCAGGTCGACCAGCATTGCGCAGACCAGCGCCGTGCCCAGCAGCGCCAGCAACCAGGCACGCCGTGCCAGCAAGCGACGGTAGCCGTGAGTGGCGCTGGCGAGGTCGAGGGTTTGAGTGGTCATGTGGCTCACACAATCTTGAAAGCGATGAAAATATGAAAATGTGCGAGGGAGCAAGCCCCCTCGTACATTTAACGGTGTGTTACTTAGTTTTTGCATCAATCCAATAAGCACCCTGTAATGGGATGCCCAGGAACTGCCGGTTGATCTGCTCCATGCTCGCCTGCGGGTCGAGCTTGGCGAACAGCTGCGGATGCACCCACTTGGCCAACGCTTCAATCGCCAGCAGGTTGTACGGCGAGTTGTAGAAGTCATGCCACAGGCCGTGGGCTTTGCCCTCGCGGATCGCACGCAGATTGGCGAACTCCGGACGTGCCAACACCCGATCAAACGCCCCGCGTGCTTCATCAGTGCTCACGCCAGCGCCCAGCATCAGCCCCGGTTTGTGATTGCCGGTGGCCACGTACACATCCGGATCAGCCTTCAACGCGTACTCCACGCTGATGTCACCCAGCGCTCCCGGCACCACCTCGGCGGCGATGTTGCGCCCGCCGACCAGCTTGATCATTTCACCCATACCGCTTTTACCGGTGGTGTGCCCCGGCGCCTGCCAGGCACCGGCCAACAGTTCCAGAAACACGCTTGGGCGCGGGCCGGCAGGCAGCGTGGCGACGGCGTCGGTGATGACTTTGATGTGCTGGTCATAGAAATCCAGGAAGGCGTTGGCCTGGGCTTCACGCCCCAAGGCCTGGCCCAGCGCGTTCATGCTGGTGTGGGTGCCTTCTACCGGGTTGATGCGCAAGTCGACAAACAACACCGGTATGCCGGCCTTGGTCAGCACGTCAGCGACTGCGCTGTGTTCGGTCGGGCCGTGGCCGGAGATGCTGAATACCGCCAGGTCAGGTTTGAGCGAGAGAATTTCCTCAGCACTGACACTCTGCTCCGACGCCTGCCCGATCAGTGGGATGTCTTTGACTTTGGGAAACTTCGCTACATAAGCGTTGTAAGTGTGCGGGTCCAGCAGCTTCAAGTCGTTCTGCCAGCCGACGATGCGCTGGAACGGCGCGTCCTTGTCGAGCAAGGCAAACGCCGAAATCAAGCGGCCTTCGCCGAGCACCACGCGCTGGACGTCATCCTTCACTTCAACTTTACGGCCCAGCACGTCAGTGACTTCATGGGCGGCGGCGGTTTCGGCGTGGCCCAGGAGCAGGGCGGCGAACAGCAGGCCAAGCGTGAGCACGTTACGGGGTTTGAACATGGCAGGTTCCTGATGAGGGAAAGTTAGAACTCATAATCGACACTGGCGGTAAGGCGCGGGCAATGACATGAGCTACTTTCGCGTCTAAATTACAATTACTCTCATTTAGGTTCGGTAGTCTAAAGAGCGATTCGGCCCGCCATACCTCAGGTTTGTATCGCTGATGCGTGATTATGGTTTCCCACAACATTCCATTACATTTGCGCGCACTGCTGGCTGAGCTTTCGGCTATCTCCTGCGTTTTGAGTTTTCGGATTGAATGCCCATGGCAAAGCTTGACCACCTCTTGGTCGTCGATGACGACCCGCAAATCCGCCAACTGCTTTGCGACTATTTAAGTGACGCGGGTTTTCAGGTGTCCACCGCCGCCGACGGCAAGGAAATGCGCCGCCGCCTGGCGCTGAATGTGATCGACCTGATCGTGCTCGACCTGATGCTGCCCGGCGAAGATGGCCTGAGCCTGTACCGCGAGCTGCGCGTGAGTACCAACACGCCGGTGGTGATGCTCACCGCCAAGGGGTCGTTGATCGACCGTATCGTTGGCCTGGAGATCGGCGCCGACGATTACCTGCCCAAACCCTTCGACCCGCGTGAGTTGCTGGTGCGCATCAAAGTGGTGTTGCGCCGGGTGCAGAGCTTCCCGGATCGCGCGCGGCTGGACGAGGCGCCCAGCATTCGTTTTGCCGGCTGGCAACTCGACACGCGGGCGCGGCAATTGCTCACACCAGAAGGCGTGGTGGTGAGCTTGGGCAACTCCGATTACCGCGTGTTGCGCCTGTTGTTGCAGCACCCCAACCGGCCGCTGAGCCGCGACTTTTTGCGCAACCATGTGTTCGACAAGGACAGCACGCCGTTCGACCGCTCCATCGACGTATGCGTGAGTCGCCTGCGTTCACAACTGCCGGCAGGGCTGATCAAAACGGTGCGCAACGAGGGTTACATGCTCACCGCTGATGACGTGGTGCTGGCGTCGTGAGACTGCTGCCGCGTTCGCTGTTCGGGCGGCTGGTGCTGATTCTGGTCAGCGGCATGCTCGCGGCCCAGGCGCTGACCAGCAGCATCTGGTACGACCGGCGTCATGGCCAGGTACTGGAAATCCCCGCACGCCTGATCGCCGCGCGGCTGGCGGACGTGGTGCGCCTGATGCACAGCGACCCGCAGCAGGCCGACCTGCTGATCAAGCTGCTCAACACGCCGCACTTTCAGCTGAGCTTGAGCGACCAGGCCAGCAACACGCCCAGCGCCCTTACCGACAGCGACCGGCCCACCGAACGCCTGATCAAGAAGGTGCTGTCGGAGCAGGTCGGCTATGCCCAGTCGCTGACCCTGCTGCGCCTGTCGTTGGTGGATGGCGAAGGGCAAACCGCCGGGCTGTCGACGTTGCTTCGTTCCACGCCGGTGGTGGGGCAATTTCTGATCGAGTTGCGCCTACCCGATGGGCGCTGGTTGCAGGTGGACGCCAGTGAAGAGCAGGGCTGGACCAGCACCTCGCCGCTGGATGTGCTGTTCGACTACGTGATGCGCATCTATTTGCTGCGGGTGTTGGTGCTGGTAGTGATCGCGTTGGTGGCGGTGCGCGTGGCGATCCGCCCGCTGAATGCCCTGGCCAAGGCCGCCGAAGCGCTGGGCCGGGATATCCAGCGCCCGCCGTTAGCGGTCAACGGCCCCACGGAGGTGCGCCGCGCCGCTCAGGCGTTTAATGCGATGCAGCAACGCCTGATCGCCAACATCGCCGAGCGCACGCGGTTTCTCGCGGCGATTTCCCACGACTTGCGCTCGCCGATCACACGTCTGCGACTGCGCACCGAGATGCTCGAAGACACGCGCACCAAAGAGCGTTTTCGCAGTGACTTGGAAGAAATGGAACATATGGTGTCGAGTACCCTGGACTTTGTCAGCAGCGGCGAAATCAACGAGACGCGGCAGAGCATCGACATCAACGCCTTACTGCAAAGCCTGCAGGCGGACCTGGAAGATGTGGGCGAGCGCGTGACCATCGTCGGCCGTGCGAAGCAACCTTTGCCGGGCTACGCACGTAGCCTCAAGCGTTGTGTGCAAAACCTGCTGGAAAACGCGGTGCGTTATGGCTGCGACGTGGTGATGCAGGTCGAGGACCAGGCGGACAGCTTGAAAATTGTCATCAGCGACCGCGGCCCGGGGATTCCCCAGGAACAGCTGGAACAGGTGATGGAGCCGTTTTACCGCGTGGAAGATTCACGCAATGCCGAGACGGGCGGGTATGGGTTGGGGTTGAGTATTGCGCACACGATTGCTCGGGCGCATGAGGGGCGGTTGAGTTTGAGCAATCGGGATGGCGGGGGATTGGAGGCGGTGTTGCAGTTTCAGAGAAAAACCTGATGGGTCGTGCGACCCAATGTGGGAGGGAGCAAGCTCCCTTCCCCAGTGAGAAATCCAGCGCGGCTTATGCCCCGTGGCACTTCTTGAATTTCTTCTCGCTGCCGCACGGGCAAGGATCGTTACGACCAACGTCCTTCAAGGCATTGCGCACCGGCTCCTGGTGAGCGTGGCCGCAGTTCGGGCCGTGGACATGACCGTGGTCGTGATCATGATGATCATGGTGATCGTGATCGTGGTTGCAGTCAGGACCATGGACATGGGGTTGCTGAGTCATCGATGTCGCTCCGGAATAAAATCGCCGGGGATTATCTCGCCATTGTGGTTCACCTGCACGTCATTACCGATGAATAATCCGGTTTTCAGTTCGCCTTCCAACCGATACGGCACGGGTTTGCTCGGTTTTTTCAGCATCTGCACCACGTCACGTATCTGCGGCCAGAGGTTGGTGCGCACCGACACCCGAAAAAAAGCATGGCCGCGCGGCGGTACGGTGAGCCACTCGTTGGATTCGCCTTCGGTCAGCACAAAATCGCCCAAGCTGACCTTATAGATCAGGCCGCGCACTGTGAGGTCGGCGTCGTCGCGGTTGTCCACACGAAAGAACAGCTTGAATTTCTGCTCCAGCAACTTGGCCCGCACCACTTCGACTTTCACCAGGGATACGTGGGGCGGGGGGGACGTGTCCTCGAACCACGAGGCGCAGCCAGTCAGGCCAAAGGTTAACGCCAGCATCAAGCTGTACATCCGAAGCATGGCGTTAATCCTTTGAGGGTTAGAGGTAGCTGGAACAGCACTTCTTGAATTTATGCCCACTGCCGCACAAACATACATCATTGCGCCCGGCCTTCACCTCTACCGTCGGGTCGATGAAGTACCAGCGTCCATCATTCTGTACGAAAGAGGACTGCTCGCGGTGGCTGTGTTCACCGGTGCTGTCGTGCCAGCGCGCGGTGAAGGTCACGAACGCATGTTCCGGCTGGCCGCCGAACACCTCGGAGCCTTCCACTTCGAGGCCGAGCCAAGTGCTCTGGGCACTCCAGGCGCCGATGGCGGCGCGGTCCAGGCCCGCTTGTTGCGCCGGCAACGTAGTGGCTACCAGATAGTCCACAAGGCCCAACACGTAGGCGCTGTAGCGAGAACGCATCAGCGCACTGGCGCAGGGCGCCGGGTGGCCGGCGTGATAATGGCCGCAGCAGGCATCCAGCAGGTTGCCACTGCCGCAGGGGCAAATGGATGTACTCATGGTTACCACCAATACTTTCCGAAGTTTTCCGGGTTGGCCCAGAAGCGGGCGTTGAGCCAGTCCGGCACCTGTTTATAGTCAAGCAGATCATAGGTAAACAGCGTCAGCACCTGATCATCACGCTGGAAGCGTTCGCCAGCCTGCAGGGCCAGGGAGAAGAAGTCGGTGTCCTTCCAACCGCAGGCGCCCAGGTCCACCAGCACCGCAATGCGGCTGGCATTGAGGTTGCGAATGCCGCCGAGCAAGGTCAGGCCTTGCGGTTTTGACAGGTGCTCCAGGCAATCAACCACCAGCGCCAAGTCAAAACGTTGCGCAGCAAGTTCTGCCGGTAATGGCCCGGGCGCAGCAATGGCCACCTGGGTGTCCGGGTGCTCGGCTTGAAAGGCCTCCAGCGCCGGAAACTGGCTGGCGCCCAACAGCAACAGGCGTTTGGGCTGGTGCAAATCCAGCAAAGCGGCCAGCGCTTGCTGCGGCGTACGGGAAGAAATACCAGCGGTCATCAGAGATCCTCACATCAGGACCGTAGAGACTAGCGCGGCTACGCGTGCGGGCCTAGAGCGGGCGGCGTCGAAAAGTCGCGAGTTAACGGCGATCTCCAATAAATACGGGGGTGTGGCGCAGTGGCGCAGATGAAAAGAGCCGTCTTTACTCCACCTGTCGGCCCCCGCCGATCCCCTCAGGAGAAATCAGATGAGCATCATGCGGACAGCTCTACCCTTGGTTCTGCTAACCGGAGTATTGACAGGTTGCGCAGGTTTGCAAAAAACCGATTGGCCCACCTGTGCAGCGGTCGGTGGTGTGACGGGCGCTGCGATTGGCGCCACTGAAAGTTCGGCGTACGCGGGTTATGGCGCGTTGCTGGTCGGCGGCATGGCGGGCGCCTATTGCTGGGTGCACGGCGATGGCGACGAAGATGGTGATGGTGTGCCGGACAGCCGCGACAAGTGCCCAGGCACACCGAAAGGCGTGCAGGTGGATGCCAATGGTTGCCCTCCGGCGCCGGTGGCGGCCATGGTAGAGGAGGTGGTTGTGGTCAAAGAGGAGACCATCGTGATCCGCGATGTGCACTTCCAGTTCGACTCGGCGAAGCTGACGGCGGCGGACAAAACCAAGCTCGACACCATTGCCACGCGCCTGAAACAGGAAGCCCCGAGCGCGCAACTGCGGGTCAGTGGGCACACCGACAGCGTCGGCAAAGATGCCTACAACCAGAAACTCTCGCAAACACGCGCGCACTCGGTGACGGATTACCTGGTGGGCGCGGGTGTGCCGCGCAGCAGCTTTGTGTCAGTGGTCGGCGCGGGCGAAAGCCAGCCGGTGGCCGATAACAAAACCGCCGATGGCCGTGCCTTGAACCGTCGCGTGGAAATAAAAATCAACCGCTGACAGCCTTTGCCCCTGTGGGAGCCACAGGGGCATTGCTGGCGATCCTCGCCGAAACCGCAGGAAAACCGTCCCTTTATCAAGTTTTTTCATCCTTCACTGGCAAATCGCCTGTAGAAGTCGGTACTGTGCGCCCAAAGAATAATAGGCAGGGGCATGCGGGATGAAGGTGTTTTGGGGGCTGGGAAAGTTTCTGACGTTGTTGTTCTGGGTCGTGGTGGTGGTCAATCTGTTCATACCGCTCGCCAATCCGTTCCACCTGTTGGTCAACCTGGCCGGCAGTCTGTTGTTTCTTACCCACCTGTTGGAGTTGCTGTTGTTCAACAGCAGCTTGAAACACCGTGCCTACCCCTGGCGTGACCGCTTGCAGATTCTGTTGGTGGGAATGTTCCATGTGCGGGGCCTGTCGGCACCTGCCGCCATTGATGAAAAGAACAAGGAGGCCAATCATGCGTAAGGTTTTTCTGTTGGCCCTGTTGGTCAGCCCCATTGCCCTGGCCCAGAGCGTCAGTGTTGAAACCAACTCGCTGATGCGCCTGCCCAGCAGTACCAGCGTGTTGCAGCTGGAACGCCTGGATGTGGCCGACTACGGCACATTGTTGGTGCCGGCGACCATCAGCCAAGTCTCGGTGGACGAGTTGCACTTGGGGCGTGAGGCGCGCATCGCCATCGCCCCCGGCAATACCGCGCTGCAATTGCAGGTGCGCAACGCGCAGTTGGAACATGGCAGCCAGATCACCTCGCGCGGTGCTCCCGGCACGCACGAAAGGCCTGCTAAAGCTGGGCGTGACTTGGTCCTGCGCATTAACGCCCTGACCGCTGACGAACTGTCGGTGGACGCGCGTGGCGGCGCCGGTGCCCAAGGTTATGCTGGGCTTGACGGCGCCAACGGCGTCGACCCGGGCTGCACCTGGGGTTCAGCCGGGCGTGGTGCCAACGGTGATAACGGCGGTGATGGCCTGCCAGGCGCGGCGGGCGCGACCGTGCGTGTCGAGCTGCCGCAGAGCTTCCCGGCTGAGCAGATCAAGGTTTGGGTGGACGGCGGGGCAGGCGGTTTGGCCGGTACCGCCGGTAAGCCTGGCAAAGGCGGGCAGTCCAAGGGTTGCCTGGTGTATCGCGCCGACGGCGGCGACAAGGGCCGGCCTGGCTTGGAAGGGCAACCGGGGCCGGCAGGGCCTGCGGGGGCTGTGACTATTCAGCGGCTCTGAGTCGCCTGGTCTGACGCCATCGCGGGCAAGCCCGACTCCCACATTGAAATGCGATTACCTGTGGGAGCCGGGCTTGCCCGCGATGGCGGAATAAAAATCGCCTCAGAACATCGGCCGAGCCGAAGCAATCGCCACCACCACCCACCCAACAATCAGATTAATCCCCACCAACTTGCGAATCTGCCCCAGCGCAGCCGCACCTGTCGGCCAATCCTCGGCTGCCACCGCCTTGCGCAGTTCCGGGAACTTCAACGCCTGGATACGGATAAACAGCGCCGTCATCACCAGATATAAGCCCATCATCACTTGCACATAGCGCGGCGCGGTCTCAAACCCACTGAAACGCAGTTGCAGCAGGCCGATGCCGCTGATCGGCAAAACCAGCACCGCGACCCAGACCCACACGAAAAAACGTTGAAACACATTCGCCCACAACTTGAGCCGGGCAGGGCCCTCAAGTGCCGCCATGGCGGCGGGGCGCAGGATCATCCAGGCGAAAAACATACCGCCGACCCAGATCAAGGCGGCCAGTACATGCAGGGTGTAAACGAGGCTAAACGCGGTCATTGTGGTACTCCGTTCTGCGCGGGATTAATTAGCGGGGTATGATAGCGGCCGATCCGAACCACTGAAAATTTATCCAGCGTTTTTTGCGCCCGACTATCCATGATCAGCACTGAACTCAAAACCACGATCCAGGGCGCCTATTCGCGTTTTCTCGAAGCCAAGAGCTTGAAACCGCGCTACGGCCAACGCCTGATGATCGCCGAAGTGGCCAAAGTCCTCGGGGCTATCGACACCGACGACGAAGGTCGGCGCAGTGGCGACCCTGCGGTTGTGGCCGTCGAAGCCGGCACGGGCACGGGTAAGACCGTGGCCTACAGCCTGGCCGCGATCCCGACCGCCAAGGCCGCCGGCAAGCGCCTGGTGATTGCCACCGCGACCGTCGCCCTGCAAGAGCAGATCGTCTACAAAGACCTGCCCGATCTGATGCGCAACAGCGGCCTGAACTTCACCTTCGCCTTGGCCAAGGGCCGTGGCCGTTACATGTGCCTGTCCAAGCTCGACGTACTCCTGCAGGAAGGCCATGCGCAAACCGCCACGGCGTCGCTGTTCGAAGAAGAAGGCTTCAAGATTGAGGTTGATGAAGTCAGCCAGAAGCTGTTTACCAGCATGATCGAGAAACTTGCCGGCAACAAATGGGACGGCGACCGCGACAGCTGGCCCACCGCTCTGGAAGACGCCGACTGGGCGCGCCTGACCACCGACCACAGCCAGTGCACCAATCGCCATTGCCCCAACTTCGGCCAGTGCGCCTTCTACAAGGCCCGCGAAGGCATGGGCAAGGTCGACGTGATCGTCACCAACCACGACATGGTCCTGGCTGACCTGGCCCTGGGCGGCGGCGCCGTGCTGCCGGACCCGCGCGACACCCTTTACGTATTCGACGAAGGCCATCACCTGCCGGACAAGGCCATTGGCCACTTCGCCCATTACACACGCTTGCGCTCCACCGCCGACTGGCTGGAAACCACCGCCAAGAACCTCACCAAACTGCTGGCCCAGCACCCGCTGCCCGGCGACCTGGGCAAGTTGATCGAGCAGGTGCCGGAGCTCGCGCGCGAGATCAAGACCCAGCAGCAATTCATGTTCAGCGCCTGCGAGCAGGTCGCCGACTTTAAACCCGGCGAAGACGTGGAAGGCCGCGAGCGGCCGCGTCACCGCTTCGTCGGCGGGTTGATCCCCGAGCACATGCGTGAAATGGGTATCGAGCTGAAGAAGGGCTTTTCGCGCCTGACTGACTTGTTTACCCGCCTGACCGACTTACTCAAGGAAGGCATGGACGGCGAGGTCAATATTGGCATCGCCAGCAACCAGGCTGAAGAGTGGTATCCGTTGTTCGGCAGCCTGTTGTCGCGTTCCCAGGGTAACTGGGAGCTGTGGACCGCCTTCACCGTCGAAGACCCTGAAGACAACCCGCCGATGGCGCGTTGGCTGACCTTGTCGGAAAGCGGCGCGCTGTTTGATATCGAGGTCAACGCCAGCCCGATCCTTGCCGCCGAAATGTTGCGCCGCAACCTGTGGAACGTGGCCTACGGTTGCCTGGTGACCTCGGCCACGCTGACGGCCCTGGGCACCTTCGACCGCTTCCGCATGCGTGCCGGCCTGCCGAAAAAAGCCGTCACCACCGTGGTGCCGAGCCCGTTCCACCATGCCGACGCGGGTGTGCTGCGGGTGCCGGACCTCAAGGCCGACCCTCGGGACGCGCCGGCGCACACGGCGGCGATCATCCGTGACCTGCCAGCGTTGGTTGAAGGCTCGCGCGGCACGCTGGTGCTGTTCTCCTCGCGCAAGCAAATGCAGGACGTGTTCGACGGCCTCGACCGCGACTGGCGCAAGCAGGTGTTTATCCAAGGCAACCTGTCCAAGCAGGAAACCCTGAACAAGCACAAGGCGCGTGTCGATGGCGGCGATTCCAGCGTGCTGTTCGGCCTGGCCAGTTTCGCCGAAGGCGTGGACTTGCCTGGCGCCTACTGTGAGCACGTGGTGATCGCCAAGATCCCGTTCTCGGTGCCGGATGACCCGGTCGAGGCGGCCTTGGCCGAATGGATCGAAGCACGGGGCGGTAACCCGTTCATGGAAATCTCGGTGCCGGATGCTTCCTTGAAGCTGGTCCAGGCCTGCGGGCGCTTGCTGCGCACCGAGGAAGACCGGGGCACCATCACCTTGCTCGACCGTCGTTTGGTCACGCAGCGCTATGGCAAAGCTATCCTCAATGCTTTGCCGCCGTTCAGGCGCGAAATTTCTTAAGCCACCGTGGGCGAACTCGCCCACATCGTGGTCTATCTCACTGTTATCGATTTATGTCATCAGGCCATTCACCGGCCGTTTGGGAGAACCTTGTTCGTATGATTCGCACGCTGCCTGTTCTTTTTGCCTTGCTGTTCGCCGCACCCTTGATGGCCGCGCCCGGTGGGCAACAAACGCTGTTCAACTTCGTGCGGCCTGCCGATGTGGTCAAGGTGGCGACCCAAGATGCCAGCCTGCCGCAATACAATGCCGAACAAACCCCCGAAGGCGAAGTGCTGCGCCGCATCACCTTCAACCCGGCGGCCGAACCGAGCCTGGTGCTCAGCCCGCAAACCGGCGTCTGGGACTGGTCGCAGTCCGGCGCCATGAGCCTGCGCATCCAGAGCGCCATGGACTGGGCGCTGACCCTCTACGTCAAAGTGCAAAGCACCGACGGCAAAACCCTGGTCAGCCGCATCGACCTGCCAGCTGGCCCGGCCCAGACCCTGTTGATTCCGCTGCAGGCCAACACGCCGCTGAGCCAGGGCATGAAGGCCGGGCCGCCGATGCCGATCACCGTGGAGGGGCAGCGCGTATTGCTGGCTGGCAGTGTCGGGGAAATCGACCGCAGCCAAGTGGCTTCGGTCACCCTGTCGATGATCAAGCCCAACGCCGCGCAAAGTATCCTGCTGGAACGCTTCGGCGTGCAGGACAGCGAGCCGGTGCTGAAGGCGGCCTACAGCGAACTGGTCGATGCGTATGGCCAGTCGACCCGCGCGCGCTGGCCGGAAAAGGTCAGCAGCGACGAACAACTCAAAGCTGCAGCAGCCAAAGAGCAGCTACAACTCAAGGGCTGGCTGGCTGAGCGCGACAAGTCTTCGCTGGACCAATACGGCGGCTGGAACAAAGGCCCGGCGTTCGAAGCCAGCGGCTTTTTTCGCACCGAGAAGCGCGACGGTCGCTGGTTCCTGGTAACGCCGGAAGGCCATCCGTTCTACTCCCTGGGCGTCAACACTGTGGCGCCGGACAACAACCAGACTTATGTGGCCGGTCGCGAGTGGATGTTTGCCGCGCTGCCCCAGGCCGGCGAGCCGTTCGACACGTACTACGGCAGTGGTGATAACCGCGGTGGCAACGGCGCTGACCAGGGCCGGGGCTTCAATGTGGGGCGTTGGTACGACTTCTACGGCGCCAACCTGCAGCGTACTTACGGCACTGACGGTTTTGATCAGAAGCGTTGGGTCACGCACACCCTGGACCGCCTGCAAGCCTGGGGTTTCAACACCGTAGGCAACTGGAGCGACGAAGGTTTGGCCCGTGCCGACCGCGTGCCTTACACCTTGCCGCTGTCGATTGTCGGTGACTACGCCAGCATCAGCACCGGCACCGACTGGTGGGGCGGCATGCCCGACCCGTTCGACCCGCGTTTTGCCATGGCCACTGAACGTGCCGTGGCCATTGCTGCTCGCGATCACCGCGACGACCCTTGGCTGATCGGCTTTTTTGCCGATAACGAGCTGGCTTGGGCCGGGCCCGGCGACGATGCAAAATCCCGTTACGCCTTGGCCTACGGCACGCTGCGCATGACCACCGACGTACCGGCCAAGCGCGCATTCCTCAAACAACTGCGCGACAAGTACCGCAATGAAGACGGCCTGTCTAAGGCTTGGGGCATTCACCTGGCGGGCTGGGAGCTGATGGAAGACCCAGGCTTCGAGCCGCCGATGCCAAACCCTGAGCATCCGGCGATCGAAGCCGACTTCAAATACTTCCAGAAGACCTTCGCCGATGCGTATTTCAAGACCCTCTCTGATTCGCTGAAATGGCACGCGCCCAACCAGTTGCTGCTGGGCGGCCGTTATGCCGTGAGCACGCCGGAAGCCGTGGCGTCCTGCGCCCAGTATTGCGATGTGCTGAGTTTCAACATGTACACCCTCAAGCCGCAGGACGGTTATGACTTTACTGCTTTGCACGCGCTGGATAAGCCGGTGCTGATCACCGAGTTCAACTTCGGCTCGGCGGACCGTGGCCCCTTCTGGGGCGGCGTGACGCAGTTGGCTAAGGAAGAGGACCGTGGCGCGGCCTACAGCAACTTCCTCAAGCAGGCTATGGCTGAGCCGTCGATCGTCGGCGTGCACTGGTTCCAGTACCTGGACCAACCGGTGACCGGCCGTCTGCTGGATGGTGAGAACGGCCACTTTGGCCTTGTCGGCATCACCGATGTGCCGTTCCAGGGCTTTGTCGACAGCGTGCGTAAAAGCAACCTGGCGGCGGTCGACCAGTTGGGTAAAGAGGCGCAAAAGGCCAAGGCCGCCAGCGCGGTTCGTGAGCGCGAAGGCGGCAGGTCGGGGCGTGCAGGCAAGGGCGCGGGGCAGGGCGCCGGACACGCCGGTGGGCACGCTGGAAACGGCCATTGATTCATCGTTGACGGGTTCACAAAACCCCTAATGACTGGAACAATGTCGGCCACTTCTTACAGGGTTTTCCAAGGCGGCTTAGGTGCAGATTCAGGGTCATTACGCGCTCCAGTTCGAAGCGGTACACGAAGCGTTCGCCGCGTTGTTCGATGATCCGCAGGAGCGTGGTGCCGGGCTGTGTATCCAAATCGGCGGCGAAACCGTCGTCGACCTGTGGGCCGGCACGGCGGACAAGGATGGGGCTGATGCCTGGCACAGCGACACTATCGTCAACCTGTTCTCCTGCACCAAGACCTTCACGGCCGTTACGGCCTTGCAATTGGTGGCCGAGGGCAAGTTGAAACTCGACGCGCCCGTCGCTGACTATTGGCCGGAGTTTGCGGCGGCCGGTAAAGAAGCTATTACCTTGCGTCAGTTGCTCTGCCACCAGGCTGGGCTGCCTGCGATTCGCGAGATGCTGCCTGCCGAGGCCTTGTATGACTGGCAACTGATGGTCGAAACCCTGGCGGCCGAAGCTCCGTGGTGGACGCCGGGCCAAGGGCATGGCTACGAGGCCATCACCTACGGCTGGCTGATCGGTGAATTGCTGCGCCGCGCCGACGGCCGCGGCCCGGGCGAGTCCATTGTGGCGCGGGTTGCGCGGCCACTGGGCCTGGACTTTCATGTGGGCCTGGCGGATGAAGAGTTTTATCGTGTTGCCCATATAGCACGCAGCAAAGGCAATATGGGCGATGAGGCTGCGCAACGATTACTGCAAGTAATGATGCGCGAGCCTGCGGCCATGACTACGCGTGCATTTGCCAATCCACCGTCCATTCTGACCAGCACTAATAAGCCCGAATGGCGGCGCATGCAGCAGCCTGCGGCAAATGGTCATGGCAATGCGCGCAGCCTGGCGGGTTTTTATAGCGGCTTGTTGGACGGTAGTTTGCTGGAAAGTGACATGCTCGAACAATTGACGCGCGAACACAGTATCGGACCGGATAAAACCTTATTGACCCAAACCCGTTTCGGTTTGGGCTGTATGTTGGATCAACCGCAATTACCCAATGCCACGTTCGGCCTTGGCCCACGTGCGTTTGGCCATCCTGGCGCCGGTGGCTCGGTGGGGTTTGCCGATCCGGAACATGATGTAGCGTTCGGTTTTGTGACTAATACACTGGGGCCTTACGTACTTATGGACCCGCGTGCACAGAAGTTGGTCGGAATATTGGCCGGTTGTCTGTAAAGAGCTTGCTGTTTCACGTTTTTTTGTTACAAAGGCAACTATAAGAAGGCGCTGAACGAAATTTTGTAACTTTAATGTTCTGTAAGCGTCTGTTTAACGGGTCAACCAGACCCCCCGGTTTCTTCTCATTTTGTGGATATCTCATGTTATCGAACAAGTCCTTGGCACTGGCGCTGTGCCTCACTATTACTGGCTGCGCACAAACTCCACAAAGTGATGCCGAAGGTGGGCATTGGTGGTCATTTGGATCTGACAAGGCTGCTACCAAGGACGCAGTGACCCAAACCGATGCCAAGCCGGATGCTAAACCTGCTGCGGGCGCTAAGCCTGTCGCGCCGGTTGCCGCAGCTGCGGCTCCAGCACCTGCCGCTGCTGCCGCCCCGGTAGCCAAAGCTGACACCGGCAGCTGGTGGCCGTTTTTCTCCAAGAGCGCTGATGAAAAGGCCGCGGATGCCAAGGCTGATCTGAAAGCCGACCTCAAGGCCGCAACACCGGCTTCGACTCCGGACGCCGCGCCTGCTGTCGCCAAGACCAGCACCGAGACCAAATGGTGGTGGCCGTTCGAAAGCAAGCCAAAGCCATTGGCCAAGGTTGACGTGACCAACGTGCCGATGCCGGACCCGAAAATCACCCAAGCCTGGCTGGACGACTATGAGCCGCGCCTGCGCGCTGCGATCAAGGACAGCAACCTGCAACTGGAACGTCGCGACAACGTACTGGTGGTAATTGCTCCGGTAGATGGTTCCTACAACCCGAAACGCCCAGCGATGTTGCTGCCGGTCACTCTGGGGCCGTTCACCCGTGTCGCCAAGGCTGTTGAAGCCGATCCCAAGACCGCCGTGCTGGTTCTTGGCCACGTCGACACCAGTGGTGCCGAACCTGTGAGCCAGGCTTTGACCCGCGAGCGAGCGCAGTCCATCGCTTCGATTTTCAGCCTCAGCGGCCTGAAGCAAGATCGCCTGATGCTGCGTGGCATGGGCGACCTTATGCCGCGTGCTGCCAACGACAGTAATCAGGGGCGTGCGCTGAACCGTCGCATGGAAATCATGTTCACTCAGCGTACAACTATGTTGGCCCTGCTGAGCAAGTACAACTCGGGCAAGACACCGCCTGTGGCGGAATTGGTCGCTGTGCAGAATGTTCCGGCTCCGGCCCCAGCTGCAAAAGCGCCGGCGAAAAAGGCACCCGCTGCGAAGAAAGCCGCAGCCAAGCCCGCCGCAAAAAAAGCTCCGGCCAAGCCAGCTGCCAAGAAGCCAGCGCCAGCCAAAGCCAAGGCCAAGGCCGCTGCACCGGTTGCCAACGACCAGGCGAAAAACTGATCTGCTGAACCAGAAGGATAAAGCCGCATGACCCAGCCACTGGCCGATATGCGCCGTGACTACACACGCGATGGTTTGAGCGAGGCCCAGGCCCCGAGCGAGCCGTTTGCGTTGTTCCACCAGTGGTTTGCTGACGCGGTGAAAACCGAACAGCCCCCGGTGGAGGCCAATGCCATGACCTTGGCCACGGTCGACCAGGAAGGTCGTCCGCACTGCCGCATCCTGCTGCTCAAGGGCCTGGATGCGCAGGGCTTTACCTTCTTCACCAATTATCAGAGCGCCAAGGGTGAACAGCTTGCGGCGCGGCCTTTTGCGGCCATGACGTTCTTCTGGCCTAGCCTGGAGCGCCAGGTGCGTATCGAAGGGCGGGTGGTCAAGGTCACGCCTGAGGAATCGGACGCTTATTATCAGGTCCGCCCGTTGGGTAGCCGTCTTGGCGCTTGGGCATCACCGCAGAGCCAGGTCATTCGTGATCGCGAAGAACTGCAGGACTTGCTCAAGGCCACCGAGCAGCGCTTCAGCGATACCCAACCCGACTGCCCTGAGCATTGGGGCGGCTATCGCCTGCTGCCCGAGCGCATCGAGTTCTGGCAGGGCCGCGCCAGCCGCCTGCATGACCGCCTGAACTATCGCCTGCAAACCGGCGAGTGGACTCGCGAGCGCCTTGCGCCCTGAGCTTCACCTTTCGTCACATTCTCCTGAATGTTGTCTGCCGCACCGAAGTCTCTCACCAAGAGGCTTCGGCGTTTTGCTGTGCGACTACTATGATCAACGCTTCCATGACATTGTTTGGAGCAAGGTGAGAGCTACCGTTCGTCGAGTTTTCTGGTACTGGCAGTCTGTACTAAGGCTGAATGAAAGCAATTTTCTGACGTGCTTGCCGTGACAGGCGCCAAGCTGCGGCGTCTAATGAATACCTGTCCTTTGGAGTTGATGCTATGCGTAAGTCCGTTTTACTAGTTGCCTGCTTTACCACCCTGTCGTTGTTGTTGGGTGGCTGCGCCTCGAGTCTGACCGGCGACTCGTACTCCCGTGACGAGGCGCGCCGTGTACAGACCGTTCGCATGGGCACCATTGAATCCCTGCGTCCGGTGAAAATCGAAGGCACCAAGACCCCAATCGGCGGCGCTGCTGGCGCAGTCATCGGCGGCGTTGGCGGCAGCGCCATCGGCGGCGGCCGTGGCAGTATCGTCACCGCTGTGATCGGCGCGGTAGCCGGCGGCCTGCTGGGCTCCGCCACCGAAGAAGGCCTGACCCGTACCCAGGGCGTGGAAATCACCGTTCGCGAAGACGACGGCAGCATGCGCGCCTACGTACAAGCCGTGCAGGAAAATGAAATCTTCCGCATCGGCGACCGCGTGCGCATCATGACCGTTAACGGCACCAGCCGCGTTACGCGTTAAGCGCCGGTCGTAGAAACATAAAACCCCAACCGGGTGACCGGTTGGGGTTTTTTGATGTTTTTCTCAAAACGCAGGCGATAAAAAACCGCCTTAGTCAGGCGGTTTTTTATTGCAAACTCAGTTTGCGGCTGAGGTTGCGCTTTCACAGGAAACCATGACCTGTATCCAAAGGCCAACGTGTTCCGGTAAGTAGGCTGGAAGTAAGGCCCAACTCATGGCGGGCCGAGTATGTCGAAGTTTGCACGACGTACGTGGAACCTCGTAGTGAATGCCCTGCGTGTTTATCACGTGGGTATTCCTGCGGGACAGCTTCGATGACCTCTAAGGTCTGAGAAGTGGAGCCGCCTCGGCTTGAGCCGAGGCGGCTTCTTGATTTTTTGCGTTGCTACTTCAGACCTGAAAGTGCTTCACCATCGTGTTCAATTCATGCGCCAGGCTGGCGAGGGATTGCGAGGCAGCCGTCGTTTGGGTTGAGCCTTGCGCCGACTGAGTCGACAGCTGTTGAATATTCAGCAAGTTGCGATCAACCGCCCGTGCAACGTCGGCCTGCTCTGCCGCCGCCGTGGTAATCACCAGGTTACGGTCGTTGATCTCATCGTTAGCCGCCAGGATATCCGCCAGCGCTTGCTGAGCCAGCTCGGCCAACGCCAGGGTCTGCTGGGTCATGGTGCTGCTGTCGAGCATAGTGTGGACGGTGCTGGCGGTATTGGTCTGAATACTGCCGATCATTTGTTCGATTTCCTGGGTCGATTGGGCCGTTCGGTGGGCTAGGGCGCGCACTTCATCGGCGACCACTGCAAAACCACGCCCGGCCTCACCGGCACGCGCCGCTTCGATGGCCGCGTTCAGGGCCAACAGGTTGGTTTGCTCGGCAATGGTGCGGATCACATCAAGTACTTTGCCGATGCCTTTGGCTTGTTCAGCCAGGCCGCCCACTTGCCCGGAGCTGACCTCAACACCACGGGTCAGCGCCTGGATGGCATTCAACGCCTCGACCATGCGCTGCTGGCCTTTCAACGCAATGCTGCGCGACTCCTGCGAAAGGTCAGAGGTCGAGGCCGCATTGCGCGCCACCTCTTCAATCGCGGTGGTCATCTCGGTGACGGCGGTGGCCGCCTGCTCGATCTCCCCGTGTTGCTGCTGCAGGTCGCGGCTACCTTCGGCGGTGACGGCATTAAGCTCTTCGGCGGCCGCGGCCAGTTGGCTGGATGATCCGGTAATCTGGCGCAGGGTCTGCACCAGGTTATTACGCATGGTTTCTTGCGCGCGGAGCAGGCGGGTAGCCTCGTCGTTGCCCGTGGGTGTAATGGGCTGGGTGAGGTCGCCCTTGGCGATGGTTTCGGCCACCTGTACCGCTTCCATGATCGGCCCGGTAATGCTTCGGGTCAGCAACCACGCTACCAAGACAGTGCCGGCACTCACCAGCAGGATGACGATCGCGATACCGTTCACCGCGTGCTGGTAAGCGTCTTCGGACATGCGTGCGGCGTGTTCTGCGCCTTTGTTGGCGAGGTCTATCAGTTGGTCGAAGTTCTTGGTCATCTGCTCATAGCTTTCTCGAATGCTGTTGAGAAAGTCGCGGGCGCCGGCTTTGTCGCCTGAGCGTGAGCGCTTGAGCATCTCGGTGTGGTTCTTGGCATAGCCCTCGAGGCTCTGGTTGAACGCGTCGAGGCGTGATTTTTCCTCTGAGGTACGCAGTAGCCCTGCATAGTGAACCATCTGCTCCTTAACCGCTTTCAAGCGGCCTGCGGATTTGTCTTCATAGGTCTGCATATCCGCATCGCTTGAGGACAGGATGTGCGCCATTTCTCCGAGACGAAAACGATCGAGTGAAGCATTCGCCAAGGCCAGCAGCCGGACGCGCTGCATCCAATTGTTTTGAATGTCTGTTGCCTGGGACTGGACTTCGCCAATCTGCTTGAGGGCGAACAGGCCGAGAAACACACTCAGTGACGCAATAGCGGCGAAGCCGATGAAGGCTCTGGCTGCGATTCTTATATTTCTCAGGAACATAGGCTTGTCGCTCGGGCTGGAAACGCGTTGGGGAGCAAGGTCGGGCGGGCATCCCAGGCCGGGACGGTGAAATCGCCACAACAGATAGTCGGCGCGAGGATGAAAGTCTTTAGGCCGCACAGGCGGATTACTGGCTAAACGTAGGCTGCGGAACTAGAAAAACCCCAACCGGATGACCGATTGGGGTTTTTGGCGTGTGTCAGGGGCTCAGGCTTTCTTGCGACTCGCCATCGCCGTTACTGCATAACCAATACAAGCCGCCAGGATCGACCCGGTAAGGATGCCCATTCTATCTTCACCCGCGAACTCGCTGGCGCCCGGCACAAAGGCCAGTGAGCCGACAAACAGGCTCATGGTGAAGCCGATACCGCACAGGATCGCCACCCCGAACACCTGGCCCCAGTTCGCGCCACTGGGCAGGGCAGCAAGACCGGTCTTGATCGCGAGCCAGGTAAGGCCGAACACGCCGACGGTTTTGCCGATCAGCAGGCCAGCAGCGATGCCCAGAGGCACATGATGGGTGAAGCTTTCCAGGCTGACGCCGGTGAGGGACACTCCGGCGTTGGCGAACGCGAACAGCGGCAGGATAGCGTAGGCCACCCACGGGTGCAGGGCGTGTTCCAGCGTCATCAACGGCGAGGGCTCGGCATTCTTGGTGCGCATCGGAATGCAGAAGGCCAGCGTTACCCCGGCCAGCGTGGCGTGCACGCCACTCTTGAGCACGCACACCCACAGGATCAGGCCGATGATCAAGTAGGGCCCGAGTTTGATCACGCCCAGTCGGTTCATCGCGATCAAAGCAATCAGGCAAGCGCCTGCACCCGCCAAGGCGGCGCCCGACAAGTCGGCCGAATAGAACACGGCGATGACGATGATTGCACCGAGGTCATCGATAATGGCCAAGGTCATCAGGAACAGCTTCAGCGACACTGGAACCCGCTTGCCCAGCAGCGCCAACACACCCAGGGCGAAGGCAATGTCGGTAGCCATTGGGATAGCCCAGCCGGAGAGCGCCGCCGGGAAGTCCTTGTTGATCGCCCAGTAGATCAGCGCCGGAACCACCATGCCGCCAATGGCCGCAGCGCCTGGCAACACCACTTGCGAGGGTTTGGACAGGTGGCCGTCGAGCAGCTCGCGCTTAACTTCCAGGCCGATCAGCAGGAAGAACAGGGCCATGAGGCCGTCGTTGATCCACAGCAGGGCGGGTTTAGCGATTTTCAGCGCACCAATTTGTGCCACCACCGGTACGTCGAGGAAGGCGTTGTACAGGTGCGACAACGGTGAGTTGTTGATGATCAGCGCCAAGGCGGCAGCGGCGATCAACAACAGGCCGCTGGCGGCTTCCAGCTGGAAGAAACGGGTGAAAGTGCTACGCAGAGGCAAGGGACGCTCTCCAATCCAGGTTCAATAAGTGGCTACCCTAACCCGTACTGTTAGTTGTTAAAACAAAATTTATATTCTTATTTGTTATAAACGGCAGGCCGCTTTGGTATTGCAGCAAAGCCTAGCAATTGTGCGTCTATTTGAGTCGTCACTGTATCTGTGTGTCGTTTAGGAAAACCCCTAAAATTAAGGCTGAAATCTTTAGAGACGCACCTTATGAGCGACCACCGTACCTGGGCCCGCGAAGCCATTCGCATCATTGAAGCGGACTTCCAGCGTAGCGCCGACACGCACCTGATTCCTTTGCCATTACCGGGCCTGCCGGGTATCGAGTTGTACTTTAAGGACGAATCCAGCCACCCCACCGGCAGCCTCAAGCATCGGCTGGCGCGATCGCTGTTTCTGTATGCGCTGTGTAATGGCTGGCTAAAACCAGGCGCGCCGGTGATCGAAGCGTCCAGCGGTTCTACAGCGGTTTCGGAGGCGTACTTTGCGCGTTTGCTTGGCCTGCCGTTTATCGCGGTGATGCCGGCCACGACTTCCCAATCGAAGATCGACCAGATCGCCTTTTACGGTGGCAAGAGCCATCTAGTGACGGATCCGACGCAGATCTACGCCGAGTCGGAACGGTTGGCGCAGTCAAGTGGCGGTCACTTTATGGACCAATTCACCTACGCCGAACGCGCTACCGACTGGCGTGCGAACAACAACATCGCCGAGTCGATCTTCCAACAGATGCGTTTTGAGCATTACCCTGAGCCGAGCTGGTTGATTTCCAGCCCCGGCACCGGTGGCACCACGGCGACCCTGGGGCGTTATGTGCGCTATCGCCAGCATTGCACCCGCGTGCTGTGTGCCGATGCCGAGCGTTCGGTGTTCTTTGACTTCTACCAGAGCGGCGACGCCAGCCTGCGTCTGGAGTGTGGCTCGCGCATCGAGGGGATCGGCCGGCCACGGGTCGAGGCAAGTTTTTTGCCTAAGGTGA
>NZ_UYXQ01000013.1 GCF_900624995.1 Pseudomonas antarctica
CGATCTCTCGTTAGCGGGAGGCGAATTCTACAGCGTTACACGCTGCTGTCAACACCTCTTTTTCTCCGCTTTCGACCGAGAAGATCGAAACGTTAATAGAGCCAAACAACACTGCCCTACCAACTCCTTCTGGGCTTCGATGAACTGAAGCAACTCGCTGTCGAATATTGCGTAACTCTTTGTTTACCAAGGAGTTTTCCGTTTCGACTGCGCCGGAAGTGGGGCGAATTATAGACAGATATAAAACGCCGTCAACACTTAATTTCAGGTTTATTCGGATTTGAGCGTAATACGCGCAAAAGCCTTCTTCCCAGCCTGGCAAACGTGGGTGGCGCCCAGCTCGTATATAAAGGTGCGATCTACAACCTCACCATCTATACGCACACCACCGGACCCCAACAGGTCGCGCGCAACCGCAGAGTTCTTCACCAAGCCCGCCTTATTAAGGACAGCCGCAATCGGCATTGCTTCAGCAGCCATCAATTCGATCTCCGGCAGATCATCGGGCAGCTCGCCATCTTTCATCCGGTTACCTGCCGCACGGTGAGCACTCGCCGCAGCCTCCTCACCATGGAAGCGCGCAACGATCTCTTCCGCCAGCTTGATCTTAACGTCACGCGGATTAGCACCCGCCTCAACCTCAGCGCGCAATGCGTTGATCTCGTCCATCGAACGGAAGCTCAACAGCTCGAAGTAACGCCACATCAACGCATCTGGAATCGAAACCAGCTTGCCGTACATCACACCCGGCGCTTCTTGGATACCCACGTAGTTACCCAGAGACTTGGACATCTTCTTGACGCCGTCCAACCCCTCCAGCAACGGCATAGTCAGAATGCACTGAGCCTCTTGCCCATACGCACGCTGCAGCTCGCGCCCCATCAGCAGGTTGAACTTCTGATCAGTACCACCCAGCTCAACATCCGCGCGCAACGCCACCGAGTCATACCCCTGAACCAGCGGGTAGAGAAACTCATGGATCGCAATCGGCTGATTGGTGGAGTAGCGCTTATCGAAATCATCACGCTCAAGCATGCGTGCTACGGTGTACTGAGAGGTCAGGCGAATGAAGTCCGCCGGCCCCATCTGGTCCATCCAGGTGGAGTTGAACGCCACTTCGGTTTTGGCCGGGTCGAGAATCTTGAACACCTGGGTCTTGTAGGTCTCGGCATTGTCGAGAACCTGTTCACGGGTCAGCGGCGGACGCGTCGCGCTTTTGCCGCTTGGATCACCGATCATCCCGGTGAAGTCACCTATAAGGAAGATGACCTGATGCCCCAGTTCCTGGAACTGACGCAGCTTATTAATAAGCACGGTATGGCCCAGGTGCAGATCCGGCGCGGTCGGATCGAAGCCAGCCTTAATACGCAGGGGTTGGCCACGCTTGAGCTTTTCGATCAGCTCGGCCTCGACCAACAGTTCTTCCGCACCACGTTTTATCAGCGCTAGCTGCTCTTCAACCGACTTCATAACAGACCCGCAAGGCTCAGATTCAAAAGGGAACCAACCATACAAGATCAGGGACTAATTACAAGTTTTGCCCTGCGCACGGACACCGTTCAGCAAGCCCAGCGTTCGCGAGCTTGCGCCACAGATGATTTGGTTATATTTTATACAGTTATTTCATCTTCATCATGTCATTCATCTTTTCCACCTCATCTTCAAAGTCAAAATTACTTATGACCACAGACCCGTCTAAAGCGCCGCCGCTTTACCCGAAGACCCACCTGCTCGCAGCAAGTGGTATCGCCGCCCTTCTCAGCCTGGCACTCCTGGTATTCCCTTCCAGTGACGTAGAAGCCAAACGAACATCCCTGAGCCTTGACCTGGAAAGTCCAGCTGAACAACTGACACAAGATCAAGACGCTGCCGACGCGCAACAAGCCACAAATGCACCCGTTGAATCGCCGTTCGCACAGATCGAAAGCACGCCCGAGGACAATCAGGAGCAGCCTGCGGCAGTCGCGACCAAAAACCCCCTGCACCGCGAAGTGATCGTGGCCAAAGGCGACACGCTCTCAACGTTGTTCGAGAAGGTTGGCCTACCCGCTGCTACCGTTAATGAGGTGCTGGCCAGCGATAAACAAGCCAAGCAGTTCACTCAGCTCAAACATGGTCAAAAGCTTGAGTTTGAATTGACGCCCAACGGCCAGCTGAACTGGCTGCACACCAGTGTCAGCGACCTCGAAAGCATTACCCTCACCAAAAGCGCCAAAGGCTTTGCCTTCAACCGCATCACCACCAAGCCGGTAATGCGCTCCGCCTACGTACACGGCGTGATCAACAGTTCGCTGTCGCAATCCGCCGCCCGCGCCGGCTTATCCCACAGCATGACCATGGACATGGCCCGTGTGTTTGGCTACGACATCGACTTCGCCCAGGACATTCGCCAGGGTGACGAATTCGACGTGATCTACGAGCAGAAAGTCGCCAACGGCAAAGTCGTCGGCACCGGCAATATCCTTTCCGCGCGTTTCACCAACCGTGGCAAAACTTACACCGCCGTTCGCTACACCAACAAACAAGGCAGTAGCAGCTACTACACGGCTGATGGCAACAGCATGCGCAAGGCGTTCATCCGCACCCCGGTGGACTTCGCACGCATCAGCTCGCGCTTCTCGATGGGCCGCAAACATCCAATCCTGAACAAGATCCGCGCCCACAAAGGCGTGGACTATGCCGCCCCGCGCGGCACGCCAATCAAAGCAGCCGGTGATGGCAAGGTTCTGCTCGCAGGACGTCGCGGCGGCTATGGCAATACCGTGATCATCCAGCACGGCAACACGTACCGCACGCTGTATGGCCACATGCAAGGCTTCGCCAAAGGCGTTTCGACTGGCAGCAACGTCAAGCAAGGCCAGGTAATCGGCTATATCGGCACCACCGGCCTGTCCACCGGCCCGCACTTACACTATGAGTTCCAAGTGAACGGCGTCCATGTCGATCCACTCGGCCAGAAGCTGCCTATGGCCGACCCGATCGCCAAAGCCGAGCGCGCACGCTTCCTGCAGCAAAGCCAGCCATTAATGGCACGCATGGACCAGGAGCGCTCTACCCTGCTGGCCTCGGCGAAGCGTTAAGGTATGCCGCTCTATATAGGTGTGATGTCCGGGACCAGCCTTGATGGCCTGGACATCGCCCTGATCGAACAAGACCCGGCGATCAACCTGATCGCCACGCACTACATCCCGATGCCCGAGACCCTGCGCGCCGAACTGCTAAGCCTATGCGCCAGCGGCCCGGACGAGATCGCCCGGTCATGCGTGGCCCAGCAACACTGGGTGACGCTCGCCGCCCAGGGCGTTCATGCCTTACTGCAACAGCAGAACCTTACACCCCAAGACATTCGCGCCATTGGCAGCCACGGGCAGACCATCCGCCACGAACCTGCCCGAGGCTTTACCGTACAGATCGGTAACCCCGCACTGCTCACCGAGCTGACCAGCATCAGCGTGGTCAGCGACTTCCGCAGCCGCGACGTTGCTGCCGGTGGCCAGGGCGCCCCGCTAGTACCTGCCTTTCATGAAGCGCTGTTCGGTGAGCATACCGGCAACCGTGCCGTATTAAACGTCGGCGGGTTCAGCAACCTCAGCCTGATCGAGACCGGCAAACCGGTCGCCGGCTTCGACTGCGGCCCCGGCAACGTCTTGTTGGATGCGTGGATTCACCAGCAGCGCGGCGAACACTTTGATCGTGACGGCCAGTGGGCCGCCAGTGGCAGGGTCGAACCTGAGCTACTCAACAGCCTGCTCAGCGATCCCTTCTTCCAGACTAAAGGCCCGAAAAGCACCGGGCGTGAAGTCTTCAACCTGGGATGGCTGCAACAACACCTCGGCAAGCTACCTGCATTCCAACCCCAGGACGTACAGGCGACCCTGCTTGAGTTGACGGCATTGACCATTGTTGAGTCTCTGCAGACCGCGCAATCGGAGACTGAAACGCTGCTGATCTGTGGCGGCGGCGCGCATAACACCACACTGATGAGCCGTCTGGCGGCACTGCTGCCGTCCACCCAGGTCAGCAGCACGGCAACTTACGGTGTCGCCCCCGACTGGGTCGAAGCCATGGCCTTCGCCTGGCTGGCCCATTGTTGCCTCGAAGGCATTGCCGCCAACCGCCCCAGCGTCACCGGCGCACGCGGGCTGCGAGTACTGGGCGCGATCTACCCGGCTTGAACCCCAGACAGCAAAACGCCGCTTGGCCTATCAAAGCCAAGCGGCGTTTTTGTATCCGCTGTCGATCAGATCGAGAACGAAGACCCGCAACCACATGTCGTGGTGGCATTAGGGTTCTTGATCACGAAACGCGAACCCTCCAAACCTTCCTGGTAATCCACCTCGGCACCTGCCAGGTATTGGAAGCTCATCGGGTCCACGACCAGGCTGACGCCCTCGCGCTCGACGATGGTGTCGTCATCGGCCACATCTTCATCGAAGGTAAAACCGTACTGAAACCCTGAACAACCGCCGCCCGTAACAAATACGCGCAGCTTCAAGCGATCATTACCCTCTTCATCGACCAGGCTCTTCACCTTGTGCGCAGCACCGTGGGTGAATTGCAAAGCCGTGGGGGTGAAGGACTCAACGCTCATGCTGATAATCTCCCGGCGTACCGCCGCCATATGCGTAATGACGGGCATTATCCGCTTCTCCTAGAAAAGCGGTCAACTATTGTTACGGTATATCAATCTGCGCTGCCGCCCTTAAAAACACAAAAGGCCCGATCAGCGGGCCTTTTGTAAGCAGTCGCTGAGCCTTACGGCAACATGCCCGCGTGGGACAGGCCCAGCTTCTCATCCAGGCCGAACAGGATGTTCATGTTCTGCACGGCCTGGCCCGACGCGCCCTTGACCAGATTGTCGATCACCGACAACACCACCACCAGGTCGCCATCCTGCGGACGATGCACTGCAATCCGGCACACGTTGGCACCGCGCACGCTGCGGGTTTCCGGGTGGCTGCCGGCAGGCATCACATCGACGAACGGTTCGTTGGCGTAGCGTTTTTCAAACAAGACTTGCAAGTCTACCGAGCGATCGACAACGGTTGCGTACAACGTGGAGTGAATGCCACGGATCATCGGCGTCAGGTGCGGCACGAAGGTCAAGCCCACGTCTTTACCGGCGGCGCGGCGCAGCCCCTGGCGGATCTCCGGCAAGTGACGATGCCCTTTTACCGCATAGGCCTTCATGCTTTCCGACGTCTCGGAGTACAACGAACCCACCGCCGCGCCGCGACCGGCGCCGCTGACGCCGGACTTGCAGTCCGCGATCAGGCGCGAAGTGTCCGCCAACCCTGCTTCCAGCAATGGCAGGAAACCCAACTGCGTCGCCGTCGGATAGCAACCCGGCACGGCGATCAGCCGCGCGTGCTTGATCTGCTCGCGATTGACTTCCGGCAGGCCGTATACCGCCTCGTCCAACAACTCAGGCGCGCCATGTGGCTGGCCGTACCACTTGGCCCACTCATCAGCATCCTGCAAGCGGAAGTCGGCCGACAGGTCGATGACCTTGGTGCCCGCCGCCAACAGTTCGCCAGCCAATGCGTGTGCAACACCGTGAGGCGTGGCAAAGAACACCACGTCACAGGCGCCAAGGGTCTTGATGTCCGGCACGCTGAACGCCAGGCCGTCATAGTGGCCTCGCAGGTTCGGGTACATATCGGCCACGGCCAGCCCGGCCTCGGATCGGGAAGTGATGACCACCACCTCAGCTTGCGGATGCTGAGCCAACAGACGCAGCAATTCGACACCGGTGTAACCCGTGCCGCCGACGATACCGACCTTGACCATAAACCTGCCCTCAACGAACCCACTGGAAAGCCGTCGATAATAGGGGCCGTATCGTCCTGCGACAACCGCCAACGTGACGTACGGGCGCATGAGCCACTACTATCGTCAGTTACCGTGAACCTGGGAATAATTAGAAATGCTCTATCTATGGATCAAAGCCTTCCACATCGTCAGCGTCGTCTGCTGGTTTGCCGCGCTGTTCTACCTGCCACGCCTGTTCGTCTACCACGCGCAAAGTGAGGACACCGTCAGCAAAGATCGCTTCTGCATCATGGAGCGCAAGCTCTATCGCGGCATCATGGGCCCGGCGATGATCGCCACCCTGATATTCGGCGGCTGGCTGATCTACCTCAACCCTGCCATCTTTCAATCCGGCGCCTGGATCCACGCCAAGCTCACACTGGTCGTGCTTCTGATCGGTTACCACCATATGTGCGGCGCACAGGTAAAACGCTTCGCCCGTGGCGAAAACACCCGCAGCCATGTCTTTTATCGCTGGTTCAATGAAGTGCCGGTTCTAATATTGCTGGCTATCGTAATTTTGGTCGTGGTCAAACCGTTTTAACTTCAATCACTCGGGGTACCTCCAATGTCGCTGCCCGCTTTGCTTGAACAACGTCTGCGTCTGCCCGTGGTGGCTGCGCCAATGTTCCTGATTTCCAATCCGCAACTGGTGCTGGCCTGCTGCCGCAATGGCGTGGTAGGGAGTTTCCCGGCGCTCAACCAGCGCGAAAGCAGCGGCTTCAAAGCCTGGCTGGAAGAGATCGAAGCGGGCCTCGCACAACTGGACAACCCCGCGCCCTATGCCGTTAACCTGATCGTGCACAACAGCAACCCGCGCCTGGAAGCCGACCTGGCGATATGCGTCGAGCACAAGGTGCCGATCGTGATCACCAGCCTGGGGGCGGTGAAGGAACTGGTCGATGCCGTGCACAGCTATGGCGGCCTGGTGTTCCACGATGTCACCACCCGGCGCCATGCCGAGAAAGCTGCAGAAGCGGGTGTTGACGGCCTGATTGCCGTGGCGGCAGGCGCCGGGGGCCATGCCGGCACTTGGAGCCCGTTCGCACTGATTGCCGAGATTCGCCAGTTCTTCGACAAGACCCTGCTGCTGGCTGGCTGTCTCAACCATGGCCACGAGATCCTCGCCGCCCAGTTGCTGGGCGCAGACCTCGCCTATTTCGGCACGCGCTTTATCGGCACCACGGAAAGCCACGCCCCGGATGCGTATAAAGAGATGCTGCTCACATCGCGCGCTGCCGACATCGTGCACACTCCCGCAGTCTCCGGCGTACCCGCCAGCTTTATGCGTCAGAGCCTGGAAAACGCCGGTTTCGACCTTGCCGCCCTACAGGGCAAAGGTGAAGTCAACTTCGGCTCCAAGCTCAAGCCGTTGAGCGACGAGGCCAAGGCCTGGAAAACGGTATGGTCAGCCGGCCAAGGCGTCGGTGAGATTGATGATTTGCCAGGCGTCGATGAACTGATTGCACGCCTGGATGCCGAATATCGCAAAGCGCGCGAGCAGGCTGTCCAGTTACAATGGCCACGCTGACAACCGCCGGGTTTGCTGATTGAAGCCCACCTGCCCCCTTCCTGATTAAGTGACAAGGATGCCCGCATGAGCGACAACCGTTTCAAGATAGTGTTCGACGGAGCCTTGCTCCCGGGTGTCGAAAGCACCACTGCCAAATTGAACCTCGCCGAGCTGTTCAAGAGCGATGTGCAAGCCATCGAAAAACTCTTCACCGGCCGCCCGGTTGCGCTCAAGCGTGACCTGTCGCATTCCGATGCCGAAACCTACCTCATCGCGCTGAAAAACGCCGGTGTCGATGCACGCATCGAGCCTGAGCAACCCGTGGCCTTCAGCCTGGCCGAAGCGCACGAGACCGATTCCGGCGGCTCCGACTTCTCGCGCCCCGCTGCTTCGCCCTACGCACCGCCGCGTGCTGCCGTGGGTGAACACACTGCAGAGTTCACAACGCTCAAGGTATTCACCATCCACGGACGCATCGGTCGCCTGCGTTATCTGGCCTGGACGCTGGTATTGACCCTCGCATTGCTGGTCGCAGGGGGCATCATCAGCACGGCGAGCTTCGCCGTGGCAACCGCCTCGCCGACGGCGGGCACGATTCTAGGGGTGCTGCTGGGGCTCGCGCTGTTCGTCGCACTCGTTTGGGTCAGCGTACAAATCGGCGTACAGCGACTGCACGACCTCGGCTGGTCAGGCTGGCTGTACTTTCTGAACCTGGTGCCAGTCGTAAACAGCATCTTCCCACTTCTGCTGCTGGTGCTGCCGGGTAACACCGGCGCCAATCAGTACGGCCCGCCGCCACCGCGCAACTCCACAGCGGTAAAAGTGTTGGCCACGCTGTGGCTGGCATTCATTCCGGTGATGCTCGCCATCGTGGTCACACTCGGTATGAACGGCTACTTGAATCAGCTCGAAGCCAACATGGACAGCAGTTACGAAAGCAGCTCGATCACCTCCGATGACGCCACCGATCAAAGCGTCACCGTTGATGAAGAAGAAGCCGCGCAAAGTGCTGACGACACGGCCGAACCTGTAGACTCTCCAGAACAGTGAAGAAACGCCCGCCGCCTGTGATACCTCTGTCACAGGCCTGGCGGCGTTGCGATGGAGAAAGGCATGACCCGTTACGCTCTGATCACCGGTGCCTCCAGCGGCATCGGCCTGGCCTTGGCCGAAGCACTGGCGCGTCGTGGCCGCAGCTTGATTCTGGTGGCCCGCCAGCGTGATCAGTTGGAAAGCATTGCAATCGAATTGACTCAACGCTTCGGCGTCGAGGTGCTGTTTCGAGCCTGCGACCTGGGCGAGCCATTGCGCTTGTCCGGTTTTTTGCTGGAGCTTGAAGAGGGTGAGCGGCAGATCGATCTGCTGGTCAACTGCGCCGGCATCGGCACCAGTGGGCCATTCTTGGCCCAGGACTGGATGACCGAACAAGACCTGATCGAAGTCAACATCCTCGCCCTGACCCGCATGTGCCATGCCTTGGGCAATGCCATGGCGTTGCAAGGTGGCGGGCAGATTCTCAACGTTGCCTCGGTGGCCGCCTTTCAACCGGGCCCCTGGATGAGCAGCTACTACGCCAGCAAGGCCTATGTGTTGCACTTCTCCGAAGGCCTGCGCGAAGAATTGAAGACCTGTGGCATCAAGGTTTCAGTGCTGTGCCCTGGCCCTACGCGGACTGCGTTCTTCGGCACCGCGCAGATGGACACCGCCAAGTTAGCTCGCAGCGGACAACTGATGAGCCCGGAAGAGGTCGCGCTCCACACCGTGCGCGCGTTGGAAAAAAACAAAGCCATCATCATTCCTGGGCGACGTAACCGCTGGCTGTCATTCAGCCCGCGTTTCAGTCCACGCTGGCTGACGCGCAAGATCGCCGGTGCCATCAACAAGGCCTATTGCCCTCGCTGACGGCCTGGGTACACTCCTCTTGCACTTTCACCATGGAGAAACAGCTGTGGATACTCTGTTCACCAAGATCATCAACAGGGAAATACCGGCGAAGATCATCTACGAAGATGACCAGGTCCTCGCGTTCCACGATATTGCCCCTATGGCACCCGTGCATTTTCTGGTCATTCCAAAAAAGCCGATTCGCACACTCAACGACCTCACCGAAGAAGACAAGGCCCTGGCCGGCCATATTCTGTTCACCGCTCAGCGGCTGGCAGTGGAACAAGGCTGCGAGAAAGGTTTTCGCGTCGTAATGAACTGCAATGAAGAAGGCGGCCAGACCGTTTATCACATTCATATGCACGTGCTGGGTCAGCGCCAGATGAACTGGCCACCGGGCTGATCTGCCTTGCTGCATGGGTCGTGGCCCCAGGCTGCGACGCCATGCCCTTGACTCAGCGCAAACGCTTTGCCCTCTCTTGCGGTAAACTGGCCGCCGAGATTCTTCCCGGAGGTCAGCATGACTACCCAACGTCACTACTCGCCGATTGACCGTCTGTTGCTGCAGGCCGACATGGCCATGCGCACACTGTTGCCGTTCAGCGGCCAACCGTACCGCCCATCGCCTGCGATCGTGCAACCGGACGCAACGATGAGCGAGACCGACACCCGCCACGTCGCTGGCCTGATGCGCATCAACCATACCGGGGAAGTCTGTGCCCAGGCGTTGTACCAAGGCCAGGCGCTGACTGCAAAGCTGCCGCAAGTACGCGCAGCGATGGAACATGCCGCCGAGGAAGAAATCGATCACCTGGCTTGGTGCGAGCAACGCATTCGCCAACTGGGCAGCCATCCCAGTGTGCTGAACCCACTGTTTTACGGTTTGTCGTTCGGTATCGGTGCGGCTGCCGGCTTGATCAGCGACAAGGTCAGCCTCGGGTTTGTCGCCGCGACGGAACATCAGGTGTGCAAACACCTGGATGAACACCTGGAGCAACTGCCGGCCGAAGACGAGAAGTCCCGTGCGATTCTGGAGCAGATGCGCATTGATGAAGAACACCACGCAGACAGTGCACTGGATGCGGGCGGTTTCCGCTTCCCGGCACCGGTCAGGTTTGGCATGAGCGTGCTGGCCAAGGTTATGACTAAAAGCACCTATCGAATCTAAGTGCGTCGAATCTAAGCGCATCAAAATTGATCCACAAAAAAGGGCGCTATCGAAGCGCCCTTTTCTTTTGCCGTGTGTCTCAACCCAACTCAATAATCTCGTAATCATGAGTGATAGCCACACCGGCCGCGCCGAGCATGATTGACGCCGAGCAATACTTCTCGGCCGACAGCTCGATGGCGCGTTTGACCTGGGCTTCCTTCAGCGCCCGCCCCTTCACCACGAAATGCATGTGGATCTTGGTAAACACCTTGGGGTCTTCAGTGGCGCGCTCGGCTTCCAGGAAGGCTTCGCAGCTTTCAACAGCCTGACGGGATTTTTTAAGGATGCTGACCACATCGAAATTGCTGCAACCGCCAACACCCAGCAGGAGCATTTCCATCGGGCGTACGCCCAGGTTACGGCCACCGGCTTCCGGGGGCCCGTCCATGACCACGACATGGCCACTGCCCGATTCACCGAGGAACATGGCCTCGCCCGCCCATTGGATGCGTGCCTTCATCGCCCAGACTCCACTGCTAAAAAAGGGTCGCCAGCTTAGCACAGCGCCTGGAAACAGCAGCTTTGTTCCTTAAAACGATCAATGACAGCGTTTGCCCGGTAAATTCCTTAATCGGGGCAGAATGTGTCTGGTAAGCTGGCGCCAATTCAATGGCGCATTGCCATCCTTTGTACAGCGTGCATCAAAGCCGACGCCGCTGGATAAAAATAAATCCAACCACACCGTGCAGTCTTTTCGGGATACAACCATGGTTGCTCTTACTCCCACACCCAAGATCAAGAACCTCGACAAGCTGTTGATGCACTGCCAGCGCCGGCGTTATCCGGCCAAGCACAACATCATCTGCGCGGGCGAACGCTCCGAAACGCTGTTCTTTATCATCAAGGGCTCGGTCACCATCCTGATTGAGGATGAAGACGGCCGCGAAATGATCATCGCGTATTTGAATACCGGTGATTTCTTCGGCGAGCTGGGGCTATTTGAACAGGCCGGCAAAGAGCAGGAACGTAGCGCCTGGGTGCGGGCCAAGGTTGAATGCGAAGTCGCCGAAATCAGTTACGCGAAGTTTCGCGAATTAGCCCAGCATGATCCCGACATCCTTTACGCCCTGAGCGGTCAGATTGCCCAGCGACTGCGCGACACCACACGCAAAGTCGGCGACCTGGCGTTCTTTGACGTCACCGGGCGAGTAGCCCGCTGCCTGCTGGAGCTGTGCAAACAGCCTGACGCCATGACCCACCCGGATGGCATGCAGATCAAAGTCACACGCCAGGAAATCGGACGCATTGTCGGCTGCTCACGGGAAATGGTCGGTCGCGTGCTCAAAGACCTGGAAGAACGCAACCTGGTGCACGTCAAAGGCAAAACGATGGTGGTGTTCGGGACGCGTTAACGCGGCAGGAGCCCGGCCAGCATCTGCCGGTACAACGTATCCAGCCGGCTGATCGCATCCGGTGCGGGGAAGGCTTCGTGCAACGCGATATGGCTGTCGGCACGTACCCGCTGGTCAAGGCCGCAGGCTTCATTGAAGCGGTTGACTGCCGCAATCAACTCCTCGCGGTCGTTATCCAGCAGCAAAGCACCGTGCACCAAGCCCACCGGGCGGCCACCGCTCTGCCGCCAGCGCTGGGCAGTGCCCACCATCTTGCGACCGTTGAGGTTGACGTTATAGCGACCGTCGCAGAACGCACCGTCGATTTCACCGACGGATGCATCGCCACCCAGTTCGATCAACAAGTCGCAAATCGGCTGGCACAAGCGTTGGTAACCGGTTTCGATGCGCCCCTGATCGCCTTCGCTGCGCGGCGGCGCGTAAACCAAGGCGATATTGACGGTAGCGGCAGACTGCGGCACCGGCTCACCGCCGGTTTCCCGTAGCACTACCGGCCAACCGGAATCGGCTGATACTTGGCTGGCGGCGTCGAACGCCGGCAAGCGGCTCAAGCGGCGCGGCATCACCAATGCTTGATCACTGGGCTGCCAGAACAGCAGTCCAAATGCCTGCTCACCGGCGCAAACGGCCGCCAGCAGGTGTTGCTCGGCGGCGAGGCCTGCTTCGACGGTCATCGCGACTGGCTTAATCATTGCGCCATCCTCACTGCGCAAACCCATTCCAAATGTGGGAGCCGGCAAGTGTGGGAGCCGGGCTTGCCTGCTCCCACACGAGCCCGCTGCCACATTGACTGTGTTTCAAATCAATCCAGCGTCGAGCCGCTGACCGCCACACCGCGCTCCGGGAAGAACAGACGCTGCAGTTCCGCGCCCGGGTTCTCGGCGCGCATGAAGGTCTCGCCGACCAGGAACGAGTACACACCGCTGATTTCCATCAGTTCAACATCTGCGCGGTTGACGATGCCGCTCTCGGTAATCACCAAACGGTCGCGTGGAATGCGCGGCAACAAGTCGAGCGTGTTTTCCAGGCTGACCTCAAACGTGTGCAGGTTACGGTTGTTGACCCCCACCAGCGGTGTGTCGAGGGTTTTCAGTGCCCGCTCCAGCTCATCGCCGTCGTGGACTTCCACCAGCACATCCAGGCCAACGCTTTTGGCCACGGCCGCAAGTTCAGCCATCTTCACGTCATCCAATGCGGAGACGATCAGCAACACGCAATCGGCGCCCAGGGCACGGGCTTCGACGATTTGATACGGGTCAACCATGAAGTCCTTGCGGATCACCGGCAACTTGCACGCAGTGCGGGCCTGTTGCAGGAACAGGTCGCAACCCTGGAAGAAGTCGATATCGGTCAGTACCGACAGACAGGTTGCGCCGCCCTTCTCATAGCTCACCGCGATGTCGGCCGGCACGAAGTGCTCACGGATCACGCCTTTGCTCGGCGAGGCCTTCTTGACCTCGGCGATCACCGCCGGCTGCTTCAGCTTGGCCTGGGCAATCAAGGCATTGGCGAAACCACGCGGCGCATCGGCAATCTTCGCCTGGGCTTCCAACTCGGCCAGGCTGACACGGGCGCGGCGCTCAGCAACTTCTTCTGCCTTGCGGGCCAGGATCTTTTCCAGAACGGTCGGCACACTCATCCTTCATTCTCCATCTTGAACACTGCAGTAAAGGCACCCAGTTCTTCGAGCTTCTCGCGAGCGAGCCCGGTGTGCAATGCATCATGTGCGAGGGCAACGCCCTCTTTAAGACTGTAGGCGTGATCGGCGGCATACAGTGCCGCACCGGCATTCAGTACGATCATTTCGGCCGCTTTCTGGCCGTTTTCTGTTTTGCGACGCCCCAAAGCATCACGAATCAGCTCCAGCGAGGCCGCCGGGCTTTCCACCGACAGGCCATGCAAACTCTGGCTTTTCATGCCGAGGTCTTCGGGCTCAACCCAATACTCAGTGACTTGGTCGTTCTTCAGCTCCGCCACAAAGGTCGGCGCCGCCAGGCTGAATTCGTCCAGGCCGTCTTTGGAATGCACCACCAGCACATGCTTGCTGCCCAGCCTTTGCAAGACTTCGGCCAGCGGGCGGCACAGCGCCTGGCTGAACACGCCGACTACCTGATGCTTCACACCGGCCGGATTCGTAAGCGGGCCGAGCATGTTGAACAAGGTGCGCAGGCCGAGGTCCTTGCGCGGGCCAGCGGCGTGTTTCATCGCGCCGTGGTGGGACTGGGCAAACATAAAGCCAATGCCGACGCTGTCGATGCAGCGCGCCACTTGTACCGGCGTCAGGTTCAGGTAGATGCCGGCCGCTTCCAGCAAATCGGCGCTGCCGCTTTTGCCGGAGACCGCACGGTTACCGTGCTTGGCCACAGTGCAACCGGCCGCCGCGACCACAAAGGAGGACGCCGTCGACACGTTAAAGATATTTGCACCGTCACCGCCGGTGCCGACCACATCGACCACACCGTCGAGGGTCTTGAGTTCGACCTTGTCGGCCAGCTCACGCATGACCGACACGGCACCGACGATTTCGTCGATGCTTTCGCTCTTCATGCGCATTGCCATCATGAACGCGCCAATCTGCGCGTCGGTGCATTGACCAGTCATGATTTCGCGCATCACATCGCTCATTTCAGCGGTGCTCAGGTCCAGGTGGCCGACGATACGGCCCAGGGCAGTCTTGATATCCATGGAAAGTCCTTAGCGCGTGCCGCCGCTCTGCTTGAGAAAGTTAGCGAACAGCTCGTAGCCCTGCTCGGTCAGGATCGACTCGGGGTGAAATTGCACCCCTTCGATATTCAGTGTTTTGTGGCGCAGGCCCATGATCTCATCGACCGAGCCATCTTCCAGTTGGGTCCAGGCCGTCAGCTCAAGGCACTCGGGTAAGGTCTCACGCTTGACCACCAGCGAGTGGTAGCGGGTTACCGTCACCGGCAGGTTCAGACCGTGGAACACGCCCAAGTCTGTGTGGAACACCGGACTGGTCTTGCCATGCATCACCTGGCGTGCGCGCACCACGTCACCGCCAAAGGCTTGGCCGATGGATTGGTGGCCCAGGCACACGCCCAGGATCGGCAACTTGCCGGCGAAATACTTGATCGCTTCCAGGGACACGCCAGCTTCGGTGGGCGTGCAAGGGCCAGGCGAAACCACGATGCGCTCCGGGTTCAGGGCGGCGATTTCGGCGACTGTCAGTTCATCGTTGCGCACCACCTTGACCTCGGCACCGAGTTCACCCAGGTACTGCACAACGTTGTAGGTAAAAGAGTCGTAGTTATCAATCATCAGCAACATGTGGGTTCAAACCTCTTGAATTCACTGATTTCAAATGACCGCCTTCCAAGCGTGTGACCCGCTGCCAGACGCACGTTCCGGTTGCCAGGGTTAGCCGGCAAGGGGCGTCAAATAACGGGTGAAGAAGGCAAATCGGTACAGGTCCGGCCAGGCCGGCAGAGAAAAATGTCAGGCGCGCCAACGCCAACGGGCGTGTGCCTTGACTACTCGCATCAAGAGTTTGCTGATGATCAACACGGGGAGGGTCTCATTCATACGTTCAGGCACAGTAACGTAGCCTCGCCAGCGGTGCAATATGGAGCAGCGAAAGCGGGAACATCGCGACGGAATCTTTATAGGAAAAAACTGTTTTCTTCGCCGAATTCGCGCAATACATTGCTAGTGTTTCGTGTCCGATACAAAAACAACTAAATGGAATTTCGCATGCTCAGACCACCGTTTTTCGCGCCCCTGGCCGCCGGCCTTCTGTCACTGGCCTGCGCACAGGCATTTGCAGCCTCTTCGCCGTACTCAACCCTGGTGGTTTTTGGCGACAGTCTGGCCGACGCCGGCCAATTCCCGGATGGCTCGAATGGCGCCACCCTGCGCTTTACCAATCGCACCGGCCCCACGTTCCAGGGCGACTATGGGCTGGTGTCTTCGACCTTGCTGGGCTCCAAACTCGGTGTAGCGCCAAACGACCTTAACGCCTCCACCTCGCCGGTTCGCGCGGCCCAAGGTTTACCTGACGGCAACAACTGGGCTGTCGGCGGTTACCGTACCGACAACATCCTGGACTCTATCACCTCGGTCTCCGATGCGGCGATCCCACCTGGCAACCCCGGTGGCGGCACTGTGCTGCGCAGTCGCCAGGGTTATCTTGCGGCAAACGGCGGGCGGGCCGACCCCAATGCGCTGTACTTCCTGTCCGGTGGCGGCAATGACTTCCTGCAAGGGCGCGTGCTCAGCCCCGGCCAAGCCGTTGCCGCCGGCGGACGCCTGGCTGACAGCGCCCAAGTGCTACAACAAGCCGGCGCGCGCTACATCATGGTGTGGATGCTGCCCGACTTGGGCCTGACTCCCGCGATTAACGGCACGCCACTGCAGGCGTCGAGTTCGGCCCTGAGTACTGTTTTCAACCAATCACTGGTGCAGCGCCTGTCACAGATCGATGCACAGATCATTCCGTTGAATATCCCGCTGCTGTTGAAGGAAACCTTCGCCGACCCGGCGCGCTTTGGTCTGGCCACCGGCCAGAACCTTACCGGCACCTGTTTCAGCGGTAACAGCTGCACGGCCAACCCGACCTACGGCATTGGTGGCACTAACCCGGACCCGACCAAGCTGATCTACAACGACTCGGTCCACCCGACCATCGCCGGGCAACGGTTGATCGCCGACTACGCCTATTCACTGCTCGCGGCGCCATGGGAACTGACTTTGCTGCCGGAGATGGCCCAAGGCACCTTGCGCGCCCATCAAGATGAACTGCGCAACCAGTGGCAGACGGACAACGGTAAATGGCAAGCCGTCGGCCAATGGCGCGCCATTGTCGCCGGTGGTGGTCAGCATCTGGATTTCGATGACCAACGTAGCTCGGCCAGTGGCGACGGCAGTGGTTACAACCTGAATATCGGCGGCAGCTACCGGCTCGACGAAAACTGGCGCGTCGGCGTTGCAGCCGGCCTGTATCGCCAGACACTCGAAGCCGGCGCCAGCGATTCGGACTACAGGCTCAACAGCTACATGGGTAGCGCATTCGCGCAATACCAGCAAAATCACTGGTGGGCCGATGCCGCGCTGACCGGCGGCAAACTGGACTTCGACAGCCTCAAGCGTAAGTTCGCACTAGGCGTCAGCGAAGGCTCGGAAAAAGGCGACACCGATGGCTGGCTGTGGGCCTTGAGCGGCCGAGTAGGCTATGACATCGCCGGCGCCGGCAGCGACTGGCATCTGTCACCGTTCATCAGCGCCGACTATGCGCGGGTCGAAGTGAACGGCTACTCGGAAAAAGACAACCGCTCGACCGCGCTGACGTTTGATGATCAGCAACGCGACTCCAAGCGTCTTGGTGCTGGCTTGCAGGGCAGCTACCGTGTCACGCCGCAAACTCAAGTATTTGGCGAAGTGGCCCACGAGCATGAGTTCGAAAACGACACGCAAAAGGTGAAGATGTCGCTCAACAGCGTGCCGGGTATCGACTTTAAACTGGACGGCTACACGCCCCGCAGCAATTCGGACCGTTTGAGTGTGGGCGTCGGCCACACACTGACTCAGGAACTGACGTTGCGGGCGGCGTATAACCTGAGGAAGGATGACAGCCTTACCCAGCAAGGGGTGAGTGTGGGGGTGAGTCTGGATTTCTGATGCGATCTTGAAACCTACACAACATAAATGTGGGAGCGGGCTTGCTCGCGAATGCAGTGTCCGTCACAGATGTTTGACTGAACCACCGCATTCGCGAGCAAGCCCGCTCCCACATTTTGATCTACATCTGATCTCAGTTTTGCGGAGTTTGCTCGGCCAACGCCACCGCACGGAACATCGCGCGGCGTTTGTTCAAGGTTTCTTCCCATTCCAGCGCTGGCACCGAGTCAGCCACAATCCCGCCACCGGCCTGCACATGCAGTTCGCCGTCCTTGATCACCGCAGTACGGATCGCAATCGCGGTGTCCATGTTGCCGTTCCAGGCGAAATACCCCACGGCACCGCCGTAGACGCCACGCTTGACCGGCTCCAACTCGTCGATGATTTCCATCGCGCGAATCTTCGGCGCGCCCGACAAGGTGCCCGCCGGCAGAATCGCCCGCAGTGCATCCATCGCGGTCAGACCGGCTTTCAGCTCGCCGGTGACTTTGGACACAATGTGCATCACGTTGGAATACCGCCCGATGACCATCTTCTCGGTGAGCTTCACCGAGCCGATTTCCGAAACGCGCCCGGTGTCGTTACGCCCCAGGTCGATGAGCATCAAGTGCTCGGCAATTTCCTTATCGTCGCTCAGCAGGTCTTCTTCCAGCGCCAAATCAGCTTCTTCGGTCGCGCCACGTGGGCGAGTACCGGCGATCGGGCGCACGGTGATCAGGT
Source organism: Pseudomonas antarctica (assembly GCF_900624995.1). Classification (GTDB taxonomy): domain Bacteria; phylum Pseudomonadota; class Gammaproteobacteria; order Pseudomonadales; family Pseudomonadaceae; genus Aquipseudomonas; species Aquipseudomonas antarctica. Next base: position 18,125 of record NZ_UYXQ01000013.1, read on the forward strand.
TGTCTTCGACCCGCACCAACACTTCAGGCGAACTGCCCACGACGTGGAAATCACCGAAGTTGAAGAAGTACATGTAGGGCGTAGGGTTGAAGCAACGCAACGCGCGGTACAGGTCAATCGGCGCAGCCTTGAAGTCGATGGACATGCGTTGCGACGGCACCACCTGCATGCAGTCACCCGCAAGGATGTATTCCTTGATGGTATCGACCGCACGCTCGTAGTCATCCTGGGTAAAGCTTGAACGAAAGATCGGGTCGGCGGCCGGAGGACGGCTGAGGTCCAGGCCACGGCGCGGGGTGATCGGCTGGCGCAGCTTTTCAAGCAGGGCTTCGAGGCTGGCCTGGCCTTGCTCGAAGGCATCGGCCTGGGCTGGGTCAGCGAGGACAATTGCATGCATCTTGCCGGCGAGGTTGTCGAACACCACCACCGCGTCAGAGACCATCAACAGAATGTCCGGCACGCCCAGCGGGTCCGGGTTCGGGCATTTGCCCAAGCGTTTTTCCACGTAGCGCACGCAGTCGTAGCCAAAATACCCCACTAGGCCACCGTTGAAGCGTGGCAGGCCAGCGATGGTCGGCACGTTGTAACGCGCTTTGAATGCCTCGACGAAGGCCAGCGGGTCTTCAACGTCGTGGCTTTCGATCTCGACGCCATCCAGCGTGATGCTCACATGATGATCATGCACGCGCATCACGGTACGACACGGCAGGCCGATGATCGAGTAACGGCCCCACTTCTCGCCGCCCTGTACCGATTCCAGCAAGTAGGAGTTGGGCTCGTCGGCCAGTTTCAAATAGATCGACAGCGGCGTATCAAAGTCGGCCAGGGTTTCGCAGGCCAACGGGATACGGTTATAGCCGGCAGCGGCCAAACGCAGGAATTCTTCGCGGTTCATGAGGTGCCTCGTGGCTTGAGGATCAAACGGTCAGGTGTGCAAACGTGCCGCAGCGCGGCCAGGATCAGTCAGGCGCGCCAACGCCAGCGGGCCAGGGCCTTGATGACTTTCATCCAGAGTTTGCGAGTGACCACCACGATGGGATTTCCAGAAGGGGACGGTTCGGTGTCGGGCAACGTTATCTCAGCGCCCGCTCCCAAGCAACCGGGGATTAGCAGTCGCAGGTCATCAATCACCAGTGCCGGCGATTCTTCGGCAATCGGCCGGCCATGGTTATAGCCGTAGCTCAAGGCCACACACTTCACGCCCGCCGCTTTGGCGGCCTGCACATCAGTGCGCGAATCACCGACAAACAACGATTGGGAGGCTGGGATATTGGCCATTTTCATCACGAAAAACAGCGCCGCCGGGTCGGGTTTCTTCTGCGGCAAGGTATCGCCACCGATGATCCAGCGGAAATACCGGCCGATTTTCATATGGTCCAACAACGGCGCGACGAAGCGTTCCGGCTTGTTGGTGATCAAGGCCATTTCCACGCCTTGCTTGTGCAGCCACTTGAGGGTGTCGCGCACGCCGGGGTAAACCACGGTCAGCTCGTGGCCGTCCTCATAGGCGGCGTTGAATAATTCCAGGGCGTGTTCGGCCTCCACCTCATCGACACCTTCGGCATCGATGTGGTTGGCCAAAGCCCGGCGCACCAACATCTGCACGCCGTTGCCGACCCACTCGCGCACCGACTCGACACCCGCAGGCTTGCGCCCCAGTTTGAGCAGCATCTGGTCCACGGCCGCCGCCAGGTCCGGCACCGAGTCGATCAAGGTACCGTCCAGATCGAACATCACCAGCCGTGGCAGTTTGCCGGGGAACAGCTGCTCAAAGCCGCTCATGGACGCGCCAGCGCCAGTTCGGCACGCATCTTGTCGATGACGGCCTGGTAATCCGGGGCATTGAAGATCGCCGAGCCGGCCACGAAGGTGTCGGCACCGGCAGCGGCGATTTCGCGGATATTGTTGACGTTGACCCCGCCGTCGATTTCCAGGCGGATATCACGCCCCGACGCATCGATCAGCGCGCGGGCTTCGCGCAGCTTGTTCAGGGTGCCTGGGATGAATTTCTGCCCACCGAAGCCTGGGTTGACGCTCATCAGCAAGACCATGTCGACCTTGTCCATCACGTACTCGAGCACGCTCAACGGGGTGGCCGGGTTGAACACCAGGCCCGCCTTGCAGCCGCCTTCGCGGATCAGTTGCAGGGTGCGATCGACGTGCAGCGTGGCTTCCGGGTGGAAGGTGATGTAGGTCGCACCGGCCTCGATGAAGTCACCGACGATACGGTCCACCGGGCTGACCATCAGGTGCGCATCGATCGGCGCGGTGATGCCGTACTTGCGCAGCGCCGCGCAGACCATCGGGCCGATGGTCAGGTTGGGCACGTAGTGGTTGTCCATGACATCAAAGTGCACAAAGTCGGCACCAGCGGCCAACACCTTGTCCACTTCCTCACCCAGGCGGGCGAAATCGGCGGAGAGAATCGATGGAGCGATAACGAAGGGCTGCATGACGCACCTTTTTGAGCTAAATCACGATGGCGCGCATTGTATACCTCATGCTTTGCCCTGCGCACCGTGACCTGGCTCAATGGCTAGTAAGCGGCCCGGTAGATTTTCTCGATGTCGGCCGCGCTGAGCTTGCGCGGGTTGTTGCGCATTAAGCGTTCAATGCCCGCTGCTTCGGTGGCCATGGCCGGGATCGCGTCCTCGGGAATGCCGAAGCTGCGCAGGCCTGACGGGATCTCCACTGCGGCGCACAGTCGCGTCATCGCCTCGACCGCCTGGTCGGCGGCATCATTGACGCTTAAACCGCTGACATTCACGCCCATAGCCTGGGCAATGTCCTGCATGCGCTCCACACACGCCAGCTTGTTCCAGTGCATCACGTAGGGTAGCAACAACGCATTGCTCACGCCGTGGGCGATATTGAAACGCCCGCCCAGCGGGTACGCCAACGCATGCACCGCGCCGACCCCGGCATTGCCGAACGCCATGCCGGCCATCAGGCTGGCGGTGGCCATGTCGTCTCGGGCCTGCAGATTGGCCGGGTTAGCGTAAGCCTTAGGCAGCGCCTTGGCGATCAGCTTGATCGCGCCAATGGCCAGGGCATCGGTGATCGGCGAGGCATTCAGCGACAGGTAGGATTCGATGGCATGCACCATGGCATCCACGCCACTGGCGGCGGTGACGCTGCGCGGGCACGTGAGGGTCATTTGCGGGCTGATCAGCGCGACATCCGGCAGCAGGTAATCGCTGACAATGCCTTTTTTCAGCTGTGCGGCCTTGTCGGAGAGGATCGCCACATTGGTGACCTCCGAACCGGTGCCGGCCGTGGTCGGGATGGCGATCAACGGCGGCCCTTTGCGCGGCACTTGGTCGACGCCGAACAAGTCCGCCAGCGCGCCGTGGTAACCGGCATAGGCCGCGACGCTCTTGGCGATGTCGATGGCACTGCCGCCACCGACGCCGATCAGGCCGTCATGCCCGCCTTCGCGGTACGCGCGCATGCAGTCTTCGACGATGGCGATTTCCGGGTCGGGCAAAACGCGGTCAAAGATTTCGTAAGTCCGCTCGCCCAAGTGTTCCAGCGCCAGCGCCACCGTACCGGACTTGACCAGCGCGGCGTCCGTGACGATCAGCGGGTTATCCACATCCAGGCGCGTGAGCTCAAAGGCGAGCTGTTCGATGGCGCCAGCACCGGTCAGCAGTTTATGGGCAATCTTGAATGAGGAGGTACTCATGTGCGCGGCCTCTTATTAATGATGGGCTGGCACAAGAGTAGCTGAGACAAATGGGTTGTCTGCCATTCAGCGGCTGAATGGTCATTATCCGAATGAACACAAAACAATGTGGGAGGGGGCTGACTCCTGATAGCTGAGTGTCAGGCGACACATAGGCTGGCTGGCCCGCTCCCACATTTTGATCCCGACTTGGCTCTAGACCTGGGCAGTGCGCAGTTTCTCGCTGCGGCCTCGCAGCCATTCAAGGGTCAACAACAGCAATACCGAGAAGGCAATCAGCAACGTGGCCGCCGCCGCAATCGTCGGGCTTAAGTTTTCACGGATGCCGCTGAACATTTGGCGCGGCAAGGTCGCTTGCTCCGGGCCGGCAAGAAACAGCGTCACCACCACTTCATCAAACGAGGTGGAAAAGGCAAACAGCGCGCCGGAAATCACCCCAGGCGCGATCAGCGGCAAGGTCACCCGGCGAAACGCGGTCAGCGGCGAGGCGCCCAGGCTGGCCGCCGCTCGCACCAAGTTATGGTTGAAGCCTTGCAACGTCGCCGACACGGTGATGATCACAAATGGCACACCCAGCACCGCATGCACCACGATCAGTGAAAAGAAGCTGTTGCCCAACCCCAGCGGCGCGAAGAACAAATAACTGGCCACACCGATAATCACCACCGGCACCACCATCGGCGAAATCACCAAGGCCATGACCAGCGCCTTACCAGGGAAGTTGCCACGTGTCAGGCCAATCGCTGCCAGGGTGCCGAACACCATCGCCAACACCGTGGCCGCCGGGGCCACGATAATACTGTTCTTCAACGCACGCATCCACTCGGCCGAGGCGAAAAAGTCCTGATACCAATGCAGCGAAAAACCTTGCAGCGGGTATACCAGGAAACTGCCGCTGTTGAACGACAGCGGAATAATCACCAACACTGGCAATATCAGGAACAGCAGGATCAAGCCGCACAAGATCCGCAAGCTGTAGAACCACACCCGCTCCACCGGTGACATATAAGGGCTCAGCATCGCAAGGTCTCCTTAGCTCAGGCGCAGGCGACTGGCGCCCACCAGCCGGTTGTAGATCAGGTACAGCACCACCGTCGCCAGCAGCAACAAGCCGCCCAACGCCGTGGCCATGCCCCAGTTGATGCTGGTGTTGGTGTAGAACGCCACGAAATAGCTGACCATCTGGTCGTTCGGGCTGCCGAGCAACGCCGGGGTGATGTAGTAACCAATCGCCAAGATGAACACCAGCAGGCAACCGGCGCCGACACCGGCATAGGTCTGCGGGAGGTACACCCGCCAGAAGCTGGCGAACGGATGGCAACCCAAGGAAATCGCCGCGCGCATATACGTGGGCGAGATACCTTTCATCACGCTGTAAATCGGTAAAATCATGAACGGCAACAGAATGTGCACCATCGAGATGTAAACCCCGGTGCGGTTGAACACCAGCTCCATGGGTTTATCGATCAGGCCCATGCCCATCAACGCGCTGTTGATCAGCCCGCCGGACTGCAGCAACACGATCCACGCCGCCACCCGCACCAGGATTGAGGTCCAGAACGGCAGCAACACCAGGATCATCAGCAGGTTGCTTTTGCGTGCTGGCAGGTTGGCCAGCAGGTACGCAAGTGGATAGGCCAGCAGCAGGCAGATGAAGGTAATCACCAAGCCCATCCAGAACGTGCGGGCGAAGATGTCCAGGTAGATCGCCTGATCGGGCGTGGCCGGGGCCACTTCGCCAAGATCATCGATGCGGTGATCGACGGCAGCCAGCAAATAATACGGCGTGAGGCTGCTGGTATTGCGCCGGATCGCCTGCCAGTACGCCGGGTCGCCCCAGCGTTCGTCGAGGCTTTCCAACGCTTCTTTATAAGAGGCAGGCGCTTGGGTAAAAGGTAGCGCCCGCGCGGTTTTAGTCAGCAAGCTACGGTAGCCGGCCAGTTCCATGTTCAAGCGCTTGGACAGGTCGCCCAAGGTCTGGTTTTTGCGTGCCTCGCCCAGGTCTTCGCTGAGCGCCTGGTACACCGGCTCACCCGGCAGGCCGCGTCCGTCCCAAGTCTTGACCGCCACCACGGTACGCGGCAAGCCGCCCACCACTTCCGGGTTGCCGACGCTTTTATAAAGCAGCGCAACAATCGGCACCAGGAACACCAGCAGCAAAAACAGCACCAGCGGCGCAATCAAGGCCTGGGCCTTCCAGCGGTTGAGCCGCTCGGCACGCGCCAGGCGCTGCTTGAGGGTGGGGCTGTTGACCTCGTTGGAGGGAACGGCGATGGCCATGGCTGACTCCGGAATTCTTCTAAGAATCCCCTGTGGGCCGGGCTTTTTGTGGGAGCTGGCTTGCCTGCTCCCACACAAGCCTGCTTTCACAGGGGGCTATGCGGGGTTACTTGGCCGCCCAGGAATTGAAGCGCTGCTCGAGCTGCTCGCCGTTATCCGCCCAGAAGCTCACGTCGATCTGCACCTGGTTGGCGATGTTCTGCGGCGTGGTCGGCATGTCCTTGAGCACATCCTTGGCCAGCAACGGTACGGCTTGGGTGTTGGCCGGGCCGTAGGCGATGTTTTCCGAGTAGGTCTTCTGCTGCTGTGGCTGCACCGAGAAGGCGATGAACTTCTTCGCCGCTTCAGCGCGGTCCTTGGCCAGGCCTTTAGGAATGGCCCACGCATCAAAGTCATAGATGCCGCCGTTCCACACCACTTTCAGGTTGCTTTCTTTCTGGACGGCAGCAATGCGGCCGTTGTAGGCCGAGCTCATCACTACGTCACCCGAGGCGAGGTACTGTGGCGGCTGTGCACCGGCTTCCCACCATTGAATCGACGGCTTGAGCTCATCCAGTTTCTTGAACGCACGGTCCTGGCCGTCTTTGCCGGCCAGCACTTTGTACACGTCCTTCGGCGCCACGCCGTCCGCCATCAAGGCAAATTCCAGGGTGTACTTGGCGCCCTTGCGCAGGCCACGCTTGCCCGGGAATTTCTTGGTGTCCCAGAAATCCGCCCAACTGGTCGGTGCAGTGGTCAGCTTGTCGGCGTTGTACGCCAGCACGGTCGACCACACAAAGAACCCCACGCCGCACGGCTGGATCGCGCCTTTCACATAATCGGCGCTATTGCCGAACAGTTTCGGGTCGAGCGGTTCGAACATATCTTCGTCACAGCCACGGGACAGTTCCGGCGACTCCACTTCCACCAAGTCCCAAGACACGCTCTTGGTGTCGACCATGGCTTTGACCTTGGCCATTTCACCGTTGTATTCGCCGGCGATGATCTTGCCGTTGCCCGCGCTTTCCCACGGCGCGTAAAAGGCTTTGACCTGGGCCGCCTTGTTCGCGCCGCCGAAGGACACGACCGTCAGGTCCGGGCCTGCAATGGCCTGTGTCGCGCCCATCAAGCCGATGGCCAGGGCGGAATATTTAAGGGATCTCAACATTGTTGTTCTCTCCACGTGCAGGGTTGGTGAAGCCAGGGGGCGATTAATTCGCCTCTAGAAGTGGGTCGAGTGCGCGAACGTGCTCGACTTGCCAGCCAATCGGTACCACGTCGCCGACCGCCAGGGCCGGGTCCAGCTCGGCAATCGGTTGTTTCACAAAAAAATCGGCCTTGCCGCAGACTTCCAGGCGCACGCGCACGTGGTCGCCCAGGTAGATAAATTCGGCCACGCGCCCGGAGAAGCGGTTGACGCAGGATTCGCTGGCGCCATTGAGGCTGACGCGCTCCGGGCGTACCGACAACGTCACCGGGCCGCCGAGCTGGCCGACATTCACCGCCAGCGCCTCGACCTTCTCACCACGCGCCAGCTCCACCACGCAGCGCTCGCCAGTGTGGCTGTGCAGGCGGCCATTGAGGCGGTTGTTCTCGCCGATGAAGTTGGCGACGAAGGTGTTTTTTGGCGCTTCGTAAAGGGTGCGCGGCGCGGCGATCTGCTGGATCTCGCCCTGATGGAACACCGCCACGCGGTCGGACATGGTCAAGGCTTCGCCCTGATCGTGGGTCACGTACACCACGGTCACACCGAGGCGCTGGTGCAGGTGCTTAATCTCCATCTGCATGTGCTCGCGCAGTTGTTTGTCGAGGGCACCGAGGGGCTCGTCCATCAGCACCAGTTGCGGTTCGAACACCAACGCCCGGGCCAGGGCCACGCGCTGTTGCTGGCCGCCGGAGAGTTGCGCCGGGTAACGCTGGGCGAAGGCATCGAGCTGGACCATGCTCAGCACGCGTTTGACCCGCTCGCTGATATCGGTCTTGCTCAAGCCGCGCACCGACAAGGGGAATGCCAGGTTCTCTGCCACCGTCATGTGCGGGAACAGCGCGTAGTTCTGGAACACCATGCCGATGTCGCGCTTGTGCGGCGGCACGTGGTTGATGGCGCGCCCGGCCAGCAGGATTTCCCCGGCGGTCGGCGTCTCGAAACCGGCGAGCATCATCAGGCTGGTGGTCTTGCCCGAACCGGACGGCCCGAGCAGGGTGAGGAACTCGCCCTTGCGAATCTCCAGGTTGAGGTCTTTGACGATCAGGTTCTCGCCGTCGTAGCTCTTCTGCACGCCACGAAAGCTGACCAGCACATCATTTGAATCCACCTCGCTCATACCCGCACCTTTGTATTTTGGACTGCTGTGGCACAAGCGTAGTCCAGGCGCGAGGCCCCGGAAATCGGGGGTCAGGAGAGAATCGCATCAGCCGGGTGGAAGGTTCGGGGTAGGGATTGCCCTACACGGATGGCGGGGATGGGACAGTGTCAACGCGGCATGCGCCTGGGATGGCTGCGGCGGGGTTCAAAGGGTGTCGTAAACAGGCATGCCGCCAACAAAGCCTGACGCAGGGCGCGGGAACGATCATGCGGTCACAACAGCTTGTGTTCCATCGCGTACTTCACCAATTCAGCCAATGAAGTGATATTGAGCTTTTGCATCAACCGCGCCTTGTGGGTGCTGATGGTCTTGCTGCTCAGCGCCAGTTGCTGGGCGATGTCATTGACGTTGGCGCCCTGGGCCAGGCGCTCGAATACCGAGAACTCGCGCTCTGACAGTAACGAATGCAGCGGCCGCGTATCAGTGAGGCCAACTTCAAAGACCATGCGGTCCGCCAGGTCCGGGTCGATGTAACGCCCGCCCGCCGCCACCTTGCGAATCGCCGTCAGCAACAGCGCCGGGTCACTGTCCTTGGTGGCATACCCCGCCGCCCCGACTTTCAGCGCGCGAGCAGCCATTTGCGCTTCATCGTGCATGGACAGCACCAGGATCGCCGGCGGATGGTTCAGTGCACGGATGCGCGCGATAGCTTCCAGGCCATTCACGCCCGGCATAGAGATATCCAGTAACACCACCTCGCAGGGTACATGGCGCAAGATTTCCAGCAGTTGCTCGCCATTGCTGGCCTCGCCGACCACCAGCAAGTCTTTGGCCAGGCCGATCAGTTGCTTAATGCCTTCACGGACGATGGTGTGGTCTTCGGCTACCAATACGCGAATCACAGGGGCTTGCTCCTCTAGTTATGCATCCAACGGCACCGTGACACTCAAGGTGGTGCCCTCGCCCAGTTCGCTGTGCAGGCTCAATTGCCCGCCCATCATCAGCACACGCTCGCGCATGCCGACGACGCCAAACGACACCGGTCGGCCCTGGGCCTCGACGAAACCGACGCCGTCATCGCTGATGGTCAGCCGCAGGTCGGCGCCCTCCACGGTCAAGGTTAGCTCGACAGTATGCGCCTGGGCATGGCGCATCACATTGGTCAGCGCCTCCTGCAGGATGCGGAACAGACCAATAGCCTTGGCATCACTCAGGGCCGGCAAGTTATCCGGGACTTGGACCAGGCAAGGGATTTGCGTGCGGGCTTCGAAGCGGCGCGCTTGCCATTCGATAGCCGAGGCGATGCCGGCGTCGAGAATCGGCGGGCGCAGCGCGGTCGCCACATCCCGGACAAGCTGGAACAGCTGGGCGATCAGCCGCTTCATGCTGTTCAAGCGCTCGTTCAGGCCCGGGTCCAGCTGCGCATAGGCCAGCTCACACATCGAGGTTTCCAGCTTGAGCACGGTGAGCATCTGGCCCAACTCGTCATGCACTTCACGGGCGATCCGCGCCTTTTCCTCTTCGCGCACGGTTTCCAGATGGGCAGAGAGCTCGCGCAGCTGTGTTTCGCTTTGCTGCAAGGCGGCCACGTAACGACGACGTTCAGTGACGTCGTTGAGATAAACCACCAGGTATTCACCCTCGGCAAACCGTAGAAAGCTCAACGACACACCCGCCGGCAGGAGGCTGCCGTCAGCGCGCACGCAATCGGCGGCGAAGGTTTGCGCGCCCTCTGCGCTGGCACGCGCACGCTTCCACACGTCGAGCCAGCGGTCCATGTTCAAGGTCGGGTCAAAATCGATCAGCGGCCGCTCGATCAGCGCGCCCGCGGCGTAGCCCAGCATGGTCTCGGCGGCGCGGTTGGCGTAACGCACATGGCTGTCCCAATTGACCCAAAGAATGCCGACCGTACTTTGATCGATGGAGAACTGCGTCAGCCGCAACGCTTCGGCACCGGCCGCACGCGCGGCGCTTTCTTCCCGAGCGGCCAGCAAGTTGTGTTCCAGCACGCGCAGGTGGCGGCGCTGCCAGACCACCACGGCGAGGCTGGCGAGCAAGAACATCGCCAAGAGCAGGCTGAGGTTTTGCCATAAGCCCGGCGATTCGCTCAGCCGTGAGTATTTGGGTTGCAGCCAGCGGTTGTGCAATTGGTCGAGGTCACGGGCGGGTATCGCGCGCAAGGCACTTTGCATGATGCTCGCCAGTTCCGGCCACTCGCGGCGGGTGGCTACGCGCAGCAATTGCGGCAGGCCGATATCGCCGACCACCGCCAGCCCGGCGAACTCCGCCTCGCCGGACAATCGGCTCAATTGCGCCTCATCCACCACGGCATAACGCGCCTGCTGGCTCACCAACAATTGCAGGGCCTGGCGCTCCATGGGCACGCCTTGCAGGTTGAGGTTGGGGTAATTGCTGCGCAGGTAATCGGCCACGGCGCTGGGCATGCGCACGGCAACGCGGGACAGTTCGTCGAGCGTCTCCAGCTCCACCGCGCCACCGCCTTCGCGGATGCCGACGATATGCTGGGGCACGCGCATATAAGGGTCGCTGAATAACCACAGACGCAAACCGACCGGGGTTTGCTGCAAGCCCGGGGCAATATCCACTTCGCCGTCGCGCACGGCGGCTTCCAATTGCTCCTGGCTGGGGAAATTGCGCCAGGTCAGCTCGATATTCAGCGCTTTGGCCAGCCATTGCATCAACTCGACATTCGCCCCGGACAAGCGCTGCAGACGCCGATCGTATTGCGCGTAAGGTGCCTGCAAGACCAGGCCCACGCGCAGCTCCGGGTGCTGGGCCAGCCACTCACGCTGCTGTGCATTGAGCTGCGCCTGCGGTGTGGCAGGCGCAGGCGCGGCATTCGCCATCAAGGCAAAGCACACACAGCCGATAACCAGCAGACAGCGAAAACCCATGATCCACGTCTCACATCACTGACAAATACTGACCAACCCATTAGGCTGCTGGAATCACTTCTGGCCGGGAATTAACGATGCCCTTTATCCACCGTTCGGCACTGCCAGCATTGTGCCTGTCGCTGCTATTTACCAGCGCCTTTTCTGTTCAGGCCGCCGACGAGCCGGCACCCTCTGCCGAAAAACCGGCTGAACGCCAACCCCTGCCCGAGCGCAGCCAGGAAGAAGCCAACGCCCTGGAGCGCCAAGTTCCGCAACAGGAACAGCAACAATTGCAGGGCGGCAGCGATTCATTTCTGGCCTTGTGGAAACCGGCCAACAGCGCCGAGCCCGAAGGCGTGGTGATTATCGTGCCGGGCGCCGGCGAAAGTGCTGACTGGCCGCAAGCAATCGCACCGTTGCGGCATAAATTACCCGACGCCAAATGGGGCACGCTCAGCCTGTCGCTGCCGGACGTGAACGTCGACACCTTGCCGCCGCGCGCCCTGGAATCGCCCAAGGCGGCTGTCGACACCAGCAGCAAGGACGGCAGCACCGCCGCCAAACCTATCGAACAGGCCGCCAGCGCCGAAGCCGAAGGCACCGACCCGGCGGTGGTGCCGGGCGCCGATGAGCAGGACAAAACCGACGCCAAGCGCATCTTCGACCGCATCGACGCTGCCGTCGCCTTTGCCCAAACACAAAGCGCACGCAGCGTGGTGCTGCTCGGCCATGGCACCGGCGCCTGGTGGGCCGCGCGTTACCTGGGCGAGAAACAACCGTCTCAGGTGCAGAAGTTGGTCATGGTGGCTGGCAAGACGCCTGCGGGTCGACAGCCGAATCTGCAACAACTGGCCCCAACGCTGAAAGTACCGACGGCGGACGTCTTCTACCAGGACGGCGCCCAAGAGCGCAAACACGCACTGGAGCGCGCGCAAGCCGCCAAGCGTGCGAAGAATGATGGCTACAAACAGGTGTCACTCAAAACCCTGCCCGGCAATAGCTCGACTGAGCAAGAGCAGTTGTATCGGCGGGTTCGCGGGTGGCTGAGCCCGGAGCCGAAAGAGGGCTGACCGCCTATCTCAAAAGCGCCGTAGACCTAATGGGGGAGCGGGCTTGCTCGCGAATAGGGTGTGTCCGTCGACAGATTCATCGGCTGATCCACCGCATTCGCGAGCAAGCCCGCTCCCACATTGAATTGGGTGCTCACTTCCAAAGGGTGGTGGCTATCTGAAATCCCGCCGCTCGCGAATCAACGTGTAGGCGTTATGCAACTCGCGGGTTCGCTCGGTCGCCTCGCGCACTTGCGCAGGGCTGGCGCCGGTTCCGGCAATTTTATCCGGGTGGTGGCGGCTGAGCAGGCGACGATAGGCGCGTTTGATCACGGTCGGTTCGGTGGTGGACGTCACCCCCAGGATGCGCATCGCGTCCTGGTAGGCGCCGCTACGATTGGCCAACGGCTTACGCTCCTGCACGTAGTCGGCCGCCAGCGCCTGCAGCTGTTGCGGCGTCCAGCCGAGCCACTTGCCCCACAAGTCGATCAAGTCGCGTTCGGCGTTATCCGCCTTGCCGTCCGCCCAGGCCATGCGCCAACACGCGCGCAACACACCTTCGGCGGCATGGGGCTGAGCCTTGAGCACGCGCAAATAGTTGCGCACCCGGTCAGCGCCGGATTTACCGCGATTGAACGCAGTAATCGCCCGACGCTGGGCCGACTCGGTCATGTCCAACGCGCGCATTTCCTGGCGCGCCTGCTGGATATGCCCATCCACTACCCGACCATTACTCTTGGCCAGACGCCCCAACAGCACGAACAACAGTTCGTCATTGCGCAACGCCGGGCGCCCGCCCAGGCGCTCGCGCAATTGCGCCCAGCTTTGCAACTGAAGGCGGCGATCCAGCGCCTGCCCCAGCAATGCCCCCAACAAGGCCCCCGGAATACTGGCAATGGCAAAGCCAGCCCCGGCACCAATCAGTGTCCCTGGCCACAACATTTTATTGCCCCGCAGTCAGCAAGGTTTCGACCTGCGCCAGGCGCTCCAGCGTGCCGACATCAATCCAGCGTCCCGCCATGTGTTCCCCCGTTACCAGACCTTTCGCCATGGCCGCTCGCAACAACGGCGCCAGCTTGAAGGCACCGGCACTGCAACCCGCGAATAATTGAGGGTCGAGCACTGAAATGCCACTGAAGGTCAGGTTATCGGCACCGGGCGCCGCATCATGAAGCAAGCCTTGATCCAGGTAGAAATCCCCGCCCGAAGGATGATGCGCGGGGTTATCCACCATCACCAGATGAGCCAGGCCCTGAAGCGGCCGGCGCAGCGAAGTGAAGTCGTAGTCGGTCCAGATATCACCATTGACCACCAGAAAGGGTTCGTGTCCCAGCAACGGCAATGCCTGGAAAATCCCGCCGCCGGTTTCCAGCGGCTCGCCTTCGGCGGAATACTGGATGCGCAGGCCAAACTGCGCACCGTCGCCCAGATAGCCTTCGATCTGCTGCCCGAGCCAGGCATGGTTGATCACGATTTCGCTGAAGCCAGCCTTGGCCAGCGCTTCAAGGTGATACTCGATCAGCCGCTTGCCGCCCGCCTGTACCAGCGGCTTGGGCGTGTGCAAGGTCAGCGGGCGCATCCGCTCACCCTTGCCGGCCGCCAGGATCATGGCCTTCATACGCCTGCCTCGACAGGTTGGCGCAGGCTGGCCAGCAGTTCGCCCAGCTCGTCCAACTCCGGCCGGTCTGCCAGCACCGCGTCTATATAAGCAAAGAAACGCGGCACGTCGGCCAGGTAACGTGGCTTGCCGTCGCGATGACAGATGCGCGCAAAGATACCGATCACCTTGAGGTGGCGCTGCACGCCCATCAGATCGCCGGCGCGCTGGAACGCTTCGAAATCGGCCTGCACCGGAATACCTAACTGCCCGGCACGCTCCCAGTAGCCACGCTGCCACTCACGTACGCGCGCCTTGGGCCAACTGAGGAATGCATCCTTGAACAGGCAGGTGATGTCGTAGGTGACCGGGCCGTAAACCGCGTCCTGGAAATCCAGCACGCCAGGGTTCGGTTCGCTGATCATCAGGTTGCGCGGCATATAGTCGCGATGCACCAGCACCTTCGGCTGGGCCAGGGCGCTGTCGATCAAGTGATCACTGACGCGCTGCCAAAGCGCTTGCTGGCGGGTATCAAACTCGATACCCAGGTGCCGGTGAACGTACCATTCCGGAAACAATTCCAGCTCACGGCGCAACAGGGCGACGTCATAGCTGGGCAGCGGCGTGTCCATCGGCAATTGCTGAAAAGCCAGCAACGCATCGATGGCATCGGCAAACAATGGGTCGGCGTTTTGCTCGTCAATCACGTCCAGATAGGTTTTTCTGCCCAGGTCATTGAGCAAAAGAAAGCCGCGCGGCAAATCTTCTGCATAAATTTTTGGCACATTTATTCCTGATTTCGCGAGTAAATCAGCGATATCGACGAAAGGTTTGCAGTTTTCCTGGGGGGGTGGCGCGTCCATAACGACGAAACTTCGCCCACCGCCTTCCCACCGGAAGTACCGCCTGAAACTCGCGTCGCTGCTGGCCGCAGTCAATGTGGCCGGGGGTATGACACCCCAATCCTGAGCGTTGAAAAGGATCGGCAACTGCTCATCCAGCCAGACTTTCAGCTGTTGTAAACGTAGATCTTGCTCGGGCATTACAAGGGTCTCCGACGGCGCTAGCCGTCAAGCGGGTCATGCTTTATTATCACGCATCTTTTTCAGACCATCGAGAGGCGTGCGGCCCACACCGCGGGCAGATGGCACGCAGGAAGCCCGGACTAATAAGATGGCATTGAAATCCCCCGCGTTTCGTAGAAAATTTCCGTTGCTGGTAACCGGCAGTCTGCTGGCCATGCAACCTTTCGCCACCTCATTCGTGGTCGCCGCGGAACAGTATGACTGCTCAGTCTCTGCTTCGGGTGCCTGGGATTGCGCGCCAAAAACCGCCGCAGCCCCGTTGCCACCACGCCCGGTGCATGACGGCGCAGCCGTCAGCTCCGCCGGCAGCACGGCGCAAGCCGATGCCGGTGGCAGCGCCGATGCCGGGCCGAAGACCGCGCTGGTCACCGAAGCCAAGGGCCGAGGCCTGCGTGCGCGCAGCGCCGACTACAGCCACTTGGACTGGGTACCGCGCGAGAAGCTGACTGCAGCCCAGTTGGCCGAAACCGGTCCTTACTGCGCTGGCGCGTACATCGAGCCGATGCGTCCAGGCATGAACGACAAGACGGACAAGAGCGATGCGCCGACCTTTATCGGTGCCAAGGTCTCTCGTTACGAGCAGGAACAACAGATCGCAACCCTGGCCGGCGACGTCGTCATGCGCCAGGGCAGCATGCAGTTGGAGTCGCAAGAAGCCAGCCTGTATCAAGCCGAGAACCGTGGCGAGCTGAACGGCAACGTTCGACTGCGCGACAACGGCGCCCTGATCGTCGGTGACCATGCCGAGGTTCAGCTCGATACGGGCGCCGCCCAGATCGACAACGCCGAATACGTGCTGCACAAATCGCGCATTCGCGGTAACGCGCTGTACGCCAAACGTGCCGAGAACGCGATCATCCGTCTCAAGGACGGTACGTACACCACCTGCGAGCCGGACAGCAACGCCTGGCAGCTCAAAGGCAACAACATCACGTTGAACCCGGCCACCGGCTTCGGTACGGCGACCAACGCGACGTTGCGGATCAAGAACATTCCGATCCTGTACACCCCGTACATCTATTTCCCGATCGACGATCGTCGTCAATCCGGCTTCCTGCCGCCGAGCTTCAGCACCGGCAGCGAAACCGGCTTCACGCTGGTAACGCCGTACTACTTCAACCTGGCGCCAAACTACGATGCCACGTTGTACCCGCAGTACATGACCAAGCGCGGTTTGTTGATGGAAGGCGAGTTCCGCTACCTCACCAAATCCAGCGAAGGTCAGTTCGGCGGCGCGTACCTGAACGACGACAGCGACGAGCGGAAAAAACAGACCGACTACGAAAAAACTCGCTACATGCTCAACTGGCAGCATAAGGGCGGGCTCGATTCGCGCCTGTCGACCCAGGTCGACTACACGAAGATCAGCGACCCGTTCTACTTCCAGGACTTGAAGGCCTATCAGGAAGGTATCCAGACCCAGGACTTCGTCAACCAGCAGGGCTCCCTGACCTATCGCGGTGACAGCTATCAGGCGCGCCTGAACGTTCAGGCTTACCAACTGGCGACGATTTCCCAGATCACCCCGTATGACCGACTGCCGCAGATCACCTTCAATGGCGCTCTGCCGTACCATCCGGGTGGTTTGAACTTTACTTATGAGACTGAGGCTGTTCGGTTTGACCGGGACCTCAGGAGCGGCACCATTTTCGACAAGGAAGGTGGCCCGTTCGATGAGAGGGGTGTTGCTGTAGGTAAAAAGCGTCTGGATGATTACGTAACAGGTCTGACCCGTGCAAACGGTACTCGCCTGAACGTTGCGCCAGCCGTCGAATACCCGATGAACTGGACCTACGGTTTTATCACGCCGAAGCTCAAGTATGTCTACACCAAGTACGATCTGGACCTTGATACCAAGGGCAAGCAAGATATTGTTGATGCTCAGTTGGCTGCTACTAAGCCGGGTGCATCTCCATACGCCGGCGGCGTATTCAAAAGCTCCCAAGACCGCGCAATCCCAATCGCCAGCGTAGACAGCGGCCTGTACTTCGACCGCAATACCAACTGGTTCGGCAAAGACTATCGCCAAACCCTGGAGCCGCGGGCCTTCTACCTCTATGTCCCGAACAAGGACCAGAGCGATATCCCGGTGTTCGACACCAGCGAGTACTCGTTCAGCTACGCCTCTCTGTTCCGCGACAACCGCTTCAGCGGCAACGACCGGATCGGCGACGAGAACAAGCTGTCCCTGGGCTTAACCAGCCGCTGGATCGAAGAGAATGGCTTCGAACGTCAGCGCGCGTCCATAGGCCAAGCGGTGTACTTCAAGGATCGCCAGGTTCAACTGCCGGGCATCCTCGCCTCCGACCGTGCCGATGCACAGTCTGACGTATCGCCAGTTGCCCTGGAATACGAGTTCCGCTTCAACCGCGACTGGCGCGCCACTGCCGACTACAACTGGGACACCGAGGAACACAGCCCTCGTTCCGGCAGCGCAATGCTCCACTACCAGCCGGAAGACAACCCGAACAAGATCATCAACGTCGGCTACCGCTATCGTAATGACCAGGTTGTCTACAACCAGTTGACCGGCAAATGGCAGTTCGGTGGTGACTATGGTCAACCCGACGCAAACTTCGTGAAGGATTACTACAAAATCCAGCAACACGATTTCTCGATGATGTGGCCGATCATTCCTCAGTGGAACCTGATCACCCGCTGGCAGTATGACTATGCCCGCAACCGTACCCTGGAAGCCTTCGGTGGTTTCGAGTACGACAACTGCTGCTGGAAACTGCGCGTCATCAACCGTTACTGGGTTTCCAACGACGAATACAGCCAGATCGCCCCGCTCAACGAAAAGGGTGACCACGGGCTCTTCTTCCAGATCGTCCTTAAAGGACTCGGCGGCCTGACTGGCGCCAAGGTAGAGAGCTTCCTCGACAAAGGCATTCAAGGTTATCGTGAACGTGAAGATCAAGCTTTCTGATTGCTTGCGCCCGCTAGTGCTGGGCGCGCTGTTCCTGGGGACCGCATCGGCACACGCGGCGGTTCAACAGCTGGACAAGGTAGTGGCCATCGTCGATAACGACGTGATCATGCAGAGCCAACTGGACCAACGGGTCAAGGAAGTTCAGCAAACCATCGCCAAGCGTGGCGGCGGCGTGCCGCCCACCAGCGTACTGGACCCACAGGTGTTGGAACGCCTGATCGTCGAAAACCTGCAACTGCAGATCGGCGATCGTTCCGGCATCCGTATTTCGGACGAAGAGCTTAACCAGGCCGTTGGCACCATCGCTCAACGCAACAACATGAGCATTGACCAGTTCCGTGCTGCCCTGGCTCGCGACGGCCTGTCCTATGAGGACGCCCGTGACCAGATCCGCCGCGAAATGATCATCAGCCGTGTGCGTCAACGCCGTGTGGCCGAACGGGTCCAGGTGTCCGAGCAGGAAGTGAAGAACTTCCTGGCGTCAGACCTTGGCAAGATGCAGCTCTCCGAAGAGCTGCACCTGGCCAATATCCTGATCCCGACACCGGACAGCGCCAACGCTGAGCAGCTTAATGCCGCCGCCGCAAAAACCCAGGCTATTTATGACCGCCTGAAAGCCGGTGCTGACTTTGCCCAAACGGCGATTGCCGTTTCCGGCAGCGACAACGCCCTGGACGGCGGCGACATGGGATGGCGTAAAGCTGCTCAATTGCCACCTCCGTTTGACCGTGAACTGAGCGCCATGCAACCGGGTGAAATCACTCAGCCAGCACGTACGCCGGGCGGCTTCATCATCCTCAAGTTACTGGCAAAACGTGGCGGCGAGACCTCGCTGAAAGACGAAGTGCATGTTCGTCATATCTTGGTCAAACCAAGCGAAATCCGTACCGAGGCGCAAACCAAGGAACTGGCCCAGAAGATCTATGACCGCATTGAAGGCGGTGAAGACTTCGCAACCCTGGCCAAGAGCTTCTCCGAAGACCCGGGCTCAGCTCTCAACGGTGGCGACCTGAACTGGATCGACCCGAAAGCCTTGGTGCCTGAGTTCCAGCAAGTGATGGCCGATACCCCGCAAGGCGTGCTGTCCAAGCCGTTCAAGACCCAATACGGCTGGCATGTGCTGGAAGTCCTTGGCCGTCGCGCCACTGACAACACCACCCAGGCCCGCGAGCAGCAAGCACTGACTGTATTGCGTAACCGCAAGTACGACGAAGAGCTGCAAACCTGGTTGCGTCAGATCCGTGACGAAGCCTACGTAGAAAACAAGCTGCCCGGCGCCGAGCAAACAGGCACCGACCAGGCAAAACAGTGAAACCCCAGCGTTTCGCGGTAACACCCGGCGAGCCGGCCGGCATTGGTCCAGACCTGTGCCTGCTGCTCGCCTCTCAACCTCAGCCACACCCCCTGATTGCTATTACCAGCCGCGACCTGCTCCTTGAGCGGGCCGCGCAGCTGGGTGTGGCTGTCCACCTGCTGGACGTGGTGCCGGGCAACTGGCCCGACCTGCCAGCACCCGCGGGCAGCCTGTATGTGTGGGATACCGCGCTTGCAGCCAACGTCGTGGCCGGGCAACTGAACAAAGCCAATGCGGCGTTTGTGCTGGAAACCTTGACCCGTGCAGGCCAGGGCTGCATCGATGGCGACTTCGCCGGCATGATCACCGGCCCAGTGCACAAGGGCGTGATCAACGAATCCGGCATCGCCTTTTCCGGGCATACCGAATTCCTTGCTGAACTGACCAATACCGTCCAAGTTGTGATGATGCTGGCCACGCGCGGCCTGCGGGTTGCCCTGGTGACCACGCACCTGCCCTTGCGCGATATCGCCGATGCCATCACCGCCGAGCGCGTGGAGCGCGTCACACGCATCCTGCACGCCGACCTGCAACAGAAATTCGGCATTGCCCAACCGCGCATCCTCGTCTGTGGGCTTAACCCGCACGCCGGCGAAGGCGGCCATTTAGGCCATGAAGAAATAGACATTATTGAACCGACATTAGAGCGTCTGCGCCAAGAAGGCATGGACCTGCGTGGCCCACTGCCTGCGGACACTCTGTTTACCCCCAAGTATCTGGAGCACTGCGACGCAGTGCTGGCGATGTACCATGACCAGGGGCTGCCCGTGCTGAAATACAAAGGCTTCGGCGCCGCAGTCAATGTGACACTGGGCCTGCCGATCATCCGCACCTCCGTCGACCATGGCACCGCCCTGGACCTGGCGGGCAGCGGCAAGATCGATACCGGCAGCCTGCACGTGGCCCTGGAAACCGCCTATCAGATGGCCGAGACCCGTATATGACCGAGCATTACCAACACCGGGCGCGCAAGCGCTTCGGGCAAAACTTCCTGCACGACGCTGGCGTAATCGACCGCATCCTGCGCTCCATCCATGCCAAGCCGGAAGACCGCTTGCTGGAAATCGGCCCGGGCCAGGGCGCACTGACCCAAGGCCTGCTGGCCAGTGGCGGTCAACTGGACGTGGTTGAACTGGACAAGGACCTGATCCCGATCCTCAATCAGCAGTTCGCCGGTAAATCCAACTTCAATCTGCACCAGGGCGATGCACTGAAGTTCGACTTCAACAGCCTCAATGCCGCGCCCAACAGCCTGCGAGTTGTGGGCAACCTGCCGTACAACATCTCCACGCCGCTGATTTTCCACCTGCTGAACAACGCAGGGATCATCCGCGACATGCACTTCATGCTGCAAAAAGAAGTGGTTGAGCGCTTGGCCGCAGGGCCTGGTGGTGGTGATTGGGGCCGCCTTTCGATCATGGTCCAGTACCATTGCCGCGTGGAACACCTGTTCAACGTCGGCCCGGGTGCGTTCAACCCGCCACCGAAGGTCGACTCGGCCATCGTGCGCCTGGTGCCCCACGCTGTGTTGCCGCACCCGGCCAAGGATCACAAGTTGCTCGAGCGCGTGGTGCGCGAAGCGTTCAATCAGCGTCGCAAGACCCTGCGCAACACGCTCAAGGCGCTGTTGAGCAACGCTGAAATCGAAGCCGCCGGCGTCGATGGCAGCCTGCGCCCCGAGCAACTGGACCTGGCCGCATTTGTACGCCTGGCTGACCAGCTTGCCATTCAGCCTGCGCCAGCCGAGGACTGAAGCCTGCGATGCACGGGCCAGACAGCATATCTGGCCTAGTGCCCTGCTG
Source organism: Pseudomonas antarctica (assembly GCF_900624995.1). Taxonomy (GTDB): domain Bacteria; phylum Pseudomonadota; class Gammaproteobacteria; order Pseudomonadales; family Pseudomonadaceae; genus Aquipseudomonas; species Aquipseudomonas antarctica. Next base: position 39,091 of record NZ_UYXQ01000013.1, read on the forward strand.
ATGGCCTAGACTGACCCGCATCTGCTGTCCTCCGCTTTTGCTTTTAAGGCCTCTTGCATGTCCGATCCTCGCTACCAGATCGACGTCAGCGTCGTCACCCGCTTCCTCGCGGACCAATCGCAACCCGAACACAACCGCTTCGCCTTTGCCTACACCATCACGGTGAAGAACAACGGGCAGGTGCCGGCCAAGCTGCTGTCGCGCCACTGGGTGATCACCGACGGTGACGGCCAGGTCGAAGAGGTGCGCGGTGCCGGTGTGGTTGGCCAGCAACCGTTGATCGACATTGGCGCCAGCCATACCTACAGCAGCGGCACGGTCATGACCTCCAAGGTTGGCACCATGCAGGGCTCGTATCAGATGAAGGCCACCGACGGTAAGTTGTTCGACGCCATCATCGCGCCGTTCCGCCTCGCGGTGCCTGGAGCCCTGCACTGATGGCGACTTACGCAGTCGGCGATCTGCAAGGCTGCCTGCAGCCCCTTAAGTGCTTGCTGAAACGAGTGGCCTTTGACCCGGCAAGCGACCGCCTGTGGCTGGTGGGTGACTTGGTCAATCGCGGCCCCGAGTCCCTGGACACCTTGCGCTACTTATATAGCCTGCGTGATTCGCTGGTGTGTGTACTGGGCAACCACGACCTGCACCTGCTGGCCGCCGGCAATAACATCGAGCGCCTGAAAAAGGGCGACACCCTGCGTGAGATCCTTGAAGCGCCGGATCGCGCCGAGCTGCTGGAGTGGCTGCGCCGGCAGAAGCTGATGCATTACGACGAAGGCCGCAACATGGCGCTGGTCCATGCGGGCATCCCGCCGCAGTGGACGCTGAAAAAAGCCCTCAAGTGCGCCGCCGAAGTCGAGAGCGCCCTGGCCGATGACAGCCTATACACCGCCTACCTTGACGGCATGTACGGCAACGAGCCCGTCAAGTGGGACAACGACCTTACCGGCGTGCCCCGCCTACGCGTGATCACCAACTACTTCACCCGCATGCGCTTCTGCACCGTCGAAGGCAAGCTCGACCTCAAGAGCAAAGAAGGCGCCGACACCGCGCAGCCCGGCTACAAGCCGTGGTTCGCTCACAAGGAACGCAAGACCCGTGACACGAAGATCATCTTCGGCCATTGGGCAGCCCTTGAAGGCAAATGCGACGAGCCCGGCGTGTTCGCCCTCGATACCGGCTGCGTGTGGGGCGCTAGCATGACCCTGATGAATATCGACACCGGCGAGCGCCTGAGCTGCCAGTGCCAGCCCCCTCTTTCCGTGACACTGCCGGCCGCCAAGCCATAGGAGCCCGCCATGAGCGAATTCAAACGTATCCCTCCCGAACAAGCACAAGCCCTGCGTGAGAAAGGTGCAGTAGTGGTCGACATCCGCGACCAGCCAACTTACGCGGCGGCCCACATCACCGGCGCCCAGCACTTGGATAACGTCAACATCGCCGACTTCATCCGCGCCGCCGACCTCGACGCGCCGGTGATCGTCGCCTGTTACCACGGCAACTCCAGCCAGAGCGCGGCGGCCTACCTGATCAGCCAGGGCTTCTCTGACGTGTATAGCCTGGACGGCGGCTTTGAGCTGTGGCGTGCGACCTATCCTGCAGAAATTGCCTCCAGCGATTCGCAATAATTTTTTTCACACCCCGCTACCCCGCGTGACGCTTGGGCTCGCGTCGTTTCTGACGAACGGCGCAGCCAAACTAATTACGTATCCCGCCTTGACCTCCCCGATTCCGAACTATCCTTAAGCGCAGGCCATCCGAATCAGGGGAGAGCCGGTACACCGGCGTGCGGGTCATCGGTAGCGTTTGAGGGTGTTTGGGGGGAAAACGGCCATTGGTTGATCACCAATGACTGCCAGCATCGACTGATTGACCCGGCGTCGGCTCCACGTATCGAGCGAGGTGACGACGTCATGAGTATCTTTAGCCACTTCCAACAACGCTTCGCGTCCACACAGCAAGAAGAACTCACGCTGCAAGAGTATCTCGAGCTGTGCAAACAAGACCGCAGCACCTACGCGTCTGCCGCCGAACGTCTGCTATTGGCGATTGGTGAGCCGGAGCTGGTGGAAACCGCCAACAATTCGCGCCTGTCGCGAATATTTTCCAACAAGGTGATCCGCCGCTACCCGGCCTTTGAAGACTTCCACGGCATGGAAGAATGCATTGACCAGATCGTCTCCTACTTCCGCCATGCCGCCCAAGGCCTGGAAGAGAAGAAGCAAATCCTCTACCTGCTCGGCCCCGTTGGCGGGGGCAAGTCGTCCCTGGCCGAAAAACTCAAACAACTGATCGAGAAGGTGCCCTTCTACGCGATCAAGGGTTCACCGGTCTTCGAGTCGCCATTGGGCCTGTTCAACGCCACGGAAGATGGCGAGATCCTCGAAGAAGACTTCGGCATCCCACGGCGCTACCTCAATACCATCATGTCGCCGTGGGCCACCAAGCGCCTGGCCGAGTTTGGCGGGGATATCAGCCAGTTCCGCGTGGTGAAACTCTACCCGTCGATTCTCAACCAGATCGGCGTGGCAAAAACCGAACCGGGTGACGAGAACAACCAGGACATCTCGGCATTGGTGGGCAAGGTCGATATTCGCAAACTCGAAGAATTCCCACAGAACGACGCCGACGCCTACAGCTACTCGGGCGCGCTTTGCCGGGCCAACCAGGGCCTGATGGAATTCGTGGAGATGTTCAAGGCGCCGATCAAGGTGCTGCACCCACTGCTCACGGCTACCCAGGAAGGTAACTACAACAGTACCGAAGGCCTGGGCGCGATTCCGTTCACCGGGATTCTGCTGGCCCACTCCAACGAATCGGAATGGCACACCTTCCGCAACAACAAGAACAACGAAGCCTTCATCGACCGGATCTACATCGTCAAGGTGCCGTACTGCCTGCGGGTCAGCGATGAGATCAAGATCTACGACAAGCTGCTGTTCAACAGCTCGCTGGCCAAAGCTCATTGCGCGCCTGACACCCTGAAGATGCTCGCGCAGTTCACCGTGCTGTCACGCCTCAAGGAGCCGGAAAACTCAAATATCTATTCGAAGATGCGCGTGTACGACGGCGAAAACCTCAAGGACACCGATCCCAAGGCCAAGTCGATTCAGGAATACCGCGACACGGCGGGCGTGGATGAAGGCATGAACGGCCTGTCGACACGCTTTGCATTCAAGATCCTTTCCAAGGTCTTTAACTTCGACCCGCACGAAATCGCCGCCAACCCGGTGCACCTGCTCTATGTGCTGGAGCAGCAAATCGAACAGGAGCAGTTCCAGGCCGAGACACGCGAGCGCTACCTGCGCTTCCTCAAGGAATACCTGGCGCCGCGCTACATCGAGTTCATCGGCAAGGAAATCCAGACGGCGTACCTGGAGTCCTACAGCGAGTACGGCCAGAACATCTTCGACCGCTACGTGCTGTATGCCGACTTCTGGATTCAGGACCAGGAATACCGCGACCCGGAAACCGGCGAGATCCTCAATCGCGTAGCCCTCAACGAGGAGCTTGAGAAGATTGAGAAGCCGGCCGGCATCAGCAATCCGAAGGATTTTCGCAACGAAATCGTCAACTTCGTCTTGCGCGCCCGGGCCAACAACAACGGCAAGAACCCTACCTGGCTCAGCTACGAGAAGCTGCGGGTGGTCATCGAGAAGAAAATGTTCTCCAACACCGAGGATCTGCTGCCGGTCATCAGCTTCAACGCCAAGGCCAGCAAAGAGGACCAGCAAAAACACAACGACTTCGTCACTCGAATGGTCGAGCGAGGCTACACCGACAAACAGGTACGGCTGCTCTCGGAGTGGTACCTACGGGTTCGTAAATCACAGTAAGGCAGCGACAGGCGCGTGCTGCCAGGCTCTTAGCCTGGCAGCTGACCGCTTGTCTCTAAGCTTCCAGCTCGCGGCTTGAAGCTTGTAACGTGAAGCTGCCCGGAGGGCTCCCCATGAGCTATGTGATCGACCGACGCCTCAATGGCAAGAACAAGAGCACGGTAAACCGTCAGCGTTTCCTGCGGCGTTACCGTGACCACATCAAAAAGGCCGTTGAAGAGGCCGTCAGCCGCCGCTCCATTACTGACATGGAGCATGGCGAGCAAATCAGCATTCCCGGACGCGACATCGACGAACCGGTGCTGCACCACGGACGCGGCGGCAAGCAGACCGTCGTGCACCCGGGCAACAAGGAATTCACCACCGGCGAACATATCCAGCGCCCACAAGGCGGTGGCGGCGGTAAAGGCCCTGGCAAGGCGGGCAATTCCGGCGAAGGCATGGATGAGTTCGTGTTCCAGATCACCCAGGAGGAATTCCTCGAGTTCATGTTCGAGGACTTGGAACTGCCCAACCTGGTCAAGCGCAACCTGACCGGCACCGACACCTTCAAGACCGTGCGCGCCGGGATCAGCAACGAGGGCAACCCGTCGCGGATCAACATCATCCGTACGCTGCGCTCGGCCCATGCCCGACGTATCGCCCTGTCGGGCAGCAGCCGCGCCAAACTTAAGCAGGCCAAGGAAGAGCTGGCGCGTTTAAAGCGCGAAGAGCCAGACAACTTCGGCGATATCCAGGAAACCGAAGCGGAAATCGAGAAACTCAGCGCGCGGATTCACCGCGTGCCATTCCTCGACACCTTCGACTTGAAATACAACCTGCTGGTCAAACAACCTAACCCAAGCTCCAAGGCCGTGATGTTCTGCCTGATGGATGTGTCCGGCTCGATGACCCAGGCGACCAAAGACATCGCCAAGCGCTTCTTCATCCTGTTGTACCTGTTCCTGAAGCGGAACTACGACAAGATCGACGTGGTTTTCATCCGCCATCACACCAGCGCACGAGAAGTCGACGAAGAGGAGTTTTTTTACTCTCGGGAAACCGGCGGCACCATTGTGTCCAGCGCCTTGAAACTGATGCAGGAGATCATGGCCGAGCGCTACCCGGCCAACGAGTGGAATATCTACGCCGCCCAGGCTTCCGACGGCGACAACTGGAACGACGATTCGCCGATTTGCCGCGACATCCTGATCAACCAGATCATGCCGTTCGTGCAGTACTACACGTACGTCGAGATTACCCCCCGTGAGCACCAGGCCCTGTGGTTTGAATACGAACGCATCGGTGAAGCCTTTGCCGATACATTCGCCCAGCAGCAACTGGTCTCGGCCGGCGATATCTACCCGGTCTTCCGTGAACTCTTCCAGCGCAGGTTAGTGACATGACCGCCAAAAAAGAGCATAAGCGCCAACCCATTTCCACCGGCTCCGAGTGGACCTTTGAACTGATCCAGGCCTATGACCGGGAAATCAGCCGTATCGCGGCGGGTTATGCCCTGGACACCTACCCCAACCAGATCGAAGTGATCACCGCCGAACAGATGATGGACGCCTACGCCTCAGTGGGCATGCCCTTGGGCTATCACCACTGGTCCTACGGCAAACATTTTCTCAGCACTGAAAAGTCCTACACGCGTGGCCAAATGGGGCTGGCCTACGAGATCGTCATTAACTCCGACCCGTGCATCGCCTACCTGATGGAAGAAAACACCATCTGCATGCAGGCATTGGTAGTAGCTCATGCCTGCTACGGGCATAACAGCTTCTTCAAGGGCAATTACCTGTTCCGCACCTGGACCGATGCCAGTTCGATCATCGATTACCTGGTGTTCGCCAAGCAGTACATCATGCAATGCGAGGAACGCCACGGCATCGACGCGGTAGAAGATCTGCTGGACTCCTGCCATGCGCTGATGAACTACGGAGTCGACCGCTACAAACGCCCGTATCCGATTTCCGCCGAGGAAGAACGCCTGCGCCAGAAGGAGCGAGAGGAGCACCTGCAGAAACAGATCAACGACCTGTGGCGCACCATTCCAAAGCGCGCTGGCAAGAACAGCGATAAGGACAATGCACGCTTTCCCGCCGAACCTCAGGAAAACATCCTGTATTTCCTGGAAAAACACGCGCCACTGCTGGAGCCGTGGCAGCGGGAAATCGTACGTATTGTGCGCAAGATCGCCCAGTACTTTTATCCACAGCGCCAGACCCAGGTGATGAACGAGGGCTGGGCGACGTTCTGGCACTACACCTTGATGAATGACCTGTACGACGAGGGCTTGGTCACCGACGGCTTCATGATGGAGTTCCTCACTTCCCACACCAGTGTGGTGTTTCAACCCGGCTTCGACAGCCCGTACTACAGCGGCATCAACCCCTATGCACTCGGCTTTGCGATGTACCGCGACATCCGCCGCATGTGCGAACACCCCACCGACGAGGACCGCCGCTGGTTTCCGGAAATCGCCGGCAGCGATTGGTTGTCGACCATCAAGTTCGCCATGAGCAGCTTCAAGGACGAGAGTTTCATCTTGCAGTACTTGTCACCCCAGGTCATTCGCGACCTCAAGCTGTTCAGCATCATGGATGACGACCTCAAGGATGATCTGGTGGTGCCGGCCATTCACGATGAGCCCGGCTACCGCACTATCCGCGAGACCCTGGCGGCGCAGTACAACTTAGGCAACCGGGAGCCTAATGTGCAGATCTACAGCATTGATGTGCGCGGCGATCGCTCGCTGACCCTGCGTCACCAGCAGCACGACCGCAAACCCTTGGGCGAATCCACTGAGGAGGTACTCAAGCACCTGCATCGACTGTGGGGGTTCGACATTCACCTGGAAACCCTGCAGGGCGACCAAGTGATGAAGACTCACCACGTGCCACCGCGCAGCGATCACAGCGACAACGACTACGGCCGCCTGGACTTGGCCGTCGTTCATCTCTGAAACAGCAAAGCCTCCATTGGTCAGGCACAGGCGTTATCCTGTGCTGCTAATGGAGGCTTTTTCATGAAAATCTACACAGTCGGCGGCGCGGTACGTGATCGCCTGCTCGGCATCAAGGTCACCGACATCGACCGCGTTGTCGTCGGCGCAACCACTGAAGAAATGCTCGCCAAGGGCTACAAACCGGTGGGCGCTGACTTCCCGGTGTTCCTGGACCCGAAGAACGGCGATGAATACGCCCTCGCCCGCACCGAGCGCAAGAGTGGCCGGGGTTACGGCGGCTTTGTGTTTCATGCCAGCCCCGAGGTCACGCTGGAAGAAGACCTGATTCGTCGCGACCTGACGATCAACGCCATTGCGCAAGACGATGACGGCAACCTCACCGACCCTTATCACGGCCAGCGCGATCTGGAAGCGCGCATTCTTCGTCACGTTTCCCCGGCGTTTGCCGAAGATCCATTGCGCGTGCTGCGCGTTGCACGCTTTGCGGCGCGTTATGCGCACCTGGGTTTCACGGTCGCGCCCGAGACGTTGGAGCTGATGCGTCAGCTCAGCGAATCCGGCGAACTGCAAGCCTTGACGCCGGAGCGTAGCTGGAAAGAAATCTCCCGCGCACTGATGGAAGATCAGCCTCAGGTGTTTATCCAGGTGCTGCGTGACTGTGATGCGCTAAACACTTTAATGCCGGAGGTGAACACACTCTTCGGCGTACCGCAGCCGGAAATTCACCACCCTGAAATCGACACCGGCCTTCACACGTTGAGCGTACTGGAGCAGGCCGCCCTGCATAACCAACCACTCACAGTGCGCTGGGCCTGCCTGCTGCACGACGTGGGCAAAGGCCTGACGCCTGTGGATAAGTTGCCGCAGCATATTGCTCACGAACATACCGGCCTGAAGCTGATCAAGGCGCTCAACGAACGCTTCAAGGTGCCGAAAGACTGCCAGGAACTGGCGCTGTTGGTCTGCCAATATCACACTCACGGCCATCGGGCGCTGGAGTTGAAAGCGTCAATATTGCTGGAGTTGCTGCAGAGTTTTGACGTATATCGACGACCGCAGCGCTTTGAGGAGTTTGTGGTCGCGTGTGAAATGGACTCGCGCGGGCGAAAGGGATTTGAGCAGCGAAGTTATCCACAGGCGGATTATTTGCGCGGCGCGGCCAAGGTTGCACGCGAAGTCGCGGTGGCGCCCCTGCTGGAGAAAGGCTTCAAAGGCCCGGAGCTCGGCGAGGCGCTCAAGCGCGAAAGGCTCAAGGCGTTGAAAATCTACAAGGCACAGCACAACGAGTAACAGGCAAGCGTTTGTGGCAAGCGGGCTTGCCACAGATAAATGTGCACCCGCTCCGCTAGGTCAGGGGCTACAGCAGATCCGTGGGGGTGAGTTGTTCGCCCCGCCATTCGAAGCCGACGGGCGCCAGCACTTGATCGATCTGCGCGTCACGCCACAGCCCGGCCAATGCCTTGCCCGCCTCGGGATGCACACGGTCGGGGGCCATCAAGGATAACGGCCACAGCACAAAGGCGTTTTTCAGGATCTCTGCCCGCGGCAGGATCAGGCCATCGAAATTCCCCACCAGCTCGCCATACAGCAACACGTCGATATCCAGCGGCAGCCCTTTGCGATCGGGCGCATAACGGCCATTGTCGGCCTCGATGAACTTCAGCCGGCGATCCAATTCCATCAGCGGCAGGTCGGTATAGGCCGATACCACCAGATTGAAGAACGGCCCGCTCTTGATGCCCACCGGCTGGCTTTCGAACACGGGCGAGCAGCGCACATCGGTCAAGAAGCTCGCCAGCGCATCCAGGCCAGCGCGTAGATGGCGCTCGCGCTCGATATTGCTGCCAAGACCAAGGTAAACCTGAGTTAGCGACATCCGCGCTCGATCTCCACACCCACGCCTTTGGCGGCCGGCACGGCGCCGGGCTTGGTCAACTTGAGATGCAGCCAGGGAATCTGAAATTCGCTCATCAACACTTCGGCCAGACGTTCGGCAAAGGTTTCCACCAACTGGTATTGGGACTGCTCGGCAAAGGCCTGGATACGTGCGGATACGCTAGCGTAATCGAGCGCCAAGGTCAGGTCGTCACCCGCAGCCGCCGGGCGATTGTCCCAGGCAAAACTCAGGTCCAGGCGCAAGCATTGCTTGATGCCGCGCTCCCAGTCGTAGGCCCCGATCACGGTGTCGACTTCCAGGCCTTCGATAAACACTCTGTCCAAGCTCTTCTCCGCAGCACGACAAGGGCGCGATGCCCCGTTAGAATCAGGGCGTCCTCGCCCGGAATAGTTAGCATGTTTTGGTCACTGGCGATTCTCGCCTACCTGCTCGGCTCGCTGTCCTTCGCCATTTTGCTCAGCCGCCTGACGGGAAACCCCGACCCGCGAATGAGTGGCTCAGGCAATGCCGGCGCCACCAACATGTTGCGCCTGGCCGGCAAGAAACTCGCCGTACTGACGCTGCTGGGCGATATCTGCAAGGGCCTGTTGCCCGTACTCATCGCCAATCTAGCCAGCCTTTCCCTGCAACAGCAGGCCTGGGTAGGCGTGTGCGCCGTCCTGGGCCATCTGTTTCCGCTGTATTTCCGCTTTCGCGGGGGCAAGGGCGTCGCCACGGCAGCCGGCATGTTGCTGGGGATTTACCCTCCGGCAGCACTGCTGGCCCTGCTGGCCTGGCTGCTGACCTTCTACCTGACCCGCACCAGTTCCCTGGCCGCGCTGATCGCCACACCCCTCACACTGCCATTGCTGGCATGGCAGGCGCCTGCGGCACTATTGCCGATGAGCGTGCTGACACTGCTGATCGTGTGGCGCCACCGCGGCAATTTACGCGACCTGTTTGCCGGGCGCGAACGGCATTTTTAAATACGTTCGATGAGCCCGGCTCACGTCGGCCCTCACAACGGCGACAACTGCTCCATCGGCCAACGTGCCTGCACGCTGATCGCCAGGCTTTCATGCTGCCCTGCCTGCAGGCGCTGGCAACCGGCATACGCGATCATTGCGCCGTTGTCGGTGCAAAATTCAGGGCGCGCATAAAACACATCACCCTGCATGCCACCGAGCATTTTTTCCAGCGAGGTGCGCAAGGCTTTGTTGGCGCTGACCCCGCCAGCGATCACCAGGCGCTTCATGCCTGCCTGTTTCAGGGCGCGCTTGCACTTGATGGTCAAAGTTTCCACCACGGCCTGCTGGAACGCCAGTGCGATGTCGCAACGGGCTTGCTCACTGTCGTCGCCGGCGCTGACGCTCTGCTGCCAGGTGTTCAGCGCGGAGGTTTTCAAGCCGCTGAAGCTGAACATCAACCCTGGACGATCACACATCGGACGCGGGAAGGTGTAGCGACCCGGCACGCCTGTTTCGGCGAGACGAGCGATTTCCGGACCGCCCGGGTAATTGAGCCCCATCATCTTCGCGGTCTTGTCGAATGCTTCGCCTGCGGCATCGTCCAAAGACTCGCCCAACAGCGTGTATTGGCCGATTCCATCGACCTGAACCAGCTGCGTATGCCCACCCGAAACCAACAAAGCGACGAACGGGAACTGTGGCGGTGTTTTTTCCAGCATGGGCGCCAGTAAATGGCCTTCCATGTGGTGCACGCCAAGGGCCGGAATACCCCAGGCAAATGCCAGCGCCTGAGCGCAAGAGGCCCCAACCAGCAGGGCTCCGACCAATCCGGGACCGGCGGTGTAGGCAATCGCGTCGATCTCGGTTGGCACGCAGCCAGCCTCGTCCAACACCTGGCGAATCAACGGCAGCATGCGCTTGACGTGATCGCGGCTGGCAAGCTCCGGCACCACGCCGCCATAGGCACGGTGCAGGTCGATCTGACTGAACAGTGCATCGGCCAAAAGCCCGCGTTCACTGTCGTAAAGTGCGACACCGGTTTCGTCGCAGGAGGTTTCAAGTCCCAGTACTAGCATGGGTTTGCGCCTTGTATAGGCTGAATTCGAAGGCGCGCATAATAGTCGCCACTCCACCTCCCGACTAGCGGTTTTCGATCAGAGGCTTTGCATTCCGGGCAATGAGGGGTTAACATCCGCAACCCTTAAAAACCGACGACCTCAGCCGCGAATTTTTTGCGACGAGAACGTTGATTCCCGGTAATGAAAGAAGGTAGCTCTGGATGCCAGCCGTCAAAGTAAAAGAGAACGAACCCTTCGACGTAGCTCTGCGTCGTTTCAAGCGCTCCTGCGAAAAAGCCGGTGTTCTGGCTGAAGTTCGTAGCCGCGAATTTTATGAGAAGCCAACTTCTGAGCGTAAGCGCAAAGCAGCAGCCGCTGTTAAGCGTCACGCTAAGAAAGTTCAGCGCGAGCAGCGCCGCGCCGTTCGTCTGTACTAATACGCAGACTTACGTAGCAAGCTTCTGCCAAGCCCGGCCCTCAGCCGGGCTATTGGCATTTGCGGATATCGCTTGATGCTTCACCGTTGACGCCGCACATGCGACCGAGACACTGCTTCACACGTCAGGACTGGCTCTTTTGCCAGCGGTGCGCGTCTCTTCTGACGAGCCTAACAAGGCTACTGACGAGCACACTCATTCTTTTAAGCAGACGATCGACTGTGTCGGCTGTGCCCTACGATGCGCTTCCGAGGCCTGCCATTGGCCAACACCGGACGCCCGGGCAACATTTCCACGCCGAACACTGATAGAAATTAACGTCAGTGAATGTTCGGCAGATACACTCCCTGACAGCCCAAGCAGACGACAGTTGATCGAGCCGCAAATTTGCGCGCCTGAGCACTTCGCGGGCCTCATTGACACGCAGTGATGACGAGAACGCCATGGCCGGGCTAATTCCCCAGAGCTTTATTGACGACCTTCTGAACCGCACCGACATCGTCGATGTTGTCAGCTCGCGCGTGCAATTGAAGAAAGCCGGCAAAAACTACACCGCCTGCTGCCCGTTCCACAAAGAGAAAACCCCCTCGTTCAGCGTCAGTCCCGACAAGCAGTTCTACTACTGCTTCGGCTGCGGCGCGGGTGGCAATGCCCTCGGCTTCCTCATGGACCACGACAACCTGGACTTCCCCCAGGCCATCGAGGACCTGGCCAAAGCCGCCGGCATGGAAATTCCCCGAGAAGAAAGTGGCCGTCCGCACAAACCGCGGCAACCCACCGACTCACCGCTGTACCCACTGCTGACGGCCGCTGCCGACTTCTATCGTCAGGCGCTTAAAAGCCATCCGCAGCGCAAGGCCGCCGTTGACTACCTAAAGGGCCGCGGCCTCACGGGTGAAATCGCCCGAGACTTCGGCCTGGGCTTCGCTCCGCCAGGCTGGGACAACCTGTACAAGCACCTGAGCAGCGACACCCTGCAGCAGAAAGCCATGATCGACGCCGGCCTTCTGGTGGAAAATGCCGAGACCGGCAAGCGCTATGACCGCTTCCGCGACCGCGTGATGTTTCCGATCCGCGATAGCCGGGGTCGGATCATCGCTTTTGGTGGTCGAGTACTCGGAGACGACAAGCCCAAGTACCTGAACTCCCCGGAAACCCCGGTGTTCCACAAAGGCCAGGAACTCTATGGCCTGTTCGAAGCGCGTAAAAACAATCGCAACCTCGATGAAATCATCGTGGTTGAAGGCTACATGGACGTGATTGCCCTTGCACAGCAAGGCCTGCGTAACGCAGTAGCCACCCTGGGCACCGCCACCAGCGAAGAACACATGAAGCGCCTATTCCGCGTGGTGCCCAGCGTATTGTTCTGCTTCGACGGCGACCAGGCTGGCCGCAACGCCGCATGGCGCGCGCTCGAAGCCACGCTGTCGAGCCTGCAGGATGGGCGCCGTGCACGCTTTCTGTTTCTACCTGAAGGCGAAGACCCGGACACTCTGGTGCGCTCCGAAGGCACCGACGCGTTCCGCGCGCGCATCAACCAACACGCGCAACCGCTGGCGGATTATTTCTTCCAGCAATTGACCGAAGAAGCCGACCCGCGCTCCCTTGAGGGCAAGGCCCACATGGCCACCCTCGCAGCACCGCTGATCGACAAAGTGCCGGGCGCCAACCTGAAATCACTGATGCGCATGCGCCTGCTGGAAATCACCGGCTTGAGCGGTGAAGCCGTCAGCCAGCTGGTGCACAGCGCGCCGCAAGGTGCACCGCCCGCCTACGACCCGGCCATGGATTACGACGCCATGCCGGACTATTCCGACTTCCACCCACCGCAGGAGGCCTACACGCCCCAGCAAGAGTGGACCGCGAAGAAACCCGGCGCGGGCGGCAAGAAATGGGACAAGAAACCCTGGAGCAAGAACGGCAAGCGCGGTGATCGCGATGAGCCCTCTGCACCACGCACGCCAGTGGCGGTGGAAGCACCGACGCTTATTGCGTTGCGCACGCTTATCCACCACCCGCAATTGGCCAAGAAGGTCGAGAGCGCTGATCATTTTGCCAACGAAAGCAACACCTATGCGCAGGTACTGATCGCCTTGATCGAGGCGGTACAGAAAAATCCTAAGCTAAACTCAATTCAGCTGATGGCTCGTTGGCATGGCACCGAACAAGGCCGCCTCTTGAAAGCACTCGCAGAAAAGGAGTGGCTAATTGACGGCGATAACCTTGAACAACAGTTTTTAGACACCATTACTAGGTTATCCGCGGGTCAGCATACGCAGACCCTCGACGAACTCATCAAAAGAGCAAGACAGCCGGGATTGTCGGCTGAAGAGCAAATTCAGATAGCAAAACAGATGCGCGACCTCTTAAAACAGAATGTTTCCGCATCAAACCCGACCTCAGCTGGCGCGTGAGGTCATAGCTCGGGTATAATCCTCGGCTTGTTTTTTGCCCGCCAAGACCTTCAGTGGATAGGGTGTTATGTCCGGAAAAGCGCAACAGCAGTCTCGTATCAAAGAGTTGATCACACTCGGTCGTGAGCAGGGTTACCTGACTTACGCGGAGGTCAACGACCACCTGCCTGAAGATATTTCAGATCCAGAGCAGGTGGAAGACATCATCCGCATGATTAATGACATGGGGATCAACGTATTCGAGGTTGCGCCAGATAAGGATTCCCTTATGCTGGCCGACGCCGATACCGACGAAGCGGCGGCCGAAGAGGCAGCAGCAGCGTTGGCAGCAGTGGAGACCGATATCGGTCGCACGACGGACCCTGTGCGCATGTATATGCGCGAAATGGGTACGGTCGAGTTGCTGACACGCGAAGGCGAAATTGAAATCGCCAAGCGTATCGAAGAGGGCATCCGTGAAGTGATGGGCGCAATCGCGCACTTCCCTGGCACGGTTGACCACATTCTCTCCGAGTACACCCGCGTCACCACCGAAGGTGGTCGCCTGTCTGACGTATTGAGCGGTTACATCGACCCGGACGACGGCATTGCGCCGCCTGCCGCCGAAGTACCGCCGCCAGTCGACCCGAAGGCTGCTAAAGCCGACGACGAGACTGACGACGACGATGCTGAAGCCAGCACCGACGACGAAGATGAAGTTGAAAGCGGCCCCGATCCGATCGTCGCTGCCCAGCGCTTCGGTGCGGTTTCCGATCAAATGGAAATCACCCGCAAGGCTCTGAAAAAGCACGGTCGTGGCAACAAGCTGGCAATCGCCGAGCTGGTAGTCCTGGCTGAGCTGTTCATGCCGATCAAGCTGGTGCCGAAGCAATTCGAAGGCCTGGTTGAGCGTGTTCGCAGTGCCCTTGAGCGTCTGCGTGCCCAAGAGCGCGCAATCATGCAGCTCTGTGTACGTGATGCGCGCATGCCGCGTACTGACTTCCTGCGCCAGTTCCCGGGCAACGAAGTTGACGAAAGCTGGACCGACGCACTGGCCAAGGGCAAGGCGAAATACGCTGAAGCCATTGGTCGCCTGCAGCCGGATATCATCCGTTGCCAGCAGAAGCTGACCGCCTTGCAGACCGAAACTGGTCTGACGATTGCCGAGATCAAGGACATCAACCGTCGCATGTCGATCGGTGAGGCCAAGGCCCGCCGCGCGAAGAAAGAGATGGTTGAAGCGAACTTGCGCCTGGTGATCTCCATCGCCAAGAAGTACACCAACCGTGGCCTGCAATTCCTTGACCTGATCCAGGAAGGCAACATCGGCTTGATGAAGGCTGTGGACAAGTTCGAATACCGTCGCGGTTACAAGTTCTCGACGTATGCCACCTGGTGGATCCGTCAGGCGATCACTCGCTCGATCGCCGACCAGGCCCGCACCATTCGTATTCCGGTGCACATGATCGAGACGATCAACAAACTCAACCGTATTTCCCGGCAGATGTTGCAGGAAATGGGTCGCGAACCGACCCCGGAAGAGTTGGGCGAACGCATGGAAATGCCTGAGGATAAAATCCGCAAGGTATTGAAGATCGCTAAAGAGCCGATCTCCATGGAAACGCCGATTGGTGATGACGAAGACTCTCACCTGGGTGACTTCATCGAAGACTCGACTATGCAGTCGCCAATCGATGTCGCCACTGTTGAGAGCCTTAAAGAAGCGACTCGCGACGTGCTGTCCGGCCTCACTGCCCGTGAAGCCAAGGTACTGCGCATGCGTTTCGGCATCGACATGAATACCGACCATACCCTTGAGGAAGTCGGTAAGCAGTTTGACGTGACCCGTGAGCGGATCCGCCAGATCGAAGCCAAGGCGCTGCGCAAGTTGCGCCACCCGACGAGAAGCGAGCATCTGCGCTCCTTCCTCGACGAGTGATACCAGAACCCCCGGCCCAGGCCGGGGGTTTTGCTTTCTACAGATTACTTTCTACAGATTAACGCCCGCGCGCGCCCCCTCCCCCGCAATGCCCGTCTACACTCGAAACATTCCCCGTGCCATAACGAGACCGTTATGCCCAGACTGCCGACCGTGATACTGCTGTCGCTGCTCACCTGGACCGCAACGGCTGGCGCGTTGACTCTCACCGATGAAGAGCGTGGCTGGCTGGCGGACCATCAGGAGCTGCGCCTGGGGGTGGATGCTTCTTGGCCACCTTTCGAATACCGTGACGAAAATGGCCGCTACCAAGGCCTGGCCGCCGACTACGTGCGCCTGATCCAGGACCGCCTGGGCATCAGGATCAAACTGATCGAGCCCGTAAACTGGACCGCCGTGCTCGAACAGGCCAAAAACAACCAACTCGACCTGCTGCCCGGCATTATGTCCACCCCGGAGCGCCAGGGCTTCCTGGCCTTCACACGCCCCTATCTGGACTTCCCTATCGTTATCCTGGCGCATGAAGGCGGCGCGAAACCACGCAACCTCAAAGACCTGTACGGCCTGAAGATCGCCGTGGTGGAAAACTACGCGCCTCACGAATTGCTGCGCACCCACCATCCCGACCTCAACCTGGTGGCCATGCCCAATGTCAGCTCGACACTGCAGGCGCTGGCAACCGATGAAGTGGATGCCGTGGTCAGCGATCTTGCCTCCAGCGTCTGGAGCCTGCGCCAACTCAAGCTCGATGGTTTATACGTCAGCGGCGAAACACCCTACCGCTATCAGCTGGCGATGGGCGTCCCGCGCGATGAGAAAATGCTGGTTGGCATTCTGGACAAGGTGCTCGCCGACCTCAGTTCAGACGAAACCGACGCGATCCAGCAACACTGGGTAGGCAGCTTCACCGATCACCGCACCTTTTGGGCCGACTTGCTGATGTACGGTTTGCCGGCGGTGCTGCTGCTAAGCACGGTACTGGCCATCGTGATTCGGATTAATCGACGGCTCAGTTCGGAAATCTCCCGACGAGTCGCGCTTGAACAAGAACTGCGCAGCAGCGAATACCATTATCGAGGCCTGGTGGAGAGCTTGTCCGCCATCGCCTGGGAAGCCAGCATCACGGATTTCACCTACAGCTACGTATCGCCGCATGCCGAGGACCTACTCGGCTACCCTCGCGCGCATTGGCTGATTCCAGGCTTCTGGCGCAACATCATCCACCCCGCCGACCTGACACGTGCCGAGGCCTACTGCTACCAGGAAACCCGCGCCAACCGTGATCA
Organism: Pseudomonas antarctica; assembly: GCF_900624995.1. Lineage (GTDB taxonomy): Bacteria > Pseudomonadota > Gammaproteobacteria > Pseudomonadales > Pseudomonadaceae > Aquipseudomonas > Aquipseudomonas antarctica. The sequence continues at coordinate 55,831 of NZ_UYXQ01000013.1, forward strand.
CAGCGTCGATTATCGGGTGATCACCGCCAATGGCCGCTGCTTATGGGTACGCGACATTGTCAGCCTCATCGAGCACGGGCATGAGCCGGTACTGCGCGGCCTGATGATCGATATCAGCGAAGCCAAGCGCACCGAAGAAGCCTTGCAGCTGTCCGAGCAGAAATTTGCCTCGGTGTTCCAGCAATGCCCGGACATCCTGGTGATTGCACGCCTGTCCGATGGCTGCCTGCTGGAGGTCAACAAGGCGTTTGAGGACCAGATCGGCCTGAGCGCCGCAGACGTCGTGGGTAAAACCGCCACCGAATTAAATATCTGGGGCATTCAAGGCGTCGGCCCCGACCTGCTGCAACGGGTGCAGACCACCAGCATCCGCAACCTGGAAATGCCTTTTCGGCGCAGCAACGGCCAAACCTTTACCGGGTTGATCTCAGCGCAGCCGTTCCAACTCGACACCACCGAGGCTTTGGTGGTGGTGGTGCGTGATATCACCCAGCTCAAGGAAACTCGGCAACAGCTGCAAACCTCCGAAGAGAAATTCGCCAAGGCCTTCCACGCCTCACCCGATGGCTTGCTCCTCAGTCGCCAGCGCGATGGGCTGCTGATTGAAGTGAATGACGGCTTCAGCCGTCTTACCGGGTTCGCCAGCGCAACGTCGCTCGACCAATCCACCCTGGACCTGGGCATCTGGGTCGACCTCAACGAACGCAAACACATGCTCGAACTGATGCAACGCGACGGGTTTGTTCGCGATTTCGTCTGCCATATACGCCGCAACGACGGCCAGATTCGCCTCTGTGAAGTGTCCAGTCGCCCGCTGCCCATCGGCGACGACGACTGCATGCTGACCATCGCGCGGGACATCACCGAACGCCAACTCATGCAGGAAAAACTGCAACAGGCGGCCACGGTATTCGAAAGCACTGCCGAAGGCGTATTGATCACCGACACCCGGCAGAACATCAGCGCCGTCAACCGCGCCTTCAGTGAAATCACCGGCTACAGCGAAGCCGAAGCGCTCGGCAGCACGCCGCGCCTGCTCGCCTCCGGCCAGCATGACAGCGCGTTCTATGCGGCCATGTGGCACCAGTTGACCGCGCAGGGCCACTGGCAGGGCGAGATCTGCAACCGCCGCAAGAATGGCGAGTTGTACCCCAGCTGGCTGACCATCAGCGCCGTGCGCAACCGCGAGCAACTGATCACCCACTTTGTCGCCGTGTTCGCCGACATCTCCAGCCTCAAGCACGCCCAGGCGCGCCTCGACTACCAGGCGCATCACGACCCACTGACCGGCCTGCCCAACCGCACGCTGTTTGAAAGCCGCTTGCAGGCGGCACTTAATGGCCAGCAGGAAAGCGGCAACCAAGGCGCGGTGCTGTTTCTGGACCTCGACCGCTTCAAACACATCAACGACAGCCTCGGCCACCCCGTCGGCGACCTGCTACTCAAGGACATCGCCGTGCGCCTCAAGGAGCAACTGCGCGACGTGGACACCGTGGCTCGCCTGGGTGGCGACGAATTCATCATCCTGCTGCCCGGCCTGCAACACGCCAGCGATGCCGAGCACCTCGCCAATAAACTTCTCGCCTGTTTTACCCCACCGTTCCAGGCCGGCGAGCACGAGTTCTTTATCAGCGCCAGTATCGGCACCAGCCTTTACCCGCAGGACGGCACCGACGTCGCCACCCTGGTCAAAAACGCCGATGCTGCGATGTACCGCTCCAAGGCCAAGGGCCGCAACCGCGTCGAAAGCTACACCCGCGACCTCACCGCCCAAGCCAAAGAGCGTGTGGCCCTGGAACACGAACTGCGCCGCGCCATCGAGCGTGAAGAGTTATTTTTGTACTACCAACCGAAGTTGAGCCTGGACACCCAGGAACTGATCGGCGCCGAAGCCCTGATTCGCTGGCACCACCCGACCTTTGGCGACGTACCGCCTGAACACTTCATCGCCCTGGCCGAAGAGAACGGCATGATCCTGCAAATCGGCGACTGGGTACTGGAACAGGCGTGCCATCAGATGCACCTGTGGAGAGAAGCTTTCGATAACTTCGGCCCACTGTCGGTCAACCTTGCCGGCGCCCAACTGCGCCACCCCAACCTGCTCGCACGCATCGAACAGCTCCTGCGTGACTACCAGCTGGAGCCCGGCTGCCTGCAGCTGGAAATCACCGAGAACTTCATCATGAGCCAGGCCGAAGAAGCACTGGAAGTGCTGCACCAACTCAAACGCCTGGGCGTGCAGCTGGCGATTGATGACTTCGGCACCGGCTATTCATCCCTTAGCTACCTCAAGCGCCTGCCGCTGGACTTCCTCAAGATCGACCAGTCCTTTGTACGCGGCCTGCCCGATGACCCCCACGACGCCGCCATCGTGCGCGCCATCATCGCCCTAGGCCACAGCATGCAATTCACCATCATCGCCGAAGGCGTGGAAAACCCCGCGCAACAGGCATTCCTCGCCGCCGAAGGCTGTGAACAGATGCAAGGCTACATCGTCAGCCTGCCCCTGCCGCCTGAGCTTTTTGCCGAGGCTTTTCTTCATATGAGCGTTTCAGACTTTTCGGATGGCACAGCGGGGAAACCATCGTTATAATCCGCGACCTACTGAGGGCCTATAGCTCAGTTGGTTAGAGCAGGGGACTCATAATCCCTTGGTCCACGGTTCGAGTCCGTGTGGGCCCACCACCTTTGAAAGCCGCGCGTTGCGCGGCTTTCGTGTTTCTGGATGGTCCTCCACTAATACAGTCCTATGGTCCAAAGGTACAAAATCGGTACAGTGCTGGTGCGCCAGTACACCTTTGGAGTCCTTTCAGATGGCAACACTAGTCAAAACCCCTTCCGGTACTTGGAAGGCTTTGATCCGCAAAACTGGCTGGCCGACAGTAGCCAAAACCTTCCGCACCAAGCGCGATGCGGAGGACTGGTCGCGTCGCACCGAAGATGAAATGGTGAGGGGCATATACGTCCAGCGCAGCGGTTCCGAACGCATGACGCTGGAGGCGGCACTCAAACGCTACTTGAGCGACATCACCCCCACCAAGAAGCCCACCACTCAACGTGGCGAAACCTCAAAAGCCAAAAAGCTTATCGAGCACCTGGGCAAATACTCACTGGCTGCCCTCTCTGCTGAAATCATCGCCGGCTATCGTGACAAGCGCCTTAACGAACCCAGCCGTGGTGGGACCATCAGCAACAACACCGTGCGCCTCGAACTGGCCCTATTGAGCCACCTATATACGGTAGCGATTCAGGAGTGGGGGTTGGGCCTTACGTTCAATCCAGTGCTAAACATCCGCAAGCCTAGCCCTGGGGACGGCCGTGATCGGAGGTTATCGCCGGAGGAAGAACGCCTTCTGCTCGCGGCCGTGAATCGGCATAGCAATCCTATGCTGGGCTGGATTGTGTGCATCGCTCTGGAAACGGGTATGCTCTCGTCAGAGATCTCATCGCTACGTCGCCCTCAAGTGGATTTGGCAAAGCGCGTCATACGTCTCTCAGACACAAAGAACGACGGCTCCCGAACGGTCCCACTGAGCAAGCGCGCTACTGAAGTATTCAAAGCTGCGATGGATAACCCGGTGCGACCAATCGACTGCAACCTGGTGTTTTTTGGTGAGCCCGGAAAGGACAAGAAACGTCGTCCGTATGCCTTCACGAAAATTTGGGGGCAGTTGAAGAAAAAGCTCGATCTACCTGACTTTAGGTTTCACGACCTGCGTCATGAGGCGGTGAGTCGGCTTGTCGAAGGCGGGTTATCTGATCAGGAGGTTTCTGCCATCAGTGGTCATAAGTCGATGCAGATGCTTAAGCGTTACACACACCTGCGAGCCGAAGACCTCGTTAGTAGACTGGACAAAATTACGAGGCCTGCCACTGAAGTTTATTAGTTTAAGACCGGGGGGGGGGGTTGCCACGCCACCTCACCTTCGGGGCTTTTCTGTATGTGAAATTACACTCCACTTGCCTACCTGATTGCATTTTGATCAGCACGATTGGTGACCATGATCTACAGAGATCTGCGAACAGAAATCGGCCAAAAGCGGACGTTTTCACTCGAAGTGTCGGACGCGAAAAGGACCTCTGAGACTAGCAACGAAACTAGGACTATCCAGTTACCCACAGCAATGCAGACAGATCCCGTACGCTCGTACAGCCGTCTCGCAGGACTGCAACGCCAAATGAGTGAAGCTATGCCGCTCTGCACTGCCAACATCGGCGCCTAGCAACGCTCGACCAATACCTGTTCGGTAGCCGAAAAATCGCATGGCGTAATGTTAGGCACGCATGCGATAAGATGTCCTGATATGAAGGGAGACATCGATGAAAAGGACGTCACTTACCGGTCAGTGTGGCTGCGCAACATCGGCAGAGGAGTGCTTAACGATCAGTGCGAGTAATAGGCCTTACCGCCTGTTGTTGCCTCCACCTCGGTGGAGTCCTGTGAGCCAATCTTGCACAGAACCTATTACCAATGATGTTATGGAGGCTGCCGAGTGAGTGTCGTTGCAAGTCGTTACGAGCGTCTGGGGCCGTCGCTCTCCCTGCTTGCTGATGAGGCTGTCTTGGCTCAAGCATGGAAGAAAGCTGATGCGTATATTCGGCGACATAACTGGTACGCCGACATTCTGGAATTGGAACAAGTCTCTCTCTTGCTTCCGCAAACCCTGCGCGTTTGGCAGCAGCAGATTTCGTGGGGCGATCACGCCTCTGCCAGCCCACTGCGCTTGGTTCCTGCACCGAAGAACGGCAAGTGGCACTTTCCGTCAAAAAAAGAAGGTGGCGATTGGAAATTCAAACCTACGCTGAAGTCTGACAAGTCACTACAGACCGAGCCGGATTTGCGTCCGTTGGCCCATGTCAGTATCCGTGAGCAGGTGATGGCGTCCTGCGTTATGCTTTGTGTCGCTGACGCGGTGGAGACCCTGCAGGGCAATCCGGACCCTGCGACCTATGCCAGCAAGTCACAAGCCAGACATCATGTCTGTAGCTACGGCAATCGACTTTTCTGCGACTGGCTAACAGACTCGGACGGTCGTCAGCAGGCGCGCTTTCGATGGGGTAACGCAACAACGTATTCGCAGTTTTTTGTTGACTATGAGCGTTTCCTGGAGCGTCCGGCCGAGGTGTGCCGCGAAGCCCTTCCAACGTTGCAGGAGGAGCGGCTGTTTGTAGTAAAACTCGACCTCGCCAAGTTTTACGACTGTGTAAGCCAACCCGCTGTGGTGAAGCGCTTGCGCAGCCTGTACCAGAGTTACGCCACTAGGTTCTCAATACCCTATGTCGTATCAGACGCAGAACCGTTCTGGCAGGCTGTGGAGAAAATACTTCGCTGGCAGTGGCATGTAAGCGACGCTGCTGATCGTACAGACTTGAAGTTGGGTCTGCCTCAGGGATTGGTTGCTAGCGGCTTCTTTGCCAACGCTTATATGCATGAGTTTGATCAGATGGTTCTCGGGACCCTGACTCAAAAAATTGGCATTCCCGTCAAAGTTAACGGCAACACCGTCACCGCCCGCTTGGTCGACTACTGCCGCTACGTAGATGACATGCGCCTGGTCGTTGCGATTCCCAACGAAGCCGCGAAAAGTATGGCCCTTGAAGCCCTTGCAAATGATATGAGCGACTGGGCTAACAGTCTGATTGGCGGGTGCTTCAAGGACGAGCATAACGGCTTGGAAGTTAAAAAAGAAAAGTCCGAGGCCGTTGCTTGGGAGGACTTCGCCGTGCAGGGTAGTACGTCGCGTTTCATGCGTGGCGTGAATGGACAAATCAGCACAGCTCCAGATCCGGCCACGTTGCTGCAGGCTACCGGGAGCTTGGACCATTTGCTCTGGCTAGCGGACGCGCTAGACGACGCTGCCGACGTCGATGAAAACCCTCTCGCACTGGCTCGGATTTCGCTTCCGCGAGCAGATGTGCGCGATGACACTGTCAAACGCTTCGCGGCCAACCGCCTACGCCAAGTCTTACGAATGCGTCGCAGCATGGCAGATCCTGAACTACCTGCTGAAGATGCACTGGCGAATACAGAAGTGAGCGAGCGCCAAGCGCTCGATCACGAAATGGAGACGATCGCGCGAAAGCTGGTTGCATGCTGGTCTCGCAACCCAGCTTTGGCCAGCGTACTACGATGTGGATTAGACATTTTCCCGTCCGCAGAGCTACTGCGGCCTGTTCTACAGGCGTTGCAGCTGAAACTGAAGTCTGGAGCGAATCGGGCAGAACGTGAAGTATCGCTGTTTGTATTATCTGATCTGCTAAGGGCCGGTGCAGTGGAGACAGGATTGCATCGTCCAGAAAGCTATCCGGCTTCGGCAGATATAGCCGGGTATCGCAAAGAGCTTCTGCAGACGGCGTTAGAGGTCGTCGCCGACTCAGACCTTCCTTGGTATCTGCTTCAACAGGCGGCATTGTTCCTGGCGGTCATGCAATACCCAGTCTTGTTGCCACCGCTGAAGGAGTTGGTCTCGTACAGTGCCTTGCATGGGGCGTTGCGTTTTTCACCACCGTTCACTCCAGAGCTCTCCACTGCGCTTACGGCAGGGCTATTAGTAATGCGCATTACGGGGCAGCGCGACAAGTTTGTAATCTGGCTAGGCACTTGGCTGCAAAACCTACCTATCAAAGAAGCCAACAAGCTTATCGATGATATTGCCATGATCGAACCAAGGGTCTTGGGCGAGATCCACGCTGCGTGGATCGGTAGAGGCAAAGTCGGTTGGGTCAAGCATGTAGATCGGTATCTATCTCCACCGCAGACTCAAGAATCCTCCATTCGGCTCAAAGACTGGCGAGCCGGCAAGCGCTCTCTTTTGGCAATAGTTACTCATCCTGAAAATCCATTTGTTCAGGAAAACGCGTTGCTCAAGTTGACAGTCGAACTGTTGAAAGCCGCGTCATCGGGCCTATTGGATAACGATGGAATAAGCTTGGATTGGTTGGCTGTAGAGTGCGCGGACTGGAGCAGGGTTCAAGACCCCAACACCCAGATGATCTTGACGTTTAAAGCTCCCAACAAGATTGTACAGCCATGGAACGAGACACCATCATGGTGCTCGGATGACTCGGCGTGGGCGTATCGCCTCGGGCGTCTCTTGCGTTCCGCTATCGTCGGGGAAAGCGACTTCACCACTCGTTTTTTCCCCCTCCGTGAGGAGCAGTTTGACCGATATCGAGGTATCCAGAGCAGTTGGTACAAGCGCCGCTTGGGATTGATGCCCCTGAGCCCAGGGCTGGGCGAAGAGCCTACTCCCATTTCACCATGGCTCAACGAGCTGGTCATGCGATTGCTTCAGTGGCCTGGGTTGGAGATCAACAGGAACGTCGTTGTAGGGTTCGCTGAAGCTGGAATCCCGTCGGACTTGCTTATTCTGGTCAAGGCAAGATTGGAAGAACAGGGGCGTCTTTTCGGAAGGCAGTCCAATCTTCCTGCTTACCTTTTACCTATCGAGTGTGCCAAGACTACAAACCTGACTGCTTTCAAAGTGGCACTGGTCCAGTCCTTGATGCCCCGGGATACCGACTTTTCTGAAGCTGATCCGCTGCATTGGCCAGAACCTTACCGAGCCAGGCATAGGGCGCATCTTGCAGCGATGTGCCGATTGCTTGGACAGCAGCTTTCGGCCGCACGCTTCGCGAACCGAAAACCCTCCACACAGCGCAAAGCGCAATTGGACCTTATTGTATTTCCAGAACTTGCCATCCATCCCGATGACATGTGGCTTTTGCACAGGCTATCAGACAGCACTGGCGCTGTGATATTTGCTGGGCAAACCTTCGTAGAGCATCCATACCTCAAAAAACCCATCAACCGGGCTGTGTGGCTTCTGCGACAGGAGAGTGCTGCCGGTAGACAGATCATTCGCGCCTATCAAGGCAAGGAGTACGGAATTCCTTGGGAGTTGAAAGCTGGTGTGGCGGGACACAGGCCCTACCAGGTCATCGTCGAGTTCAAAGATAAGCAGGGCGTTACTGCCAGGCTGACCGGCGCCATTTGCTATGACGCTACCGATCTGAAGCTCGCCTCAGACATGCGTGATATCACTGATGGTTTTGTAATTGCTGCGCTAAACAAGGACATCGGCACGTTCGACACCATGGCGACAGCCCTGCAATTCCATATGTACCAGCCCATCATGCTAGCCAATACCGGTCAATATGGCGGTTCAAATGCTCAGGCCCCCTTCAAAGCGCATCATGAGCGACAGATCGCCCACGTCCATGGGAATAATCAGGCGGTAATCAGCATTTTCGATGTTGACCTTCTGGCATTTCAAAGCAGCCGAAATGTTGAGCAGGCTAAAGAGAAGAAAGCTGCACCTGCTGGCTTTGAGGGGCGACGCTAAGTATGTGACTTGCGCCGTCTCGCGGCGATTCCACCACCGGCGGAACTGCAGGTTTAATTAGATGACTCGCTTGAGTGGGCTTAGGGATGAGGCTGCTATCGGCCAAAAGCAGCCGGCCAGAGGAGCAGGTATTGCACTGCTTCCAATTTACAAGATGGCAGCCATGTTTATGGCTCACCATCTTGACTATCAGATCAATCGCAGATCATTCCGCCCTTTTCTTCAGCTCGGCCTCCAACCATTGAATTATCTCTTTTTGGATATGTTCAGATGCAGCTTTGGCAGCCCCCTTCCCATTAACGCCCACCTTGATAGTCCTCCATTTCTCGCAGACTGGAGACGAGTAATTCCCCCAATTTTTCCTGTTTAGCATCTCATAAGAGAAATGGATGGATAACGCCCTATTGGAATAAATAGAAACCATATATATCGATAGAGGCGGCACTATTTCAAAAATTGGATTAAAATCGAATCGCAAAATCCTATCTTCAGCTGAATGAGTATAATTAAAGCCGTCTACATATCTTTTCGTTTTCGTAACGGTTTCTAATTTATATTCGGTTGATTCTTGTTCATGCTGACGCCAGCGAGATAGGGCACCTATACTTGCACCCATCAGAGCAAAAGGGTCACTGCTTTTTGACGGCTTCTTTGGTAGAGCCTTATACTCTTCTACCGTATATTTTGTTGTGCCATATGTAGCCTCTGCGAAATAATTTTCTTCAGATTTCCCGATCAGCCACTCACCTATTTTTGATTGATTGGGCACAGCGTAGGGGGATAAATCTGAATTTAACGAGACTTTATAAATCTTCTTTATATCACCAGGCCAATTTCCGACTTCTTTTTTAAACTCACTAACAAAGTCGATAAGTGCCTGTTCGTCAAAGCATGTAGATGCGGATACTTTTTGAATCTTGGCGTAAATGGAGTCTTCTTTTGGAAGAGGAGCGGCAGTTTTTGTCGAAGCCTCTTGATCCTCTTGCGCATCTGAAAAGCCGAATATTTTGCTTATAATGCTATGGGTTTGCTTGGTGATAGTCCCGAACTTCTCTATATTGTCGGACTGAGTTGCAAAAATAGGTTTAGGTCCGCCTTTATTTGCAAAATCATCCGCAACGACCGCCATAATCTCCCTGTAACGTACATCTCCCTCCAACCCATATATGGCTGTTAAAATGCTTTCTGTGAAATAACTGAACTCGGTACCAGCGTAGGATGATTCGCTGTCTCGGGATGAGAACCAGAAATACACATCATTTAGGCCATATTTTTTTGCTGATTTCGTTAGCTCTTCCTCAGCATTAAACTCACTTTTTATGTACTGAGTACCGCTAAAGCAAGCATCAATTATTTTAATACAAAGCTTCGGGGAAAGAGTTTTTATCCAATCATCCAGCTCCGAATTTCAAAGCCCAGTAGTTTCCTTTCGCTTTGGATCAAAATCGGATAGCACGTAGAAAAAATCATCTTCAAACCGCTCTCCGTGCCCTGAAAAATAAAAGAATAGCTCTTGTAAATCCTTGCCCTTATACTTCTCTACGAGGTCGGAAATCTTTCTCTTGACATCTGATGCTGACTCATTCTCTCCCAAGAATAGGATTTCTTCTAAGTCTTTAACATTCTCGATGACAGCTTTAATCGCTGCTGCGTCTTTCTTGCATGCAGATAAGTTCTCAAAGTTTTTAGACTCATACTTTTCTACGCCGATTACGATGGCTACATTCATGAAATTTTGTAAACCTATCAAATTGAGCTTGTGGCTATGTGACTCGACACGCGCCAGTGGTGGCACTATGATGATACGCCATATTTCCTTACAAGCAATGGGTTGCCCTACCTTGAAAGAGTCTAGAATCAAGAATAAGAAAATGCAGGCCATAGAGCACCTTGATCAGGTCGACTACCTGATCAACACAATGAGTGTCGAGCACAGCAACGTCAAAGGCATCAGTGGCAGGTCAATCTGGAAGTAGCAAGCAACATCGCGTCCAGGGTCACAGCAACATCCCAGAAAGCAACCTACATAGCTCAGAGTTCATCTGAAGCACATCCATTTTTCGGCAAATACTCCGGTCGTACTGGCACTCCTTCCATAGCAGGGACGGCTGAATCAACCAATACGTACAAATCTCATGAGGACCGTACGCAACTACCTTAATGGAGGCTGAATTTAGCTGCCTGTGACCCCTCTAGCACGGGACCTGCGTAATCGAGATTCGACTAAGCAGGTTGGTGAGCTTGGCAGCAAGATTGCCGCACTGGAAGACCTGTCTAGCTCAATGTCCGGTTTGGGTCGAAAGTGGTCATCGACAGCCTTTCGTTACTCACACTGCATCACGCGTTCACAAGAAACCACTGACTTGGAACGATTTATCAGTCGCGAAAGTCGATTCATAGACCACGTCGTCAAGTTCGTCGCGGGTAAGGAACACGCCAGCACTATATGCGTGGGCCTTACTAAGCCAAGCGTAAGATCCATCGTAATCACGCTCCAGCAGATAGAAATATTGCTCGTCCATTTCAGCGCACAAAGTCTCCAGCCGAGCCCAGCCTCCACACGACAACATTTGAGCGACCTCCTTAGAGTCCTCCCCAACCTCATCAACCGCCCAGAGAACGATACGAGTAGCCACCCGCTTCTTCTCGGCGGGATCCAGAGCATCGAAAGCGCCGTGTACGTCTGGATTGCCATCAAAAAAACACCGTAACACGTTGGAGAGGCTTCTTCGAAGCCTCTCCAGGCCGAAAGCAGCGTCTCGCAACTGGTTGCAATCGGCCAAAAGCTGACTATCGTAGGCGGCTAGATAATTCAGGGCTATTTTATCATCTTCGGGCTGAGGATCTTGTGGGTAAGGCGGACAAAAACTCAAGGCAACTTGGTTCTTGTAGGAATCGTGAAAAAAAATTCGACTATTTTTATAGTCGCACCATAGAAAACCAAAAAACACCAGCAAACACCCGTACATACAGGTCTTTTCAGAACACCATCGCTCAACTTTAAAACCAACATAGCCAACCCAAGACTACCAAGACGCATAAAGCAGTCAACCAAGATACTACATATTGGTAGTTTTGACGGATAAGCCAGTTTGACAATACGCCAATCCCCCTCAAGAATTCGCAGACCTTCTCCAAAAACTGCGAACTTACATATGACAACTGAAGAGTATCTACTTAACCGCTTTGGCCCTTTGATGAGCATCCCAGACATTGCCATCCTACTAGGCCGCTCACCTGACGGAGTAAGGGTCTCTCTATATTCAGACACCGACATTTCCCGAAAACTTAAACCGGCAATGATCAGGATCGGTCGGCGCGTATATTTTAGAACAATGCAAATCAATGACGCATTGAACCTAGACATTGAGGTGCCCCCTAAGAGTAGCTTGCAATGAGCTACAAAACCTATGATGTAGTCTGGGCACACAACTTTGACTCACCTACCGAGAAGCTCGTGATGCTTGCAATAGCTAAGCACGCAGACGAAGGTGGGAAAAGTTGGCCAAAAGTGAAAACTATCGCTGGACTATGCGGCATCGGCCCACGAACAGTTCAACGTCAACTTAAGAAATTTGAGCAGGCAGGTCTGTTAGCCATCCAAGAAGAATATCGACCGGATGGAGGCCAAACCTCAAATAGATATGTCATAACCCTCCCAACAGTACAGTCAATGCTCCCCTGTGACAGAGCTGTCACTGGGGGGGTGTCACCCATGTCACCCCAGCCCCAGACAGCAGAGTGTCGCGGAGGGGATGACACAGCAGTGACACCCCAAGAACTACCAACAGAACCAAAAAAAGGAATACAACAACTAACTGAGACTGGCCTCCGATACCCGGAAAAATTAGAGGCCAGTGATCGCATGTGGATCAGCAATATTCTACAGGACGTACCTAGCCAGGATGCTCAGCAGCTTTTGGACGAACTGGCAGCCGCACTGAAAGCAGGGAGGATCAGAGGCCGAGCCTCAAAATGGTTTAACGGGCTCATTCTAAACTATAGAAAGGGACTTTTCTGTCCAATGGCCCGGCCGAGCAAACCAAATCCTTTGCTGAACGAAACACTAGTTGAAACTCACGCCAAACCAAATACTCGTAACAAGGAGGCACGTAACCAAGCACTTGAAAGCATGAAAAAATTCACTTCCAGCAAACTTGTACGTTAGGACTCTCACAGAAATATTCTTGCAATCTGAAAGGAAGCATCTCAATGCCATTACATTTCAAACAGCTTGAAAACTATTGCGATAGCTTAGACAGAACAGGAGATATCCAAGTAATCTTAAAAGCTCACTACAAGTATGGCTTTGCACTGAGCGTATCAGATGGGACCATTGGCCATACTGTAACGGACGACGAGAATCGACCTTTCTTCTTCAGGACCGTCGAGATGGCTTTAGACGAACTTGCCAACATCCCCTATTTATCCGATCAAATCGTGGTTGACCGAAAATCTTGGTCTTAGCCATAACCCACCAGAGCACAAGCAAAGCACACCCGACTTAGCAATCCAATACCGATATTCAAATCTCGCTCACATCAGAAAAGCGAAGTAAATAACTCGACTAAAGCGCCGCAGACACAGACCTGCACTTCCAAGTAACCACTGGAGCACAACAATGATTTCATATGCATACTTACCAATGCTTGTTCTGAGCACGTTCCTAATTATCTCCATCCGCAGATTTTGGATATGCACTGCCCGTATGGGATTAATGCTGGAGCTCTCACGGCGCGCACCTAAACTACTCCATCGGGACATCATGGCTGCGGTTCTCGCGCTGGTGCCGTTCGCGATGGCATTTATCGACTGGTTTGGCATCACTCTCCCCCGCCAATCAGCTCCAATTCCTCCCTTGTTCGGCGCTTTCATGGCAGCCGGTAGCCTTGGAGCATCACTCGCCATTTTGAACAATTCCCTTCACCGACTGGCGGGTGCCTGGGCAGGCACCAAGGAAAGCGTGCTGCGCACCCTTGCAGCAATGCAAATCATCGATGCAACTGAGCTAGCCTTTTCTATGCACGCCGACAAAATCAACATCGTAAAACAAGAGAGCGCTGGACGGCCCTCAATGATCATTCAATCCAAGGAAGAAAAATGAAATCCCACCTTACTATCCCTGCGTTTCTTATGATCGTCATCGCGTCTCTTTCAGGCTGCGGCAGAGATGAGCCCGTGCAGACGGTTGATTGGTACAAAGCAAACTCGCCTGAGCGACTGAAGGTTTTGGAAAGGTGTAACGCCAATCCCGGCGAGCTTGCTCTGACACCGAACTGCGTCAACGCGAAAACCGCTGCAAACGCATTGGTGCTTGAGAACCGGGAGTACAAGCAGCGTGAGCCGATAAATTTCTCTTCTCAGGAGAAATAGAATGGCGACCAAAACAGGAATATTTGAATGGATCGGAGGGTCAATGGATCAAACCCTCCATACGTTCATCAGCATTACCTCGAGCCGAGTGATTGAGGATTTCACGCTCACCGTGACGATAGGCGGGACGCTATATTTGACGATGGTCGGCTACATGATGATCACCGGAACAATTGAGCAGTCGGCCTCTCACTTTCTCAAAACCTGCGGAAAGTTCCTGCTTATCAGCGGCCTGGCCATGAACGCCGACACGTACATGTCATGGGTAGTAGAGGCATTGAGGGGGCTTGAAACAGGAGTAACGGCCGCCTTCACAGCGACGAGTGATCCATCAACCTCAGACTCGGTTTTTCAGGTCATCGACAAGGCAATGTCGGACGGCTGGCAGATCGGTGCAGATATGTTGTCGAAAATGGGACAACGCCACTCCTACGAAATCGGGATGATAATTTGGGATGCCCTGAACGCCCTCGTCGTCTACACCGCTACGCTGCTCATCGCGGTTCCAGCAGGGGCCATGATTGTTGTCGCAAAAGGAATGCTAGCGATCATGCTCGGAATCGGGCCAGTCTTCATCATGATGTTGCTGTTCGGACAGTTCACATCCAAGTGGTTCGATAGCTGGTTTGCCCAGGTCATCACGTACATCATGCAGACGGCACTGGTTAGCACGGTTCTCAGCTTTGGAATCAAATATTTTTCCTCGATAACTGCCGGCATTTTGGCAAACCCAGCCGATTACCCAATTTCAACGTTCCTTGAGCTGCTGGTTACAACCATCGTCGTGCTCTACATGATGTGTCAAGCCCATGGCGTTGCAGGAGGCCTTGCAGGAGGTATATCGAGTGCGGCACTTACCCTGCGAGGAATCGCAAACGGAGCCATGGCACCAATCACCAAGGGCCTCAACAGACAGTCAACGCGCCGTGACATGCAGTCGGGCCAGATGGTCACGGCCGGACGCTTGAACCACCTTGCGGCGGGTAACACAGCCTGGAACCCAGCCTACCGACAGCACGTAATGCAGAACATGGGCAAAAACTGGGGGAACGCTACAGGCGGCAAAGTAAATCAGTAGCCCTGACGTTTGACTCATCAGACCTCGCTTCGGCGGGGTCTTTTTCTGAGCCCCACAACAAGCGTATGACGGGTCAAGGGGTTGGTGCGGCCCGCAGGAGCAAAGCGACGAGGACTCGGCCCCTTGACGCGGCAGAAGCGACCAACGCTCAAGTCATGGGCGCAGGGGATCAAGGCCGTAGGCCTCCCCTGCCCCCTTGACGACAGAGGGCGACTCGCTCCCTTCCCGCTCGCGGGAAGGGCGGGGGGATGGGCAATTCTCAAATACGTTAACCGATTGTAAATAAAAGACTAATACCAAAAACAAGACAGTTTCAGCGCGCCTCTGATTCATGTTCAGTCATAAGGGGCATTGAACTCGCCCCGGACACACAACCCACTGAAAACGAATGCAACACGACTACGAAAACTCCGCGCGTTGCTTGGGCAACCCCTTCGGTTGCATCCCGTGTCCGAACTTGCCGGACTGGCTGCAGGGGCAGGTACGGCGGGCAGAGCCCTTGACCTCCCCCTTGCCATAGGCTTAGTGCTTACTGTGGCATCAAGGGTCCGGCTACGCCCGGCATCCTCACCCGTTCGGTGCTCGCCTTCGGCTCCGCTCCGCGTGCGGCTTCCGGTGCCGCCCTTGACACCACATCCAGCAAAAACCTTGCTACTTTGCTACGCACCACAGACATAGCGCTAACGCGCTACCGCGTTCAGCCAAACAGCGAGAAATCCCCATGACCTCAAACAACCAAGAGCCAACGCAGCACCAAGGAAGCAACGAAATTGAAGCCGTTGATACGAAGGGACCGGAGCATCAGATTTCTGAGGCTGAGCAGAGCGAGCGTAAGAAAGCTGTCGAATTTGCCACCGCATCCATCGGTCTTTCGGGATTCGAAAGCTCAGAAGAAATGAAACACCTTGGTCAGCGTTACATAACCGGCGAAATCGACTTGGACGAATTTGTGATTCTGTCGCAGAAGATGTTTCCTGAAAGCGACGATTCTCAACCCTCAAGAACGCAGTGAGCGTTGCAAAAAGCTTGTTCATGAACAAGGAATGGAATGCATGGAGATCTAATGCAGGATAGGCAAATCGCCGGTGAAATGGGCGCCCATAGCTTGTTCATGAACAACGATCCAAGCACATGGAGACCTAATGCAGGATAGGTCAAACGCCGGAACACCGTGCGCACAAAACCGTTGCGGACAATCCAGGAAGGTCGACTTAATTCACTAGTCGCAGTTAGACCGAAGAGAGAGCACGCGTTACTGACGTATCCAGTAACGCGTTGAATGCTCACTACGGCACAGTGAGAGAGACCCACTCTGCCCCCCAACCCGATTTGAATCCGTCATTGCCCTCTTCCCACGAAAGCTTGTTCATGAACAAGAACTAAAGCGAGTGGAGATCTAGTGCAGGATAGGCGTTTGCCGGTAAAATGTGGTTCACTACGAAAATAGTGAATTGTCGATACCCACCGGGGAATGCACATGCCGCGCAAAGCGACCATCGGCGCAACAAGAGATAGCGCCGTTTACCGAGTACGCATACCGGCCGAGTTGAAATCAGAGTGGGAAGCGCACTGCGAGAAAAAAGGTAGCTCTCAACACGGCGTGATCCGAGCGCTAATGCGCTACGTCATCCAAGATGAACCCCCCCCTGAAGTGAAGGACTGGATATCAGGGCAAATCGCAGGCGAGCCAGACGAAGGTCCGAAACAAAGGCTTGAGGTTCGATTCACACCCAGTGAGCACCATGAGATCGTGGCACGCTCAGAAGCCGAGGGATGCTCGCCCCAGCGGTGGGTCATCAATTGCGTTCGAGCCAGTTTGACCAACCAGCCCCAATTCACGATGGACGCCACAAAGGCGCTCTGGGAGTCGTCGGGGCAGCTTCGCGCTATTGGGAGAAATCTGAATCAGATAGCAAAAAAAATGCATGAGAGCGGCAATCTGGAGCTCTCCTCGAAGGAAATAAAGCAGCTTTCCGAGTATATATATAGCCATACCGAAGTTGTTTCTGAGCTCCAAGATGCCTGCTTGAGCCGATGGAAAATCATGTAAGGGAGTCCTAGCCCCATGTGCATTGCCGGGTTATAGAAAAGCATACAGATGTTGTCGGCGGTGCGGTTTGAGCAAGCCTGGAGCGGCACTTGCTAGACTTAAGCGACTAGCATAGACAGCGGTTCGTTCATGAGTTCATGACAAGCAATCGACCCGGTACCCTTTATGCTCCGCCTTTACCGTTACCGACTAAAAATGCTCCTATCGAAAAAGGCGCTAACTTAGAATATAGGATTAAGCTATGAAGCCTTTTATTGACTTAAAGCAAGACTCTCAAGAAATAAAAAACCTCAACCAGCAGATCAATGACTGGGTAGGAAAACACAAGGAAACATTGCTTGACAACACGAGGAGCGACCCACAAAGAATTATTATTCGTCGATATCTAAGCGTTCTGTACGAATTATGCCGACAGGCTTGCGCGTGCTTAGACACCAAGTCTTTTTCGACGCTAGAAGCAATGAGCCGCGTAATCATTGAGCAATCTGCCAACATGCTATATGTGTCTATGGATAAAGGCGATAACGCGCTGGCCTTGCTTCGCAGCAGCAAGCAGCTGACAGAAAACAACGGTAAGGATTGGTCAACTTATCTAGCATCTCAAGGGGCAGTTAATCCTGCTGCACAAGGTAGGCAAAAATCTGGGACCACAATGTTAGCAAGGTTTGATAAGCGCTGGCCGAACATAGGGCGCTATCCAGGGACTAAGGGCTTATTCCGAGCGCTAGGCTGGGAGAGTCACTATTATGCGTTTTACTCACCACTCTGCGATTCCGTCCACAGTTTTTCCGACGAAATGTCGGTACTTGTTGACCTCGGCGAACTATTTTCAATCTCAATGACTGAGGGAGAGGAGGCATTGATTTATTGGAACAAAGAGAGGTTACGCTTGGCAATTTATCATTACGCGATTGCCATAGGACTGAGGGCAGAAGCTTTTTCAAGATGCTGTAATTTTCTAGTGCCAGACCTTACTGACGACCTAGCAGAGTCACTTTCGAAAAAATTAAATGAGTTAATAATGCGCCATGATAATTTCGACCACACTAGGCTAGAGGGTTTAAATTCTGGCACTGCTAAATTTGAAGATTTCTTGATAAATACCTAGTTCGAGCGGAGCACACCTAGATTTGGAAGCACTTACTCTGCATCAGAGCGAGTAAATCTTCTCGTGCACGCCACTCTTGCTAATTTTCGTCGTTTCGAACGCATAGTCATGTTCGTCGAAGTTACACTCGGAAATAAAGTGAGTGTATTTCAAACTTCTCACGCGGGCCATAACCTTGCTTTTACGCAGGTCCGTCGTTTTATTCTGAACGTTCATTTCAGGTGAAAAGTGATTGATCAATCCTGCCTCGGCGGCGAGCACAAGACTTTCCTCCCCTAAGGCCAGATAGTCACTAGGTTGTTTGAGGATCCGGCCGTCGCTAGACTCAATCGCCTCGAATCGCGGAGTGAAGAAGTACAGATAGACTTCAGCATCGTCTTCGCATTCTGCCTGGGCTTGCTGCACGCGTTTATGCCCGTGCATTCGGTCAGACAGCTCCATGGCCTTGCCGATGTACATGACTTCGTATTTTTCCGGAACATCATCGGTAACACGCAGCAGTTGATGAGCAAAGATGATGTGTCTGTTTTCATCTTTGGGCAGCGGGTCGGCAGGTGTCAAAAAATGGTAGGCAATTGCCCGATCCACGCGCTCCTTCTCCCCGCTTCCCGGCATGACGGCTGCAACCAGCGGATCTCGCTTCAGCAGGCGTTCATACTCATTCGCGGAGTCGACATATTCGATCATTGATTGCAGATGGGCCGGGGTCGGGAAATATTTTCTGTTGATAGTCGGCGCGCCATGAATCAGTTGAGCAATGTCGACCTTGTGCGGGCGCGACAGCATGCCCTGCGAGGTATATTTAAATACGATCTGGCACCTTTTGCTTAGACGGGCACTGGAAAACCGCGCTTTACGTCGCTTGACAAGAAAATAGATTCGTCCACTTCTAAATCTATCCACCATCCCTAGAGGTTCCTTAAATTCGCGATACAACTTCTCAGCCGTGATGAAAAATGCATCTACCAGATGAGATTTGAGAATTTTGAATGGTGGTTTTATCATGAATACTCCTTAGGCTACGCAGTTACAGCACAAAGAACAATCCACCGCTCAAGTTAACCGATGTAGAAACGCCTGTATCATTCCAAGTTTTTGCACGGATCAGTTGATACCGAAACATTTTTTAACTGAGTCGATGTGTAGAATAAAAGAGGTGACAATCAATACAAAAAGTGCGGCCATAGCTAGCCATGCCGTAAGCGGCACTTTGTCTCTCCAAAAGCTAAAATTCTTCTGCTTTGCTACCCAATCGATTTGATACTGCCAAAAAAACTTGTAGTGCGCGTACCAATCGCTAAAAAGAATTTGCTTGCTGATAGAGGCACCATAGTATTGCGATTCAAATGCAGCTAGTCTTACCCTATAACTAGAAAAATCTGCACTTGCCTCCAACGCTTCAACTTCGCGATACAAATCACGCAGACCATTGAAAATTCTGGTTATCTCCACGGCAGACTTTTCGTAGTCCGACTTCTTAGAATCGTAAACCGAGATATAAATTCCGATAACGCCGAAAACGGCCATAAACGCAGAAACATTTTTTGCGGACAGGGACTCGTAGACCAGAGAGAAAATACCTACGGCCGTACCAATAAACCCAATGAATCCTGGGACTTTATCTACGATGTCATACGTAGCCCAGTGCTTGCGTCCACCAAAGCCAACGTTGTAGCCCGTTTCTGCGATACTTTTGAGTAACGACGCTTGGCTCATATGTTTTCACTGATAGGTACAGTTATCTCGCTCCGAGCCACGACAACGCCATCCTTGAGGATATAGCACTCAACCGAGTGGTCGCCTTTAAAGCTCGTGGACTCCTGGATTGTCTCATGGCCCTGGTCGGCGATTATATAGCCGCGGATGCAATCTCGCTTCTCAGCTTCTTGCCCAATATTGAGAACCTTCCATTTTACGGTGTACGGCTCAGGCACGTCGTTTCGACCAATCTTAAATTTGAGCGTCTTGCGCGCCTGGAGGGGCAATCCTAGTGAAATCAATTCACTCAGCAACCGCTCTCGAAAACCTTTTTGCTCGACATCACAGTCAAGTACCAAGGGGTAGCGGACATCGATCGGGGCGAGATCCTCGATGAATTCCTCTGTGTCCCTGAAGGTATAAAAGGACTTGGCCAGTGACTCCATGCCGGCACGTGCGGCTGTACGTGTGGTCGGAAAGTCGGGACCAAATACTTTCTTCCACCGCTCCCCCTCATTTTCCTTACCCGCAGCTTCGATGGCCTTCAGGGAAAGCTCATATGCTCGCTTGGCAGGTTTTTGAAATTTTTGCTTCACTTTGACATGCTGGCGGCTGCCCAACGCCGCGTAACGTTCCTGTTGTGGAAGGTTTGATGCGTAGTAAAAGAAATCCCTGACCATGCAGTCGTATGAGGCGAAACTTTTGTCAGCATAATCATCCGTCTGCGTGAGGAAATTATGTGCCAACGTGTCGATCAGGAGACCCCCAATCCCGATGCCATGCTTGTTCTTCCACGCCCGAAGCATTTTGCAAAGACGACGCAGGTTTCCATTTTGGTCATCATCGACGTCCCCGGTAGCCTGGATTTCATCTTTGGGCTTAGTGATCTTCCACGATCCGCCGTTGTACGTATCAGGATATTTGAAGCTGCCGTCGTCTTGCTTGAAAACGGGCTGAACCTCGACGTTGAAATTCTGGAACTTGACGCACACCACCAGGCGGTCAACCGTAATAGTGGTCGTGGAGTACCGTTCCTGGATTGCAGCCTTGGTATCTGAAAGCAGCTTCGATTGCCCCCCCTCCTTGTTGTACCTATCCCAAGCACTGCCGGGCATGATGTACAACATATCGAGGTCGGAAACGCCTTTGATGGCTGTCCACCGGCCATATGAGCCGACTTGAAGGTTATTGGCGGTCGAATCCAACGTCCGGAAATACTTGTTCAGCGAGCGTGTGATACTGGCGTAACGATCTTCGATCGTTACGTGATTGGTGATGCGCAGATCGGATACGAAATCCTTAAAAATAACAGCAACTGACATCGGCATCCCTACTGGTCAAGTCCCCAATCACGCTTTGTTGGAGTGCGAGCACATAGTAGCCGACAGCCATTATAAAGGTCCATCGTCTGACTTTTCAGTGGGCTGCGCGGGCAAGAGCCAGCGTAACCTACTACGCATAGTCCCGCGACCGGCAAAAAAATGACTGAGAGCTCATAATTTCGTGTCGACAAGGAGATGCCAGCTAGGATTGGAGCACGCTTTTGATAGGCACTGGGAACAAGCAGCTACGAGATGCACCGAGCCTTTTCCAACAGCAGCGTAACCATATTGGCGAGATTCCTAGCGTCATCGATGCCTCGGTGGTACCGGCCGCTCCAAGCTAGGCCAAGCGCTTCGACTGCGGGCCTCAACCCTAATGATGGACATGCAAATATTTCGCAATAGCACCGCTCAATATCTAAGTACGCAATTCCAGGCAGTATCGGCCTGCAGTTGGCTCTCAGGACGTCAGCCGCAAGCTGGTCAGCATCGTAATGTCCCCAAGAGCCCCACAATGCGCTGGGATATTTTTGTAGGAGCGCAGCGACCTCCATGGCGACCTCCGAGAATTCTTGCGCTGCATCCACATCAGCTTGCTTAATTGAAGTCAGGCTGGTGCAGAAGGGTGTCAGAGTAGGGTGAAGGACCGGGCGAACGTAGCGCTGAAACATTTCAACAGTTTCCAGCGTTCGCAAATCCACCACGGCTAGCCCTATCTCAATGGTTTCCATCTCATCCGGCCCTACGATCAGTTTTCGAGGAGACTCAGCCCCTATGAGCTCGTCGCATGTCGCTTCAAGGTCCACGCATAGCATAAATTCGAAAGCACTTATAAATGTCTCGAACGTCCGCAATTTTCGGGTATTGGGGAGAGTTTTCATATGCCTTCCGGGAATGCGGATCTTCAACACTCCATTGCCATAGAGGCCGACAAACCGGGTATTGATGCGTAGCGCTTACTGAATGGCAGAGAAGGGTTACTCATCTGCCAACCTTATAATTTAGTAAGACCTCTTCGCCAACCATACGTTTAGCGCTTCATGAAAGAAGGGACCACTACACAGTTCGCCAGCTCTGATGAGTGTCGCCGCCCGCGAGTTTGCATTGGAGCCGATCCTTACTTACAAACGTGCACGAGCTGCAAAAACAGTACCTTTGCGGTACAATGCCCAGCTTAAGCAACCTACTCAAAATTACGCTCAACACCACGTAATACGGGGCCTCCAGCTATGCCAACCTACGTTCACCTACGAACGATTTCTCTAGGCATAGCACGTCGCCCAGCAACTCATAATCCCTTGGTCGTAGGTTCGAGTCCTACTGGGCCCACCAAACAAGAAAGCCGCGCAATGCGCGGCTTTTGTGTGTCTGGAAGTCTGTAACATATAGCCCCATTGCCGCCCGCACTGGAGCCCTGCCCTTGCCCGTCCTCGATGAAATCGATCGCCAACTGATCGCTGCCTTGCAGATCAACGCCCGCGAAAGCGTGGCCATGCTTGCCCGGCAGTTGGGTATCGCGCGCACCACGGTGACGTCGCGCCTGGCGCGCCTGGAGAAAACCCAGGTGATTACCGGTTATGGCGTGCGCCTCGGGCAGCGGGTGGTCGATGGGGGTTTGCAGGCGTATGTCGGGATCACCGTGCAAGCGCGTTCGGGCAAGGAAGTGCTGCGCAGGCTGAGTGCCATGGCGCAGGTGCAGCAGTTGTGTGCGGTGAGTGGTGAGTTCGATTACGTGGCCTGGCTACGCACCGATTCGCCGGAGCAGCTCGACCAGCTGCTGGACCAGATCGGCAGCGTCGAAGGAGTGGAAAAAACCACCACGTCGATCATTCTCAGCAACAAATTGGACCGTGGCCAGCCGATATGACCAACTAGCTCGTCACTTTGACTAAAAACAGTTCAATCCGACGACACATTGCGTCTTAATAACGAACGCTACGCGCCCTAAACTGGCTGCCATCTTTTCCTATACTCAACGGGCTACAACCCACCGAGTCGTCAGTAAGGTCAGCCATGAGCATTCCGTCCAGCACCGTCAGCAAGACCCATCGCCATCCCGCCGACGGTAAAAAGCCCATCACTATCTTTGGCCCGGACTTTCCGTTTGCCTTTGATGACTGGATCGAGCACCCGGCAGGCTTGGGCAGCATTCCGGCGGCCAACCATGGCGCCGAAGTGGCGATTGTCGGTGCCGGGATCGCGGGCCTGGTGGCCGCTTACGAGTTGATGAAGCTGGGCCTGAAGCCGGTGGTGTACGAAGCCTCGAAAATGGGCGGCCGTTTGCGCTCCCAGGCGTTTGAAGGGGCCGAGGGCATCATCGCCGAGTTGGGCGGCATGCGTTTTCCGGTGTCGTCGACTGCCTTTTATCACTATGTGGACAAGCTGGGCCTGGAGACCAAACCCTTCCCCAACCCGCTGACGCCAGCCTCCGGCAGCACGGTGGTCGACCTCGAAGGCCAGACCCACTACGCGCAAAAACTCTCGGACTTACCGGTGCTGTTCCAGGAAGTCGCCGATGCGTGGGCGGATGCGCTGGAAGCTGGCTCGCAGTTCGGCGATATCCAGCAAGCCATCCGTGACCGCGACGTGCCGCGCCTCAAAGAGCTGTGGAACAAGCTGGTGCCGCTGTGGGACGACCGCACGTTCTATGACTTCGTCGCCACTTCCAAGGCCTTTGCCAAACTGTCTTTTGCGCACCGCGAGGTGTTTGGGCAAGTCGGTTTCGGCACCGGCGGCTGGGACTCGGACTTTCCCAATTCGATGCTGGAAATTTTCCGCGTGGTGATGACCAACTGCGACGACCACCAGCATTTGGTCGTTGGCGGCGTGGCGCAAGTGCCCATGGGCATCTGGCGTCACGTGCCGGAGCGTTGCGCTCACTGGCCAGCGGGTACCAGCCTCAGCTCATTGCATCGCGGCGCGCCACGGGCCGGCGTGAAACGCATTGCCCACGCCGCCGACGGCCGTTTCGCGGTGACCGACAACTACGGCGACACCCGCGAATATGCCGCGGTACTGACCACCTGCCAGAGCTGGCTGCTGACCACCCAGATCGAATGCGACGAAACCCTGTTCTCGCAGAAAATGTGGATGGCCCTGGATCGCACGCGCTACATGCAATCGTCCAAGACGTTCGTGATGGTCGACCGCCCGTTCTGGAAAGACAAAGACCCGGAAACCGGCCGCGACCTGATGAGCATGACCCTCACCGATCGCCTGACCCGTGGCACCTATTTGTTCGACAACGGCGACGACAAGCCAGGCGTGATTTGCCTGTCGTACTCGTGGATGAGCGACGCACTGAAAATGCTCCCGCAGCCCATCGACAAGCGGGTGAAACTGGCCCTCGACGCACTGAAAAAGATCTACCCGAAAGTCGACATCAAGGCGCGCATCATCGGCGACCCGATCACCGTGTCCTGGGAAGCCGACCCGCACTTCCTCGGTGCTTTCAAAGGTGCGCTGCCCGGCCACTATCGCTACAACCAGCGGATGTATGCGCACTTCATGCAGAAGGACATGCCCGCCGAACAGCGTGGGATTTTTATCGCCGGGGACGACGTTTCCTGGACGCCCGCCTGGGTGGAAGGCGCGGTGCAAACCTCGCTGAACGCGGTGTGGGGCATCATGACCCACTTCGGCGGCAGCACGCATCCGCAGAACCCTGGGCCGGGTGATGTATTTGACGAAATCGGCCCGATCGCCCTGGCCGATTAAGGAGTTGAGCATGCGCGTCGCCCTGTACCAATGCCCGCCGCTACCGCTGGATGTGGCCGGTAACCTCAAGCGCCTGCATCAGCTGGCGCATGAGGCATCGGATGCCGATGTGCTGGTGCTGCCGGAGATGTTTCTCAGCGGCTACAACATCGGCGCCGAAGCGGTCGGCGCCCTTGCCGAATCTCAGGATGGGCCGTCCGCGCAGGCGATTGCCACCCTTGCCAAAAGCGCGGGGCTGGCGATTTTGTACGGCTACCCGGAGCGGGCCGAGGATGGGCAGATCTACAACGCCGTGCAGTTAATCGATGCCCACGGCCAGCGCCTGTGCAACTACCGCAAGACCCACCTGTTTGGTGATCTGGACCGCTCGATGTTCAGTGCCGGGGAAGATGATTTCCCGTTGGTGGAATTGAACGGCTGGAAGCTCGGATTCCTGATCTGCTACGACCTTGAATTTCCGGAAAATACCCGGCGTCTGGCCCTGGCCGGCGCCGAGTTGATCCTGGTGCCCACCGCCAATATGGCGCCGTTCGACTTTGTCGCCGACGTGACCGTGCGAGCGCGGGCCTATGAAAACCAGTGTTATGTGGCCTACGCCAACTACTGCGGGCAGGAAGGCGATATTCACTATTGCGGGCAAAGCAGCATTGCTGCGCCCAATGGCCAGCGCGTCGCCCAGGCTGGGTTGGACGAGGCTTTGATCGTCGGGGCGCTGGACCGCCAGTCGATCCTTGATGCACGCGCCGCCAATCACTACCTGCAAGACCGTCGCCCGGCGTTGTACGGCGCACTGCACAAGCCCTGACGCAGCCGGTTTGTCAGCGGTTTGTTAACATGGTCACATCCTACGTTTCGGAAGTGCCCATGCCTGCGCCGGCCCACCCTCATCACCTTCACCTGACCCTGACCAACGGCCTGCGGGTTTCCCTGCGCCATGCGCCGCGTCTGAAGCGCTGCGCTGCGGTTTTACGGGTGGCTGCGGGCAGCCATGACGTGTCATTGGCGTGGCCGGGGCTGGCGCATTTTCTTGAGCATCTATTGTTTCTCGGGACGGAGCGTTTTCCGGCAAGCGAAGGGCTGATGGCCTACGTACAACGCCATGGCGGGGAGATCAACGCCAGCACCCGCGAGCGCACTACGGATTTCTTCTTTGAGCTGCCGGTGGCGACGTTTGCAAATGGGCTGGAACGGTTGGCGGACATGCTCACCCACCCGCGCCTGGCGATTGAAGATCAGTTGCGTGAGCGCGAAGTGCTGCACGCGGAGTTTGTCGCCTGGTCCCAGGATGCCAAGGCGCAGCAGCAGGTTGCGCTACTCAAAGGCTTGGCTGCTGATCATCCGCTGTGCGGTTTTCATGCGGGTAATCGCGACAGTTTGCCTGTGGAGCGTGAGGCATTTCAGCAAGCACTGCGGGAATTCCACGCGCATTTTTACCAAAGCGGGCAGATGACCTTGAGCCTTGCTGGCCCGCAATCATTGGATGAGCTGCAAGCCTTGGCGCAGCAATTCAGCGAGGCATTGGCCTCGGGGCCTTTACACCCACAGACCGAACCGCCCGCACTGATGCGAGGCGCAGCACACGCCTATCAACATGCCGCCAATCATCACCAGCACCACGTCATTGCCTGTGACGTACCCCGCGAAGCACTGGATTTTCTCTGCATCTGGCTCAACGCCTCGGCGCCCGGCGGCTTGCTGGCGGAGCTGAAGGCGCGAAAGCTCGCGAGCGCACTGCAAGCATCCGTGCTCTATCACTTCGCCGGGCAAGCGCTGCTGGATATCGACATTACCCTCGGCGCCAAGGGCGATTCGGCTACTCAGATCGAAGCGTTGTTGCACGACTGGCTGAGCTTTTTCGTACAGAGCGATTGGACGCCGTTACGAGAAGAGTTCGCCTTGCTGAACGCCCGCCAGCAACAGATCCAGGGGGCCCTGGCACTGGCTCGCAACGACAGCGAAGACTTGTCGGAACAGGGCGTCGCAGCCTTGAAGCGCCTGCTCGATTCACTGCACCTGCCGCTCTGCGAGCACACCTGGCAGTTGCCGCCCAACAATCCATTCCTGCGCCCACCGGTCAAGGAAGAACGCGCGGGGTTGATACGCGGCCAAACCAGCGCTCACAGAGGTTTGCGCACCTTTGCCCAGGACCGCTCGCGGGGACGTCGAGACGTATCGGCACTGACCTTCAGCCAAGCCTTGGCGGAAGACACCGATGAGGGTGCGCTTTATCTGCAGTGGCGTTTCGATTGCGCCGTGCCCGCCGGCCTGGAAAACGCATTGCAGCCATTGCGTGAAAATGCCCGCCAGGCCGGAATCGAATTGTCTTTCGAAACACTCGCCAATGACTGGCGGGTGAAAATGGTCGGCCTTCACGAGCCTATGCCTGCCGTGGTCGAAGCGCTGGCGCTTAACCTGAGCCAATCCGGTGAGCCGCCGTCGCCATTCACCCAAACGCCGATGATTGCCATCCGAGCGCTGCTCAAGGCGTTACCCGCTTACTGTGTTGGTACGGGCGTTGGGCCGAGTGAAACACCCGCGTCATGGACCACCGCACGCTGGCAAGGCCTGGGAGCAGGGTTGCCCACAACATGTGCGGCAGCAATCAAAACCGCCACAGCGCGATTGCCTGGGCAGCCAGTAACCATCGAATACACGCCGCAAAACCTCGACGGGCAGCGACTCTGGCACGAGGTGAAGACCGAATCCAGCGAGGCCGCGTTGCTATTGTTTTGCCCAACGCCGACGTCATCTCTGGACGATGAAGCGGCATGGCGCCTGCTCGCGCATCTGCTCCAAGGGCCGTTCTACCAGCGGCTGCGCGTCGAACTGCAAATCGGCTACGCCGTATTCAGCGGTATCCGACAGATCAACGGGCAAACCGGCCTGCTGTTTGGCGTGCAATCTCCAAGTGCTTCCCTGGCTGGGATCATTGAGCACCTGCAGACCTTCCTGGCGCAGCTCCCGGCGTTGATCGACAACAGTGCCGACCTGGGCAACCAGCCCCTGGCAGAGCAATTGACCGCCCAGGCATTACCCATCGCCCAAGCCGCCGACCTGCTCTGGCACGCGCATATGTCTGGCCATTCGTCGGGTTATCTGGAGCAGCTTCAAGCACTGATCCAAACCCGCACGCGCGAGGATTTGCAGCACGCCGCGCGGCAACTCAACGACACCGCAGGCGGCTGGCGCTGTGTGGCCAACGGCCCGCCCTGTGAGGGTTTCTGGCAAACCGCAGGCTGATCATTGCCGGCCCTGCAAAAGGCTTTTGCCACCAAGACAGCGCTAACTTGAAAAGAATTGCGTAACATTCATACGCACACCTCTGAACATCTCCGGTTGGAGGTGGACTATATGTATGAGTATTGAACGTCCCATCCCTTCGTAGGAGTATAAATATGTCTTGGTCCAAACCTGCTTACACTGATCTGCGTATTGGTTTCGAAGTCACCATGTACTTCGCCAGCCGTTGATTGGCTGAGTAATACAACGCCTCGGTTCGCCCGGGGCGTTTTTGTTTTGAGCTTTACTGATGGAGCGATCATGTTTGTCCAGATTCTAGGTTCCGCCGCCGGCGGTGGCTTCCCGCAGTGGAACTGCAACTGCGTGAACTGCGCAGGCTTTCGCGACGGCAGCCTGCGGGCCCTGGCGCGTACTCAATCATCCATCGCGATCTCCGACGATGGCGTCAATTGGGTGCTGTGCAACGCGTCACCGGATATCCGCGCACAGTTGCAAGGCTTTGCACCGATGCAACCCGGCCGTGCCCTGCGCGATACCGGCATCAGCGCGATCATCCTGATGGACAGCCAAATCGACCACACCACTGGCCTGTTGAGCCTGCGCGAAGGCTGCCCACACCAAGTGTGGTGCACCGACATGGTTCATGAAGATTTGAGCACCGGCTTCCCGCTGTTCACCATGCTCACGCACTGGAATGGCGGCCTGGCCTGGAACCGCATTGAGCTGGACGCCAGCTTCACCATCCCCGCCTGCCCCAACCTGCGTTTCACCCCGCTGCCACTGCGCAGCGCCGCGCCGCCCTACTCGCCGCACCGCTTCGACCCGCACCCTGGCGACAACATCGGCCTGATCGTCGAAGACCTGCGCACCGGCGGCAAACTGTTCTACGCCCCGGGCCTGGGCAAGGTCGACGCGCCGCTGCTGGAGATCATGGCCGGCAGCGATTGCCTGTTGGTGGACGGCACGATGTGGGACGACGATGAAATGCAGCGCCGTGGCGTCGGCACCCGTACCGGTCGCGAGATGGGCCACTTGGCACAGAACGGCCCCGGCGGCATGCTCGAAGTACTGGAGCAGTTGCCCGAGCAGCGCAAGGTGCTTATCCACATCAACAACACCAACCCGATCCTCGATGAAGACTCCCCCGAGCGCGCTGAGCTGGTGCGGCGTAATGTCGAAGTGGCTTACGACGGCATGAGCATTGAGTTGTAGGAGCAGACCACATGACTGACACACCGCTGACGCCTGCCGAGTTCGAGCATGCCTTGCGTGCCAAGGGCGCCCTCTACCATATCCATCACCCGTACCACGTGGCGATGTATGAAGGCAGCGCCACCCGCGAGCAGATCCAGGGTTGGGTCGCCAACCGTTTCTACTATCAAGTGAACATCCCGCTCAAGGATGCCGCGATCCTGGCCAACTGCCCGGACCGCGAGATCCGCCGCGAGTGGATCCAGCGCCTGCTTGACCACGATGGCGCCCCCGGTGAAGACGGCGGCATTGAGGCCTGGTTGCGTCTGGGCCAGGCCGTCGGCCTCGACCCGGACCAACTGCGCTCCCAGGAACTGGTGCTGCCCGGCGTGCGTTTCGCGGTGGACGCCTACGTCAACTTTGCCCGCCGCGCCAGCTGGCAGGAAGCCGCCAGCAGCTCGCTGACCGAGCTGTTCGCGCCGCAGATCCACCAATCGCGCCTCGACAGCTGGCCGCAGCACTACCCGTGGATCGACCCCACCGGCTATGAATATTTCCGCACCCGCCTGGGCCAGGCCCGGCGCGACGTGGAACACGGGCTGGCGATCACGCTGCAGCACTACACCACCCGCGTGGGCCAGGAGCGCATGTTGGAAATTCTCCAGTTCAAACTGGACATCCTGTGGAGCATGCTGGATGCCATGAGCATGGCCTATGAACTGAACCGCCCGCCCTATCACAGCGTGACCAAGCAGCGGGTGTGGCATAAGGGGATCGCCCTATGAGCGTTGATCGCAGCAGAAAACCGACCTGGCGCCAGGGCTATCGCTACCAATACGAGCCGGCGCAAAAAGGCCACGTGTTGCTCTACCCCGAAGGCATGATCAAGCTCAACGACAGCGCCGCACTGATTGGCGGCTTGATCGACGGCGAGCGCGACGTGGCCGCCATCATCGCCGAGCTGGATAAACAATTCCCCGGCGTGCCTGAACTCGGCAAAGACATCGAGGATTTCATGGAGGTCGCCCGTGCTGAGCATTGGATCACCCTTGCCTGAAAAACCACCTGTTGGCCTGCCGCTGTGGCTGCTCGCCGAGTTGACTTATCGCTGCCCGTTGCAGTGCCCGTATTGCTCCAACCCGCTTGATTTTGCCGAGCAGGGCAAGGAGCTGAGCACCGAACAGTGGATTAAGGTATTTCGCGAAGCGCGGGAAATGGGTGCCGCGCAATTGGGCTTTTCCGGCGGCGAACCGCTGGTGCGCCAGGACCTTGCCGAACTGATCGCCGAGGCGCGCAAGCTGGGCTTCTACACCAACCTGATCACTTCCGGCATCGGCCTGACCGAGCAGAAAATCAGCGACTTCAAGAAAGCCGGGCTGGACCACATCCAGATCAGTTTTCAGGCCAGCGACGAACAGGTAAACAACTTGCTGGCCGGCTCAAAAAAGGCCTTCGCGCAAAAGCTGGAAATGGCCCGCGCGGTGAAAGCGCATGGCTACCCGATGGTGCTGAACTTTGTCACCCATCGGCATAATATCGACAAGATCGACCGCATCATTGAGCTGTGTATCGCTTTGGAGGCGGACTTCGTAGAGCTCGCCACTTGCCAGTTCTACGGCTGGGCGCAGCTCAATCGTGTGGGGCTGCTGCCGACTAAAGAACAGTTGGTGCGCGCCGAACGCGTCACCAACGAATACCGCGCCAAGCTGGAAGCCGAAGGCCACCCGTGCAAGCTGATCTTCGTCACGCCGGATTACTACGAAGAGCGCCCGAAAGCCTGCATGAATGGATGGGGCAGCATCTTTCTGACGGTAACGCCGGACGGCACCGCCCTGCCCTGCCACGGTGCGCGACAAATGCCGGTGCAATTTCCGAATGTGCGCGACCACAGCATGCAGCACATCTGGTACGACTCGTTTGGCTTCAACCGCTTTCGCGGCTACGACTGGATGCCTGAACCCTGCCGTTCATGCGACGAGAAGGAAAAAGACTTCGGCGGCTGTCGCTGCCAGTCATTCATGCTCACGGGTGATGCGAGCAACGCCGACCCGGTGTGTAGCAAGTCCGAGCAGCACGGCATCATCCTGCAAGCGCGGGAAGAAGCCGAACACGCCACTCAGACCATCGAGCAACTGGCCTTTCGCAACGAGCGTAATTCACGGCTCATCGCAAAAGGCTGAGGGTTTCAGCGCTTGGCGATGATGTACACGGCGTGAATGATCCCCGGGAAGTAACCGCACAAGGTCAGCAGGATGTTCAGCCAGAATGCGCCGGCGAAACCCACTTGCAGGAACACACCCAGTGGTGGCAGCAGAATGGCGATGATGATGCGAATAATATCCATGGGTTCAACTCCAGAAAGTCGGCTCGTGTGAGCCGTGTAGCTAATCGACCCTGGCCGTTCGTAAGGGTTCAGTGAGTTCTGGCACTGGGCCATCCTTCAGTAAGCAGACAAAAAAACGCCCCCAGCCAAAAGAATCAGGCTGGAGGCGCCGCGTAGGCCGCGAGACGGTTCTGGAATGTGCGGTTAAACGGCGATGCCCTTGCGGCATTGCAGTTGCGCGGTGCGCACGCGGGAGAAGGCCCGGGCAAGACGCAGGAGCATTTCGTCGATGTTGCTTTTGCTCACCGTCAAGGCAGGCGTGAAGCGCAGGCAATTGGGTTGCGGGGCGTTGAGGATCAGGCCTTCGTGCAGCGCTGCCTTTAACACGGCATCTGCGCAATCATCCGACAGCGTCAGGCCCCACATCAGGCCCTGACCGAGCAATTGGCCGTGGTCGTAGCGGTAAGCCAAGCGCGCGAGCCCTTCGGCCAGGTAAAGCCCGGCTTCGCGCACCTGCTCCAGGAAGCCGTGCTCCAGCACCGCATCGAGTACCGCCACTCCGGCTGAGGCCATCAACGCATTGCCATGATGGGTGCCGTCCAACTCGCCCACCTCGAAGCAACAGGCGTTGCCCCGCGCCAGCAGTGCGGCCAACGGTACGCCGCCGCCCAGGCCTTTGCCGAGGGTGATGATGTCGGCGCGTACGCCGTACTGTTGTTCAGCGAGCAACGCGCCGCAACGGCCGATACCGGTTTGCACTTCATCAAGGATCAGCAGAATGCCCAGCTCGCGGCACAGGCGCTCGACGCCTTTGAGATAGTGTTCCGTTGCGGGAATGACCCCGGCTTCGCTCTGAATTGGCTCCAGCATAATCGCGACGGTTTGCGCATCGACCGCAGCGTGCAGGGCTGGCAGGTCGTTGAAAGGCACGTGACTGAAGCCCGGCAACTGCGGCTCAAAACGGTTTGCAATCGCGCCTGCCGAAGCCGCCATCGCTGCGAAACCGCGACCATGGCAACCGTTGCTGGCGGTGATAATGCGGTAGGCGCCGCCGCGATGCAGTTGCCCCCATTTGCGTGCCAGCTTGATCGCCGCTTCGCAGGCTTGCGCGCCGCTGTTGAGCAGGTAAGCCTGGCCGCTACCGGTGCGCTGACACAGCCTGTCGACGAGGTTCAGTTGCGCGCGGTTATACAAGCCGCTACCCGCGTTGATCAGCGCTTGAGTTTGATCGGCCAAGGCGTGGATCAACACTTGCGGGCTGTGGCCCAGGCTATTGGCGGCGCGGCCCTGGCTGAAGTCCAGGTAAGCCCGATCGTCGCTGTCCCAGAGCCAGGAACCTTGGCCGCGCACGAAAACTTGAGGCGGTCGCGCCACCGTCGGCATCAGACATTCACTGGAGAGATGGTCGCGCGGGGCGTCCAGGATCAGGTCATCCAGACTCGCCGCGGGGCGACGCATATTGAACAGGTTCACAGCTCACCCCCGATAGCAACCTGACCATGGTCGATGCAGCCCCGAAAAACCACCTTGAGGTGTTTTGCCTTGCCTATGTAACCGCTATCAACAGATACGCTGTTCATTGCCAGATCCGGCCCTGTAAACCCTGCGAATAGGCGCTAGACTAGGCGTCAAAGGGGCCAACGGCCATTTCGTTTTTCCAGCTTTTTCGATAAGTAATCCTTATGGATTTCAAGCAACTGCGTTATTTCGTCGCGGTCTATGAGGAAGGCCATGTGGGCCGTGCAGCAGAGCGCCTGTCGATCTCGCAACCGGCCCTGTCGCAACAGGTTCGCCAGTTAGAGCAGAACCTGGATGTGAGTCTGTTCGAGCGCAGCAGCAAGCGCCTGCTGCCAACGCTGGCCGCACATACCTTGTACAACCACGCGTTGCCGCTGATCGACGGCATGCAGCAAGCCGTCGAAGCCTTGCGCAACTTCAAGGGCCAGGCGATGCGCACCTTGGCTATCGGCGTGCTGCAAACCGTGCACACTAGCCTCGTCCCGCAAATGCTTGAGCGCGTGCGCAAGGCCCAACCGCATTTGGTGGTGCAGATCTACGAATTGACGGGGCTGGAAATCGAACGCCGGCTGCTCAATGGTTCGCTGGACATCGGCATCAGCTACCTGCCGCCACGTCAGCCAGGGCTGCACGGCGTGCTGTTGTATGAAGATGAGTTGAAGGTGGTCATCCCCGAAGACCATCCGCTACGCGAGTTCAAGAAAGTCTCGCTGAAACAGGCAGCCGAATTGCCGATGTTGCTGCTGGGCGAAGAGTTTCAGGTGCGGCAGATTTGGCAAGGCCAGCTCTCTAACCTGGGCCGGCGGCCGCAAGTGCAGGCGGAGCTCAATACGATGATTGGGATACTCGACAGCCTGCCCCATACCAAACTGGCGACGGTGTTACCCGGGCGCTCCCAGGACGAGCACAACAGTAAGGCACTGCTGTGGAAGCCTTTGAGTGAGCCGAGGGTAGCGCTGAAAGTGGGTTTGGTGTGCCGCGATGTGCAGCGCCAGCAAGCCACGGTGGCGTTGCTGCGCACCTTGCTGGAAGACGTGATGAACGCGCCGCAGGCACCGGCCTGACTTTTTCGCAGGCAAAAGAAAACCCCGCCGAAGCGGGGCTTTGCAGACTGTTTCCCTGACATCCATTTCACTCCGCCGTCCTGGCAGAATCCTACGTGTCCGTGTTGTTGCTTTGCGCTTCCTGCGCGACGTCCATGTGAAGTAGATTATCCGTGGATCCAATTTGGCGATAGAGGACGAATAGCAGCACGTCATGTAAGAGAATGCTTACACGCCTTGAAAGCCCTTAGAACAGTGCTTCATCCAGCAAAAACAGCGATTCGCTACCGGCTTTTACCGACGCACTCAGCGAATGAATACGCGGCAACAAGCGGGCAAAGTAGAAACGCGCGGTGCCCAGTTTGCTGGCATAGAAGTCTTCCTCAGCCTCTTTGCCCCACGCCGCCTTGGCCATGCGTGCCCACATATAGGCATAAGCCATGTAGCCAAAGGCGTGCAGGTACTCCACCGAGGCCGCGCCGATTTCATTCGGGTTGGCCTTGGCGCGGTCCAGCACCCACGCGGTCAATTCATCCAGGGCGTCCACCGCCGCGCTGAGCGGACGGATGAATTCACCCAGTTCGGCGCCCGCCGTGGCGATGAATTGGCGGACTTCGTCGGCGAACAACGTGTAGAACGCGCCGCCGCTGCCGACGATCTTGCGCCCCATCAAGTCCAGCGCCTGGATGCCGTTGGTGCCTTCATAAATCTGGGTGATGCGCACATCCCGAACAAGCTGTTCCTGGCCCCACTCGCGAATATAGCCGTGGCCGCCAAATACTTGCTGGCCAAGCACGGTGGTTTCCAGGCCCAGGTCGCTGAGGAAGGCCTTGGCAACTGGCGTCAACAGCGCTACCAGGCTGTCTGCACGCTCACGCGCCGCAGCGTCTTCGCTGAACTTGGCAATGTCCAACTGCGTCGCCACGTAAGTGGAGAATGCGCGACCGCCTTCGTTGGAAGCCTTCATGGTCAGCAACATGCGGCGCACGTCCGGGTGCACGATAATCGGGTCGGCCACTTTGTCCTTGGCCTGGGCGCCAGTCGGCGAACGGCTCTGCAGACGGTCGCGCGCGTATTCAATCGCGTTCTGGTAGGAACGCTCACCCGACGCCAAGCCCTGGATGCCGACACCCAGACGCTCGTAGTTCATCATGGTGAACATTGCCGCCAAGCCACGGTTCGGCTCGCCCACCAGGTAACCCACGGCTTCGTCGAAATTCATCACGCAGGTCGCGGAGGCTTGAATGCCCATCTTGTGTTCGATAGAACCACAGCTCACCGGGTTACGCGCGCCCAAGCTACCGTCGGCATTGACCATGAACTTCGGCACCAGGAACAACGAGATGCCCTTCGGCCCGGCCGGTGCATCCGGCAGCTTGGCCAGCACCAGGTGGATGATGTTTTCGGTGAGGTCGTGTTCGCCACCGGTGATAAAAATTTTGGTGCCGCTGACCTTATAAGAACCGTCCGCCTGAGGCTCGGCCTTGGTGCGGATAATCCCCAGGTCAGTACCGGCGTGCGCTTCAGTCAGGCACATGGAGCCGGCCCACTCGCCGGAATACATCTTCGGCAGGTAGGTCGCTTTGAGCTCCTCGCTGGCGTGGGTGTTGATCGACACACACGCGCCAGACGTCAGCATCGGGTACAAGCCGAACGCCAGGCTCGAGGAGTTGATCATCTCCTCAACCTGGGCCGAGACCGCCTTAGGCATGCCCATGCCACCGAAAATCGGATCACCGCCTACACCCACCCAACCGCCTTCGGCGTAGGTTTTATAGGCCTGAGCAAACCCCTCCGGCGTGCTGACCACGGTGTCCGCCCAGCGGCAGCCTTGCTCATCGCCATTACGGCTGAGGGGCGCGATGGATTTGGCGGTAACTTTACCCGCTTCCTCAAGGATCGCCTCAACGGTTTCGGCATCCACGGTGTCTGCCAATGCTGGCAATTGGGCCCAAGTCTTGGCGACCTCAAAAACTTCGTTGAGGACGAAGCGCATATCACGCAGCGGCGCTTTGTAATCAGCCATGGCAAACCTCGTGAGAACGTGAAGAGTGATTCGATAGGATCGGTTTTAC
The DNA here is from genome assembly GCF_900624995.1 of Pseudomonas antarctica. Classification (GTDB taxonomy): domain Bacteria; phylum Pseudomonadota; class Gammaproteobacteria; order Pseudomonadales; family Pseudomonadaceae; genus Aquipseudomonas; species Aquipseudomonas antarctica. The sequence goes on from NZ_UYXQ01000013.1 coordinate 91,912, forward strand.
AAGCTCCGAGTGTACCCGAAGAATTTTTCAGACACATAGAGTCAATTCATGACCATTAGGTATTTATAAGTCACACACAGATCTTGTCTGGGAGGATCAGCTCCTACAGTGCGAACATCTGAGCAGGTAAGGCCATCAGGCATTCGCTGCCCGCCTCCACTGCCGCTCGATGGGTCGCCGTACGCGGCAGCAAGCGCTTGAAGTAAAACTCGCAGGTAGCCAGTTTGGCGTTGGCAAACTCAGCGTCGTCTTGAGCCTGAGCCGCGATCGCCATACGCAACCACAGGTAGGCGAGAATGATGTAACCGCTGTACATCAAGTAATCCACAGCGGCTGCGCCTACTTCATCCGGGTTTTTCATGGCGGCCATGCCGACTTTCACGGTCAACTCGCCCCATTGCTGGTTCAGTTGGTTGAGCTGTTCCACGTAGGCCTTAAGCTGCGGATGCTCAGCATTGGCTGCGCAGAACTTATGCACAATCTTGGTGAAACCGCGCAACAGTTTGCCCTGGCTGCCCAACACCTTGCGCCCCAACAGGTCGAGGGCCTGGATACCGTTGGTGCCTTCATAGATCGGCGCAATCCGGGCATCGCGGGCCAATTGCTCCATGCCCCATTCGCGAATGTAGCCATGGCCGCCGAACACCTGCATGCCGTGGTGGGTCACTTCCAGCCCGGTGTCGCTCATAAAGGCTTTGCAGATGGGCGTGAGGAACGCCAACAGGTCTTCAGCTTCCTGGCGCTGGCCGGCATCGCTGCTCAGGTGTGCGGTGTCGAGCAATTGCGCGGTGAAATAGGTTAACGCGCGATTGCCCTCGTTGAAGGCTTTCATGGTCAGCAGCATACGGCGCACGTCGGGGTGCACGATGATCGGGTCGGCGGCTTTCTCCGGCGTCTTGGCACCGGTCAGCGAGCGCATTTGCAGGCGGTCGTTGGCGTATTTTATTGCGCCCTGGAAGCTCGCCTCACCATTGCACAGGCCTTGCATGCCGGTGCCCAAACGCGCGTGGTTCATCATGGTGAACATGCAGTTGAGGCCTTTATTCGCCTCGCCAATCAGGAAGCCCGTGGCACCGTCGAAATTCAGCACGCACGTGGCCGACGCCTTAATGCCCATCTTGTGCTCGATGGAACCGCAGTACACCGCGTTGCGCTCACCCGAATCCGCATGGAACTTGGGCACGATAAACAAGGAGATACCTTTGGTGCCCGCCGGTGCGTCCGGCAGCTTGGCCAACACCAAGTGGATGATATTGGCACTCATGTCGTGCTCGCCGGCGGAGATGAAGATCTTGCTGCCGGTGATTGCATAACGGCCATCCGCCTGAGGCACAGCGCGGGTCTTGATCAGCCCCAGGTCTGTGCCGCAGTGGGCTTCGGTCAGGCACATGGTGCCAGTCCACTCGCCGGCGGTGAGTTTGCTGAGGAATGTGGCTTTCTGCTCGTCGGTGCCATGGGCATGGATCGCCGACATCGCGCCGTGGGTCAGCCCCGGGTACATGCCCCAGGAGGTGTTGCTGGAGCCGATCATCTCGCTCAACACCAACCCCAACGACTGCGGCAAGCCCTGGCCACCGTAGGCCGGGTCCGCCGCCACGCCGTGCCAGCCGCCTTCGACGTACTGGGCGAAGGCTTCCTTGAACCCCTTGGGCGTGGTCACTACGCCGTTGTCGAAATGGCAGCCTTCTTCATCGCCGCTGCGGTTGAGCGGTGCGAGCACGTTTTCGCAGAACTTGGCGCCTTCTTCGAGGATCGCACTGACCATGTCCGGGCTGGCGTCCGTCGCGCCCAGGGCAGCGTAGTGGCGGTGGAAATCAAACACGTTGTCGATCAAAAAGCGCATGTCGCGCAGGGGAGCTTTGTACTCAGGCATGGCGATGTCTCCGGCAGCAGATGGTTTCAAGCTACTGCCGGCCACGCCCGCAAACAATCACTGTAGAACCGCTGAATACACCGCCATCACTTAACCGGCAGCACGCTCCATGCGCACGGCGCCACGCCGGGTTTGCCCGGCCGCCACCACACAGTTACGCCCGGCGCCCTTGGCCGCGTACAGCGCCTGGTCGGCGCACTTGAGCACTTCTTCCGGGGTGCGCTGCTCAGCCTGGCGCTCGGCCACACCGATGCTGACGGTCACCGACACACTCGACGCGCCGCTGCCCGCACGGCGTTGGCGACCCTGTTGATCGTCATTTGGGCGGTCCGGGTTGCGCAGCTTGATGTCGTAGTTGGCGATGATCTCGCGGATCTCCTCCAGGTGCGGCATGCATTCATCCAGCGTCTTGCCTGCAAAGACCACGGCGAACTCTTCACCGCCATAGCGGTAGGCGCGCCCGCCGCCATTGACCTTGGACAGCTTACTGGCCACCAGACGCAATACCTGGTCGCCGACGTCATGCCCGTGCGTGTCGTTAAAGCGTTTGAAGTGGTCGACGTCACTCATCGCCAGCACATAGTTACGCCCCAGGCGCTGCATCCGCTCGTTAAGGGCGCGGCGGCCCGGCAAACCGGTAAGTTCATCACGAAAGGCCATTTGATACGCCTCATGCGCCACGCCGGCCGCGATCATCAGCATCACCTGGCTGCACATGATGTTCAGGGTGAACGGCAGGATGAAGGTTTGCGGCAACATCCAGAACAGCCCCAGCAGCCCAACCAATTGCGCGGCATGCAGAGGGCGCGGCTGGTACCAGTACTGCGCCGCCAGGGTGACAAAACCAATCAGGAACATCGGGTACGAGAGCTGGATCAGGCTCATCCATCGCCCGTGCAAGGCCGGCCAGCGGATCTGCGCCAGCCAACTCAACAACGCCTGCGGGAAACTCTGCTCAAGCGCCAGCGCCAAACTGCCTACCGCGAAAAGCACGGCGCAGCGGGCCACAAAGTCGCGGAACAAGTGGGTTTTCTCCTGCCACAGTGCATAAATGCTGAACAGCAACGGCAACAACAGGCAACACAGATGGAAGACCACCGCCGCATCTTCTCGAACACGGCCGTTGTCACGGTAGTAATCGGTCTGGGTGTCCAACAGGAAGTAAACGACGTACACCGTGATCATCAGGAACAGCTCACGCTGGCGCCGATACACCGCGCAATACGAGCCGCCAAGTAACAACACCAAGGTCGGCAGTACGTTGAACAGCGAGGTGAAGAACACATTGAGGTCCTTCAAATACGCAGCCGAAAGCCCCGCCATTAATAACAGCAGTGACGGTAGGAAATGACTGAAACGTACAGCAGAAGCACGCGACAAGGGTAAAGCTCCGACCCACTCAAAAAGATGGCACAGTGCCTTCACTGCTCACAGTTAAGCACACTCAATGTGACCTGTATCACATTGCCATCACTGTAACGGCCGATCGGCCTAATCCCTGAGTGTCGCGCTGTGGTTTTTTATCACGCATCGGAACAGGGAAAGGGGCCCGCGCGATGAAACAACCACTGCTCACCGTCAATTCTGAGCAGTAGCCGCTGCAGGCTCCGCCTGAGTCCGCATAAAAAAGCGACAGCCTAGGGTTAGGCTGTCCCATCACATTTTCCGAGTGTGGTTATGAGGCGCCAAAAACACCTCAAGTCTTATAGAACGATACTTTCCCCGTTCCATGATTGACTATCAGGGCGATTTCACCATCAGGTGTGAAGGCGATACCTGCAATGTTGTCGAAGCCGGCGTAGCGACGAATGACTTGTTCCGTTTCAGTATTGATGATGTAAAGCGAATCGCGATTGCCTGGCGTCCCGCCTGGGCCCACTGCGCCAACATAGCATTCTGAACCCTTCGGCTTCATCGTAGCGCCCCAAGAGTAAGTGAAGCCGGACAGGCTCTTGGTAACAGCATTGGTTTGGGTATCAATAATCGCCAGTGAATCATTGCCGGTCACGTAGACACGAGGATACGGTTTATTGTTAGGGTTGAAGGCTATGCCTTCGGATTGGGTAAATCGGGTATAGCCTGAAACTTTCGCCAACCCCCCGCCGAGCCCGTTCGCATTCGTGATCATGGTCTCCTTACTGGTGGAGATGAATACCTGTGTTTTGTCTGGGTTGAGCGCTACACCCTCCGGCATTGGTGGCGTGGTGATACGGTTCAGAAGCGCACCCGTTTTCGTATCATGGACCGCTACGAACCCACCGAAGCTACACGCCACAAACAGGCGCGACTCATCCGCATTGAGTGCCATCCATGCACTCCTTTCGCCGCCCGAAGGCGTCATCGTCATAATTAACCTGCGCGTTGCGGTGTCGATAACTGCAATTGTTCCAGCCTTGAAACTGCTCACATACAGTCGTGAGTTATCTGCGTTCAGTAACATCTGGAACGCCGACGGTGTTCCAAAAATGGTATCAACAACCTTGCGGGAGTTGATATCGATAACTGAAACTGTGTGGTCAAGTGAATTACCTACATAAGCCAGCAACCCGTCCTTGGTGATCGTGATAGCGTGTGCGTGCAGGCCCACAGCGACAGTGGCGAACACACCTGGACTTCCTGGATTTGTTGTGGCTGCCTGAACCGTCAGTACCTGAACCTCTGACGCCACGGTAGTTCCCCCCACCGTCACCAAGTAACTTAACTTGATAGGTTGGCCCGCGCTTTGGGCGATGATTGTCGCGCTGATGGGAAATTGGACAA
>NZ_UYXQ01000014.1 GCF_900624995.1 Pseudomonas antarctica
CCCAACGTTGCTGGGTCTTGTCGACTGGGACCGGCCCGCGGCCCGGGGCCAGTCGGACAACTGCGTCGACGGTGGGCAGAACTGGGAGACCACGGAGCCGGGGCGGCAGGCGTTATAGGCCATCTACCGTACTGGCCAGCGTTACGGCGTGGGCCACTTGGTGGATGTGTTGCTGGGTAAGGACAACGAAAAGGTGCGCAGCTTCGGCCACGAAAAACTCTCGGTCTACGGCGTCGGCAAGGCCCGCGCCGAGGGCGAGTGGCGTTCATTGTTCCGGCAGATGGTCGCGCGCGGCTTGGTGGACATCGACCTTGAAGGGTATGGCGGCCTGCGCCTGAACGACAGTTGCCGGCCATTGCTCAAGGGTGAAGTAAGCCTGCAGCTGCGTCGCGATCTCAAGCCGCAGACCACCGCCAAAAGCAGCACCAGCCAGGCCAGCCAGTTGGTGCGCGGCGAAGAACGCGAGCAGTGGGAAGCTTTGCGCACCCTGCGCCGCAAACTGGCGCAGGAACACAGTGTGCCGCCTTACGTTATTTTCCCTGACTCCACGTTGCTGGAGATGCTGCGTGAGCAGCCGACCACCATGGCCGAAATGGGCCGGGTCAGCGGTGTCGGCGCGCGCAAGCTGGAACGCTACGGGCAGGCCTTCCTCGAAGTGCTCGGCGGGCAGGCCGAAGCGCCGAAGGAAGTCGCCGATATTCGCCACGAATTGATCAGCCTGGCACGCGCCGGCATGACCCCGATCCAGATCGCCGGCCAACTGCAATGCTCGGAAAAAAACGTCTACACCTTGCTGGCCGAGTCCATTGGCAAGCAGCAGTTGTCGTTGGAGCAGGCCCTTGATTTGCCGGAAGATTTGCTCGGTGAAATCCAGGACGCGTTCCTTGACGGAGAAGGCGAATTGCCACCCGTTTCGGAGATCGCGTCGCTGTTTACCGGGCGTGTGCCAGAGGGGGTTTTGTACTGTGTGCGGGCCGCTTTGCAGTCTGAATTCGAAATTTAGTGTGCCAATTGCGTCAATGTAACGAATCAGTACATAGCGGTGCTTGCCTCCTGGCATGGCTCATGCTTAGCTGACTAATAATTAGCCACACTTTATTTTCAGTCTAAACCACGAGTTTTTTATGCCTTTAACCGATCAACACCGCTTTGGCATGCAGTTGGCGCAAATGTCCCGAGGTTGGCGCGCCGAGCTGGACCGCCGTTTGGCGGGGCTGGGTTTGTCCCAGGCGCGTTGGCTGGTGCTGTTGCACTTGGCCCGTTTCACAGAAGCGCCCACCCAGCGTGAGCTGGCGCAAAGCGTCGGAGTAGAAGGGCCGACGCTGGCGCGTTTGCTCGACAGCCTCGAAGGCCAAGGCCTGGTGCAACGCCAGGCCGTGCTGGAAGACCGCCGCGCCAAGCGCATTTTGCTCTGCGACACCGCCCGCCCTTTAATCGAGCAGATCGAAACCATCGCTACGGCGTTGCGCCATGAGCTATTTGTGGGCGTGGATGAAGAAGATTTGCGCGTGTGCATGCGTGTGCACGGGCATATCTTGGCGAATCTTGAAAAATCCTGATCCTAAGTACACCAGAGATCAAAATGTGGGAGAGGCTTGCTCCCACGTTGGGTTTTATGCCGAGCTTTAGAAGGTTTGGCCCAGGTTCAGGTACACCGCCTGCTGCTTATCATCATTGAACCCATAGCTGAAATTCAGCGGCCCCAGCGGCGTATCAAACCCGAGGAAAACACTCGCGGCGTTGATATATCCACTGTCGAATTGATTGTCGTTGTTCCACGCTCGGCCGCGTTCCACCGAGGCGCCCAGGTACAGCGGGAAATCCAGCGGCAGGTACGAGCGCGGCGTCAGGCGGCGGTAGTACACCGCGCGCATCAAGGCAATGTTCTGCCCCGAAATCGAATCTTCGCGAAAGCCCGACAGTTGCCGCGCACCGCCCAGCAGGAAGCTGGAAATCACCACGTCGGATTTATCCAGGGTGCGTCCGTAACGCCCGCCCAGTATCAGCGTGTCCGGGCCGTGGCTCATGGCCTTGTCCAGCTTGAACTCCCACTGGCGGTAGCGTTGGTCCGAGCCGAGGCCGGGTTCGAATTCGCGAAAGGCCAGGCCGATGTCTTCGCCGGTGTGGGGGAAGTACACGTTGTCCAGGGAGTCGAAGGAGTACTTGAGCTCATAGAAGCCCTCACTGAAGCTCACGCTCGGCAGGTCACGCTCGCCAATGCGCACGTCCGCCTTGCCCCAGGCTTCGCCGACGCCGAAGCGGATCTCGCCGCTGGTGCCGATCTGGCGCCCCACATTCAAGCCAAAACCGTAGCGCTCCAGGCGATACTCGGCGATAGGGTCGTTGTCCAGAACCAGGTCAACGTTCTGCGCTTGGGCACTGATATAGGGCGCTACGAAGTAGCGAGAGCCGACATCCAGCGGCTGGTAGAACTCGCTGTACAGCTCCTGTCTATCACCGATCTGCACCCGCGTCAGCCATTCGGCACCGAGGCGGTTGATGCCGTTCATGCGGTAACTGGCGCCAAGGTTGAAGGCGCTGTCGCCGCGCATGTCATCCGACAGGTTCAAGCCCAGGCGTAAGTAATCGGTGCCGCTGCGCTTGCCGCGTGCGCTGATCACCAAGGTGTTGTCCTTGCCCTTTTTCACCACGCGGTATTGCACCTGCTCGAAGTAGTCCAGGCCGTACAGGGTGCCCATGTCAGTTTGCAGGCGGCCCAAGTTCAGCGGTTCGCCCAGGGTTTGGCGGATGTAGTAGCGGATCACGTCATCGCTGACTTTCGAATCGTTCTCCACCTTGATCGAGGTGATCACCGGGGTGCGTTCGCCCGGTGTGCGCGCTTCGACCAGTTGCGGGTCTATCGGCTCGGCGGGGCGTAGATGCGCCAGGCGGACGTCGAGGGCACGGGTGGCGCGGTAGCCGGCGTCGATCATGTCTTTGGCGCGACCGAAGTCTGTCACGCCATAGGCGGCCAAGGGCGGTTGGATCAGCACATCCTTTGGGTGCAGGGCCTTGAGTTGTTCTTCAGAGTTGCGCCGGGTCATCAGGGTGATGGACTGGTTGAGTACGTCCACCACTGTGGCCAGTTGCTTGCGCGTGCGCAGCGGGGTGCCGATGTCGACCACGATGGCAATGTCGACGCCCATCTCGCGGGCCACATCCAGCGGGATGTTGTCGGTCATGCCGCCGTCTACCAGCAGTCGGCCGTCTATTTCCACTGGGGCGAACACCGCCGGGATCGACATGCTGGCGCGGATCACCTGGGGCAGGTGGCCTTTGTTGAACACTACTTTTTCGCCGGTGGTGATATCGGTGGCCACTGCGCGGAACGGGATCGGCAGCTTGTCGAAGTTACGCGTGTTACTGCTGTGGGCGAACATGCTTTCCAGCAGCAATGCCAGGTTCTGGCCCTGGATCACGCCGAGCGGCAGGCCGAGGCTGCCATCGTCGCGAAAGCTGAGCTTCTGTTTGACCAGGAAGTCGCGGTCATCCTGTTTGCGTCGGAACGGTACATCTTCCCGTGGCGGCGCGTCGGACAGCGCCTGTTTCCAATCAATATTCAGGGCGAGTTTTTCCAGCTCATCGATCTTGTAGCCCGACGCGTACAGCCCGCCAATCACCGCGCCCATGCTGGTGCCGGCAATGGCATCGATCTGAATGCCTTGTTCCTCCAGCGCCTTGAGCACACCAATATGCGCCAGGCCACGCGCGGCACCCCCTGACAGCACCAGGCCGATTTTAGGGCGCGGTGTTTCAACGGCGTCGGCGAGCAGAGGGAGCAGGCACAGGAACAGACAGGACAGCAGGCGGCGCATCACGAATCTCGGGGCTGGGCGATAAAGGCCGGTATTATAGCCACTCAAACCGCCGAGCCCGTCATATCAGGAACCTGTCAAATTATGTCGCTGAGCAAACCCGAGATCGTCATCACCTATTGCACCCAGTGCCAATGGCTGTTGCGCGCCGCGTGGCTGGCCCAGGAGTTATTGAGTACGTTTGCCGACGACTTGGGCCGGGTGGCGCTGGAACCGGCCACCGGCGGCGCGTTTCGGATTACCTGCGATGGCGTGCAGATCTGGGAGCGCAAGGCCGACGGCGGCTTTCCGCAAGCCAAAGTGCTTAAACAGCGCGTGCGTGATCAGATCGACCCACAGCGGGATTTGGGCCATAACGACCTTAAAGCCTGAACATCACGCCGTCGCCGCAGGCGCTTTGGCCTGGCTGGCGCTACCCATCAAGCCGGAGAGCACGATGGCGACGATGATCAGCGCGCCACCCAGCAACATGCGCAAGGTTGGGGTTTCGGCGAACAACAGCCAGGCCACGGTGATGCCGTAGACCGGCTCCATGGCAAACACCACCGAGGCGGTGCGCGCCTTGATTACCGCGAGGCTGGCGACAAACAGGCTGTGGGCCAGGCCGGTGCAGAACACCCCCAAGAGGCCGATCCATAACCAGTCGATGGCGCGCACCTCTGCCAGCCCCGGCGCCGCCACTGGCAGCAGGCAGGCCGCCACTACCACGTTCTGGCACAGCGCAGCCTGCACCGCCGGGATCCGCCCGGAACTGGCGCGATTGTTGAGCGACAACAGCGAGAACAGTAGGCCTGAGGCAATGCCCCAGAGCAGGCCGCCCGTCGCTGCGCTGGCGAGGTCGAAGTCTGGCGTCACCAGTATCAGGCCGATGCTGACCAGCACCACCAGCAGCACTTCATTGGCGCGAATGCGCTCGCGGAAGATCAGCCCTTCAAGGATCACGGTAAATGCCGGGAACGCAGTAAACCCCAGGGTGGCGACGGCGACACCGGCGACTTTCACCGCAATAAAAAAGGTCACCCAATGCGCTGCCAGCAGTACGCCGCTGATCAACAGCCGGCGCCAGTCGCGCACCTCGAGTGTTTTCCAAGTGGTGTTGCTGGCGAATCGCGCGAATACCGCCAGGGCCACCACGGCAAAAGCGGCGCGGCCAAATACGATGATGGCGGGCGAGGCGGCCGCCAGCTTGCCGAATACGCCGGTGAGGCCAAACATCAATGCGCCGATGTGCAGGGCGCCGAGGGCTGAGCGGGGAGTCATTGCGATCCTTGAACCAACGGGGTGACAGAATCGCAGTCTAGAGGGTTGCAGGCGTAGGCGTCTGTCGCGCGGCTCGCGATTTTTATCGCGAGGCTCTTCTTACGCTGCTTACGATGAGCGCCGCAATGCGCCGGGTGATGCGCCAAATTCGCGCAACATCGCAGCGGCAAACGCACTTTGTGAGCTGTAGCCTACGCGTTCGGCGATTTCACCGATGGGCAGCGAGGTTTCGCGCAGCATGCTCAAGGCCGTCTGCAGGCGACGGCTGCGGATGTAGTCCATCGGCGTATGCCCGCACTCGGTTATAAAGCGCGCATGCAAGCGCGCCACCGACAGGTCGGCGATGCGCGCAAGGTCTGCGACCTGCAATGGGTGCGCAACGTGCCGTTCGATGTGCGCATTAAACGCCGCATACGGCAGGCGCCGGCCCGGCACCGGTCGGGCGTGCGGGTGATTAAGGCTAGCCAGCAACAGCACCGCACCTTGCTGCACGATCAGCGGGTCATCCACCGGGCCTTGGGCCAGCCATTGCACCAGTTGGCTTTGCCGGGAATCCAGGGTCAGGCGCGCCGGTTGGTCGAGCAAGCGGCGGCTGGCGTCGGCGTGTTCGCCCAGCGATTGCAGTCCCCAGTGTTCGGTGGGCACATCCAGCACCAGGCACCGACTGCCATCGCGACTGCCGCAGGCATGGTGGGCAGAGAAGGGCAGCACCATCACGCTGCTTTCGCGTACCTGGCTGCCAAGGCCATCGACTTCCAAGTCCAGGTGCCCGGACAAACCGAACACCAGTTGTGCATGATCATGGCTGTGGGCGAGGGGTTCTTCGAGATAGTGGCGCAGCGTGAGGGTCGGGCTCATCGCGGTCTCCTGGGCGAGCAGGCTCCTGGCATCGTCGCGCCAGTCTACAACGCTTCAACGGCGCCAGGCGCTGTCATCGGATTGACGCACAGTTGTCATGGGCTATTAACCGCCCAGGCGCAAGCTCGCGAAAACACCGATGAGGGATGCCCATGACCCGTGCCGAGTTCGCCAAGCCCAGCCGTAAACAATGGGTTCGTACCTTGTGGATTTCCGACGTGCACTTGGGCACGCGCGATTGCCAGGCCGAACACTTGTCGCAGTTCCTCAAGGGCTATCACGCCGATAAGGTGTATCTGGTCGGTGACATTATCGACGGCTGGAAAATGCGCGGCGGCATGTATTGGCCCCAGGCCCACACCAACGTGATCCGCCGCCTGCTGACCATGGCCAAGCGCGGCACCGAGGTGATCTACGTCACCGGCAATCACGACGAATTTCTACGGCGCTATTCCAAGCTGATCCTGGGCAATATCCAACTGGTTGACGAAGCCGTGCACGTCACCGCTGATGGTCGTCACCTGCTGGTGATCCACGGCGACCAGTTTGATGTGATCACCCGTTACCACCGCTGGCTGGCGTTCCTCGGCGACTCGGCCTACGAGTTCACCCTTACGCTGAACCGCTGGCTCAACCACTGGCGTGCACGCTATGGCTATGGCTACTGGTCGTTGTCGGCGTACCTGAAGCACAAGGTAAAGACAGCGGTGAGTTTTATCAGCGATTTTGAAGAGGCAATCGCCCACGAAGTGACCAAGCGCCAGTTGCACGGTGTGGTCTGCGGGCATATTCACCACGCGGAGATTCGCAAAGTGGGCGAGGTGGATTACCTCAACTGCGGGGATTGGGTGGAGTCGTGCACGGCATTGATCGAGCACTGGGATGGGCATATCGAGTTGTATCGGTTGGCAGATGCGCAAGCCAAAGAGGCGCAGTTGAAAGCCGAGATGGTCGCAGGCTAGCCGCCAACACACTCCAAATGTGGGAGCTGGCAAACCAGCTCCCACAGTTTGATTCGGTTTCTTCAGTTGCAGACGTCAGCGATGGCTTGGGCCAACAGCGTCAAGCGCGTGGCATCAATGCCAGCCACGTTAGCCCGCCCCGAACTGACCATGTAGACGCTGTGCTTCTCGCGCAGTTGCTTGACCTGCTCGGCACTCAGGCCGGTATAGGAAAACATCCCGCGCTGCGCACCGATATGTGCAAAGCGTTCGGCTAACCCGTGTGGCGCCAACGCCTCCACCAGCCCCGAGCGCAGCTGCGCAATCCGCGAGCGCATGGCCTCCACTTCGCCGCTCCAGCGTTGTTTCAGCTCGGCGTCACCGAGGATAGTCGCGACCACCGCTGCACCATGATCCGGCGGCGTCGACCACAGGTTGCGCGCCGTATTGGCAAGTTGGCTGCGCACATCGATGAGCTTCTCGGCATCCGCCGCGCACACGATCAACGCACCGACACGATCGCTGTAAAGGCCGAAATTTTTTGAGCAGGAGCTGGTGATCAGTACTTCCGGCAGTTCGGCTGCGAACAGCCGCACTGCCCAGGCGTCCTGCTCCAGGCCGTCGCCAAAGCCTTGGTAGGCGAAGTCGATCAGCGGCAGCAGTTGGCGCTCGCGCACGATCTGCAGCACGTGGCGCCAGTCGTCCTGGGACAGGTCAAAACCGGTCGGGTTGTGGCAGCACGCATGCAGCAACACCACGTCGCCCTTGGGCACGCTGGCGAGTGTTGCCAGCATCGCGGCCACATCCAGGCGGTTATCAGCACCCACGTAGGGGTAGTGACTGACCGTGAGCCCTGCCTTGGCGAAGAGGGTTTCGTGGATCGGCCAGGTTGGGTTGCTCAGCCACACGCCACGGCCGGGCAGGTTGTGGGCGATAAAGTCGGCGCTCAGGCGCAGGGCGCCGGTGCCGCCTGGGGTTTGGGTGGCGCCGGCACGGCGGTCGCGGATCAACGCTGAATCGGCGCCGAGTACCAGCTCGCTGATCAGCGTACCGAAGGCCGCATTGCCGTGGCCGCCGATGTAGGTCTTGGTGGTCTGTGTGTCCACCAGGCGTTGCTCGGCCAGCTTCACCGAATGCGGAATCGGCGTCAGGCCTTGGTTGTCCTTATAGACGCCCACCCCCAGGTCGAACTTGTTCGGGTTGCTGTCCTGGGCGTACAGGTCCATCAGCCCGAGGATCGGGTCGCCGGGCACGCGGCCAATCGCGTCGAAATGCATTACTTGCGGCCCTCGGCGTCCTTGGCCACTTCGTCGGTGCGCGCGGCCATGATGAAGTCGTTGCGGTGCAGGCCTTTGATCGAGTGGCTCCACCAAGTCACGGTGACTTTGCCCCATTCGGTGAGCAGGCCTGGGTGATGGCCTTCGGCTTCGGAGATTTCACCCATGGCGTTGGTAAAGGCCAAGGCGAATTTGAAATTCTTGAACAGGAAAACCTTTTCCAGCTGCATCACGCCGTCGCGTACTTCGATGTTCCAGTCCGGAATCTGCTTGATCAGTACCGGTAGCTCTTCGTCGCTGACTTGCGGGGCGTCGGCGCGGCAGGCTTCGCAATGGGCTTGGTTCAAGGTGGTCATGTGGGGTGTCCTGAATTCGAATGATTGAAGATCAGTGGGCGTTACCCTAAAGCAACGCGCGGCCAGGGAACAGACTCACCTGGCCTCAAATCGTAAGTGTCACGCGGCTTTGGGTTTGGGTGGGAACTTCGGCGCGTGCAGGCCCAGCTGCATACCGCGCTCGACCATGCCCATGATGTCTTCCTGCGCCACGTCGAACAGGCGCTTGAGCTCGGGCAAGACGAAATACAGCGGCTGCAGGATGTCGATGCGATACGGCGTGCGCATTGCTTCCAGCGGGTCGAAGGTTTGGTGCTCGGGCTCGTCCGACAGGCAGTACACGCTCTCCTTGGGCGACGACAGAATGCCGCCACCGTAGATGCGTCGACCTTGCGGCGTGTCCACCAAGCCAAACTCGATGGTCATCCAGTACAGGCGCGCCAAGTACACGCGCTGTTCCTTGGTCGCGGCCAGGCCGAGCTTGCCATAGGTGTGGGTGAATTCGGCGAACCACGGGTTGGTCAGCAGCGGGCAATGGCCGAAGATCTCGTGGAAAATATCCGGCTCTTGCAGGTAGTCCAATTCTTCGCGGGTACGAATAAAAGTCGCCACCGGAAACTGTTTGCTGGCGAGCAATTCGAAGAAGGTCTGGAAGGGGATCAGTGCGGGTACACGGGCGACTTGCCAGCCGGTGGTCTCGGCCAACACCTGGTTGATTTCGCCCAGTTGTGGAATGCGGTCCAGGGGCAGACCAAGCTTGTCGATGCCGTCCAGGTATTCCTGGCAGGCGCGACCTTCGATCACTTTCAACTGGCGCGTGATCAGGGTGTTCCATACCGCGTGTTCTTGCGGCGGGTAGTGGATAAAACCTTGCGCATCGGGCTCGCGGGCCACGTAGTGCGTCTGCTTCATACGGCTCTCCTGCTAGGCATTCGTTCTTGTTATGTCCTGCGATGAACCTATTGATAACCCGGAAGGCGGCGGATTCCATCGGGCGTTGGCTTAGATTTGTAGGAAAACTTACTGAGATTTGTAAAGTATTCGTTACGTTCGTGCGCCTCATCGGCGTCTTGGGCTGTGAAAAGCTCTCGCACTGTCACATAATCTTGACGACTATCTGCGCCCAGCGGCAAAAAGACGCGGCGCCTCCCCACTTATTGGGCCTTTTCATGCGTATTAAAGTGCACTGCCAGAACCGCATCGGCATCCTGCGGGACATTCTCAACCTGTTGGTGGAGTACGGCGTCAACGTCGCCAAGGGCGAGGTCGGCGGCGAGCATGGCAACGCGATTTACCTGTTTTGCCCGAACCTGGTGAACATGCAGTTTCAAGCGCTGCGTCCGCAATTCGAAGCGATTGCCGGGGTGTTTGGCGTTAAAAGGGTAGGGCTAATGCCCAGTGAGCGGCGGCATATGGAACTCAATGCGCTGCTTGGAGCCCTGGAGTTTCCGGTGCTGTCCATCGACATGGGCGGCTCCATCGTCGCCGCCAACCGTGCGGCGGCGCAGTTGCTCGGGGTGCGCGTGGACGAGGTGCCGGGCATTCCGTTGTCACGTTATGCCGAGGACTTTGATTTGCCGGAGCTGGTGCGCGCGAGCAAGTCGCGGATCAACGGCTTGCGGGTCAAGGTCAAGGGCGACGTATTCCTGGCGGATATCGCGCCGCTGCAATCCTCCGAGCACGATGACAGCGAAGCCATGGCCGGCGCCGTGTTGACCCTGCACCGCGCCGACCGCGTGGGGGAGCGCATCTACAATGTGCGCAAGCAGGAACTGCGCGGCTTCGACAGTATCTTCCAGAGTTCCAAGGTGATGGCGGCGGTGGTACGCGAGGCGCGACGCATGGCGCCGTTGGATGCGCCTTTATTAATAGAAGGCGAAACCGGCACTGGCAAGGAGCTGTTGGCGCGTGCTTGTCACCTGGCCAGCCCGCGTGGGCAGTCGCCGCTGATGGCGCTCAATTGTGCAGGTTTACCCGAGTCGATGGCCGAGACTGAGTTGTTTGGCTATGGCCCCGGCGCATTTGAGGGCGCGCGGGCGGAAGGCAAATTGGGGCTGCTGGAGCTGACGGCGGGCGGTACGTTGTTTCTCGACGGTGTCGGGGAAATGAGCGCGCGCTTGCAGGTGAAATTGCTGCGCTTTCTGCAGGACGGGTGCTTTCGTCGGGTCGGCAGCGACGAAGAGGTGTATCTGGATGTGCGGGTGATCTGCGCAACGCAGGTGGATTTGTCGGAGCTGTGCGCCCGTGGTGAGTTTCGCCAGGACCTTTATCACCGGCTCAATGTGCTGTCGCTGCATATACCACCGCTGCGCGAATGCCTGGATGGGTTGGGGCCGTTGGTTGAGCACTTTCTGGATCAGGCCAGTCGGCAGATTGGCTGCCCGCTGCCCACGTTGGCACCGGCGGCGATGGAGCGGCTCAGCCACTATCACGGGCCGGGTAATGTGCGGCAGTTGGAAAACGTGCTGTTCCAGGCGGTGTCGTTGTGCGAGGGCGGCACGGTCAAGGCTGAGCATATTCGGTTGCCGGATTATGGCGTGCGTCAGCCGCTTGGCGATTTTTCCCTGGAAGGTGGCTTGGAAGCGATCGTCGGTCGGTTCGAAAAGGCGGTGTTGGAGAGTCTGTATGCCGGGCACCCGAGCAGTCGGCAGTTAGGCAAGCGCCTAGGTGTGTCGCATACCACCATCGCGAATAAGCTGCGTGATTACGAAATTCTCAAGACCGATAAATAATCACAGACACACGGTTAAAACGCTCCCACCTTTGATCTTTGTCGCCCCTCAGACCACGGCTTGCCGCAGGCGGCAGTAGTCCGCCGTTTTTTCGACTCTCTTCTAAATTTGAAATCCCCCTGTCTGACCGCAAACCCCCGCCGCGCTTGGACTTTGTCCTCATTTAAAAAGTTGGTTCGCAAATTGCTTAAGCCTCATCAGTACAGCGGTGGGCGGCAAGCGTCCGTCAGAAAGAGGATAGAGCGTGGACAAGTACCTTTATGTGGCAATGACCGGCGCCAGCCAGAATGCACTGGCGCAGAAGGCCCATGCCAACAATCTGGCGAACATTTCCACCAACGGCTTCCAGCGTGACCTGGAGCAGGCGCGGTCGATGCCGGTGTTTGGTGACAGCTTTCCGGCGCGGGCATTTGCCATGACCGAACGGCCGGCCACCGACTTCTCCCCGGGCGCCATGATCGAAACCGGTCGTGACCTCGATGTGGCCGTCAACGGCAACGGCTGGATCGCCGTGCAAACCCCTGATGGCAGCGAAGCCTACGTGCGCAGCGCCAGCATGAATGTCGACGCGCTGGGTGTGTTGCGCGCGGGCAACGGCATGCCCGTGATGGGCAACGGTGGCCCGATTGCCGTGCCGCCCCAGCAAAAAATCGAAGTGGGCTCCGACGGCACCATCAGCATTCGCGCCATGGGCGAAGGCCCAAGGGTGATGGCTGAAGTGGACCGCATCAAGATGGTCCAGCCAGACCTCAAGAACATGAATAAAGGCCTCGACGGCACCATCCACACCAAGGATGGCAAACCGGCGCAGGCGGACGCGAGCGTCACGCTGACGTCGGGCTTCCTGCAGGCGAGCAACGTCAACGCCGTGGAAGAAATGACCGCGGTGCTGTCGCTCTCCAAACAGTTCGAGCTGCACATCAAGATGATGAACAGCGCCAAAGAAGACGATCAGGCCATGACTCGCGTCATGCAGATGAGCTGATTGACCAAAGACTAATTTTGCAGCACAGCGCCAACAAACAGGCGCACGAAGGAGAACACTATGCTTCCGGCTCTATGGGTTGCCAAAACAGGTTTGTCCGCCCAGGACACCAACCTGACCACCATTTCCAACAACTTGGCGAACGTATCGACCACGGGTTTCAAACGTGACCGTGCCGAGTTCCAGGACTTGCTCTATCAGATCAAGAAGCAGCCGGGCGCCCAGTCGACCCAGGACAGCGAACTGCCGTCGGGCCTGCAATTGGGTACCGGTGTGCAGATCGTCGGCACCCAGAAGAACTTCAGCGCCGGTAACCTTCAGCAAACCGGCCAGCCGTTGGACATGGCCATCAACGGCCGTGGTTTCTTCCAGATCCTGCAGCCGGATGGGACCACGTCCTACACCCGCGACGGTACGTTTCACCTCGACTCCAACGGCCAGATCGTCACAGCCAACGGTTTCGCCCTGGAGCCAGCTGTCGTCGTGCCTGCGGATGCCAAGACCTTCACCGTCGGTAACGACGGCACCGTGTCGATCACCGTGGCCGGCAACCCGGCGTCGCAAGTGATCGGCAACCTGCAAACCGCCGACTTCATCAACCCGGCCGGCTTGCAGGCCATGGGTAACAACCTGTTCCTGGAAACCGCCTCCAGCGGCGCGCCGCAAATCGGCACCCCTGGCCTGAACGGTTTCGGCACTACCCTGCAAAGCACCCTGGAAACCTCCAACGTGAGCACCGTGGAGGAGATGGTCAACATGATCACCACCCAGCGCGCCTACGAGATGAACTCCAAGGTGATTTCCACCGCCGACCAGATGCTTTCGTTCGTAACGCAGAATCTGTAATCAAGTCTATGGGGCGCCGTTGACGGCGCCTGCAACACCGTGAGGTAAGGGTCATGAATCGCTATGTTTCTGTTCTGGCATTGAGTGGGATCGCCGTGCTCGCGGGCTGTGTCGCCCCGACGCCAAAACCCAATGACCCGTACTACGCGCCGGTGTTGCCACGCACGCCGCTGCCGGCGGCAGCCAACAATGGCTCGATCTACCAGGCTGGTTTCGAACAGAACCTGTACAGCGACCGCAAGGCGTTCCGCGTGGGTGACATCATCACCATCACCCTGAACGAGAAGACCCAGGCCAGCAAAAACGCCAACTCGCAGGTGGGCAAAACCAGCACCAACAGCATTGGTCTGACCTCGTTGTTTGGTGCCGTGCCGAACACCAATAACCCGCTGGGCAATGGCGATCTGAGCCTTAACGCCGGGTACAGCGGTAACCGCGCCACCAACGGCAAAAGCGCCGCGGGGCAGGGCAACAGCCTCACCGGTTCGATCACCGTGACCGTCGCAGATGTGTTGCCAAACGGCATCATCGCCATCCGTGGCGAAAAGTGGATGACCCTCAACACCGGTGACGAGTTGGTGCGAATTGCCGGGATGGTGCGTGCCGATGACATTGCCACAGACAACACGGTGTCTTCGACGCGGATTGCCGATGCACGCATTACCTACTCGGGTACGGGTTCGTTTGCTGATGCGAGTCAGCCGGGCTGGTTCGACCGTTTCTTCCTTAGCCCGCTGTTCCCTTTCTAGGTGACCACTTTGAAACTCAAACAGCTGATGGCTGCCGCGTTATTGCTGGCCTTGAGTGCAGGGGCTCACGCCGAGCGGTTGAAAGACATCGCCAGTATTTCCGGCGTGCGCTCCAACCAGTTGATCGGCTACGGCTTGGTGGTGGGGCTCAACGGTACGGGTGACCAGACCACCCAGACCCCGTTCACCCTGCAGACCTTCAACAACATGCTCTCTCAGTTTGGCATCAAGGTGCCGGCGGGTTCGGGCAACGTGCAGCTGAAAAACGTTGCCGCCGTGTCGATCAGTGCCGACCTGCCAGCGTTCGCCAAGCCGGGGCAGGTGGTTGATATCACCGTCTCGTCCATTGGCAACTCGAAAAGCCTGCGCGGCGGTACCTTGCTGATGACGCCGCTCAAAGGTATCGACGGTAACGTCTACGCCATTGCCCAGGGCAACCTGGTGGTGGGTGGTTTTGATGCTGAGGGCCGTGATGGTTCGAAGATCACCGTCAACGTGCCATCGGCCGGCCGGATTCCCGGTGGTGCCTCGGTGGAGCGCACGGTGCCCAGCGGCTTCAACCAGGGCAACAGCCTGACCCTGAACCTCAACCGTTCGGACTTCACCACCGCCAAGCGCGTGGTCGACAAGATCAATGAGCTGCTCGGCCCGGGCGTGGCCCAGGCCATTGATGGCGGTTCGGTTCGCGTCACAGCACCGCTGGACCCAAGCCAGCGTGTCGACTACCTGTCGTTGCTCGAAAACCTTGAGGTCGACCCGGGCCAGGCGGTGGCCAAGGTCATTATCAATTCGCGTACCGGCACCATCGTGATCGGTCAGAACGTCAAGGTGTCGCCGGCGGCAGTGACCCACGGCAGCCTGACCGTGACCATCACCGAAGACCCGATCGTCAGCCAGCCTGGGCCGTTGTCCAATGGCCAGACCGCCGTGGTGCCGCGTTCGCGGGTGAATGCCCAGCAAGAAGCCAAGCCGATGTTCAAGTTCGGCCCCGGCACCACCCTGGACGAGATTGTCCGCGCGGTGAACCAGGTGGGCGCAGCGCCCGGCGACTTGATGGCGATCCTTGAAGCTCTGAAACAGGCCGGCGCCTTGCAAGCCGACCTGATCGTGATCTGAGGTCATGGCCATGGATATGCGCAAGAGCGGGATCAGCAGCACAGCGGACTCGGGCTCTTACTCCGACCTGAACCGGCTTAACCAGCTCAAGGTCGGCGCCGACAAGAACAGTGACGGCAACATGCGCAAAGTGGCGCAGGAGTTCGAGTCGCTGTTTTTGAGCGAGATGCTCAAGTCCATGCGCTCGGCCACCGAAGCGCTGGGCAAGGACAACCCGCTGAATACCCCGGCCGCCAAGCAGTACCAGGAAATGTATGACCAGCAGCTCGCGGTCTCGATGTCCCGCGAGGGCGGCGGTATCGGCCTGGCTGACGTGCTGATGCGCCAGATGCAAAAGAACAAACCGGTGGACGCCCAGGCGGCCACGTTGCAGGGCCCGGAGGCGGCGCAAGCGCCCGCGAAGAAAGTCGATGTGCCGACTGAAATTGCAGCGGGCACTAAAGCAGAAGGGCCGTTGGGCCGCTCCAATGGTCAGCGCCCGCTGTGGGCTTACCGCGTGGCGGTGCCTGAAGGCGCCAGTGCCCACACCAACGATATGGAGCTGATGAACCAGCGCCGTATCGCGTTACCGAGCAAGCTGACGGACCGTCTGTTGGCCGGCATCGTGCCCAACGCACCGGTTGCCATCGATGCCAAAAACGCGCCGTTGCGCAATAGCGCCGCCGCCGACAACGTGATCAGCAGCGCCGCGCGTAGCTTCGCCGTGCCCAGTGGGCGCATGCAGGTGTATGGCCGCGCCATCGCCCAGCCACCGCTGGCGCCGGCGAAGAAAGCCTTCAGCTCGCAGGATGAATTTGTCGCCACCATGCTGCCGATGGCCAAGGCCGCCGCCGCGCGTATCGGCGTCGACCCCAAGTACCTGGTGGCCCAGGCCGCCCTGGAAACCGGTTGGGGTAAATCGGTGATGCGCGCCGAAGACGGCAGCAGCAGCCACAACCTGTTCGGCATCAAGGCCGGGCAGAGTTGGCAAGGCGGCCAGGCGCGCGCGATCACCAGCGAGTTTCGTGATGGGGCGATGGTCAAGGAGACGGCACACTTCCGCTCCTATAACTCCTATCAGGACAGCTTCCACGACCTCGTGACATTGCTGCAAAGCAATGATCGCTATAAAGAAGTTGTGAAATCAGCCGACAACCCGGAACAGTTTGTACGCGAGTTGCAAAAAGCCGGATATGCAACCGACCCGGACTACGCCAGCAAGATTTCGCAGATCGCCAAAACGATGAACAGTTACCAGAACTACGCTGCCGCGGGCGCATCCACTCATTTATAAGGTTTGAATCATGAGTTTGCTCAATATCGGGATGTCGGGGCTTAACGCCGCTCAAGGATCGTTGTCGGTCCTGAGTAACAACATCGCCAACGCCAACACCCAGGGGTACTCGCGCCAGCAGACGACTCAGAATGCCAGCGCTTCGAACCCGTACGGAGGCGTATTTATTGGCAGCGGCACAACCCTGGCGGATGTGCGCCGGGTGTATAACGAGTTCCTGGATGCGGCCTACCAGAACAGCACCTCGCTCAATAACGATGCCAAGGCTTACTCAAGCCAGGCGAGTGCGATTGATAAGACCCTGTCGGACAAGACCACCGGCATGTCCTCGGTGTTAAGTGCGTTCTTCGCCGCTGTACAGACCTCGGCGGCCAACCCCAGTGACGTGTCCGCCCGGCAAGTGCTGTTGACCAGTGCGCAGACCCTGAGCAACCGTTTCAACTCGATCTCCAACCAATTGAACCAGCAAAAAGAGTCGATCAACGGCCAGTTGAGCACCATGAGCGATCAGGTCAACAAACTGACCTCCTCGATTGCCTTGCTCAACAAGCAGATCACTCAGGCCCAGGGTTCAAGCAACAGCGCCCCGGCCAACCTGCTGGATGCCCGTAACGAAGCCGTGCGCTCGCTCAATGAGTTGGTCGGCGTTACCGCCAGCGAAAAGAATGGCGTATTCAGCGTCAGTACCGGCAGTGGCCAGTCGCTGGTGCTGGGTGATCAGTCCAACACTATTTCGGCAGTGCCGAGCGCCAGCGACCCGAGCCAGTACACCATCCAGCTCAACGCTGGCGGCGGTACGTCGATCGATCTGGGTAACGTCATCAGTGGCGGCAGCATCGGCGGTCTGCTGCGTTATCGCAGTGACGCGTTGATGCCGGCCATCAATGACCTGGGGCGTATCGCGATTGCCACTGCCGACACCGTCAACAGTCAACTGGGTCAGGGCCTGGACTTGAACGGTGACTTCGGCTCGTCGTTGTTCAAGGACATCAACAGCGCGGCGGCGATTGCCCAGCGTAGCGTGGGTGCAGCGGGCAACAGCAGCGGTTCCGGCAACCTGAACGTGAGCATCCAAGACAGCAGCAAGCTGTCGACCTACGACTATAAAGTCACCTTCACCAGTGGCAACAATTACACCGTGATGCGTTCCGACGGTAAAGCCATGGGCGCGTTCGACACGACCACCACGCCGCCGCCAGTGATTGACGGATTCACCTTGGCCTTAGACGGCAAGGGACCGATCGCCGCCGGCGACAGCTTCAAAGTCAGCCCGACCGCCAACGGTGCGGCCAACATCGGTACCGACCTGAAGGACGCAAATAAAATCGCATTCGCCGGGCCGTTGCTGGGCGAGGGCAGCAAGACCAACCAAGGCACTGGCACCTTTACGCCGCCGACCTTGAGCGTGCCTATCGACATTCACGGTGGCGCGGATACCGCTCAATTGCGTACTGGGATTGAACACTCGATGCCAGTGAAGATGGTGTTCGGTAAGCCAGCCGCTGATGGCACCCAGGCTTACACGCTCAATGACTCCCAGGGCAACCCGATTGGCAACGGCACTATCGTGCCGGGCCAGAGCAACAAAATCACCGTCGACGTGCCAATGCGCGACGCCAACGGCGCACTGCTGGTGCCGGCCAAGAGCTTCAAGTTTGATACGACCGTGGGCGGCTCGCCGGCCGATGGCGACAGCACCACGTTCTCTTTCAACGCTTCGGGCAAGTCGGACAACCGCAATGCTCAAGCGCTGCTGGACTTGCAGACCAAAGCCACAGTTGGTCTGTCGGACGGCAGCGGCGGCGGTGTGAGCTTGGTCGCGGCCAACAGCCGCCTGGTCTCCACGGTGGGTGCCAAGGCCGCGTCGGCGATTACCGACACCACTGCCACCGGTGCGCTGCTCAAGGCCAACCAGGACGCGCGTAACTCGGTGTCCCAGGTCAACCTGGATGAAGAGGCGGGCGACATGATCAAGTTCCAGCAGTACTACACCGCGTCGTCGCAGATCATCAAGGCTGCGCAAGAAACCTTCAGCACGCTGATCAATAGTCTTTAAGGGAGCCTGGGACGATGCGTATTTCTACTGCTCAATATTACGAAACCAGCGCCACCAAGTACTCGGACAACTACTCCAGTGTGGTGAAGGCCCAGGAACAGGCCAGCTCCGGTGTGCGTGTGCAAACCGCCGCGGATGATCCGGTCGCGGCGGCGCGCCTGTTGTTGCTGCAACAGCAGAAAGACATGCTGGGCCAGTTCAGCGGTAACGTCACCAGCCTGAAGAACTCCCTGACCAACGAAGAAAGCGTGCTGAGTTCGATCGACGATGCGATGCAGCGCGCCAGTCAGTTGGCGCTGCGTGCCGGTGGTTCGATCAGCGACGCTGATCGCCGGTCTATCGCCAGCGAGATCGGCGCGATTGAAAATCAGGTACTGGGGCTGCTCAACAGCAAAGACTCGTCCGGCAACTATATGTTCTCCGGCTCCAAGTCCCAGACCCCGCCGTATTCGCGTAACAGCGACGGCACCTACAGCTATCAGGGCGATGAAACGCCGCTGAGCCTGCAGGTTTCCAATACGCTGAACGTCAGCGCCGGTGATACCGGCAAGACCATTCTGGAAGGCGCAGCCAATTCGGGGCGTACCCAGGCCACGTGGCTGCCGCCGGTGCCGCAGACGGTGCCGCCTACGGTCAACGATAATAAGGTCGCGCTGTCGGCCGGGTTGGTCACCTCGGGTATCGACTACACCAAGAAATTCGCCGATGGCCAGCCCTACAAGCTGACCTTTACCAGCAGCACGCAATACAAGGTGGCCGACAAGGACGGCAATGACGTAACGTCCGAGATTGCCGGCAACGGCACGTTTGATGCCACCAAAGAGGGCAATAACAGCGTGGCGTTGCGCGGTGTGAAGTTCGACATCACGTTGAACCTGGGCGATGTCGCGCCCGGCGCCAACTCTGATGCACTGGTCAAGGATCGTTCGTTCAGCCTGGAAGCCAAGCCGGATACCTTCAGCGTCTCGCGCACGCCAAGCAATGCCTCCACGGCACAATTGACCGGTGCCAGTGTGTCCAATCAGGCGGACTACGCCAGCACATTCCCGGCAAACAGCGGGGCGGTTATCAAGTTCACCAGCGCTACGGCTTATGAGGTGTACGCCCAACCTTACTCGACCGACAGCAAGGCGATTGCCACCGGTGATACCGGGGGCGGTACCACGGTCACGGCGGCTGGGGTGACGTTTGATGTAAATGCCGGGCCACCGCAGGCGGGTGACCAGTTTTCGGTCGGTGCCAGCACTCAGAAAACCCAGAATGCGCTGGATACCCTCAGCCAATTGCGTCAGGCGCTGGAGCAACCTGCCGACGGCAATCCGGCAGCGACGATCAAGCTCAAGGATGTCCTGGATGCGTCGATCAGCAACCTGGCCAATTCACGTACCCAGCTCGATAACGTGCGCGGCTCCATCGGTGCGCGGCAGAATGCCCTGGATATCCAGGCCAGTGAAAACACCAGTGTTGGCCTGGCCAATACCAGCACCATGAGCGATCTGGCCAACATCGACATGGGCGAGGCGGCGATCAACCTGACGTTGCAGCAAACCATGCTGCAGGCGTCGCAACTGGCTTTCGTGAAAATCTCCCAGTTGACCCTGTTCAGCCGAATGTAATCTCATCGCGGTTACGCAACGGCCCAGCCTGGTAACAGGCTGGGCCGTTGTCGTTTCTGCGACTTAATTGTTTGAAGGTTTTGCACAAAGCACACAAAATTGAGTGACCTGTGAGTCATAAAGCGCATCTTCACTGTATCGTGTGAAAAGGATAAGTCGTCGCCAGGTCGTTGCGCGCGGGCTTTCAGCGAGATTTTTGCGGGGTTATCCCCTTTATTGTCAGCGCCCCCCGAGGCAGTTCGCGGGGTGTTCTCCAGTTATTTAGTATTGGGAAGCCACAATGATTGGCATAAAAAGCATCGCCAGTTACGTGCCGGCAGACGGGATCGATAACTACGCCCAGGGTGCCAAATTCGCCAAGGATGAAGAGTTCATCATTGGCAAGATCGGCTCGGCGTTCCTGCCGCGTAAGGAAGCGGCGCAGGAGACCTCTGACCTGTGTGTCGAGGCGGTCAACGCTTTGTTTGCCAACAACCCGGATTTGAAGCGCGAGTCGATTGACGCGCTGATCGTCGTGACCCAGAACGGCGACGAAGAGGGTTTGCCGCACACCGCCGCCATTGTTCAGGACAAGCTTGGGTTGCCGACTCATGTGGCCGCCTTCGATGTTTCCTTGGGCTGCTCCGGCTACGTCTACGGCATTTACGTGATGAAGGGCTTCATGGAAGCCGCCGGCCTGAAAAACGGCCTGCTGATCACCGCCGACCCGTATTCGAAGATCGTGGACCCGGAAGATCGCAACACCACCATGTTGTTCGGTGATGCCGCCACCGCTACCTGGATGGGCGAAGGCGCGCCATGGTTGCTGGGCAAGTCCAAGTTCGGCACCGATGGTTCCGGCGCACCGCACCTGAAGGTCAGTGATGGGGTGTTTTTCATGAACGGCCGCCAGGTGTTCAACTTCGCCTTGCTCAAGGTGCCGGCGCATTTGCACGAACTGCTCAATGAATCGGACCTCAAGGCTGACGACATCGATGCGTTCTGCATTCACCAGGGCAGTGCGGCAATCGTCGATGCCGTGGCACGGCGGTTTGAAGATGCGCCGGTGGACAAGTTCATTAAGGACATGGTCGAGACCGGTAACACCGTGTCGTCGAGTATTCCACTGTTGCTTGAAAAGCACGTGATGAACGCGACCTGGAAGCGCGTGGCGATCAGTGGCTTTGGTGTGGGCCTGTCCTGGGGCTCGGCAATTCTCTATCGCCCGTGACGCTTTAATAGCCTGAACGCTCTCCACGAGGGTTTCAGAAAAAACGCCGATGATCGACCGATCATCGGCGTTTTTTATTTGGCGCCAGAAAAGCCAATGAATCCGGGGTTTCGAGCTTTCGTAAAGCCTTGAAATGCAAGGGGTGGCACAGGGCTAGTAAAAAATTTCAAAAAAAGCCTCAAGCAACCGGCTCCCACGACGATAACTATTACGTAGGTTCTCAGGCCACACCCGGCGGTTGCCAGGGCCGGAAGCCGCAGTATCCATCCAACGAGGATTTCGTCATGGCTTTAACAGTAAACACCAACATTGCTTCGATCACT
The DNA here is from genome assembly GCF_900624995.1 of Pseudomonas antarctica. Classification (GTDB taxonomy): domain Bacteria; phylum Pseudomonadota; class Gammaproteobacteria; order Pseudomonadales; family Pseudomonadaceae; genus Aquipseudomonas; species Aquipseudomonas antarctica. The sequence continues at coordinate 21,393 of NZ_UYXQ01000014.1, forward strand.
ACTCAGGGCAACCTGAACAAAGCTGGCGGCGCCCTGGCCCAATCGATGCAGCGCCTGTCTTCCGGCCTGCGTATCAACAGCGCTAAAGACGACGCCGCCGGCCTGGGTATCGCCAACCGTATGACCAGCCAGATCAACGGCCTGGGTCAAGCTGTAAAGAACGCCAACGATGGTATCTCCATCGCGCAGACCGCTGAAGGCGCAATGCAGGCTTCGACCGACATTCTGCAAAAAATGCGTACCCTGGCTCTGTCCTCGGCTACTGGCTCCCTGAGCACCGACGACCGTAAGTCGAACAACGACGAATACCAGGCTCTGACTTCGGAACTGACCCGTATCGCCCAGACCACTACTTTCGGTGGCCAGAAGCTGCTGGACGGTTCGTACGGTACCAAGTCGATCCAGGTTGGCGCCAACGCTAACGAAACCATCAACCTGTCCCTGGACAACGTTGCTGCCAACAACATCGGTTCGCAGCAAATCAAGAGCATCGGCATCACTCCAGGCGCTGGTGTTGTAGGCGGCGCAATCGCAGTGACCGGTAACGGCCAGACTGCCAGCGTTACCGTAGCCGGTGCAGCTTCTGCCAAAACCATCGCTGCCCAGCTGAACGGCGCCATCGGTGGCCTGAGCGCTACCGCCAGCACTGAAGCTGAGTTCGTAGTCGGTGCCGGTGCTGCTACCGCTCCAGCTTCGTTCACCATGACCGTTGGCGGCCAAGCCACCACGTTCGTTGGCGTAAAAGACACTGCCAGCCTGGCTGACCAGCTGAAGTCGAACTCCGCCAAACTGGGTATCAGCGTTAACTACGACGAGACCAAAGGCACTCTGTCGGTTAAATCCGACACCGGTGAAAACCTGTCCTTCAGCGCTTCGACCGCTGCCGGCACCATCACTGTTGCCACCAAAGACGGTTCGGGCGCTTACGGTACTGCTACTGCCCTGGCTGACGGCATCATCGCTACCGGTGCTGTGAACATGGACTCCGCCAAGGGCTACTCCCTGGAAGGCGCTGGCGTGACCGGTATCTTCGGTGCCGCTACTTCGGCTGCTTCGACCAAGACCGCCGTATCGCAAACTGACGTGACTGACGCCACCAAGGCCCAGAACGCTGTGTCCGTGATCGACCAGGCTATCGCTACCATCTCCAGCTCCCGTTCGGGCCTGGGCGCTGTTCAGAACCGTCTGACCAGCACTGTGGACAACCTGTCCAACATCCAGAAAAACAGCACCGCTGCTCGTTCCACCATCCAGGACGTCGACTTCGCTTCCGAAGCCGCTGAACTGACCAAGCAGCAAACCCTGCAGTCGGCTTCCACCGCGATCCTGTCGCAGGCTAACCAGCTGCCATCCGCTGTACTGAAGCTGCTTCAGTAATTACAGCACTTGGTGACTGACGGAAGGGCGCGTTTACGTGCCCTTTCGTCTTTTCCAGTCAGAGGAGATTGGGCATGGACATGAATGTAAAGTTGAACTTGTCTTATTCGCCGCTGGCCCCCCAAGGCGCTGCGGCACCTGTGGTTGCTGACAAAGACAAGAACAAGGTTGAGCCGGCCGCGCCAACCGCAGGTACGTCCCAAAAGGGCGATCTGGAAAAAGCGGTCACCGATATTAAAGAATTCGTACAAGCGGCCCAGCGCAATCTGGATTTTTCTATTGATGATTCCACCCATAGGGTTGTGGTTAAGGTCATTGCCACCGACACCGGTGAAGTGATCCGCCAGATTCCCTCGGAAACTGCCTTGAAGCTGGCGCAAAGCTTGTCCAGCGCCAGTCACGTGCTGTTTGACGACAAGGCTTAAGCTGGCATGAAATTTGTTGCTGCTACGACTTGAAGCGTTGTTCGTCAAGATAACGGCAGCCACCGGAACAGGAGAAAGATGATGGCGGGTACAACGATTACGGGCGTGGGATCGGGCTTCGATACCCAGGCGATTGTGAAGTCCCTGGTGGATGCCGAGCGAGCGCCGAAGCAGGCGCAGATCAACACCCAATCGCAAAAGGCAACTACCCAGCTGTCGTCGATCGGCAAGATCCAGGCTGCCCTGGACGCCTTCCGTGGTGCGCTGACCAGCATGGGCACCGATAACAGCTTCAGTGGCTTGACCGGTACGTCTTCGGATGAAAAGGTCGCAACCATGACGGCTAACCAGGGGGCTGCGAACGGTAGCTTCGCGCTGATCGTCAACCAGCTGGCGAAGCCCTCCAAGCTGTCCACCACCAGCTACGCGGGCGGCCAGTCGACGGTTGTCAACGCGACCAACAAAGCGACGACGTTGACCATCTCTCAGTCGGGCAAGAACTTCGACCTGAGTGTTCCGGCGGGCTCGACGCTGCAGCAAGTGCGCGATTCGATCAACTCGCAATTCGGCACCGCAGGCTTGAGTGCCAACATCCTCACCGACTCCAACGGTTCGCGTCTGATTCTGACATCCACCAATGGTGGTGTGGGCTCCGACCTGACGATGTCGGGCAATTCCGGGATTGATACTGGCTACAAGGTGGTCGACGTCCCGCAGAATGCCAAGTACACCATCGATAATATTCCGGCTGAATCGAAGACCAACAACATTACGGATGCCGTGAGTGGGGTGAGCATTAAATTGCTGTCACTTTCGCCTACGGTCACTCCCAATGATCCGAATACAGATAATCCGCCGCGTACGGCCATGACCATTTCGGTCACCACCAGCACCACCGCCCTCAAGTCCGGGGTCAAAGGCTTCGTCGACACCTACAACGCGTTGCTCAAGGCCATGAACGCCGAGACCAAGGTCACCAAGGATGCTGCCGGTAACTCCATCGCTGCGACCTTGACCGGCGACTCCACCATGCGCACCTTGCAGGCGGCGATTCGCAACGAGTTCAACTCGCTCTCCGGTAATGGCACCTTGAAGTCCCTGGCGCAATTCGGCGTTACCACTGACCAGAACACCGGCGCGCTGAGCATCGACAGTAAGCAGTGGGATAAGGCGGTGCTGACCAATGCCGCCGATATCAACAGTATTTTCAGCGGCAAGACCGGTCTGCTGGCGCGCTTGACGGCCGCGACCGACGCCTACGCCAAGCCCACCACCGGGATTCTGGCGACGCGCACGACATCGTTGGCCGACAGCCTGAAAGACTTGACCGCGCAGCAGACCGACTTGGATGAGCGTCTGACGACGATGCAGGACGCCTTGACCCGCAAGTACACGGCCATGGATACCCTGGTGGCGCAGCTGCGCCAGCAGAGCAACAGCATCCTCGGCACGCTCAATGCGATCAGTAATTCGAAAAGCAACAGCAACTGATTGATCGCATAAAAAGCCCGGGTCCGTTGACCTGGGCTTTGTTCTTTCTAAGACCGTCGGGTTAAAGTTTTTTGCGACCCAGTCGACATAATGGTTACTGAAAACCTTCTCGCTGTTGCCTGTCACGAGGTAGAAACATGAATCCCATGAGAGCCCTTCGCCAATACCAGAAGGTCAATTCCCATGCCCAGATCTCTGAAGCCAACCCGCATCGCCTGGTGCAGATGCTGATGGAGGGTGGCCTTGACCGTATGGCCCAAGCCAAAGGCGCGCTGGCGCGTGGCGACATCGCTCAGAAGGGCCTGATGCTGGGGAAAGCCACCGATATTCTGATCGGCCTACGTGATGGTTTGGATGCGGAAAAAAGCGACAACAAGGATTACGTCCAGCAATTGGAAGGCCTGTATGTCTACATGTCCAACCGTTTGATGGAAGCTAACCTGCACAACGATGCCGACATGATCGACGAAGTCGCCCGTTTGCTGATTACCGTGAAAGAAGGCTGGGACGCCATCGCTGAGCCACAAGGTGCTGCACAATAAGGCCACTGGCCTTGAGGACACGTCATGAGCCACGCACTGCAACGCATTGATGAAACCCGTGAAGCCTTGATCGGCGCGCTGGCGGAACGTAACTGGGACGCCATCGGCGAATTGGACATGGGCTGTCGCAGCGTGATCGACGACGTGCTCAGCGAAGCGCCGGTTGATGAAGATGCGCTGCGGGAAAAGCTGGAAAGCCTGCTGGCGGTTTATCAGCAGTTGCTTGAGGTGACGACCGGCGAGCGCCAGGCGATTTTCGAAGAGATGTCGCAGATCAACCAAGCTAAAAATGCGTCAAAGGTTTACCATCTGTTCGGCTGAATGGGCTCAGTTAATCCGAACGGCGCGTCATATATTTGACTGTGCCAGCATTTTTGACTTAACTAGTGCTGTTTTCAGATTTCAGACGTCTAGTAAGGTAATAAGTCTTACAGGCGTCTTGATTGCCCTCACTCTGGGGCAGGAAGTTTTACTAGGGAAGTTGCTATTGCATGTGGCGTGAAACCAAAATTCTGCTGATCGATGACGATAGCGTCCGCCGCCGCGATTTGGCGGTGATTTTAAATTTTCTGGGTGAAGAAAATTTGCCCTGCGGTAGCCATGATTGGCAGCAGGCGGTCAGCTCTTTGTCATCGAGCCGTGAAGTCATTTGTGTGCTGATCGGGACGGTAAACGCTCCTGGTGCGGTTCAAGGCTTGTTAAAGACACTGGCGACCTGGGATGAGTTCCTTCCGGTGTTGCTGATGGGCGATATTTCTTCCGTGGACCTGCCGGAAGATCAGCGCCGCCGCGTGCTTTCGACCCTGGAAATGCCGCCCAGCTACAGCAAATTGCTCGACTCCCTGCATCGCGCTCAGGTTTACCGCGAGATGTACGACCAGGCCCGCGAGCGCGGCCGCCACCGCGAACCCAATCTGTTCCGCAGCCTCGTCGGCACCAGCCGTGCGATTCAGCACGTGCGCCAGATGATGCAGCAAGTGGCCGACACCGACGCCAGCGTGCTGATTCTCGGTGAGTCCGGCTCCGGCAAGGAAGTGGTTGCGCGCAACTTGCACTATCACTCCAAGCGCCGCGACGGGCCCTTCGTGCCGGTCAACTGCGGGGCGATCCCGGCAGAGCTGCTCGAAAGCGAATTGTTCGGCCACGAGAAGGGCGCCTTTACCGGGGCGATCACTAGCCGTGCCGGGCGTTTCGAGCTGGCCAACGGCGGCACCCTGTTCCTCGACGAAATCGGCGATATGCCGCTGCCGATGCAGGTCAAGCTGTTGCGCGTATTGCAGGAGCGCACCTTCGAGCGCGTGGGCAGCAACAAGACCCAGAGCGTCGACGTGCGCATCATCGCGGCCACGCACAAGAACCTCGAAAGCATGATCGAGGTCGGTAGCTTTCGCGAAGACCTGTACTACCGCCTCAACGTATTCCCGATCGAGATGGCCCCACTGCGTGAGCGCGTGGAAGACATCCCGCTGCTGATGAACGAACTGATCTCGCGCATGGAGCACGAAAAGCGCGGCTCGATTCGCTTTAATTCCGCCGCGATCATGTCGCTGTGCCGCCACGGCTGGCCGGGCAACGTCCGCGAGCTGGCCAACCTTGTCGAGCGCATGGCGATCATGCACCCGTACGGTGTGATTGGCGTGGTCGAACTGCCGAAAAAATTCCGTTACGTCGATGACGAAGACGAGCAACTGGTAGACAGCCTGCGCAGTGACCTGGAAGAACGCGTGGCTATCAACGGCCATACGCCGGACTTCGGTTCCACCGCCATGCTGCCGCCCGAAGGCCTGGACTTGAAGGACTATCTCGGTAGCCTGGAACAGGGCCTGATCCAGCAAGCGCTGGACGATGCCAACGGCATTGTTGCCCGCGCCGCTGAGCGCTTGCGCATTCGCCGAACCACCTTGGTTGAGAAGATGCGCAAGTACGGCATGAGCCGTCGAGAAGGTGATGAACAGGCAGATGATTGACGCCTGTTTTTTAAGTCACTGAAATCCAGGTAGTTTTTTTTCGGCACGGGTATTGCTACAGCCCTCGCAACGTTCCGTTTAACTGACGGTCAGCCAAGCGAGAGAGCATGATGCCCCACGCCGCCCAACTTTCTTCAGGCCCTGCTATCCCAGGGCTCGTTCCGTGCGCAGAGCCGCTTACCCGGCAAGGGCTTGAACAGGCGTTTTCGCTGTTCAGCCAGATGTCGAACCAGCTCACCGACTCTTACAGCTTGCTGGAAGCCCGGGTTTCCGAGCTTAAAGGCGAGCTGGCGGTGGTCAGTGCCCAGCGCATGGAAGAGCTGGCCGAGAAAGAGCGCCTGGCCAACCGTCTGCAAAACCTCCTCGACCTATTGCCCGGTGGCGTGATCGTCATCGACGAAATGGGCCATGTCCGCGAAGCCAACCCGGCCGCGCGCGACTTGCTCGGCGAGCCGCTCGAAGGCGAGCTGTGGCGCCACGTCATCACGCGCTGCTTTTCGCCTCGTGAAGATGACGGCCATGAAATTTCCCTCAAGGACGGGCGCCGCTTGTCCATCGCCACCCGTTCCCTGGACGCTGAGCCTGGGCAGTTGGTGTTGCTCAACGACCTGACTGAAACCCGTCACTTGCAAGACCAACTGGCGCGCCATGAAAGATTGTCGTCGCTGGGGCGCATGGTCGCTTCGTTGGCGCATCAGATCCGCACGCCGTTATCGGCGGCACTGATCTACGCCAGTCATTTGACTGATGAACAATTGCCAGCCGCCACCCACCAACGATTTGCCGGTCGCCTCAAGGAGCGCCTGCATGAATTGGAGCATCAGGTGCGCGACATGTTGGTGTTTGCCCGCGGCGAATTGCCGCTGACCGATCGAATCACGCCGCCCGAGCTGATGCAGTCGCTGCAAGCGGCGGCGGCCACGCATATCCAGGATGTCAGCGTGCGCTGGCAGTGCGACAGCCACCTCGGCGAGTTGCTGTGCAACCGCGACACGCTGGTCGGCGCCTTGCTTAACTTGATCGAAAACGCCACCCAGGCCAGCGGCCCGTGTGCACGGCTCAAAGTGCACCTGTACAGCCGCGAGCAAACCCTGCGCCTGTGCATCAGCGACAGCGGCAGCGGCATCGATCCGGTGGTGCTGAAACGCCTGGGCGAACCCTTTTTTACCACCAAGACCAATGGTACGGGCCTGGGCCTGACCGTGGTCAAGGCAGTGGCGCGTGCGCATCAGGGAGAATTGCAACTGCACTCCCGGTTGGGGCGTGGTACGTGTGCATTGATGACCTTGCCGCTGTTTTTTAGCGCGGCAAGCGCGGAGTAAAAGGACTATGGCTATCAAGGTTTTATTGGTCGAAGACGATCGCGCCCTGCGTGAAGCATTGGCTGACACGCTGCTGTTGGCGGGCCATGACTACCGGGCGGTCGGCTCTGCCGAGGACGCCTTGGAGGCCGTTGAGCAGGAGTCCTTCAGCCTCGTAGTCAGTGACGTGAATATGCCTGGCATGGACGGTCACCAATTGCTCGGCCTGTTGCGTGCGCGTCAGCCGCAACTGCCGGTGTTGCTGATGACCGCCCATGGCGCCGTGGAGCGCGCAGTGGACGCCATGCGCCAAGGCGCGGCGGATTACTTGGTCAAACCGTTCGAGCCCAAAGCCTTGATCGAGCTGGTCGCCCGCCACGCCCTCGGGGTGATTTCGAGCGTCGAAGGTGAAGGCCCGATTGCCTTCGAACCGGCCAGCGCGCAACTGCTGGAGCTGGCCGCCCGTGTGGCGCGCAGCGATTCCACGGTGTTGATCTCCGGCGAGTCCGGCACCGGTAAAGAAGTGCTGGCGCGTTATATCCACCAGCAATCCGGCCGCGCCAAACAACCGTTTATCGCGATCAACTGCGCGGCTATCCCTGACAACATGCTTGAAGCCACGTTGTTCGGCCACGAGAAGGGTTCGTTCACGGGCGCCATTGCGGCCCAGGCGGGCAAGTTCGAACAGGCCGACGGCGGCACTATTCTGCTCGACGAAATCTCGGAAATGCCCCTGGGTTTGCAAGCCAAGCTGCTGCGCGTACTGCAGGAGCGCGAAGTTGAGCGCGTCGGCGCGCGTAAACCGATCCAGCTGGATATCCGCGTGGTCGCCACCACTAACCGCGACCTGGCGGGCGAAGTGGCGGCGGGGCGCTTCCGTGAAGACTTGTTCTACCGACTTTCGGTGTTCCCGCTGGCCTGGCGCCCACTGCGCGAGCGCCCGGCGGACATCATCCCGCTGGCCGAGCGCTTGTTGAACAACCACGTCAAAAAAATGAAGCACGCCCAGGCGCGGCTGTCGGCTGAAGCTCAGGCTTGCCTGATCAGCTACCCATGGCCCGGCAACGTGCGGGAATTGGACAACGCTATCCAGCGCGCGCTGATTTTGCAGCAGGGTGGACTTATCCAGCCGCAAGACTTCTGCCTGACCCTTGGCGGTAGCCTAAGCAGTGGCGCGGCACCGTTGCCCAGCCTGGCGCCGGCGCCGGTAGTGGTGGCCGAAGTCGAGCCCGGCGGCGCCTTGGGCGACGACCTGCGTCGCCGCGAATTCCAGATGATCATCGACACCCTGCGCGCCGAGCGCGGCCGCCGCAAAGAGGCCGCCGAACGCTTAGGCATCAGCCCGCGCACCTTGCGCTACAAATTGGCGCAGATGCGTGACGCGGGAATGGATGTGGAAGCCTACCTCTTCGCCACCTGATAAATGCATAGGCCGACAGGGTTTGTCGCCTTTTCTTACGAATCGCCACGGAGCTGGCACCCTTGTTGCTACCACCCCTAGTAACCGCTACGTAGTGTCAAAAAATTGCGGGTCGTCGGAGAGAGAAGGTCATGAGCCAGGGTATTGAGTTCAATCGGTTGATGTTGGATATGCGCTCCATGCAAATGGATGCCATGGCTCAACCGAAATCCGTCGCGCCAGCGCCGGAATTGGGCCAAAGCAGTTTTGCCGACATGCTCGGTCAGGCAATTAACAAAGTCAGTGATACCCAGCAAGCCTCGAATCAGTTGGCCACGGCCTTTGAGATTGGCAAAAGCGGCGTGGACCTTACCGATGTGATGGTGGCCTCGCAAAAGGCCAGCGTTTCCTTTCAGGCCTTAACCCAAGTGCGTAACAAGTTGGTTCAGGCTTATCAAGACATCATGCAGATGCCGGTTTAAGGACGAGATTTAAGTCATGGCAGAAGCAGTCGTGGACAACGTACCCGCCAAGGCAGACGGCAAGTCGCCGCTGTTTGGCCTGTCGTTCCTGGAAAACCTCTCCGAAATGACCATGTTGCGTCAGGTGGGCCTGATGGTCGGCCTGGCTGCCAGCGTGGCGATTGGTTTTGCCGTGGTGCTGTGGTCGCAGCAACCTGATTACCGCCCGTTGTACGGCAGCCTGGCCGGGATGGATTCCAAGCAGATCATGGAAACCCTGGCCGCCGCCGACATCCCCTACACCGTGGAGCCCAACTCCGGCGCCCTGCTGGTCAAGGCTGACGACGTGGCGCGTGCGCGGATGAAGTTGGCAGCGGCTGGCGTAACGCCGTCCGATAGCAACATCGGTTTTGAAATCCTCGACAAGGACCAAGGCCTGGGCACCAGCCAGTTCATGGAAGCCACACGCTACCGTCGTGGCCTGGAAGGCGAACTGGCGCGTACCATCTCGAGCCTCAATAACGTCAAAGGCGCCCGGGTGCACCTGGCGATTCCTAAGAGCTCGGTGTTTGTACGCGATGAACGCAAGCCAAGCGCCTCGGTATTGGTCGAACTGTTTTCCGGTCGCTCGCTGGAGCCAGGCCAAGTATTGGCGATCATCAACTTGGTGGCCACCAGCGTTCCCGAATTGAGCAAGTCGCAAATCACCGTGGTCGACCAGAAGGGCAACCTGCTGTCCGACCTGGCGGAAAACTCTGCGCTGACCCAGGCCGGCAAACAGTTCGACTACAGCCGTCGTATGGAAAGCATGCTCACCCAGCGTGTGCACAACATTCTGCAACCGGTGTTGGGCAACGACCGCTACAAGGCTGAAGTGTCGGCCGACGTTGATTTCAGTGCGGTCGAGTCGACCTCCGAGCAATTCAACCCGGACCAGCCGGCGCTGCGCAGCGAGCAGTCCACCAGCGAACAACGCACTGCCAGCAACGGCCCGCAAGGTGTTCCAGGTGCGCTGAGCAACCAGCCGCCGGCCCCGGCCTCGGCACCGCAAACCACCGGTGGCGCCGCCGCAACCGCCGGTGCGATCCAGCCTGGCCAGCCTTTGTTGGACGCCAACGGTCAACAGATCATGGACCCGGCCACCGGCCAGCCGATGCTCGCGCCCTACCCGGCGGACAAGCGTAACCAGTCGACCAAGAACTTCGAACTCGACCGTTCCATCAGCCACACCAAGCAGCAACAGGGCAAAATCAATCGCCTGTCGGTGTCGGTGGTGGTCGATGACCAGGTCAAGGTCAATGCTGCTGACGGTGCTGTGACCCGTGCGCCATGGAGCGCCGACGAATTGGCGCGCTTCACGCGCCTGGTGCAAGACGCCGTCGGTTTCGACGCCAGCCGTGGTGACAGCGTCAGCGTGATCAACATGCCGTTCTCCGCCGAGCGTGGCGAAGTGATCGCCGACCCGTCGTTCTACACGCAGCCGTGGTTCTGGGACATCGTCAAGCAAGTGCTGGGTGTGTTGTTCATCCTGGTGCTGGTGTTCGGCGTACTGCGCCCGGTGCTCAACAACATCACCGGCCACGGCAAAAAACAGCTGGCGCTTGCAGGAAGCGACGTCGAGTTGGGTGGCATGGGCGGCCTGGACGGCGAGTTGGCCAACGACCGTGTCAGCCTCGGCGGCCCGCAAAGCATCCTGTTGCCAAGCCCGAGCGAAGGCTATGACGCTCAGTTGAACGCAATCAAGAGTCTGGTGGCAGAAGACCCGGGCCGTGTGGCCCAGGTCGTGAAAGAGTGGATTAACGCAGATGAATGATCGAGCCGCTGTTGCCAAGCTCACCAAAGTCGACAAAGCCGCCGTGTTGCTGCTGTCTTTGGGTGAGACCGACGCCGCACAAGTGCTGCGCCACATGGGCCCCAAAGAGGTTCAGCGTGTAGGCGTGGCCATGGCGCAAATGCGCAATGTGCACCGTGAGCAAGTCGAGCAGGTGATGAGCGAGTTCGTCGAGATCGTCGGCGACCAGACCAGCCTGGGCGTCGGTTCCGACAGCTACATCCGCAAGATGCTCACCTCGGCCTTGGGCGAAGATAAGGCCAACGGCCTGATCGACCGCATCTTGCTGGGCGGCAACACCAGCGGCCTCGACAGCCTGAAATGGATGGAGCCGCGCGCCGTTGCCGACGTGATTCGCTACGAGCACCCGCAGATCCAGGCCATCGTCGTTGCTTATCTGGACCCGGACCAGGCCGGTGAAGTGCTTGGCCATTTCGACCATAAAGTGCGCCTGGACATTATCCTGCGCGTGTCTTCGCTGAACACCGTGCAGCCGGCAGCCCTGAAAGAGCTCAACACGATTCTCGAGAAGCAGTTCTCGGGTAATTCGAATGCCTCGCGCACCACCTTGGGCGGTATCAAGCGCGCGGCCGACATCATGAACTTCCTCGACAGCTCGGTCGAAGGCCAGTTGATGGACTCGATCCGCGAGATCGACGACACCCTGTCCGGCCAGATCGAAGACCTCATGTTCGTGTTCAACAACCTCTCCGATGTCGACGACCGTGGCATCCAGGCGTTGCTGCGTGAAGTGTCGTCTGATGTGCTGGTACTGGCCCTCAAAGGTTCGGACGAAGGCGTTCAAGAGAAGATCTTCAAGAACATGTCCAAGCGCGCCTCTGAACTGTTGCGCGACGACCTGGAAGCCAAAGGCCCGGTGCGCGTCAGCGACGTGGAAACCGCCCAGAAGGAAATCCTCACCATTGCCCGCCGTATGGCCGAAGCCGGAGAAATCGTTCTCGGCGGGAAGGGCGGCGAAGAAATGATTTAAGGCGCTTCCCATGTCGAACAAAGATGAGACGCCCAGCGATCTGATTCGCGCACGGGATGTCGGCGGGTTCGACATCTGGTCGTTGCCCAGCTTCGACCCGCATGTGCCGGAGCCCGAGCCCGAACCGGTTGAAGAAACACCGGCGCAAATGGAAGAAGTGCCGCTGGAGGAAGTCCAGCCACTGACCCTCGAAGAATTGGAAGCGATCCGCCAGGAGGCCTACAACGAGGGCTTCGCCGCGGGTGAAAAAGACGGTTTTCGCAGCACCACCCTGAAAGTTCGCCAAGAGGCCGAGGAGGCGCTGAGCGTCAAGCTGGCCAGCCTTGAACGCTTGATGGGCAGCCTGTTTGACCCGATTGCCGAGCAGGATGCGCAGTTGGAAAAATCCATGATCGGCCTGGTCGAGCATATCGCCCGCCAGGTGATCCAGCGCGAACTGGTGCTAGACTCCAGCCATATCGAAAGCGTGATGCGCGAAGCCCTCAAGCTGTTGCCTTTGGGCGTTGGCAATGTGCGGCTGTACATCAACCCGCAGGATTTCGAACAGATCAAAGCCCTGCGCGAGCGCCACGAAGAAACCTGGCGCATCGGCGAAGACGCGGCGCTGCTGCCCGGTGGTTGCCGCGTTGAAACCGAACACAGCCGTATTGATGCCACCGTAGAAACCCGGATCAGCCAAATCATGGCCAAGCTCTTCGACCAGTTGCATGAACAAGTCCTGCACCCGGCCGAACCTGACCTGAGCGTGGACCTGGACGCCGCCGATGCGCCTTGACCGTACCAGCTTCGCCAAGCGCCTGAGCGGCTACGCTGAGGCCACCGAGTTGCCTGGCCAGCCCGTTCTCGAAGGGCGCCTGCTGCGCATGGTCGGCCTGACCCTCGAAGCCGAAGGCCTGCGCGCCGCCATGGGCAGCCGCTGCCTGGTGATCAATGACGACAGCTACCACCCGGTGCAGGTCGAAGCCGAAGTGATGGGCTTTTCTGGCAGCAAGATTTTCCTGATGCCGGTCGGCAGCCTGGCGGGCATTGCTCCCGGCGCCCGCGTGGTGCCGCTGGCCGATACTGGCCGCCTGCCGATGGGCATGAGCATGCTCGGTCGTGTGCTGGACGGTGCCGGTCGCGCGCTGGACGGCAAAGGCGGCATGAAGGCCGAAGACTGGGTGCCAATGGACGGCCCGACCATCAACCCGCTCAACCGCAACCCAATCAGCGTGCCGCTGGACGTGGGTATTCGCAGCATCAACGGTTTATTGACGGTCGGTCGCGGCCAGCGTCTGGGCTTGTTTGCCGGTACCGGCGTGGGTAAGTCGGTGCTGCTCGGCATGATGACGCGCTTTACCGAGGCCGACATCATTGTGGTTGGGCTGATCGGCGAGCGGGGCCGTGAAGTCAAGGAATTTATCGAGCACAGCCTCGGTGAAGAAGGTCTCAAGCGCTCGGTGGTGGTTGCGTCCCCGGCGGACGATGCGCCGCTGATGCGTTTGCGCGCTGCCATGTACTGCACGCGCATTGCCGAATATTTTCGCGACAAGGGCAAGAATGTCCTGTTGCTGATGGACTCCCTCACGCGTTTCGCCCAGGCCCAGCGGGAAATCGCCCTGGCCATTGGTGAACCGCCCGCCACCAAAGGCTATCCGCCGTCGGTATTCGCCAAGCTGCCTAAGTTGGTGGAGCGTGCCGGTAATGCTGAAGCCGGCGGCGGTTCGATCACCGCGTTTTACACGGTGTTGTCCGAAGGCGATGACCAGCAAGACCCGATTGCCGACTCGGCGCGGGGTGTGCTCGACGGCCACATCGTGCTGTCGCGGCGCCTGGCGGAAGAAGGGCACTACCCGGCCATCGACATCGAAGCGTCGATCAGCCGGGTGATGCCGGCGGTGGTCACTCCCGAGCACATGGCCCGCGCGCAGCATTTCAAGCAACTGTGGTCGCGCTATCAGCAGAGCCGCGACCTGATCAGTGTCGGCGCCTACGTGGCCGGTGGTGATCGCGAAACCGACCTGGCGATTGCCCTGCAGCCGCAACTGGTGACCTACCTGCGCCAAGGCCTCAACGACAAGATCAGCATGGGCGAAAGCGAAGCGCACCTGGGCTCGATCTTCGCGCCAGCGCCAGGCGGATAAGCCATGGCCAGCACGCGTTCTTCACGCCTGGCGCCAGTGGTGGACATGGCCGAAAAGGCCGAGAAAACGGCGGTCCAGCGCCTGGGTTATTTCCAGGGCCAGGTGCGTCTGGCGGAAAGTAAGCTCGGCGACCTGGAGCGCTTTCGTGGCGAATACCAACAGCAATGGATCGAGCGCGGTAGCAAGGGCGTGTCCGGCCAATGGCTGATGGGCTACCAGGGCTTTCTCAACCAGCTTGAGACGGCCGTTGGCCAGCAGCGCCAGAGCTTGGCCTGGCACCAGAACAACCTCGATAAGGCGCGTGAAAGCTGGCAAGCAGCGTTTGCCCGAGTCGAAGGCTTGCGCAAGCTGGTGCAGCGCTATATCGACGAAGCGCGGGCGCTTGAAGATAAGCGTGAGCAAAAGCTGCTCGACGAATTATCACAGCGCCTTCCACGCCAATCACAGTACTAAGTGTCATTTGGTCCTCTGTGTTGCTCATCGCCGGTTCACCTGCTAAACCTTGTTGCATATTGCCAATGACAAGGAAGCAGTCGCATGTCAGTTGAGTCAGAAGTATCCCTGGATGGGACGAAGTTGATGATCACGGTCAAGGGCCGATTCGATTTCGGTAGCCACCAGGCCTTTCGTGATGCCTACGAGCGGTTCTACAAGGTGCCCGAGCTCTACGTGGTGGACTTGAAAGACACTACCTACATGGACAGCTCCGCCCTGGGCATGCTCCTGTTGTTGCGCGACCATGCCGGTGGCGATAATGCCGAGGTGCAGGTGATCAACAGTAATCCCGACGTGCGCAAGATCCTCGCCATCTCCAACTTCGACAAACTGTTCGACATCAGTTGAGCAACCTGGCCCCCGTCCTTGAACCGCTGACGATCCTGATTGCCGAAGACAGCGCCGCCGATTTGCTGTTGCTGTCGACCATCATTCGGCGCCAGGGCCATCAGGTGCTCACCGCCACCCATGGCGCGCAGGCCGTCGAGGTGTTCACCCGCGAGCGCCCGCAACTGGTGTTGATGGACGCGCTGATGCCGGTGATGGACGGCTTTGAAGCCGCGCGGCGCATCAAGCAGCTTGCCGGGGAAGCGCTGGTGCCGATCATCTTCCTCACCTCCTTGCGCGAGAGCGAAGCCCTGGCCCAATGCCTGGATGCCGGCGGCGATGACTTCCTGCCCAAGCCCTACAACCCACTGATCCTGGCGGCGAAAATCAACGCCATGGACCGCCTGCGTCGTCTGCAGGCCACGGTGTTGCAGCAGCGCGACCTGATCGCCAAGCACCACAATTACCTGTTGCATGAGCAGCGCGCGGCCAAGGCGGTGTTCGACAAGGTGGCGCATTCGGGGTGCATCAATGCGGCGCCAAATATTCGTTACCTGCAATCGCCCTATGCGCTGTTCAACGGCGACCTGCTGTTGGCGGCGTACACGCCCTCCGGTGACATGCACGTGCTGCTCGGCGATTTCACCGGCCATGGTTTGCCGGCGGCCGTGGGAGCCATGCCGCTGGCAGAGGTGTTTTACGGCATGACGGCGAAGGGCTACGGCCTGGCGCAGACCCTGCGCGAGATGAACGCCAAGCTCAAACGTATCCTGCCGGTGGACATGTTCTGCTGCGCCACCCTGATGTGCCTGAGTGCCGAGCGGCGGGTGGTGGAGGTGTGGAACGGCGGCATGCCCGAAGGTTATGTGCATGAAGTCGCCACGGGCAAGCGTACGCCGTTAGTGTCGCGGCACTTGCCGTTAGGCGTGCTCTCGGCCGAGAGGTTTAATGACAGCACCGAAGTCTGGCCCATGGCCTTGGGCGACCGTGTGTTTTTGCTCTCCGATGGCGTGCTGGACACCGCCGACGTCAATGACCAGCTGTTCGGCGCCGAGCGCTTGCAGCAGGTGTTTGCGGCCAATCGCGAACCTGATCGGCTGTTCGAAGACATCGAGCAGGCCCTGGCGGCGTTTCGTGGCCAGGCGCGGGATGACGTCAGCATGGTCGAGATCACCTTGCAGGCCGGCGAGCCGTTGCGTGCGGCCGAGCCGATGTATGCCGACAGCGGGCAGTCATGCCCGCTGGATTGGTCGGTGGGTTTTGAGTTTCGTGCGCAGACGCTTAAAAGCTACAACCCGTTGCCGTATTTGCTGCAATTGCTGCTGGAGATCCATGGCCTGCGCAAGCAGAGCGGGGCGCTTTACAGTGTGATGGCTGAGTTGTATTCCAACGCGCTGGAGCATGGGGTGTTGGGCTTGGATTCGGGGCTCAAGCTTGATGCGCGGGGGTTCGCCGAGTATTACCATCAGCGCAATGAGCGCCTTGCGCAATTGAGCAGTGGTTATGTGCGTGTGCACGTGCAGGTGGTGCCGACGCCCACGGGCGGCAAAATGACGCTACGCATCGACGACAGCGGTCCTGGATTTGACGTGGAGCAGGTGCTGGCGCGCCCGCTGGACGTCAACCGTCTGTCTGGCCGCGGTTTGAGTCTGGTCCGGCAGTTGAGCAGCGATGTGCGCTGGTTGGATGGCGGGCGCAGTGTGTGCGTGGAGTTTTACTGGGAGGCTCTGGCATAATCCGCCGATTCTTGATCAAGGAGCGAGCAAGTGGCTGAGATTCATTTGGACCCTGACGTGTTGTCGGGTTTGCAGGAGGTTATGGAGAGCGAGTATCCCAAGCTGCTCGATACCTTCCTCGACGATTCGCAGAAGCGTGTCGAGGCGTTGCGCAAATCGCGCGATGATGCCAAGGCGCTTGGGCGTATAGCGCATAGCTTCAAGGGCAGCAGTGGGAACCTCGGGGCGGTTCGGTTGGCGCAGTTGTGTCAGCGGTTGGAGGTGGAGTCTGTTGGGTCGACGGCGGACTTGGGCGCCCTGGTTGATCAGATTGATCATGAGTTTGCGTTGGTTCGGCCGATGTATGAGTCGGAACGGGAGCGGTTTCAGCTTTAGGTATGGTGAGTACATATCCGTTGCTGCCGTCACCCAATCAACGGATATACACGCGAAACCAGAAACCTGGCCCAACTCTTGCTTTACCTCCATGACTGCATCCCCGATCCCCTATGCAGTGGAGACCTTTACCTATGCCAGTCGCCCCGAATTCGCTTCTTCAGGCTGCCCCCGTGGCCAAGCCTCAAGCGCCTGCCGTCACCCCCCAGGTCGCGGCTGCGGACCCACGGGGCAATGGCCCTGGCTTCGCTCAGGTGTTCGCCGGGCAAGGCGCGAAACCCACGGTAAAAGCCGACGATACCTCAGCCAAACCCGCGCGTGACAAGCCTTCCGACGCCAGCGACAAGCCTGCCGCCAGCACGCCAGCGGTTGCCGATAGCGGCAATCCCTTGCCTGCCAAGCCACCAGCCAAGTCCGACAGCAGCGCCAGCAGTGACGACGACAAACCCACCGACTCGTCCTTGGTGCAGCAACCCCCGGTTGACCCGGTCGTTGACCCGGCCTTGATTGTCACCGTCACGCCGGTGGCTGTGCCCGTGGAAACGCCAGCGCCTGTTGCGGCCAAGGACGACAGGGCCCAGCAGGTCGTGGCGGCACCGGTCGCCGCTACGGATGAGGTCAAGCAGCCCGCGTTCGATCCTGAAGCCGACCCACTGGACTCAATGCCGGCCGTGCGCCTGGCGATGGAGCAGGGCGGTCACGTGTCGGCCAGCAGCCAGGCGCTGCAGAAGGCCGCGCCGACTACGACTCAGGATCAGCCGACCGCTGCGCAGAACTTCGCTGCGGGCCTGGCCAATATGGTCGACCAGCAAGCCACCAAGGACAGCACTGATCAAGGCGGCGATAAAGCCTTCAGCGGGTTGATCGAAGGCGGCCTCAAGGACCTGAAAGACGCCAGCAGCGACACCCGCGTCGATGACTTCGCCAACCGCCTGGCCGCTCTGACCCAGGCCGCCACGCCGAAAACCGCGAATGCGTTGCCACCGGTAGCGAATGCGCCGTTGGCCATGCATCAGGGCGGCTGGACCGAAGAAGTGGTCAACCGCGTGATGTACCTGTCCAGCGCCAACCTCAAGTCAGCAGAGATCCAGTTGCAGCCGGCAGAGCTGGGGCGCTTGGATATCAAGGTCAACATGACCGCGGACCAACAAGCCCAGGTCACCTTCATGAGTGGTCACGCGGTGGTGCGCGAAGCGCTGGAAAGCCAGTCCGGCCGCCTGCGCGAGATGTTTGCCCAGCAGGGCATGGGGCAGGTGGACGTTAACGTCTCCGACCAGTCCCGTGGTTGGCAGGGGCAGGGCCAGGAGCAACAGCAGCAGAACCAGGCCCGCAGTGTGAGCGGTAGCGGTGGGCGGGGTGATGGCGGTGATCACGCTGAGGTGGCAGCGGCCGTCGCGCCGGTGAGCCAGACCGTGATCGGCTCCAGCGCCGTTGATTACTACGCCTGATTTCAGCCTTATGAAGATCAAAATGTGGGAGTTGGTTTGCCTGCGATGGCCATAGGTATCTACACATCTTTTTATGGGTTGAATTCTTTTGTGGTCGCGGGGGCGCTGGGTACATATCCGTTATTTGGGTAACGGCTGCTATGGGTTCCGCTCTTACAGCGGGTCACTTTTGAAAGAGCGCAAAAGTAACCAAAACGCTCTTGCCCCACCACTCGGCACCTCGCTTAGGCTCGGTGTGCCCTCACGCAGGCTTTGGACCGTGGGCCGCCGCCATGGGCCATCCTTGGCCCATCGCGGCTAAACCGGCGTCCTGCCGGTTTACCCACGCTCCAAAGCCTGTGTTCGGCCAGCGTGGTTAACGGGGCGCCTAAGATCAAGATCAAAAGCAAGAGCACGGCGGCCTAGTAGCCGACCTGAGTGGTTAGATCAAGAGCAGAGCCGAGGCGGCCTGACAGCCGACCTGATCTTTGAAACTGAACTCAATCTAATGTGGGAGCTGGCTTGCCTGCGATGGCATCAACTCGGTGGACTTGATGGACCGAGGTGTCTGCATCGCAGCGGTGCGGCGATCCGACAAGCCAGCTCCCACAGAAAAGCAGAGCACTGCGGTGCTGGCAGCTAAACTCGGTCAAAATTGTGGGAGCGGGCCTGCTCGCGAAGGCGGTGTGGCAGTTACACATGAGCTGACTGACCCACCGCCTTCGCGAGCAAGCCCGCTCCCACATTGGGATCTCATTACATCAGCTAAATAGGGTGGTGCTCTGCTTCTGCTTCTACCACTCAGGTCGGCTACTAGGCCGCCGTGCTCTTGCTTTTGATCTTGATCTTAGGCGCCCCGTTAAACCACGATGGCCGAACGCAGGCATGCCGAGCCTAGGCGAGGCACCGAGTGGTGGGGCAAAGACCTTTTGCTTGCTTTTGGGTCTTTCCAAAAGTGAGCCGCTGTAAGAGCGGAACCCTACGAAGCCGTTACCGCAGCAACGGATATGTACTCATATCTACCTAAAAAACTCGTCATCGGCCCAGCACGACACAAAAAATTGTGTAGAGACCTATGCTGCGATAGCGGTGTATCAGTCACAGAAATTCCAACTGACCCACCGCTATCGCAGGCAAGCCAGCTCCCACATTTGTTTTGTAGTGTTCGCTCTTCCCGAATTACCAGACAACTCTGGCATAACACTTGCTCTTGCCTTTCCGTAGATCTATGAATTCCCGAATAGTGACGGATTATTGGCATGGCGAAGAGCGACGACGCAGCAACTCCCCCCGCAGGCAAAGGCAAGCTCAAGCTTATCCTGTTGATCGTGCTGGGCCTGCTCCTGGCCATCGGCGCCTCAGTGGGCGGCACTTGGTACATCATGCACAGCAGCGCGAGCAAACCAGCACCCGCCGCCGAAACCGCCAGTAACGTCAAGCAACCGGCAATCTTCGAGCCGATGCTTCCGGCCTTTGTCGCCAACTTCAATCAGAACGGTCGTCAACGCTACCTGCAGGTGAGTATCACCTTGCTGGCGCGTAACCAGGCGGACCTGGATGCGCTCAAAGTGCACATGCCGGTGATTCGCAACAACCTGGTGATGCTGTTTTCCGGGCAGAGCTTCGACAGCTTGGCCACCCCGGTCGGCCAGGAAATGCTGCGCCAGAAGGTCACTGCCAGCGTGCAGGAAGTGGCCCAGAAAGAGCTCGGCAAAGTCGTGGTCGAGCAGGCGCTCTTCACTAACTTCGTATTGCAGTAGGATCACGACATGGCCGTGCAAGACCTGCTGTCCCAGGATGAAATCGACGCGCTGTTGCATGGCGTCGACGATGGTCTGGTACAGACCGAAATGGCTGCCGAGCCCGGCAGCGTCAAAAGTTATGACCTGACCAGCCAGGATCGCATCGTCCGTGGACGCATGCCGACGCTGGAGATGATCAACGAACGTTTTGCCCGCTACACCCGTATCAGCATGTTCAACATGCTGCGCCGCTCGGCGGACGTGGCGGTGGGTGGTGTGCAGGTGATGAAGTTCGGCGAGTACGTGCACGCGCTGTACGTGCCCACCAGCCTCAACCTGGTCAAGATCAAGCCGCTGCGCGGCACCGCGCTGTTCATCCTTGACGCCAAGTTGGTGTTCAAGCTGGTGGACAACTTTTTCGGTGGCGATGGCCGTCACGCCAAGATCGAAGGTCGTGAATTCACCCCCACCGAGTTGCGGGTGGTGCGCATGGTGCTGGAGCAGGCCTTCATCGACTTGAAGGAAGCCTGGCAGGCGATCATGGAAGTCAATTTTGAGTACATCAACTCGGAAGTGAACCCGGCCATGGCCAACATCGTTGGCCCCAGCGAAGCCATTGTGGTCTCCACCTTCCACATCGAGCTCGATGGCGGTGGCGGCGACCTGCACGTGACCATGCCGTACTCAATGATCGAGCCGGTGCGCGAGATGCTCGACGCCGGTTTCCAGTCCGACCTGGACGATCAGGACGAGCGCTGGGTCAAGGCCCTGCGCGAAGACCTGCTCGACGTCGACGTTCCCTTGAGCGCCACCGTGGCCCGTCGCCAGCTGCGTTTACGCGATATTTTGCACATGCAGCCGGGGGACGTGATTCCCGTGGAGTTACCCGAAGAACTGATCATGCGTGCCAGCGGCGTGCCGTCGTTCAAGGTCAAGCTGGGTTCCCACAAAGGCAACCTGGCGTTGCAAGTGATCGAACCGATCAACCGCCGCTGATCAACAATTATTTTTGCTTCGCCGAGGACATGTAATGGCTACCGAACACGAAAACACTTCCGCCGAAGACCAAGCCCTGGCTGACGAGTGGGCTGCGGCCCTGGAAGAAACCGGCGATGTCGGCCAGGACGATATCGACGCGCTGCTGGCTGCCGACGCCGCCACCGCGCCGGCCGGCAACCGCCTGCAGATGGAAGAGTTCGGCAGCGTGCCGAAGAATAACGACCCAGTGAGTCTCGACGGCCCGAACCTGGATGTGATCCTCGACATTCCGGTGTCGATTTCTATGGAAGTGGGCAGCACCGACATCAACATCCGCAACCTGTTGCAGCTCAACCAAGGCTCGGTGATCGAGCTGGATCGCCTGGCCGGTGAGCCGCTGGACGTGCTGGTCAACGGTACGCTGATCGCCC
The DNA here is from genome assembly GCF_900624995.1 of Pseudomonas antarctica. Lineage (GTDB taxonomy): Bacteria > Pseudomonadota > Gammaproteobacteria > Pseudomonadales > Pseudomonadaceae > Aquipseudomonas > Aquipseudomonas antarctica. Next base: position 42,812 of record NZ_UYXQ01000014.1, read on the forward strand.
ATGGCGAGGTGGTGGTGGTCAACGAGAAGTTCGGCATCCGCCTGACGGACGTGATCAGCCCGAGCGAACGCATCAAGAAGTTGCGCTGATATGAAGTATTCGATGGCGGGACTGTTTCTGGCGCTGCCATTGAGCGCCCTGGCGGCCGAGCCGATTGCGCAAGCGGCGGCTGCGGCGCCCGTAGTCAGCAGTGGCATCGGCGGGCAATTGACCCAACTGGTGCTGGGCCTGTTGCTGGTGGTCGGGTTGATTTTCGTGCTGGCCTGGTTGATGCGCCGCGTGCAGCGCATCGGCCCGGGCAATGGCCAGGTCATTGAGATGATCGGCTCGCGTGTCCTCGGCCCGCGTGATCGATTGGTACTGGTGCAAGTCGGTGAGGAACAGATTCTGCTCGGCATCACGCCGGGTCGTATCACCCCGCTGCACGTGCTCAAGTCGCCGGTTGAGGTGGCTAAGACCGAGGCCGCTACGCCAGAATTCGCCCAGCGCCTGATGGAGTTGCTGGGCAAGGATCAGAAGGATAAGAAGTAATGCGCGTTTTATTGACGCTCATGCTGTTGCTGGCAGCGCCTCTGGCGTTGGCGGCCGACCCGTTGTCGATCCCGGCGATCACGCTGGGCACCAACGCCGCCGGCGCCCAGGAATACTCGGTCAGCCTGCAGATCCTACTGATCATGACCGCGCTGAGTTTTATCCCGGCGTTTGTCATGCTGATGACCAGCTTTACGCGGATCATCATCGTGTTCTCGATTTTGCGTCAGGCCCTGGGCCTGCAGCAGACGCCGTCGAACCAGATCCTCACCGGTATGGCGCTGTTTTTGACGCTGTTCATCATGGCGCCGGTGTTCGACAAGGTGAACCAGCAAGCCCTGCAACCCTACCTGGCGGAAAAACTCACCGCCCAGGACGCGATCGACAAGGCCCAAGGCCCGATCAAGGACTTCATGCTGTCGCAAACCCGCTCCAGCGACCTCGAGCTGTTCATGCGTTTGTCCAAGCGCACCGACATCGCCACGCCGGATCAGGCGCCACTGACCATCCTGGTGCCGGCCTTTGTCACCTCCGAATTGAAGACTGCGTTCCAGATCGGCTTCATGATCTTTATCCCGTTCCTGATCATCGACCTGGTGGTGGCGAGCGTGCTGATGGCCATGGGTATGATGATGCTGTCGCCGCTGATTATTTCGTTGCCATTTAAGATCATGCTGTTTGTGCTGGTGGACGGCTGGGCGCTGATTATCGGCACGCTGGCCAGCAGTTTCGGCGGAGTGTAGCGGCATGACCCCAGAAGTAGCGGTCGACCTGTTTCGTGAAGCGCTGTGGCTGACCACCATGATGGTCGCTGTGCTGGTGGTGCCGAGCCTGTTGGTCGGCCTGCTGGTGGCGATGTTCCAGGCCGCGACCCAGATCAACGAACAAACCTTGAGCTTCCTCCCGCGCTTGCTGGTGATGTTGATCACCTTGATCGTCGCCGGCCCGTGGCTGGTGCAAACTTTCATGGAATACATCCTGCAGCTGTACGGCAGTATTCCGCAGTTGATCGGCTGACCGCATGCAATCCGTGCTGGCCTTGACCGACACCCAGATCAGCACCTGGGTGGCGTCTTTCATCCTGCCGATGTTTCGCGTCACGGCGGTGCTGATGACCATGCCGGTGTTCGGCACCACCTTGGTTCCGCGGCGTATTCGCCTGTATTTCGCCTTCGCGATCACCGTGGTGATCGTGCCCGGTTTGCCGCCGATGCCGCCGGTGAATGCCCTGGACCTCAGCGCGCTGTTGCTGATTGCCGAACAAATCCTGATCGGCGCGATGCTGGGGTTCTCGCTGACGTTGTTCTTCCAGGCGTTTGTGATTGCCGGGCAAATCATCTCGGTGCAGATGGGCATGGGCTTTGCGTCCATGGTCGACCCCACCAACGGCGTGTCGGTGGCGGTGATCGGGCAGTTCCTGACCATGCTGGTGACCTTGCTGTTCCTGGCCATGAACGGCCACCTGGTGGTGTTTGAGGTCATGACCGAAAGCTTCACCACCTTGCCGGTGGGTTCGGGGCTGGTGGTCAACCACTTTTGGGAACTGGTGGGGCGCCTCAGTTGGGTGTTGGGCGCCTCGTTGTTGCTGGTGTTGCCGGCGATCACCGCGCTGCTGGTGGTTAACATCGCTTTCGGCGTAATGACCCGCGCGGCGCCGCAACTCAACATTTTCTCGATTGGTTTCCCGTTGACCCTGGTGTTGGGCATGGGGATTTTCTGGGTCGGCATGGCCGACATTCTCAATCAGTATCAACCGCTGGCGACCGAAGCCTTGCAGTTCTTACGTGATTTGGCACGGGCGCGTTGAGCCATGGCCGAGAGCGAGAGTGGTCAGGACAAAACAGAAGACCCCACGGAGAAACGTAAAAAGGACTCCAGGGAAAAGGGCGAGATTGCGCGCTCCAAAGAACTCAATACCCTCGCCGTCATGCTCGCCGGTTCCGGTGGTCTGTTGATTTACGGCGGTGGTTTGGCGCTGGACATGATGGAGTTGATGAAACTCAACTTCTCACTGCCCCGCGAAGTGCTGCTCAGCCCCGGCGCCATGGGCCAGTACCTGCTGCACTCGGGCAAAATTGCGATTCTGGCGGTGCAGCCAGTGCTCATCACCTTGTTGCTGGCGGCGTTGATCGGGCCGGTGTCGCTCGGCGGCTGGCTGTTTGCTGCCGGCAGCATGGCGCCCAAGTTCAGCCGGATGAACCCTGGGGCTGGGCTCAAGCGCATGTTTTCCACCAAGGCGCTGGTGGAATTGCTCAAGGCGCTGGCGAAATTCATCCTGATTCTGTTTGTGGCGCTGACGGTGTTGTCGTCGGATATCGACGATTTGCTGCGCATCGCCCATGAACCGCTGGAGTCGGCGATTATTCACAGCGTGCAGGTGGTGGGCTGGAGTGCGCTGTGGATGGCCTGCGGGCTGATCATCATCGCTGCTGTGGATGCGCCGATCCAGCTGTGGGAAAGCCACAAGAAGCTGCTGATGACCAAGCAGGAAGTGCGCGACGAGCACAAGGACCAGGAAGGTCGCCCTGAGGTCAAGCAACGCATTCGCCAACTGCAGCGGGAAATGTCCCAACGCAAGATGATGGCTGCCGTGCCCGATGCCGACGTGGTCATCACCAACCCGACCCACTACGCCGTGGCCCTCAAGTACGACCCGGAGAAGGGCGGCGCGCCGATGTTGCTGGCCAAGGGCAGCGACTTTACCGCCTTGAAAATCCGCGAAATCGCCGTGGCCAACGACATCCTCTTGCTGGAGTCGCCGGAGCTGGCGCGCTCGATCTTCTACTCCACCGACCTCGACCAGGAAATCCCCGCCGGGTTGTACTTGGCGGTGGCGCAGGTGTTGGCGTACGTCTATCAGATCCGCCAATACCGAGCTGGCAAGGGCAAGCGGCCTGATCCGCTCAAGGATCTGCCGATTCCACCCGACTTGCGTCGCGATTCGTGAGTTGTCCTCCGGCTCCCGCCCTTGAGCGCATTCCCCTGTGGGGGCCAGCCTTGCCCGCGATGGCGGCGTAACAGCCAATTCCTGCCACCTGCCTGAAGTCCAGCCTTACCTGTCAACTTTGACAGTACCCATTGCACCGCCTTCACTGTTTGATAGGGCGGCTAGGCGCGCCTTTATGCGCGGCTCGGGAGAGCGGTCATGGACAGGGGTACGGTCAGGTGGTTCGACGCAGTCAAGGGCATTGGTTTTATCGCCCGGGACCGCGATGGCAAGGCGGTGCCCGTCGAGTCGGCGGGCAATAAATGCAGCGCAGTCGATGAGTGGCCGGCGCCGCCCAAGGCGCGAAAATCCCGGCAGCGAAAAAAATCATCCGAAGCCTGATCCGGCAACGCTCAAAACCCCGAGGGCACTTCCTGTGGCGAGCGGGCCTGTTGTGGCTCGCCACAGGAAGCCTCTACCACCCGCCGCTAATGCCCGTCTACCTGTCAACTTTGACAGTAGCCAGCGACGCCTACCTGCGGTTCCATTACCGCACACACTGCGCACACGTAGTTGCGAGATGCAGGGGAGCGGTGATGGAGGCAGTGACGGGCACGATCACATCGTATAGCCAAAAAACCGGGGAAGGTTGGATTGCACTCGATAGCGGTGAAGAACCGGTGCGTGTGGACCTCAGGAGTTCGGGTGAGCGCTTGCTGGAAAACGGCCAGCGGGTGCAATTCTCGAGGATTCATCGGCCCACGGGCATCTTTGCGTCCTACATCAAGACTATTTATTGACGTCCGTGCGGGGTTTCCAGCGTGATGTCAGGAGAACGGTAATGGCAACAGGCAAAGTTAAGTGGTTTAACGCAGAAAAAGGGTTTGGTTTTATTACGCCTGAAGATGGGAGCCCGGATGTTTTCGTCCATTATTCGGCAATCACAACGGCTGGGTTCAAAACGTTGGAAGAGCACCAAAAGGTAGAGTTCGACACGGCACAGGGGCCAAAAGGGCCGCAGGCTGAGAATGTGAGGGCTCTATGATGACCGTTCCCATGCTCCCGCGTGGGAACGGTCAGTCCGTTGATCCTGCCTAGATTGTGCCCGGTCCAGGTTCGGCTGACGGCGCCCTGTCATCCAGTGTTCGCTCAGCCCACAACCGCCCCACCTCAATCAACTGCGCAATGCCCGGCGCGCCTTCTCGCTGCGCGCCTTCCAGGTCAAAGGCGAAGTTGCAGGTCAGGCGTGGGCGCAAGCCAGGGTTTCGGTGAGGTTGACCAGCAGGTCTTAGGTGCCCGCCCGCTGCGGTTGCAGCGGTGGACGGAGACTGGCGAGCGCCGTACCTCGGTGGCAGCAGATGTACACCCCTCCAACTGTGGAAGCTGGCTTGCCTGCGATGACTGAATCACAGCTAGCCCATCAGGTGACTGGCACACCGCAATCGCAGGCAAGCCGGCTCCCACAGTTGAATCGATTTACACCCAGTAGGCCCGGTCGCTTGTGAGGTCATCTGAGCCTCAAAGCAAAAGTTGGAAGGCTTCTTGCAATACCGCTTCCAGGACGCTCCCCAGCGTCAAAACTTTGCTTCAAGGAACACGAGGAATACCGGTGGTAGATCGCTCTCAAATGCTCAACACGGCCCGTGGCACCCTGACTGACTTGTCGCGGGGCAACCTGGGTGTGCCGTTGTTGTTGCTGGTGATGCTGGCAATGATGATGTTGCCCATGCCACCGTTTCTGCTCGACGTGTTCTTCACCTTCAACATTGCCCTGTCCGTCGTGGTACTGCTGGTCTGCGTCTACGCCCTGCGGCCGCTGGATTTCGCGGTGTTCCCCACCATCCTGTTGATTGCGACCCTGCTGCGCCTGGCGCTGAACGTGGCGTCCACGCGGGTGGTGATGCTCCACGGCCAGGACGGCCACGCCGCTGCCGGTAAAGTGATCCAGGCCTTCGGTGAGGTGGTGATCGGCGGTAACTACGTGGTCGGTATCGTGGTGTTTGCGATCCTGATGATCATCAACTTCGTGGTGGTGACCAAGGGCGCCGGGCGGATTTCCGAGGTGAGCGCGCGGTTTACCCTCGACGCCATGCCGGGCAAACAGATGGCAATCGACGCCGACCTCAACGCCGGCCTGATTGACCAGAACCAAGCCAAATCACGTCGCCTGGAAGTGGCCCAGGAAGCCGAGTTCTACGGCTCCATGGACGGCGCGAGCAAATTCGTGCGCGGTGACGCCATCGCGGGCCTGTTGATTCTGTTCATCAACTTGATCGGCGGGATAGCCGTCGGCATCTTCCAGCACGGCATGACCTTCGGCGATGCGGGCAAGGTCTACGCCTTGCTGACCATCGGTGACGGTTTAGTGGCGCAATTGCCATCACTGTTGTTATCCACAGCGGCGGCCATCATGGTCACCCGTGCTTCGGGCTCCGAAGACATGGGCAAGCAGATCAGCCGCCAGATGTTCGCCTCGCCCAAGGCGCTGGCCGTGGCGGCAGGCATTATGGCGATCATGGGCATCGTGCCGGGCATGCCGCATGTGTCGTTCCTCAGCATGGCGGCCATGGCCGCGGGAGGGGCCTACCTGTTCTGGCGCAAGCAGAACTTGGTCAAGGTCAATGCTCAACAGGAAATCGCCCGTCAACAGGAACTGCTGCCATCGCCGGCCCGCGCTCAGGAAACCAAGGAATTGGGCTGGGATGACGTGACCCCGATTGACATGATCGGCCTGGAAGTCGGCTACCGCCTGATTCCGCTGGTGGACCGCAACCAGGGCGGGCAATTGCTCGCGCGGATCAAGGGCGTGCGTAAGAAGCTGTCCCAAGACTTGGGCTTCCTGATGCCCACCGTGCATATCCGCGACAACCTCGACTTGGCGCCCAGCGCCTACCGTCTGACGCTGATGGGTGTGATCCTCGCCGAAGCCGAGATTTTCCCCGACCGCGAACTGGCGATCAACCCTGGCCAGGTCTTCGGCTCGCTCAACGGCATTACCGCCAAAGATCCGGCTTTTGGCCTTGAAGCGGTGTGGATCGAAGTCAGCCAGCGCAGCCAGGCACAATCGCTGGGTTACACCGTGGTAGACGCCAGTACCGTGGTTGCCACGCACCTCAACCAGATTCTCTACAAACACTCCCACGAGCTGATCGGTCACGAGGAAGTCCAGCAATTGATGGGGTTGCTGGCCAAAGCCTCGCCAAAGTTGGCCGAAGAGCTGGTGCCGGGCGTGTTGTCGCTGTCGCAACTGCTCAAGGTGTTGCAGGCGTTACTCGCCGAACAGGTGCCGGTACGCGACATTCGCAGCATTGCCGAGGCCATCGCCAACAATGCCGCCAAGAGTCAAGATACTGCCGCGCTGGTGGCGGCGGTGCGCGTCGGATTGTCCCGCGCAATCGTGCAAAGCATTGTAGGGGTTGAGTCCGAGCTGCCTGTGATCACCTTGGAACCCAGGTTGGAACAAATATTGCTCAACAGTATTCAGAAGGCCGGACAAGGCCAGGAAGAAGGCGTTCTGCTGGAGCCAAGCATGGCGGAAAAACTGCAGCGCTCGTTGATCGAAGCTGCACAGCGCCAGGAAATGGCGGGCCACCCGGTGATTCTGCTGGTAGCAGGCCCGGTCCGCGCGATGTTGTCGCGGTTTGGACGCCTGGCAGTGCCGAATTTGCACGTTTTGGCTTATCAGGAAATTCCTGACAACAAGCAAGTGACTATCGTCGCGACAGTAGGGCCCAATGGCTGAGGTAGTGGGTTATGCAAGTTAAGCGTTTTTTCGCCGCCGATATGCGTCAGGCCATGAAACTGGTACGTGATGAGCTGGGCGCCGATGCCGCGATTATCGGTAACCGTCGTATTGCCGGCGGTGTCGAGCTGACGGCTGCGCTGGATTACACGCCCTCGGCGCTGGCGCCGCGCGTGCCGAACATGGAGCTCGAAGACGAGCTGCGTAAGACTGCCTCGCGCATTGTTTCGGCCCAGGCTGAGCTGAGCATGCGTGGCGACAGCGATGCCTCCACCAATCGCCAGTTGTTCGCCGGCCTGCCACTGACCGCCGCCGAGCCGCTGGTTGAACCAACATTCAAAGAACCGCCGCGTCCTGCAGCGCCTGCCCCGGCTGGCGCAGTTGACCAGCGCGCGTTTGATTCGATGCGCTTTGAACTCAATGGCCTGCGTGAGCTGCTCGAAGTGCAGTTGGGCTCGTTGGCGTGGAACCAGTTGCAAGGCAGCAAGCCGCAACAGGCTAACCTGTGGCGTCGCTTGCAACGCATCGGCCTGTCCGGCCCGTTGTCCCGTGACTTGCTGACGCTCACCGCCGAAGTCGAAGAACCTCGTTAAGCCTGGCGCATGTTGCTGGCGCACTTGGCACGCATGATCGCCACTCCGCAAATCGAACCCCTGGAAGAGGGGGGTGTGATTGCCATGGTCGGCCCTGCCGGCATGGGCAAGACCACCACCCTGGCCAAGCTGGCGGCGCGTTATGTGCTCAAGTACGGCGCGCAAAACATCGCGCTGGTGAGCATGGACAGCTACCGCATCGGCGCCCAGGAGCAGCTCAAGACCCTGGGGCGCATCCTCAATGTGTCGGTGACCCACGTCGACCCGGGCCAGTCTCTGGCCAACGCCCTCGACCCGCTGCTGCGCAAGCGCGTGGTGTTGATCGACACCGCCGGCCTGCAAGCCAGCGACCCGGCGCTGCGCATGCAGCTCGAAAGCCTGGCCGGGCGTGGCATCAAGTCGAAAAATTACCTGGTGCTTGCAACCACCAGCCAGAAACAGGTTCTTACCGCTGCCTACCACAGCTACAAGCGCTGCGGCTTGGCCGGTTGCATCCTCACCAAACTCGATGAAACCGCGAGCCTGGGCGAAGTGCTGAGCCTGGCCATCAGTCATGAATTACCGGTTGCTTACCTGACCGACGGGCCGCGGATTCCGGATGATTTGCATCTGCCGCGCCGTCATCAGTTGGTCAGCCGTGCTGTCAGCGTGCAAATGCAAGAAGAGCCTAGCGAGGAAGCGATGGCCGATATGTTCGCCGACCTTTACCACCACCCGGCAAAGCGGGTGGGGTGAGGCAGGATGAACGCCGTGAAATGTACCTACATCGATGGTCTGCAAGCGATTCACGCGGCCAAGCCATGTAGCCTGCGTCTAAGCAAGACAAGGTAAAGAAATAAAATGGGCAGCATGCATCCCGTACAGGTGATCGCGGTGACCGGCGGCAAAGGTGGCGTCGGGAAAACTAACGTGTCAGTGAATTTGTCCCTGGCCCTGGCAGAGCTTGGCCGTCGTGTCATGCTGCTGGATGCTGACCTGGGCCTGGCGAACGTCGACGTTCTGCTGGGGCTGACACCCAAACATACCCTTGCTGATGTGATTGAAGGCCGCTGCGAGCTGCGCGATGTGCTGCTGCAGGGCCCCGGTGGCATTCGTATCGTGCCGGCCGCCTCGGGCACCCAGAGCATGGTGCACCTGAGCCCGGCGCAGCATGCCGGCCTGATCCAGGCGTTCAGTGATATCGGCGACAACCTCGACGTGCTGGTGATCGACACCGCCGCCGGGATCGGCGAGTCGGTGGTCAGCTTCGTCCGCGCAGCGCAGGAAGTATTGCTGGTGGTTTGCGATGAGCCCACTTCGATCACCGATGCCTACGCCCTGATCAAACTGCTTAACCGTGACTACGGCATGAATCGCTTTCGCGTGTTGGCCAACATGGCCCAAAGCCCGCAAGAGGGGCGAAACCTGTTCGCCAAGTTGACCAAGGTCACGGATCGCTTCCTCGATGTTGCCCTACAATACGTGGGCGCAGTTCCCTATGACGAGTGTGTGCGCAAGGCTGTGCAAAAGCAGCGTGCAGTCTACGAAGCGTTCCCTCGTTCCAAATGCGCATTGGCGTTCAAGGCTATTGCCCAGAAGGTCGATACTTGGCCGTTGCCCGCCAACCCTAGGGGGCATCTGGAGTTTTTCGTCGAGCGATTGGTGCATCAGACGAGCGCAGGACCGGTGCTATGACAGCCAGCGGCTACAACCTTTACAAAAAGTCGGCACGTGACAGCCAAGGCGAGTTGATCGAGCGCTATGCGCCCTTGGTCAAGCGCATTGCCTACCATTTGTTGGCACGCCTGCCCGCCAGTGTGCAGGTCGAAGACCTGATTCAGGCCGGTATGATCGGTTTGCTTGAAGTCTCGACCAAATACGACGCGAGCAAAGGTGCGAGTTTTGAGACGTACGCGGGTATCCGTATCCGTGGCGCGATGCTCGATGAGGTGCGTAAAGGGGATTGGGCGCCGCGTTCGGTACACCGCAATACGCGCATGGTCAGTGACGCAATTCGCGCAATTGAAGCAAAAACCGGTCGTGACGCTAAAGATCATGAAGTTGCGGCCGAACTCCAATTGAGTCTCGACGATTATTACGGGATTTTGAACGATACCTTGGGCAGCCGCCTGTTCAGTTTCGACGACCTGTTGCAGGACGGCGAACACGAAGGGCTGCACGAGGACGGCGCGAGCGCTCATCTCGAGCCGTCGCGCGATCTGGAAGACGAACGTTTCCAGAGTGCGTTGGCGGAAGCGATTGCCAATTTGCCGGAGCGTGAGCGGCTGGTGTTGTCGCTGTACTACGACGAAGAGCTGAACCTCAAGGAAATCGGTGAGGTCCTGGGGGTCAGCGAATCGCGTGTCAGCCAGTTGCACAGCCAGTGCGCAGCCCGCTTGCGGGGGCGATTGGGAGAGTGGCGCGCGCGCTGACAGGCAGTGTGGGGACACTGCAGACGCTACCGCGAACGCTTCAGGTTTTCGCGGGTTCGTACCGTGGTGCCCCGGGCAGTCCTTTTTGTGTAACGCCTGTTGATTGAAATGGCGCGTCCAGGTGCTGGGCGCGTTTAAGACTGCTTGGAGGTCGAATTGGACAAGAACATGAAAATCCTCATCGTTGATGACTTCTCAACGATGCGGCGGATCATAAAAAACCTGTTGCGTGACCTTGGGTTCACAAACACGGTCGAGGCGGATGACGGCATTACGGCGATTCCGATCCTCAACAGCGGGAGCATCGACTTTCTGGTAACCGACTGGAACATGCCTGGCATGACCGGTATCGACTTGCTGCGTCACGTGCGCGCCGATGAAAAACTGCGCAGCTTGCCTGTGCTGATGGTGACCGCCGAAGCCAAGCGTGAACAGATCATCGAAGCCGCCCAAGCCGGGGTAAACGGTTACGTGGTCAAGCCATTCACTGCACTGGCCTTGAAAGAGAAGATCGAAAAAATCTTCGAACGCATCGGTCATTGATGCTGCCACGGGGGAGCTATGGAGCATAAAGAATCATCGCAGGCCGATTTTGAGTCGACCCTGAAAAAGCATGCTCACCAGTTGGTCGAAAGCCTTGAAAAAGGCCAGTTCGGCGACGCGGTGCAGTTAATCCATGAGCTTAACCAGACCCGTGACCGCGGCCTGTATCAGGAAGTGGGCAAGCTCACACGCGAGCTGCACAGTGCGATCGTCAATTTCCAGATTGACCCGCATATGCCCCAGGCCGAAGAAATTTCGCAGATCACCGATGCCACCGAACGCCTGTCCTACGTGGTCAGGCTGACTGAGGCGGCGGCCAACCGCACCATGGACCTGGTGGAAAACGCCACGCCCTTGGTCAATGGCATGGCCACCGAAGCACAAGCCCTGAGCGTTGACTGGGGCCGCTTCATGCGTCGCGAAGTGGGGGCTGAAGAGTTTCGTGAGTTGGCGCGTCGGGTCGACGGCTTTTTGTCGCGCAGCGAACAGGAAAATCGCACGGTTGCCAGCAACCTCAATGACATTCTGCTCGCCCAGGATTACCAGGACCTCACTGGTCAGGTGATCAAGCGCGTGACCCAACTGGTCACTGAAGTGGAAAGCAACCTGCTCAAACTGGTGCTCATGGCCGGCCAAGTTGATCGTTTTGCAGGCATCGAACATGACCGTGAGGCGATCCTCTCGGAAAAAGATCCACAAAAACATCTCGCCAAGGGTGAAGGTCCGCAGATTCATGCCGATAAACGTGAAGACGTTATGTCAGGTCAGGATGACGTAGATGACCTGTTATCCAGTTTAGGCTTCTAAGGAGCACCCACATGAGCTTCGGCGCCGATGAAGAAATCCTTCAGGATTTCCTTGTAGAGGCCGGCGAAATTTTAGAGCAACTGTCCGAACAACTGGTCGAGCTGGAAAGCCGACCGGATGATGCGAACCTGCTCAATGCAATTTTTCGCGGTTTTCACACTGTAAAAGGGGGCGCCGGCTTCCTCCAGCTCCATGAGCTGGTGGAGTGCTGTCACATCGCCGAGAACGTGTTCGACATCCTGCGTAAGGGTGAGCGCCACGTCGACTCGGAACTGATGGACGTGATTCTCGAAGCACTGGATGCGGTCAACGGCATGTTCAGTGAAGTGCGCGAACGTGCACCGATCACTGCCGCCACTCCGGAACTGCTGGCTGCCTTGGCGCGCCTGGCGGAACCTGCGGACACCGCGGCTGCGCCGGTGGTGGAAGCGGCTCCGGTGGCCGAACCGGAAGCGGACGTGACCGACAGCGAGTTCGAACAGCTGCTCAACTCACTCAGCGCGGTCAAGGCCGAGGCTGAAGCGCCGCCAGCGGCAGTTGCGCCTGCGACGCCGACCAGCGAAGACATTACCGACGATGAGTTCGAGTCCTTGCTCGACCAGTTGCACGGCAAAGGCCAGTTCGCTGCTGACGCGGTGGCACCTGCTGCCGCCGAGCCGCAAGCGCCTGCGGCGTCTACCAGCACCGACATTACCGACGACGAATTCGAGGCATTACTCGACCAACTGCACGGCAAAGGCACGTTTGCAGCTGATGCCTTGCCGGAAGTTGCAGCGCCCGCCGTCGCGCCAGCCGCCAGTGCAGCGCCTGCCAGTGCGGCACCGGCCGGTGACGGGCTGATCTCCGATCACGAATTCGAAGCCCTGCTCGACGAATTGCACGGCAAAGGCAAGTTCACCGAAGTGGCCCCGGCCGCTGCGGCGACCGCCACGCCTGTCGCGGCGAAACCCGCGCCGGTCGAAGCCGCTGCACCTGTTGCCGCCAAACCCGCTCCTGCTCCCGCTCCCGCAGCCGCCCCGGCGCCCGCGCGTGCTGCAGCGGCGCCGGCGGCCGAGAAGCCTGCCAGTGAAGCCGAAACCACCGTGCGGGTTGATACCGCACGCCTGGACGACATCATGAACATGGTCGGCGAACTGGTACTGGTGCGTAACCGCCTGGTGCGCCTGGGCCTGAGCAGTGGTGATGAAGCCATGCAAAAGGCCGTGTCGAACCTCGACGTGGTCACCGCAGACTTGCAGACCGCCGTGATGAAAACGCGGATGCAGCCGATCAAGAAAGTCTTCGGCCGCTTCCCGCGCCTGGTCCGCGACCTGGCGCGCCAGCTCAAGAAAGAGATCAACCTGGAACTGGTGGGTGAAGAAACCGACCTCGACAAAAACCTTGTCGAGGCCTTGGCCGACCCGCTGGTCCACTTGGTGCGCAACGCCGTCGACCATGGCGTCGAAACCCCGGAAGAACGCGAAGCCTCGGGCAAGTCCCGCAACGGCAAGGTGATTCTGGCGGCCGAGCAAGAAGGCGACCATATCCTGCTGTCGATCACCGATGACGGCAAAGGCATGGACCCGGCGATTCTGCGCAATATCGCGGTCAAGCGTGGCGTGATGGACAAGGACGCCGCCGACCGCCTGACCGACACCGAGTGCTACAACCTGATCTTCGCCCCGGGCTTCTCGACCAAAACCGAGATCTCCGACGTGTCCGGCCGTGGTGTGGGCATGGACGTGGTGAAAACCAAGATCAGCCAGCTCAACGGCTCGATCAATATTTACTCGACCAAGGGCCAGGGCTCCAAGATCGTGATCAAGGTGCCGTTGACCTTGGCGATCATGCCGACCCTGATGGTGATGCTGGGCAACCAGGCGTTCGCTTTCCCGCTGGTCAACGTCAACGAGATCTTCCACCTCGATTTGTCGCGCACCAACGTGGTGGACGGCCAGGAAGTGGTGATCGTGCGCGACAAGGCGTTGCCCCTGTTCTACCTCAAGCGCTGGCTAGTGGCATCGGCCAAGCATGAAGAGCAGCACGAAGGCCACGTGGTGATTCTCTCCGTGGGCACTCAGCGGATCGGCTTTGTCGTCGATCAGTTGGTGGGCCAGGAAGAGGTGGTTATCAAGCCTTTGGGCAAAATGCTGCAGGGAACCCCGGGCATGTCGGGTGCGACCATCACCGGTGACGGTCGGATCGCGCTGATTCTCGATGTTCCGAGCATGCTCAAGCGTTACGCCGCACGGCGTATTTGATTCTGGCGGGGCAGGGCGGTATTGCCCGCCCCGCCTAACGGAGTGTTTATGGCAGTCAAGGTCCTGGTGGTGGACGATTCGGGTTTCTTCCGCCGCCGCGTCTCGGAAATTCTTTCCGCCGATCCAACGATTCAGGTGGTCGGCACGGCCACTAACGGCAAAGAGGCGATTGATCAGGCCATTGCGTTGAAGCCGGACGTAATCACCATGGACTACGAGATGCCGATGATGGATGGCATCACGGCAGTTCGGCACATCATGCAGCGCTGCCCGACGCCGGTATTGATGTTCTCATCGCTCACTCACGAAGGCGCCCGGGTTACCCTGGATGCGTTGGACGCGGGTGCGGTGGACTTCCTGCCGAAGAATTTCGAAGACATCTCGCGCAACCCCGAGAAGGTCAAGCAGATGCTGTGCGAGAAGGTGCACAGCATTTCGCGCAGTAACCGTCGCAGCTTGTTCAGTGCGCCGGCGCCTGCACCGGTTGCAGCACCGGCTGCGCCGAGTTCCTCGTTTGCACGCCCGGCACCTGCACCCGTGGCACGCCCTGTGGCGTCGCCGGTTCGTGCGTCTGCGTCGAGCGCGCATTCGCCGGCACCCAAGCGCAAAGCCTACAAGCTGGTCGCGATTGGCACGTCCACCGGTGGCCCGGTGGCCTTGCAACGGGTGTTGACCCAATTGCCGGCCAACTTCCCGGCGCCGATTGTGCTGATCCAGCACATGCCGGCAGCCTTTACCAAGGCCTTTGCCGAGCGCCTGGACAAGCTGTGCCGCATTACCGTCAAGGAGGCCGAGGATGGCGATATCCTTCGCCCAGGCCTGGCGCTGCTGGCCCCGGGCGGCAAGCAGATGATGGTCGATGGCCGTGGTGCGATCAAAATCCTGCCGGGTGACGAGCGTCTCAACTACAAGCCGTGCGTGGACATCACCTTCGGTTCGGCAGCCAAGTCCTACGGCGACAAAGTTCTGGCGGTGGTGCTCACCGGCATGGGCGCCGACGGCCGTGAAGGCGCGCGCCTGCTCAAGCAGGGCGGCAGCGCAATCTGGGCCCAGGACGAAGCCAGCTGTGTGATCTATGGCATGCCCATGGCCATCGTCAAGGCTGACTTGGCCGACGCCGTCTACAGTCTGGACGACATCGGTAAACATCTGGTGGAGGCCTGCCTCTGATGGATGTCTTGAGCCTGATTGGCATCACCATGGCGTTTGTCGCGATTATCGGCGGCAACTACCTTGAAGGCGGCCACCTCGGCGCCTTGGCCAACGGCCCGGCTGCGCTGATCGTGATTGGCGGCACTGTGGGCGCTGCGTTGCTGCAGTCGCCCATGAGTTCGTTCAAGCGCGCGATGCAGACCCTGATTTGGATTATTTTCCCGCCACGCGTTGACCTGCCCAGTGGCATTGACCGGGTGGTCAATTGGAGCCTCACTGCTCGCAAGGAAGGCCTGCTGGGCCTGGAAGGCGTGGCCGACGCCGAGCCCGACAGCTACGCGCGCAAAGGCCTGCAGTTGCTGGTGGACGGCGCCGAGCCGGAAGCGATTCGCAGCATCCTGGAGGTGGACTTTCTCACCCAGGAAAGCCGCGACATCAATGCGGCCAAAGTCTTTGAAAGCATGGGCGGCTACGCCCCGACTATCGGCATCATCGGTGCGGTGATGGGCTTGATCCACGTGATGGGTAACCTGGCCGACCCGTCGCAGTTGGGCAGTGGCATTGCTGTGGCGTTTGTCGCCACCATCTACGGCGTAGCGAGTGCCAACCTGGTGTTGTTGCCGGTGGCCAGCAAGCTCAAGTCGATCGCCATGCGCCAATCGCGTTACCGCGAGATGCTGCTGGAAGGCATCTTGTCGATTGCCGAGGGTGAGAACCCGCGCTCCATCGAATTGAAGCTGCAGGGCTTCATGGACTGATGGGAGGAATTGAGTGTGAGCCGTCGCCGTCGCGAGCCTGAAGAACACGTCAACCATGAACGCTGGCTAGTGTCCTATGCCGACTTCATTACCTTGTTGTTCGCGTTTTTCGTGGTGATGTACTCCATCTCATCGATCAACGAAGGCAAGTACAAGGTGATTTCCCAGGCGCTGATCGGCGTGTTTAACGATGCTGACCGCTCCATCAAGCCGATTCCTATCGGCGAAGAACGGCCTAAGACCGTGACCCCGGCCAAGCCGCTGGTCAACGACAGCGATGAAACCGCTGCCGGCGTGGGGGGCACCAGCGACCCGCTGAAAAGCATCGCCGACGATATCAGCGCCGCGTTTGGCGACCTGATTAGCTCAAACCAGATGACCGTGCGCGGCAATGAACTGTGGGTGGAGATCGAGCTTAATTCCAGCCTGCTGTTCGCCAGCGCCGACGCGATGCCGAGCGATCAGGCGTTCACCATCATCGACAAAGTGGCGGCGATCCTCAAACCGTTTGAAAACCCGATCCACGTTGAAGGCTTTACCGATAATTTCCCGATTGCGACCGCGCAGTACCCGACCAACTGGGAGCTGTCCTCAGCGCGTGCCGCGAGCATCGTGCGCATGCTCGCGATGCAGGGTGTGAACCCTAGCCGGTTGGCGTCGGTGGGCTATGGTGAGTTCCAGCCGGTGGCCAATAACGCCACCGCCGAGGGCCGTGCGCGTAACCGTCGTGTGGTGCTGGTGGTGTCACGTAACCTGGATGTACGCCGCAGCCTGACCGGTACTGGCACCGCTAATGCAACACCGGATGCGGCCTTGAAGCGGGCTGGCACACAAACTGCCCCGCCAACCGTTAAGCCGTCGGTTCGTCAGAGCGCCGTCAATTCTCCGTCACCGGCAAAATAACTTTATGCACTGTCTCGGTCGCGCGTTAGCCCACCGGGAGGAATCAACCGAATGAGAGTCTGGGCAGTTGCCAATCAAAAAGGTGGAGTCGGCAAGACCACCACCTCCATCGCCTTAGCCGGTTTGCTGGCCGAGGCGGGCAAGCGTGTGGTCGTGGTCGACCTCGACCCGCATGGCTCGATGACCAGCTATTTCGGCTACGACCCGGATGCGCTGGAGCACAGCTGTTACGACTTGTTCCTGCACAAGGGCAGCGTGCCTGCCGACTTGCCTGGGCAACTGCTGCTACCGACCAGTAACGACAGCATTTCCTTGCTGCCGTCGAGCACCGCCTTGGCCACCCTTGAGCGTCAGTCGCCGGGGCAGAGCGGCCTGGGCCTGGTCATCGCCAAGACCCTGGCGCAGCTGTGGCAAGCGTTCGACTACGCCATCATCGACAGCCCGCCGTTGCTCGGCGTGCTGATGGTCAACGCCTTGGCGGCCAGCCAGCAACTGGTGATCCCGGTGCAGACCGAGCACCTGGCGGTCAAAGGCCTGGAGCGTATGGTCAGCACCCTGGCGATGATCAACCGTTCGCGCAAACAGGCGCTGCCCTTCAGCATCGTGCCCACCCTGTTTGACCGTCGTACCCAGGCGTCTCTCGGGACTTTACGGGTGTTGCGTGACGCTTACCCGCAGACTATCTGGAATGGTTACATTCCGGTGGACACGCGCCTGCGTGACGCCAGCCGTGCCGGGCTCACGCCTTCGCAGTTCGACGGTAAAAGCCGTGGCGTGCTGGCTTACCGCGCGTTGCTCAAGCATCTGCTGTCGCAGCAGCTTGTGGCGCAGGTGGCGTGATGAACCGTCCCGTTAAACTCAAGACCCGACCGCAACTGGCACTCGAATCCTACCTGGATGCGTTGCTGCAGGACGCGACCGAGGAGGAGCTGCCGGAACCGATTCTGGTACTTGAACCTCTCGTCGTAGAGCCCGAAAGCACGCTGGACGAATTCCAACAGGCGGTGCTTGAAGAACAAGCCCGTGATGCGCACGTCGTGCCGGTTGCGGTGCCGGTTGTTGAGGCGCCGGTGGTGGTCGAACCGGTGGTGCAAGTCCATCGGCCACCGAGCATCACGCCGCCGCCGGTCACTGGTGATGGTCGGCCGTCATGGGCGGCCGAGCCGTTCGAATGCCTGTTGTTCGACGTCGCCGGGTTGACCCTGGCGGTGCCGCTGGTGTGCCTGGGTTCGATCTATTCGCTGCAAGGCCAGGAGCTGACGCCACTGTTCGGGCAACCGGAGTGGTTCCTCGGCATCCTGCCAAGCCAGGCTGGCAACCTCAAGGTGCTGGACACCGCGCGCTGGGTGATGCCCGACCGCTACCGCGATGATTTTCGCCAAGGCTTGCAATACGTGATCTCGGTGCAGGGCTACGAGTGGGGGCTGGCGGTGCATCAAGTCAGCCGCTCGTTGCGCCTGGACCCGAACGAAATCAAATGGCGCAGCCACCGGGGCCAACGGCCGTGGTTGGCGGGCACCGTGATTGAACATATGTGCGCGTTGCTGGATGTCGCCGAGCTGGCCGAGTTGATCGCCAGCGGCGCCGTCAAGACGATGGCGCCGAACAAACACAGTTGATTGAACAATAAGGCCCGCATGCGAGTGCGGTCAGCGAAGTACACACGCCGAGTAAAACGGCATTTGAAGGGGTCAGAGAGATGAACAAGTCAGCGTCCGCACAAGGTTTAGATGATCCGATCCTGCAATGGGTTACCTTCAAACTGGACAACGAGTCGTATGGCATCAACGTGATGCGCGTGCAGGAAGTGCTGCGTTACACCGAGATCGCACCGGTCCCAGGTGCGCCAAGCTATGTGCTGGGCATCATCAACCTGCGCGGTAACGTCGTGACCGTGATCGACACCCGCCAGCGTTTTGGTCTGGTGCCGACCGAAGTCAACGACAACACCCGTATCGTCATCATCGAAGCCGACAAGCAAGTGGTCGGGATCATGGTCGACAGCGTGGCTGAAGTGGTTTACCTGCGCCAATCGGAAGTGGAAACCGCGCCGAACGTTGGCAACGAAGAGTCGGCCAAGTTCATTCAGGGCGTGTGCAACAAGAACGGCGAACTGCTGATTCTGGTTGAGCTGGACAAGATGATGAGCGAAGAAGAATGGTCGGAACTGGAGAGCATCTGATTGTTCTTTGAGGCGGCGGTGATTGTCCTGGCCCTGTTGTGGGCCGGGACGGTGGCATTCCTGCTGCGCTACATGCGCCAGCAACGGGGATTGGCCCAGCAACAGGCCGAGCGCGACGCCGTGCGTGACCGGCGCATCCTCGACCTGGTCAAGCGCGTGGATCACTTCCAGCAGAGTGCGGTGAAGGTCGGGGACGAGGTGCATGAACTGCGCGCGATCCTCGGGCCGTTACCGGACAAGCTGGCGCAGATCGAACAGCGCGACCCTTCGAGCCTGTCGTTTGCCCAGGCGGCGAAGCTGGTGGGCATGGGCGCGACCGTGGATGAGCTGACGCAGTCGTGCGGCTTGACCCAGGCTGAGGCGCAGTTGATGAGTAAGTTGCACAAGAGCTGACCTGCGTCGCAGTTCCCGCCGTTGACCGAGACGTTGCGGGTCGTGTCACAAGTGGCCTGCATCGTCAGGGCACTTTTTCGTCTTTGTGATGACCAATCCTGAATCTGTAGGACGTTTCACTCACAAGGATGAAGAATGTCTTTCCACGTTTTCGTTGGAATAAATCCGTCTGGTTTGCGGCCTCTATGCGTCGCTGCCTGCGTCCTCATCAGCGCTTTCGCGCTCAGCGGCTGTACCCCTTTTCAACCGCCGCCGCCAGATTTCTCGAAATGGTACAAAACCGGTGTATCCCTTGACGGTGTAAAAAGCGCCATGCGTGCCTGTGGGTATACCAACCTGGACGGTGCGGGAGACGCATCGCCTGTCGATATCAGGCTGACGCGCTTCTACTGCATGAAGGACGCAGGCTTCAAACGCAACGATAACCTCGACCTGTGCAAGACCGGACGCATCAGTGAATCACCGGTGTGCGAAGGCCGCCGTTAACGCTTAATCAAAAGGAAACAGGGATGAACACTACACGCAATGCATGCTATGGCGCCGCTTTGATGCTGGCGGTGGCAGGGCTGGGCGGTTGCGCTTCGTCGATGACCGAGACCGGCGAGCCCGGGGTGAAGATGGGGGACAGCTACGCACAGGTGCTCGCGGTGGTGAGCCGCAACAATACGGTGACCAAGCAGGTCGATGGCCAGGGCTTTCGCGCGCAAGGCTATTCGGCGATGTTCAAGGATTGCCGCATCAAGTACTTCATCTTTCAGGGGGCCGATGGCTTGCAGCGGGTGAAGTACGATCCGGCGCCGCTGTTGTCGGTAAACCAGAATTGCCGACAGCCGTAACGGGCCCTTTCTTCCTCTGTGAGTTGAACGCTGATGAGTATTTTGCGTGTTATGCCCGTGACGCTTCTGGTGCTGCTGACGGGCTGCGGCCAAGTGGCGAACATCCGTTCCCTCTCCACCGCTTACGCCCCGCCGCAGTCGGGCGAGACCGCCCGCGTACGGCTGATCACCGATGGCCTGGTACGCGCAGTGCCGGGGCGTGATTGCCTGGACTGGAAGGTGCCGGGCGCCGGGGTGATGGCGTCGACCAAGGCCGGCTTCGCCGATCGTAACGGCGAAAGCCTAGGCATGCCCGGGCCGATTTACACCTGGGACGGTGCGGTGACCACGGAACTGGTGGTGCCGGCGAACAAGCCGATCGCGTTGCATTACCTGGGGCAATTACAGTATTCCCGGCAATGCTTCAGCAGCATGACCTTCGTGCCTCGACCCGGGGCGGATTACATGGTGCAGGCGACTATCTATGCCGGTTGTTCAATCCAGCTGCAGGCGCTGTCTGCGGACGGCAAGCAATGGGACGCGGTAGAACCTGAGCCCAAGGGCAAGCTGTCGATGTGCAACGCGATGGATAACTTCTAGCGGAACAACTAATTTGCAACCGCAATGGCTTTTTTCCCTCCGGCAAATGTCCACATCCTTCAAGCACCTTTGAACCCAGGAGATTTCCCCTATGACCACCCACAAGGCACTGTTGATCCTGCACGGCAAGCAAGCCCTCAACGAGGACGTGCGCACCGCTGTGCAGGCCCGGCGTGACCAAGGCTGGGAGCTGGCGGTGCGGGTGACGTGGGAGGGTGGTGATGCCCAGCGCCTGGTCAGCGAAGCCCTCGACGCCGGGTACACGCACCTCATCGCCGGCGGCGGCGACGGCACCTTGCGCGATGTGGCCGAGGCCATGGCCCTGGCCAGCACCGACGCCAGCCTGGTGCTGATGCCTTTGGGCACCGCCAATGATTTCGCCAAGGCCGCCGGGGTGCCGCTGGAGCCCGTCCAGGCCATGGCGCTGCTGGACGTGCCGCCAAGGTCGATCGACCTGGGTAAGGTCGGCAAGCAAATATTCCTCAACATGGCCACCGGTGGCTTCGGCAGCCAGGTCACTGCCAACACCTCCGAAGACCTGAAAAAGGTCCTTGGCGGCGCCGCTTACCTGTTCACCGGCTTGACGCGTTTCAGTGAATTGAAGGCTGCTTACGGTGAGCTGGAAGGCCCGGATTTTCATTGGAAAGGTGACTTGCTGGCGCTGGGTATCGGCAACGGTCGCCAGGCCGGCGGTGGGCATGTGCTGTGCCCTGGCGCGTTGGCCGATGACGGCTTGCTGGATATCAGCATCCTGCCGGCGCCTCAGGAAGTGGTCGGCACGCTGCTGACCTTGATGAGCGACGGCTGGGGCCTGGACAACATGTTTGTGCGAGCGCGCCTGCCCTGGGTTGAGATCAAGGTGGCCGAAGGGCTGTACATCAACCTGGATGGCGAGCCGCTGAAGGGCGATGATTTGCGTTTTTCCGCTCTGCCAAAAGCTCTGCGCGTGCACCTGCCGTTGAATTCGCCCCTAGTCGTCCAGGCTGATGATCTGCTCGCGAACGGCGAATAACACCAGGCCCGCCACGTCGAAGATCTGCAGGCGCTTCATGATCTGCGACCGATGCGCTTCCACGGTCTTGATGCTCAGGCCCAGGCCGTGGGCGATTTCCCGGGTGGATTTGCCGCGCACAATCAATCGCAGAATTTCCAGCTGGCGCGCCGTGAGGTTATGGCTGTGGGCGGCGGGTGAGGCCGGGCCCTGGCTGCGGATCAACGCTTGGTTGATCACCGTGTGCGCAATCGCCGGGCTCAGGTAACGCTCGTTGTTGCGCAAGGCCATTAGCGCGTGTTCCAGCTCGTTGGCGGTGGTGTCCTTGAGCAGGTAGCCATGGGCGCCGGATTCTAGCGCACGCATGATCAGCTCGGGGTCGGTGTGCATCGACAGGATCAGCACCTTGCTCTTGGGGTAGGCGGCCTTAAGTTGCTGCAGCGCGTCCAGGCCGCCCATGTGCTTCATCGACAGGTCCAGCAGCACGATGTCCGGCTGCAGGCTGCTGAATTTCTCCAGCAGCTGCGCACCATCGCTGGCTTCACCAATCACGGTGTAGCCGGGAGTGTCTTGGATCAGCGCGCGTACGCCGGCCCGAATCAGTGTGTGGTCATCCACTAAGAGTAAATTGCAGGTCACTCGAGAACCTTAGGGGAACTGGCCCGTTCGAGGGCGCGGGGCGCCCAGGGGAAAAGCGCGTCGATCCTTGTCCCTTTGCCTGGCTGGCTGTTGACGGACAAGGTGCCCCCCAACTGATCGATCCGCTCGGACATACCGGCCATGCCCCGTTGGCCTTCCAGGGCGGGGTTGATGGCAGGCGAGAAGCCCAGGCCGTCATCGCAGATCATCAGCGACAGGCCTTCGGGCAGGCGTTGCAGGCGTACCAGCAAGTTCTGCGCCTGGGCATGGCGAAGCATGTTGGTTACCGCTTCCTGGGTGATGCGAAAGGCCGCCACGGCCATTTCCTCCGGGAGACCGGTCAGCCGTTGCTGGCATTCCAGGCTCCAGTGGAGTGGGGTGTTTTCCAGGGTTTTGAGCAGGTGCGCGCGCAGGCTGGCTTCTAAACCGAGGCTGGCCAGCTGCCTTGGGTTGAGAATGGCGGACACGTCGCGCACTTTGGCCAGGGTTTCATTCAGGGTGTTGCACAGCACTGTGCATTGGCTTTGCAGGTCTTGCGGCAGGCGGCGCTTGAGCCATTCGCTCTGCAGTTTGGCCGCGGTGAGCAACTGGCCGATGTCGTCATGCAACTCGCGGCTGAGGCGATGGCGTTCGTTTTCCTGGACTTGCAGCAAGCGATCGGCCAATTCCTGCGGCTGGAATTTTATCGATTTGCGCGAGCGCCACTGTTGCAAACCCACCACCAGCAAGGTGGCGAGATTGAGCAGCAGTACCGACAACGGCAACGGCGCGGAACGGGTGTAGGCCCACAGGCTGACCAGCAATGAGCAAAGGCACAGGGCGAGAACGATGCGACGGGCATTGCTGCGGGACACGGATCTTGCGATGAGTGACTTTAGGCTGGCGTACATAGCGGATGGAGCCAATGAAGGTTCGCTGCGGAAAGACCGGTCATGGCGGCTGACAGGGCTCTGTTTGGAATGCGGTACCAAAACATTTTATACAGGTTGAAGTTGAGTCACTTCGAGCGAGGCATAGTACCACCACTATTACCGTTGGTCGCCTGGCGCCTCGCCTCACAGGCTATTAACCACGCACAAACGCCCCGGGACCTCATCCCAGAGTTAAAGATTCCACAGTTCAAAGAGGAGGCAATTGTATTAATTAAGTGGGTTTGTAGAGTTATAGCGATGATGGCTAATTGATATGCTGGCGTCGTTTTTAGATAACCCACCGATTAAATACGACCTGGTCAGCACTCAAGGTGAGTGATGTACACGCTGCTGCGATTTATAACTGAAGTCTTTTTGCGGGATCTGCAGGGTGACTGTCGCAATCAGTTTAGTTTGCTCGCTCTCATCCAGCGCCAATTCTCCGGTTCGGGTGTCGATCAGTTCAAGTTGCCATGCCAGTAGCGTCAGGCAGTCATGCAAGGCACTCAATGCCTGGTCATGCAGTTCCATGGGGCTTGCAGCATTGGCAATGAGGTACTGAATATGCCGGGAGAATTCGCTGATCGCCTGTAATGCGAGGCCTTCGGCCTTTTCGGCCAGCCTGCTCAGGCTGATTTTCATGCAGTCGATGGCATCGCTGTCGTTGCGAATCAAATGCAGGTGGTTCAAGCATTCTTCTGATTTGGCCAGGAGCGTCTCTGCTTCGAGCAGGAAATCCGGAAGAGCAGTTTGCCATTCGTTTGCGTTATTCATCATGCAAGTCTCCACAACATAAGGTCGGGTGATGAGATGCCGCACCGGCTGAATGGCGTCAAACTACCGCTGAAATATGACTGGAATCTGTAGCCCCATTCTGAAATTTCAGTAGGACCGATACTTGAATTATCACAAATGCCGCGCAAGTCCCGCATTATTCGGGGCGATTGCACAACTTCATTTGCCGCCACGTGAGTCTCTGGAAAACTCGTGGACCGAGGGCTTGGGATGGCAAACAAAAGCCTGACTCCATTCATGCAATGAGAATGGCGTCACATTAATGGCTATTAGATATCGCGAATATCAGGTTGGGCCTGATTGTACCTAGGGGAATCCCTTACACAGCGGAACCTCGCGTCGATTTGAATGTCGCGCGTCGTTGCTGTAATGCCATTTGAAGAGGCCGATGCAGTAAAGCATGATGTCAGTGTGACATCAATGAATTTACGTGGCATTTTACGGGGGTCAAGGTCTGGCGCTTGCCGCCGATAACTAACATTAGTGAGCAGCACAATCCCACATCAGGAGCTTTTAATGGCCGGCATTCTCGACACGGTAGATCAACGCACGCAACTGGTGGGTGAGAATCGCCTGGAGATTCTTATGTTCCGCCTGGCCGGACGGCAGCTGTTCGCGATCAACGTGTTCAAGGTTCAGGAAGTGTTGCAACTGCCCAAGCTGACCCTGATGCCCCAGCGCCACCCGTTCGTGTGCGGCGTGGTCAACCTGCGTGGCCAGACCTTGCCGGTGATCGACTTGTCCCAGGCCATCGGCATGCGCCCGCTCGTGCCGGGGCCTAACAGCACCATTATCGTCACCGAGTACAACCGTTCGGTGCAGGCGTTCCTGGTGGGCGGCGTGGACCGCATTGTTAACATGAATTGGGAGGCTATCCTGCCGCCGCCGGCCAGCGCCGGGCGCCAGCATTACCTCACGGCCATCAGCAAGGTCGATGACCAGTTGGTGGAAATCATCGACGTGGAAAAAGTCCTCGCCGAAATCGTGCCGTACAACGCCAAGGTCTCCCGCGAGAAACTCGAAGACCCGGTGCTGGAACGCGCCCGTGGCCGCGAAGTGCTGCTGGTCGATGACTCCAACGTGGCCTTGTCGCAACTGCGCGACACCCTCGGGCAGCTCGGCGTGAAAATGCACATCGCCAGTGACGGCCTCAAGGCGCTGAACATGCTCAAGGCATGGGCCGACAGCGGCCAGGTGATGACCGACAAACTGCTGATGATCTTCACCGACGCCGAAATGCCCGAGATGGACGGCTACCGCCTGACCACCGAAATTCGCAACGACCCACGTCTGCGTAGCCTGTACGTGGTGCTGCACACCTCGCTGTCGGGCAGCTTCAATGAATCGATGGTGAAGAAGGTCGGTTGCGATAACTTCCTGTCCAAATTCCAGCCCGACAAGCTGGTGGATGTGGTGCGTCAACGCTTGATGCTGGACGAAGTGCCCACTTGACCTTAGGGTGACGGCTTTGCCCATCAGGAAAGCAGGCCCATGCTTCGTCTCAGCGCGTTGTACCGTTACCCCTTGAAGTCCGGCAAGGCCGAAGCCTTGCAGCAGATCGGCCTGGATAAACTCGGGTTGGACGGGGATCGACGCTGGATGCTGGTGGATGAAGCCAGTGGGCGCTTTCTTACGCAACGGGCCGTGGCGAAGATGAGCCAACTGTCGGCGCTGTGCAACAGCCGCGGCGGCCTGACCCTGAGCTCGCCTGGCTTCGCGCCCCTGGACGTGGCGCTGCCCGGCAGCACGGCGCAGTTGCGCGGTGTGACCATTTGGCGCGACACCTTGCGCGTGCCGGATGCGGGCGATGCGGCAGCGGCCTGGGTCAGCAGTTTTATTGGCCAGCCCACGCGGCTGGTGCAGGTGCCGGTAGAACGTGCACGCACCACTCAAGATGGCTACGGCAGGGACGATGATAAAGTCGGGTTCGCCGACGGCTTTCCGCTGCTGCTGATCGGTCAGGCCTCGTTGGACGACCTGTCCCAGCGCATCGGCCGCCCCATGGAAATGCTGCGTTTTCGCCCCAACCTTGTGATCGAAGGCAGCGAGGCCTTTGCCGAAGACGGGTGGAAGCGCGTACGCATTGGCGATGTGGAGTTTCGCGTGGTCAAGTCCTGTTCACGCTGCATCCTCACCACGATTGACCCCGCCAGCGGCGAACGCAGCGCTGACCGCGAACCGTTGACCACCCTCAAGACCTATCGCGAGCAGGACGGCGATGTGATGTTCGGCCAGAACCTGGTCAACGATAGCCCGGGGTACCTGGAAGTGGGCATGCCGGTGACAATTCTCGAGTAGATGGCGGCGCCCATAAAAAATGCCCGTCTCCTGCCAGACGGGCATTTTTTTCACCGGAGCAACGCTTAGCCGCGGTATTCGCACAGGTAAGCGGTGTCGACGGCGACCTTCAGCTGGAACTTGCTGTTGGCCGGTACGTTGAACTGGCTGCCGGCGGCGAAGGTTTCCCAGTCGTTGGCATCCGGCAGCTTGACGGTCAGGGCGCCGGACACTACGTGCATGATTTCACGTTGTGCGGTACCGAATTCGTACTCACCCGGAGCCATCACGCCGATGGTCGCCGGACCTTCAGCGGTGCCGAAAGCGATCGACTTGACGGTGCCGTCGAAGTATTCGTTGACTTTAAACATGGGTGAATCCTCGAAAAAGGGTCTGGAAAGGTAGGCCAGTATGCCCAAGGCCAGGGGAGCTGCCTAGACCGGCAAAATCAACGGCAGCAGGCGTGCGGTGTTGCGCGCATCCTCCAACGCCCGGTGTTGCTGGCCGTTGAACTGCATCCCCGCCAGTTGCAGGGCGCCGTTGAGCCCCAACGGCTTATCCAGGCGCCGAGCCTTGGCGAAGCGCTGCTTGAGGTTCACATGCGGCGTTTGCGCGAGCGCGCTGGCCAGGCCATGGCGTTGCCATTCGAGTTCAAGCTGCTTGCGATCATAGTCACCCCAACTGGCCCAGCCTTCCAGGCGCGTGTGATGCTGGCCCAGCCAGCGTTCGAACAGCGGCCACACATCGGTGATCGGTGCAGCGCCGTCGATGTTGGCCTGGGTGATGTGGGTGAGCTGTCGGCAGAAAGGCGTCAGCAAAGGCCGACGCAGCGGCCGCACAAAGCGCTGGAAGTGATCCAGTTCACGGCCCTGGCGGTTTACCAGGCTCGCGCCAATCTCGATGACTTCCATCTCCGTCACGGGCCAGCCGCCTTCATCCGTTGTGGCTTCAAGGTCAATAATCAGCCAATGAGGCATCGTGCAGGTTCCCATGCTCTTCCCTTCCTGATGGGGATAGAGCGTAGCCAAGCCTTGTAGTTCCGCCTAGGGCTTTTCGATCTCCAGCAAAACCTGGCGATTGCGCACCTGATCGCCTGCAATCACCTGCACGTTGTTGATCACGCCGTCGATGCCGGCCGTCAGCGGGTGCTCCATTTTCATCGCTTCGAGCACCAGCAGCAGTTGGCCTTTGGTGACGCTTTCACCGGCGCTTACGCGAATATCGACAATGGCGCCATCCATCGGCGCCTTTACGGTGCCGCTGCCGGCATCGGCCTGGCGGCCGGCGACTTGCTGGGTGCGGTTGATCACCTTCACGCCGGATAGCCAAAGTTGGGTGTCGTCGAGGTGGTAGGCGATGCTACGACGAATGCCGTTGATCTGCAGCGTGGCCCGGCGGCCATCGGTACTGAGGTTGCGAATATCGATGCCGTTGGCCAGCAGGCGGTTGTCCTGCAGAACGCTGACGGCAATGTCGCGGGGTTCGTCGTTAATTTCCAGGCGATAGGTCCAAGGCACGCTGGCGCTGTTGCGCCAGCCCGCTAAACCTTGGTGGTGGGTATCGGCGCTGTGTTGATAAAACAGCACGGCGGCCAAAGCAATCTGTTCATCCGTCGCGGCCTGGCGGGGGATTTCGTTGAAGTGTTCGGCGATGAATCCGGTGCTGAAATCGCCGGCGATAAAGTCCGGGTGTTTAAGCAAATCGGCGAGCAATCGCTGGTTGGTCATGACGCCCAGCAATACCGTGTCTTCCACTGCTCGCAACAACTTGCGCCGAGCTTCTTCACGGGTGGCGCCGTAAGCGATGAGCTTGCCGAGCATTGCGTCGTAGAACGGGCTGATGCGTTGGCCTTCGAGTACGCCGTGATCTATCCGCACGCCGATGGCAGGCGCCCAGCGCAGCACGTCACCGGTTTGTGGCACAAAGCCCTGGGCTGGGTCTTCGGCGTACAGGCGTACTTCCAGGGCGTGACCGCTCAGGGTCACGTCGGCCTGTTTGAGTGGCAGCGGTTCACCGGCGGCGATTTGCAGTTGCCAGGCCACCAGGTCGAGGCCGGTGATCAGCTCGGTGACGGGGTGCTCCACTTGCAGGCGCGTGTTCATTTCCAGGAAATAGAACTGGCCGTTGCGGTCGAGCAGGAACTCCACGGTGCCGGCGCCGACGTAATCGACCGCCCGCCCGGCCTTAAGCGCAGCTTCGCCCATGGCTTGGCGCAGCTCTGGGGTCATCACGGGGCAGGGGGCTTCCTCGATGACTTTCTGGTGGCGGCGCTGGATCGAGCAGTCGCGTTCGCCCAGGTAGATGAGCTGGCCATGGCTGTCGCCAAACAGCTGGATCTCCACATGGCGTGGGTCGATCAGAGCTTGCTCAAGGATCAGCTCATCGCTGCCGAAGGCGTTCATGGCTTCAGAACGGGCAGTGCGCAATTGGTCGAGCAGTTGGGTGCTGTCGTGCACCAGGCGCATGCCGCGGCCGCCACCGCCGGCGCTGGCTTTGATCATCAGAGGGTAGCCGATGCGGCTGGCTGCTTGTTGCAGGGTGGTGTCGTCTTGTTGGCTGCCTTGGTAGCCGGCGATGCAGGGCACGCCAGCCTCAAGCATGGCCAGTTTCGACAGGCGTTTGCTGCCCATCAGTTCGATGGCCCCGGGGCTGGGGCCGATGAAGGTGATGTTCGCGTGTTGGCAGGCGCGGGCGAACTCGGCGTTTTCGGAGAGGAAGCCGTAGCCGGGGTGGATGGCGTCGGCGCCGGTTTTTTGCGCGGCATCGAGGATGGCCGGGATGTTCAGGTACGACTGGTGGACTGGGCCGGGGCCGATGTTGACGGCTTCGTCGGCCATCTGTACGTGCAGGGCTTGGGCGTCGGCGTCGCTATAGACGGCGACGGTGCGGTAGCCCAAGCCTTGAGCGGTGCGCTGGATACGGCAGGCGATTTCGCCGCGGTTGGCGATCAGGATTTTGCTGAATGTGGGCATTGGTTTATCCCTGGGTAATCGGGTGTTTGTTCTGGCCCCATCGCAGGCAAGCCAGCTCCCACCTGTTGAAATGGGTTCTCCCTGTGGGGGCTGGCTTGCCTGCGATGGCGTCATTTGCACCACCTAGGCTTACGCTTCTGCACAAAAGCTTGCGTCCCCTCTATTCCTTCCACGCCAGTCACTGCCTCAGCAAACCACTGCGCCCCGCGATCCAGTACGGCCTCAAGCGGTTCATCGGCACTGGCCAGTAACAAGGCTTTCGTCCGTCCATTGGCCCCCGGCGCGCACTGCAACACTTGCCCCAGCACCTCATCCAGGCGCTCCGCCAATGCCTGTGCATCGCTCTCGGCAAAATGCACCACGCCCAGGCGCTGCGCCTCAACCCCATCAAACCGCGCCGCCGTCAGCGCCAGCCGCCGCGCCTGGGTCAGACCAATGCGCTTCACCACAAACGGCGCAATTTGCGCTGGTAACAGGCCCAGGCTGGTCTCCGGCAGGCCGAACTGCGCCTTATGATCGGCTATCGCAATGTCACTCACACACGCCAGCCCAAACCCACCGCCCAGCACCGCACCTTGCAGCACCACGATGACCACCTGCGGCACGGCCTCGACTGCTTGCAGCAAGGTACCGAACGCACGGTTCAGCGCCTGCAACTGCGCCTTGCCACCTGCGGTGACCATGTCCTTCACATCCGCCCCTGCGCAGAAGTGCCCACCCGCGCCGCTGATCACCAGTGCACGCACCTGGCTGTCCAATTGCGCCAGTACCGCACGCAGCTCATTAACCATTTCCAGGCTCATGGCGTTGCGATTCGCCGGGCGGTTCAGGGTAATGTGCAGCACGCCGTTATGCGGTTCGAGCAGCCGCGTATTCATGACTTTTTCCCAGGCAGGGTGCCCATCAGTTTGCAGATGATGCCCAGCATGATCTCGTCGGCGCCGCCGCCAATCGAGACCAGCCGCACGTCGCGATAGGCGCGGGCCACCGGGTTGTCCCACATAAAGCCCATGCCGCCCCAGTATTGCAGGCAGCTGTCGCTGACTTCGCGGCCCAGGCGCCCGGCCTTGAGTTTGGCCATGGAGGCCAGGCGGGTCACGTCCTGGCCTTTGATGTATTGCTCGGTGGCTTGGTAGACCAGCGCACGCAGGCATTCGATTTCGGTGGCCAGCTCGGCCAGGCGGAAGTGGATGACCTGATTGTCGATCAGCGCCTTGCCGAACGTCTGGCGCTCCTTGCAGTAGTCGATGGTGCTGTCGATGCAGTACTCCAGGCCCTTGATCATGTTGGCCGCGCCAAACAGGCGTTCCTCCTGGAACTGCAGCATTTGCATCATGAAGCCCGCGCCTTCGTGGCCGATACGGTTGCGCTGCGGCACGCGCACGCCGTCGAAGAACACCTGGGCGGTCTCGGAGCTGTGCATGCCGAGTTTTTCCAGGGGCGGGCTGACGCTGATGCCCGGCGTGTTCATCGCCACCATGATCAGCGACTTGTTGATGTGCGGCTTGTCGTCCGAGGTGTTGGCCAGCAGGCAGATAAAGTCGGCGCTGGGCGAATTGGTGATCCACATTTTGCTGCCGTTGATGACGTAGTCGTCGCCGACCTTGCGCGCATGGGTTTTCAGCCCGGCCACGTCGGAGCCCGCACCGGTTTCCGAGACGCCGATGCAGCCCACTTGCTCGCCGCTGATGGCCGGGCGCAGGAACTCGTCGCGCAGCTCATCGCTGCCGAAGCGGGCGAGGGCGGGGGTGCACATGTCGGTCTGCACGCCGATGGACATCGGGATGCCGCCGCAGCGAATAGTGCCGAACTCTTCGGCCGCGACGATGGAGTAGCTGTAGTCGAGGCCCATGCCGCCGAATTTTTCCGGCTTGGAAATGCCCAACAGGCCGAGGTCGCCAGCCTTGCGGAAAATGGCGTGGATGGGAAAGCGCCCGGCTTTTTCCCATTCGTCCACATGTGGGTTGATCTCGCGGTCGACGAAGGCGCGCACGGTGCGGCGCAGTTCCTGATGTTCTTGGGTAAAGATCATTGTTGTTGTTCTCCCTGTGGGGACGCGGAGCGTCCTGGGCTGCATTCCCACGTGGAGCGTGGGAACGATCACGTTAGAGGCGCGCTACACCGAAGCTGTTGGGCTGCAACTGCCGCCCCTCGGCTTCATGGCAAATATCCA
Organism: Pseudomonas antarctica; assembly: GCF_900624995.1. Classification (GTDB taxonomy): domain Bacteria; phylum Pseudomonadota; class Gammaproteobacteria; order Pseudomonadales; family Pseudomonadaceae; genus Aquipseudomonas; species Aquipseudomonas antarctica. Next base: position 74,166 of record NZ_UYXQ01000014.1, read on the forward strand.
GCAGGTAGCCCAGCAGCGTGCGGGTATCGCGTGGATCGATCAGCCCGTCGTCCCACAGATTCGCGCTGCCATAGAGCGCGGTGGACTGGCTGTCGAGCTTCTGCGCCGTGACCTGTTCGAGCATGTCCAGCACCTTGGGGTCGGGCACCAAACCATCCTTGAGTTGCTTGGCTTCGGTGACGATGCGCAGCACCTTGCCCGCTTGCGCGCCGCCCATCACCGCCGTGCGGCTGTTGGGCCAGGCGAAGATAAAGCGCGGGTCCAGGCCACGGCCGCACATCGCATAGTTGCCGGCGCCGTAAGAGCCGCCGACCACCACCGTGAGTTTAGGCACCCGCGCGTTGGCCACCGCCTGGATCATCTTCGCGCCGTGCTTGATCACGCCTTGCTGCTCCGACTCGGTGCCCACCATAAAACCGGTGGTGTTGTGCAGGAACAACAGCGGCGTGCTGCTCTGGTCGCACAGCTGAATAAACTGCGCGGCCTTGCTTGCGCCTTTGGGCGTGATCGGGCCGTTATTGCCGATCACGCCAACGGCGCGGCCTTGGATATGCAAGTGGCCGCAGACGGTGTGGGCATCGAACTCGCCCTTGAATTCGAGGAAGTTGGAACCGTCGGCCAGGCGCGCGAGGATTTCGCGCACATCGTAGGGTTTTTTCGGGTCGTCGGGGATTAGCCCCAGCAGCGCTTCGATGGGATACAGCGGCTCTTTGTAATCGCGTTTGGGTGCAAGCGGCAGGCGATCATTCCACGGCAACAGGCTGACAATCTCACGCACGATGCGCACGCCGTCGGCATCGTTTTCCGCCAGGTATTCGGCGGTGCCAGCGGTCTGTGCATGCATTTCGGCGCCGCCCAATGCCTCATCCGTCGCTACTTCGCCGGTGGCGGCCTTGAGCAGCGGCGGCCCGGCGAGGAACAGCTTGGCCTTGCCGCGCACCACCACCACGTAGTCCGACAGCCCCGGCTGATACGCACCGCCCGCCGTGGCCGAGCCGTGCACCACGGTGATCTGCGGCAGGCCCATGGCGGACATGCGCGCCTGGTTGGCAAAGCTGCGCGCGCCTTCGACGAAAATCTCGGCGGCATAGTTGAGGTTGGCGCCGCCGCTTTCGGCGAGAGTGACCACCGGCAATTTGTTTTCCATGGCGATCTGCTGCAGGCGCAGGGATTTTTTCAACCCCGAAGGGGAAATGGTGCCGCCTTTAATCGCGCTGTTGTTCGCCACGACCAGCATGCGCACGCCGCTGACGTAGCCGATGCCAGCGATCAAGCCGCCACCAGCTGCGCTGCCGTCTTTGTCGTCGTGGAGTTTGTAGCCGGCCAGGCTGGCCAGTTCCAGGAACGGCGCGCCGGGGTCCAGCAGCAGGTTGAGGCGCTCGCGGGGCAGCAGTTGGCCGCGCTTGTCGAATTTGGTTTTGGCCTCCTGTGCCTTGCTTAACAGGGTGTGTTCCAGCTGGCGCAATTGCGCGATAGCGGCCAGCATTGCTTCGCGGTTTTGCGCGAACTGCGGGCTGTGGGCGTCGATCAAGCTTTCAATTACCGGCATGCGCTATTGCTCCACCTTGAGTACATCCGGCAGGTAGGCGCGGTGGAAACCATTGAAGGGTTCACTCGGCGGCTGCGCCTTGGGCAACGGCCAGGCGCGACTGCCCAGGCTGGCGGCGCCATCGATGCGCAAGGTGCTGCCGCTGATGAACGCGGCAGCGGGGCTGAGCAGGAACACAATGGCCGCGCTGACTTCCGACTCGGTGCCGATACGCTTGAGCGGCACGTGTTCGCGCAGGGTCGGGATCACCGCCTTAAACGCGCCTTCGTAGGTGTCCATGCCGCTGGAGGCAATCCAGCCCGGCGCCACGGCATTGACGCGCACCCCGGCGTAACCCCATTCGAAGGCGGCGGTCTTGGTGAAGTTGTCCATCCCTGAGCGCGCTGCGCCCGAGTGGCCCATGCCGGGCATGCCGCCCCACATGTCGGCGAGCATGTTGACGATGGCGCCACCGTGCTTGCTCATCGACTGGTTGAACACTTCCCGCGCCACCAGGAAACCGCCGACCAGGTTGGTGCGCAGCACGGTTTCAAAACCCTTTTGATTGATCGAAGCCAGGGGCGATGGGTATTGGCCGCCTGCGTTATTCACCAGCCCGTGAATCGGCCCGTGGGCGTCAATGACCTGTGCCACCAGCGCCTTCACGGCCTCTTCATCGCGAATATCGCAGGCCTGCCAATGGGCCGTGCCCCCGTCTTCGGCAATTTCCGCCGCCACCGCTTGCAGTTTTTCCGGCTTGCGCCCCACCAGGATCACATGGGCGCCGAGTGCCGCCAGCTCATGGGCGGTGCAGCGGCCAATGCCGCTGCCGCCGCCAGTGACGATCACGGTTTGTCCTTGGAACAGGTCGGCTTTGAAGATTGAGGCGAAGGCCACGGCAACGCTCCTTTATTTGAATTGATCGGCGATGTGTTGCGGCACGGCGATGGGGATTTCCAGCAGTTGCTGGGCGAAGGCTTTGCCCTGCGGGTCGATGCGCAGGCTGGCAATACCGCCGCCGCCCAGGGCGTTTTCCAGCAGGAAATTCAGGCTGTGGCTGCCGGGCAAGTACCAGCGCTCGACGCGGCCGTGGACGGGGTCGAGTACGTGGCTCATCCAGTCGACGATCACTTGCGGGGTCAGCACTTCGGCGATCCACGGCAGGTAGTCGGGGTGGCGGGCGATCACGCCGATATTGCTGTGGTTGCCCTTGTCGCCGGAGCGCGCCACGGCCAGTTTCACCAGCGGCACACTCGCGTCGGCACGGCCTTGGGGCTTGGGTGGGTCGATCGGTGCGGCCGGGGTGACGAGTGGCGCAGAGGCGGGCAGTTCAATGGTGTGGCGCTGGCCTTGGACGTCGATCACCAGCTCGCAGGAGGATTTATCGATCAGGAATGAAAACAGCCGAATCAGCGGATACACCGTCGGCCGTCCACCGACGATCCCGGTCAGCCCGGGCGCCATGCCGGTCGCCGCCTGGGCGATCTCGCGGGCGAACAACACCAGCGCCTGTTTGCTTGGGTGGCGCACCGCGAGTTTCACCACCACTTCGCGACAATCCTGGCGCTGGGCGTGGGCGCCGTAAGTGGCTTCGCTGCCGAGTAATTCGATGTTCACCTCGGTGTAAGGCGCCCAGCCGCGTTGGCTGAACAGTTCCGAGGTCTTGTTGATGATCGCCTGGCTGACCCGCTCGGCCTTGGCCACCGCGTCGATCCCGGCGATCAGGCAGCTGGCGGTGCAACGAAAACCGTCCGGGTAGGTGGCGCTGACCTTGTATTGATCGGTCGGTGGCAAGCCCTTGGCCCCGTGCAGGCGCACGCTGTGTTTGCCTTGCTGCTGCAATTTGACCTGGCTGAAATCGCAGATCACGTCGGGCAGCAGGTAGGCGCGCGGGTCGCCGATTTCATACAGCAGTTGCTCGGCCACGCTGAGTTCACTGATCAGCCCGCCGCTGCCGTCAACCTTGTTGACGGTGAACTGGCCGTCGTCGCTGACCTCGACGATGGGAAAACCGATGTGTTCGTAGTCTGGCACGTCGCGCCAATCGGTGAAGTTGCCGCCGGTGCACTGCGCGCCACATTCGATGATATGCCCGGCCAGTGCGGCTTGGGCGAGGCGGTCGTAGTCCTGCCACGACCAGTTGAATTCGTGCACCAGTGCAGCGCTGACCACCGCGCTGTCGACCACGCGGCCGGTGATGATGATGTCCGCGCCCAGTTCCAGCGCAGCGGTAATGCCCGGCGCGCCGAGGTAGGCGTTGGCGGATACGCACATCGGCGGCAGCGGCGCGCCGGTGAACATGTCGGTGACGCCTTGCAGCTGTTTGAGCTGCGGTTGCAGGTCGTCGCCCAGCAGTACGGCGATTTTCAGCCGGGTTTGAGCCTTGTCGCAGGCCGCTTGCAGGGCGGCAGCGCAGGCCTGAGGGTTAATGCCGCCAGCATTGCTGATCACGCGGATGCCCTGGCGCTGAATATCGCCCAGCAGCGGCGTGAGCACCTCCACAAAATCGGTGGCGTAGCCGGCCTGTGGGTCTTTCATCCGCGCACCGGCGAGGATCGACATCGTGACTTCCGCCAAATAGTCGAACACCAGGTAATCCAGCGCGCCGCCGTGCACCAGTTGGGCGGCGGCGGTGCATGTATCACCCCAGAAGGCGCTGGCGCAGCCGATACGAACCGTCTTGCTCATGAGAAATCCTTCCTCGAATGGCTGGCGTCGAGACTACCAAGCAAGCGCTTGGTTTGTAAACTAGGCGCCTAAGTTTTGCCCAAGCGCTTGCTTGGCTGGCGGCCACGGCCTAAATTGCCGCCCTAGATGTCAGCACACGTGAAGGAGAGAGGCATGGATGAGCAAAAAGCCCTACGGGTGATGCGCACCATGGTCGATGCCGGCCAATTGACCGACCCCGACAGTGCCCGGGGCAAATTGCTGCAAACCGCAGCTCACCTGTTCCGCAACAAGGGCTTTGAGCGCACCACTGTGCGTGACCTGGCCAGCGCGGTGGGGATTCAGTCCGGCAGCATCTTTCATCACTTCAAGAGCAAGGACGAGATCCTGCGCGCGGTGATGGAGGAAACCATCCACTACAACACCGCCATGATGCGCGCGTCCCTTGAAGAAGCGAGAGACGTGCGTGAACGCGTGTTGGCGCTGATTCGTTGCGAATTGCAGTCGATTATGGGCGGCAGCGGCGAAGCCATGGCGGTGCTGGTCTACGAGTGGCGCTCACTGTCGGTCGATGGCCAGGCCCAGGTGCTGGCGTTGCGCGATGTCTACGAGGCGATCTGGTTGCAGGTGCTGGGTGAGGCCAAGGCTGCGGGTTACATCAGGGGCGACGTATTTATTACCCGACGCTTTCTCACGGGCGCGTTGTCTTGGACCACCACGTGGTTTCGCGCCCAAGGCAGCCTGACCTTGGAGCAATTGGCCGAAGAGGCCCTGATGATGGTGCTGAAGGCCGATTGAGGTGCAAGCCATTAATTTGCCGATGGAAAGTTGTCTCACCTGACAAAAACGCCTAGCTTATTGCCATCAGAGTATTAAACGGTGTGTGCCTCAATGTTTTCGCCATGGCGGCTGGCTGCAGGATTGACTTTATGGGCACTGGGCACCGCGTGGTGTGTGCCGGCTTCGGCTGCGCAATTGGTGTGTGCCGGCTTCGGCTGCGCAATTGGTGAGGATCGGTGCCGCGCATTTTCCGCCGTACACCGTACGCCCTGAGCAAGGCGCCGACACCGGTTTACTGCCGCAACTGGTCGAAGCCTTGAACGCCGCGCAAACCGACTACCAGTTTGTGCTAGTGCCAACGTCTATCCCACGGCGTTTTCGGGATTTCGAGCAAGGTCGGGTCGACATGGCTATCTTCGAAAACCCCGATTGGGGTTGGCAGAACATTGCCCATACCAGCATCGACATGGGCCTGGAAGACGCCGAAATCTTCGTCGCCCAACGTGAGGCCGGTCGCGATCAAAGCTATTTCGCCGACTTAAAAGGCAAGCGCCTGGCGGTGTTCAGCGGCTATCACTACGCCTTCGCCCACTTCAACCCTGACCCCAAGTACATGGCCGAACACTTCAATGCCACGTTGACCTATTCCCATGACAGCAACCTGCTGATGGTTGCGCGTGGGCGTGCCGATATCGCGCTGGTCACGCGTTCGTACTTGAGTGATTTCATGGTGCGCAACGCAGACATGGCCGGGCAGTTCCTGGTCTCGGAGCGGATTGACCAGGTGTATCACCACTACGCGCTGCTGCGCCCGAAGGCACCGATTACCGGGGCGGCGTTTGCCGAGCTGCTCAAGCGCCTGCGTGATAATGGGCAGATGTTGAAGATATTTGAGCCGTATCGCATTGATGTGACGACGGTGCGCTGAGGTTGGTGTTTAAGAAGGTTCCTGTGGCGAGCCCGCTCGCCACAACAAGCCTGTTCACTCTTTGATCAATCAAACCCGCCGCGCAAACGTATCGCTATGGCTGCCCGACACCTTGCGGCAGTGCACCAGCGCATCACGAATCATGAAGTTCACCAGGGTTGGCGACACGCCCAGTTCCTTGGCAATGTCCTTTTGCGGTACGCCGTGCAGGCGGTACATCTCGAACGCATAGCGGGTGCGCTGGGGCAGCTCCGTCAGGGCGTCGGCAATGTTTTCCAGGGTGTTGAAGTTGATGTGGGAGGTTTCCGGTGATGCGCCGTGAATGACCACATTCAAGCCTTCCTCTTCCGTCCCGGAGTATTTGAGCTCCAGGGCCTGCTTGCGGTAGTGATCGATCGCCAGGTTGCGCACGATCTGGAACAGATAACTCAATTGGGCCTTGAACGATGAGGTAATCGTCGGCGCCGATTGCAACCGGAAGTAAGCGTCCTGCACGACGTCTTCGGCGCGCGAGCGGCAGCCGGTAATGCGTGCCGCGATCTTCACCAGAATCAAACGATTGTCGACGAATGCCTGGAGAAGCGGTGAGTCGCACCTACCTGTGGATACTTGTTCCGTCATGGAAATCACCTTGTCGCAAAAGAGGTTAGGGGAGGGCGTCCTTGCTGAGGCCTCCTACACATCGGGCAACAAATTATGCTTAATGATAATGATTGTCAAATGAGAAGGCGAACTAATCTTATGCCTTCTTGGAAGGTGTGAACCACGTCTTGCTCCTTCCCGGCGACTAATTATTTGCTCGCTCCGTCCGTTCTCATGGGTGACAGGTCCGTTAACAAACGGCCAAGGATCAGCGCCCGCAGGAGGACGACATGGGTTTGTATCGTGCATACAGCGTGTTTCAGTTTGGAGCCCTTCGATGAGTGCCTCCACGCGACTGCGCCTGTTTTGCCTGCCCTATTCGGGTGCCAGTGCCATGGTTTACACGCGTTGGCGCCGGGCTTTGCCGGACTGGTTGCAGGTGTGCCCACTGGAATTGCCCGGGCGCGGCATGCGCATGGATGAGCCGTTGCAGCGCGACATCAAGGCCTTGGCTGCGCAGCTGGCAGATGAAGTCAGCCGTGAGCTGAATGGCCCCTATGCCTTGTTCGGCCACAGCCTCGGCGGCTTGTTGGCGTTCGAGCTGGCCCACGCCCTGCGTGAGCGTGGCGTGCCCGCGCCGCTGGCGTTATTTGCCTCCGGCACCGCTGGCCCGGCGCGCCGTGATGTCAGCGAATACGCGATTGCAAAATCCGACGCACAACTGATCGCCCGCCTGCGCGAACTGCAAGGCACCGCCGAAGAAGCCCTGGCCAACCCCGAGCTGATGCAGTTGATGCTGCCGATCCTGCGCGCCGATTTTCTGCTGTGCGGCAGCTTCACCTACGGCCAGCGTGAGCCGTTGGGCATGCCGATCCATGTGTTCGGCGGCAAGCAAGACAGCGTGCGGGCCGAGCAGTTACTCGACTGGCAGGCCGACACCGCCAGCGGCTTTTCCCTGGACATGTTTGACGGCCACCACTTCTTCCTCGTGCAGCACGAAAGCGCCGTGCTGCGCTGCCTGCGGCGCTATGCCGACGAACACCTGGCGCGCTGGCGCAATGGCGCCGCGTGGCCACTGGCCGCCGGTTAAGCGCTCCCTAATTCTCGATTTTCCCGTAAGCCGATTTCAGGCAGGAACCCCATGATGGACGCCTTCGAACTTCCCCGCACTTTGGTCCAGTCGCTTCAGCGACGAGCTGCGCAGACCCCGGACCAGGTGGCCCTGCGCTTCCTCGCCGAAGCTGCCGAGCACAACGTTGTGCTCAGCTACCGTGACCTGGACCAACGCGCCCGCACCATCGCCGCCGCCTTGCAGGCCAACGCGGCGTTGGGCGAGCGTGCGGTGCTGTTGTTCCCCAGCGGCCCGGACTACGTCGCGGCGTTCTTTGGTTGCCTGTACGCCGGGGTCATCGCGGTGCCGGCGTATCCGCCCGAATCCACCCGTCGGCATCACCAGGAGCGCCTGCTGTCGATCATCGCCGATGCCGAGCCAAGTCTGCTGCTGACCATCGCCAGCCTCGGCGACGGCCTGGCGCAAGTCGAGAATGCCCCGCCAGTACTGAGCGTCGACACTCTCGATGCGCAGCTCGCTGACGGTTGGGTCGAGCCCGAACTGCACGCCGACGACATCGCGTTCCTGCAATACACCTCCGGCTCCACCGCATTGCCCAAAGGTGTGCAAGTCAGCCACGGCAACCTGGTGGCCAACGAAGTGCTGATCCGTCGCGGCTTCGGCATCGACCTCAACCCGGATGACGTGATCGTCAGCTGGCTGCCGCTGTACCACGACATGGGCCTGATCGGCGGCCTGCTGCAGCCGATTTTCAGCGGCGTGCCGTGCGTGTTGATGTCGCCGGCTTACTTCCTCGGCCGGCCATTGCGCTGGCTGGAAGCGATCAGCGAGTACGGCGGCACCATCAGCGGTGGGCCGGATTTCGCTTATCGCCTGTGCAGCGAGCGGGTCAGCGAATCCGCCCTGGAACGCCTGGACTTGAGCCAATGGCGCGTGGCGTATTCGGGCTCCGAACCGATCCGCCTCGACACCCTGGAACGCTTCGCCGAGAAGTTCGCGGCCTGCGGGTTCACCTCGAACCATTTCTTCGCCTCCTACGGCTTGGCCGAGGCGACCCTGTTTGTCGCCGGTGGCACCCGTGGCCACGGCATCCCGGCCTTGCGCCTGGACGAACAAGCGCTGGCGGCTAATCGTGCCGAACCGGGGCAGGGCAGCGCGATCATGAGCTGCGGCACCCACCAGCCGGAACACGCGGTGTTGATTGCCGACCCACACACGCTGAGCGAGCTGCCGGATAACAACGTCGGCGAGCTGTGGGCCACTGGCCCGAGCATCGCCCACGGTTACTGGCGCAACCCTGAGGCCACTGCCAAGACGTTCGTACACCATGCCGGCCGCACCTGGCTGCGCACCGGCGACCTGGGGTTTATCCGCGAGGGCGAGGTGTACATCACCGGCCGCCTGAAAGACCTGCTGATCGTGCGTGGCCACAACCTGTATCCCCAGGACATCGAACAAACCATCGAGCGCGAAGTGGAAGTGGTGCGCAAGGGCCGCGTCGCCGTCTTTGCCGTGAATGATCAGGGCCTGGAAGGCATCGGCATCGCCGCTGAAATCAGCCGCAGCGTGCAGAAAATCCTGCCACCCGAAGCGCTGATCAAAGCCATTCGCCAGGCCGTGGCCGAGGCCTATCAACAAGCCCCGAGCGTGGTTGTATTGCTCAACCCCGGCGCCTTGCCCAAGACGTCCAGCGGCAAGGTGCAGCGCTCGGCGTGTGCCCTTCGCCATGCCGACGGCAGCCTCGACAGCTACGCGCAGTTCCCCGACCTGCAAGCGCACACGAGTGATGTGGCGTTGGCATCCGAACTGCAAAGCCAGGTCGCGGCGATCTGGTGCGAACAGTTGCAGGTTGCAACCGTCGCGGGCGATGACCACTTCTTCCTGCTCGGCGGTAACTCCATCACGGCCACCCAAGTGGTCGCACGCCTGCGCGAAATCCTGGGCCTGGAACTGAACCTGCGCATGCTGTTTGAAGCGCCGACGCTTGCGAGCTTTGCCGCTAACGTCGCGCAATTGCAGCAAGACGGCGGCATCGCTCAAGGCGCGATTCATGCCTTGTCGCGCCAGGACGACCTGCCGCAATCCCTGGCACAAAACCGCTTGTGGATCACCTGGCAACTCGACCCGCAGAGCAGCGCCTACATCCTCCCCGGCGCCTTGCGCTTGCGCGGTGAGCTGGACGAAGACGCGGTGCGCGCCAGCTTCCAGCAGCTGATCCAGCGCCACGAAGCCCTGCGTACCCGCTTCTACGAGCGCGACGGCCAGGCCTTTCAGCGCGTGGATGCAACCACCGAGTTCGACCTGCACGTCATCGACCTCAGCGACTTGCCCGCCGCCGAGCGTGAAGCGCGCGCGCAACAGATCCGCGAAGACCAAGCGCGGACCCAGTTCGACTTGGAAAAAGGCCCGCTGCTGTGGGTGACCCTCGTGCGCCTGGACGATGAAGATCACCAACTGCTGGTGACGCTGCACCACATCGTCGCCGACGGTTGGTCGCTGAATATCCTCATCGACGAATTCTCGCGGCTGTATGGCGCCGCGACTCAAGGCCAGACCCTGGAGTTACCGCCACTGGCCCTGCAATACGCCGACTACGGCAGCTGGCAGCGCCAATGGCTGGCCGAAGGCGAAGGCCAACGGCAGCTGGCTTACTGGAAAGCGCAGTTGGGCGAGGAGCATCCAACCCTGAGCCTGGCCACCGACCACCCGCGCTCGGCGCAACAGCGCAACAGCGCCTCGCGCCATAGCGTGCGCCTGGATGCAGGCCTCAGCGCAGCGATTCGCCAGACCGCCCAGGCCAACGAATCCACACCGTTCATGTTGCTGCTGGCGGCGTTCCAAAGCCTGCTCTACCGCTACAGCGGCCAGCGCGATATCCGCATCGGCGTGCCGAATGCCAACCGCCCGCGCCAGGAAACCCAAGGCCTGATTGGCTTCTTCATCAACACCTTGGTGTTGCGCGCCGAGCTGGATGGGCGTCTGCCGTTCAACCAGCTGTTGGCTGCAACCCGCCAGACGGCGTTAGGTGCCCAGGCGCATCAGGACCTGCCGTTCGAACAGCTGCTGGAAGCCTTCCCGCAAGCCCGCGAACACGGCCTGTTCCAGGTCATGTTCAACCACCAGCAGCGCGACCTGAGTGCCTTGCGTCGCCTGCCGGGCATGCTCGCCGATGAGCTGGCGTGGCACAGCCGCGAGGCCAAGTTCGACCTGCAACTGCACAGCGAAGAAGACCGCAACGGGCGCTTTAGCCTGTCGTTCGACTACGCCGATGAATTGTTCAACGCCGCAACCATTCAGCGTCTCGCCGAGCACTTCATCAACCTGCTGCATGCCGCATGCGAGCAACCGCAACAGGCCATCGGTGACCTGAAGCTGATGCAAACCGACGAGCAGCAGCCGTGGAGCGAAGCGCCGTGCGTGCCCGCGCAGCAGTGGTTGCCCGAGTTACTTAACCTGCACACCTCGGACAGCACCGCATTGGTCTGGCAGGGCGCCAGCCTGACCTTCGCTCAACTGCACACCCAGGCCAACCGCCTGGCCCATTACCTGCGCGACAAAGGCGTCGGCCCGGATGTGTGCGTGGCCATCGCGGCCGAGCGTTCGCCGCAACTGCTGATCGGCTTGCTTGCGATCATCAAGGCCGGTGGCGCCTACGTGCCGCTGGACCCGGATTACCCCGCGGACCGCCTGGCCTACATGCTCCAGGACAGCGGCGTGCACCTGCTGCTGACCCAAACCTCGCTGCTGGAGCTGCTACCGGCGCCCGAAGGCGTGTGCGTGATTGCCATGGACAGCCTGCACCTCGAGAGCTGGCCGACCCAAGCACCGGGCTTGCACTTGCACGGCGATAACCTCGCCTACGTGATCTACACCTCCGGCTCCACCGGCCAGCCCAAAGGCGTGGGCAATACGCATGCGGCGCTGGCCGAGCGCTTGCAGTGGATGCAGGCCACGTATCAACTCAACGACACCGATGTGCTGATGCAAAAGGCGCCGATCAGTTTCGACGTGTCGGTGTGGGAATGCTTCTGGCCGCTGATTACCGGTTGCCGCTTGGTGCTGGCCGGCCCCGGCGAGCACCGCGACCCGCACCGCATCGCGCAGTTGGTGCAGGAGCATGGCGTGACCACGCTGCACTTTGTGCCGCCGCTGTTGCAGCTGTTTATCGATGAGCCGTTGGTGGCCGAATGCACCAGCCTGCGTCGCCTGTTCTGCGGTGGTGAGGCCTTGCCCGTCGAGCTGCGCAACCGCGTGTTGGCACAACTGCCAGCGGTGCAGTTGCACAATCGTTATGGCCCGACGGAAACCGCAATCAACGTCACCCACTGGCATTGCCGCGCGGAAGATGGCGAGCGTTCGCCGATTGGCCGGCCGCTGGGCAATGTGACCTGCCGTGTGCTGGACGAACACCTCAACCCATTGCCGGCCGGTGTACCGGGCGAACTGTGCATCGGCGGCATCGGTCTGGCGCGCGGTTACCTTGGCCGCGCCGGGCTGACTGCCGAACGTTTTATTGCCGACCCACTGGGCGAGGCGGGCGCACGCCTGTATCGCACCGGTGACCGCGCGCGTTGGAGCGCTGACGGCGTGCTCGAATACCTCGGCCGCCTTGATCAGCAGGTCAAACTGCGTGGCTTTCGTGTGGAACCGGAAGAAATCGAAGCGCGCCTGCTGGCCATGGACGGCATCGCCCAGGCCGTGGTGCTGGTGCGCGAGCAGCAGTTGATCGGCTATTACACCGCCAGTTCCGAGTTGGACCAACAGGCGGTAAAAACCGCCCTGGCCGCCGAGCTGCCGGAATACATGGTGCCCGCGCAACTGATGCGCCTGGACGCCATGCCCCTGAGCCCCAGCGGCAAACTCGACCGTCGCGCATTGCCCGAACCGGTGTGGCAAACCCGTGAGCACATCGAACCTCAAACGCCGTTGCAGCAGCAGATTGCGGCGATCTGGCGCGAAGTCCTCGGCCTGCCACGCATAGGCCTGGGCGACGACTTCTTCGCCCTCGGCGGCCACTCGTTGCTGGCCACGCAAATCATCTCGCGCACCCGCCAGGCCTGCGACGTCGAGTTGCCATTGCGCACCTTGTTCGAAGCCCGCGAGTTGGGCGCGTTTGCCGAGCAGGTCGGGCTGATCCAGGCCTCGGGCCTGCGCAACCAGCAAACCGCCATCGCCAAGGTCGACCGCAGCGCGCCGGTGCCGCTGTCCTATTCGCAGCAGCGCATGTGGTTTCTCTGGCAGATGGAACCGGACAGCCCTGCCTACAACGTCGGCGGCATGGCACGCCTGCGTGGCGTGCTGGATGTGGGGCGTTTCGAGGCCGCGTTGCAAGCCTTGATCATGCGTCACGAAACCCTGCGCACTACCTTCCCGAGCGTCGACGGCGTGGCTTATCAAAAGGTCGCGCCGCAAACCGGCCTGCGCATGGACTGGCAGGATTTCTCGGCGCTGAACGACACCGAGCGCCAACAACGTCTGCAGCAGTTCGCCGATCACGAAGCCCACACGCCCTTCAACCTGGAAACCGGGCCGCTGTTGCGCGCCTGCCTTGTCAAGGCCAGCGCGCAGGAACACTACTTGGTGCTGACCCTGCACCACATCGTCACCGAAGGCTGGGCGATGGACATCTTCGCGCGTGAACTCAGCGCGCTGTACGAAGCCTTTATCGATGAGCGCGACTCGCCGCTGGCGCCGTTGCCGGTGCAGTACCTCGACTACAGCGTGTGGCAACGCCAGTGGCTGGAGTCCGGTGAGCGGCAGCGCCAACTGGACTACTGGATCGCACAGCTTGGGCATGAGCATCCACTGCTTGAACTGCCCGGCGACCGCCCACGCCCGCCGGTGCAAAGCCATCAGGGCGAGCTGTATCGCTTCGACCTGAGCGATGCATTGGCCGCTCGCGTACGCGCCTTCAATGCTGAGCGTGGCCTGACGCTGTTCATGACCATGACCGCCACGTTGGCCGTGTTGCTCTACCGCTACAGCGGCCAGACCGACCTGCGCATCGGCGCGCCGGTGGCCAACCGGATTCGCCCGGAAAGTGAAGGGCTGATCGGCGCGTTCCTCAACACCCAAGTGCTGCGTTGCCAGCTCAATGGGCAGATGAAGGTCGGCGAGTTGTTCGAGCAGGTGCGCCACACTGTGATCGAAGGCCAGTCCCACCAGGACCTGCCGTTCGACCACGTGGTGGAAGCCCTGCAACCCCCGCGCAGCGCAGCGTACAACCCGTTGTTCCAGGTGATGTGCAACGTGCAGCGCTGGGAATTCCAGCAGCGCCGCCAACTGGCCGGCATGACCGTCGAGTACCTGGCCAATGATGCACGCGCGACCAAGTTCGACCTCAACCTGGAAGTCACCGACCTCGACCATCGCCTGGGTTGCTGCCTGACCTACAGCACCGACCTGTTTGACGAACCGCGCATTGCGCGCATGGCCGAGCATTGGCGCAACCTGCTGGAAGCGTTGATCGCCAACCCGCAACAGCGCCTCAGCGAATTGCCGCTGCTGACGGCGACCGAGCAGCGTGCGCTGCAAAACAGTTTGGGTGTCGAGGCCGGTGAGCATCGCCTCGATCAGTGCATCCATGCGCTGTTCAGCCAGCAGGCCAATAGTCGTCCCGATGCGCCTGCGCTGACCTTCGCCGGTGAGACGCTGACCTACCGCGAACTGGACGCCCGCGCCAACCGCCTGGCCTGGATGCTGCGCGAGCGCGGCGTCGGCCCTCAAGTACGTGTTGGCCTTGCGCTGCCGCGTTCTTTGGAAATGGTGATTGGCCTGTTGGCGATCCTCAAAGCCGGCGGTGCCTATGTGCCGCTGGACCCGGAATACCCGCTGGACCGCTTGCACTACATGATCGAAGACAGCGGCATCGGCCTGCTGCTCAGTGACGCGGCGATGTTTGAAGCGCTCGGTGAACTGCCGGCGACGGTGGCGTGTTGGTGCCTGGAAGATGACCTTGCGGTGCTCGCCAATTACCCGGCCAACGAGCTGCCGTTTATCAGCCTGGCGCAACACCAGGCGTACCTGATCTACACCTCCGGCTCCACCGGCAAGCCCAAAGGCGTGGTGGTTTCCCACGGTGAAATCGCCATGCATTGCCAGGCGGTGATCGAGCGCTTCGGCATGCGCCCGGATGACTGCGAGCTGCACTTTTATTCCATCAACTTCGACGCTGCTACCGAGCGTTTGCTGGTGCCGCTGCTCAGCGGGGCGCAGGTGGTTCTGCGTGCCCAGGGCCAGTGGGATGCCGAAGAAATTTGCGCGCTGATCCGCACCCATCGCATCAATATTCTGGGCTTTACCCCGAGCTACGGCAGCCAGTTGGCGCAGTGGCTGGCGACCCAGCACCAGACCTTGCCGGTGCGCATGTGCATCACCGGCGGTGAGGCGCTGACCGGCGAACACTTGCAGCGCATCCGCGCGGCGTTCCAGCCCGAGGTGTTTTTCAACGCCTATGGCCCAACTGAAACCGTGGTCATGCCACTGGCCAGCCTGGCGCCGCAGCAGTTGGAAGAGGGCGCCGCCAGCGTGCCGATCGGCAGCATCATCGGTGACCGTGTGGCGTACATTCTTGACGCCGACCTGGCGCTGGTGCCGCAAGGCGCGACCGGCGAGTTGTATGTCGGCGGCGCCGGTCTGGCCCAGGGTTACCACGAACGCCCAGGCATGACCGCGGAGCGCTTTGTCGCCGACCCGTTTGCCACGAAGGGTGGGCGTTTGTACCGCACCGGCGACCTGGTGCGCCAACGCGTCGATGGCCGGGTGGAGTACCTGGGCCGTGTCGACCATCAAGTGAAGATTCGCGGTTTCCGTATTGAGCTGGGCGAAATCGAAACCCGCCTGCTGGAACACCCAGCGGTGCGCGAAGCGGTGGTGCTGGCGCTGGAGTCACCCAGCGGCAAACAGTTGGTGGCCTATCTGGTCAGCGACGCCGACCACGGCACCCTGCGCGAGGCGCTGAAGGCCCACCTCAAGGCGCAACTGCCGGACTACATGGTGCCCGCGCACCTGATCGTGCTGGACAGCATGCCGCTGACCGCCAACGGCAAACTCGACCGGCGAGCCTTGCCGCAACCGGACCCGGAGGCGAACCGCCAACACTACGTGGCGCCACGCAACGAGCTGGAGCACAGCCTGGCCGCGATCTGGTGCGCCGTATTGAACGTGCAGCAAGTCGGCCTGGACGATAACTTCTTTGAACTGGGCGGCGACTCAATCCTGTCGATCCAAGTGGTCAGTCGCGCGCGGCAGGCCGGTATTCACTTCAGCCCGCGCGACCTGTTCCAGCACCAGACCGTGCAAACCCTGGCGGCCGTGGCCACGCGTTCCGAGCAGGTCGCCGCCGAGCAAGGCGTGCTGACCGGCAGCTCGGGGCTTACGCCGATCCAGCATTGGTTCTTCGATACCGATATCCCCAATCGTCAGCACTGGAACCAGGCGTTGCTGCTCAAACCGCTGCAGTTACTCGACCCTCATCGCCTGGAGCAAGCGCTGTTGGCGATACTGGAACACCACGATGCTCTGCGCCTGAGCTTCACCCCGCGCGATGCCCATTGGCACGCCGAGCATTTGGCCGTGCCGCAAGGCGGCGTACTGATGCAGGCGCAAGTGCGCGATATGCAGCAGTGCAGCGCGCTGTTCACCGATACCCAACGCAGCCTCGACCTCGAACACGGCCCGCTGCTACGCGCCTTGCTGGTGGACGGCCCGCAAGGTCAGCAACGCCTGCTGATCGCGATTCATCACCTGGTGGTGGATGGCGTGTCGTGGCGCGTACTGCTGGAGGACCTTCAAACGGTTTACCGCCAGTTGAGCGACGGTCAGTCCGTAAGCCTGCCGGCCAAGACCAGCGCCTTGCGCGATTGGGCTGCGCGCTTGCAGGCCTATGCGAACAGCGAATCCCTGCGTGAAGAGTTGACTGTGTGGCAAGACCAGTTGGCCGGCCCGGCGGCGGCATTGCCGGTGGATCGGCCGAACGGCGCGCTGCGCAATCGCGATGCCGATACCGTCAGCGTGCGCCTGGATGCCGAACACACCCGCCAGTTGTTGCAACAGGCGCCAAGCGCCTACCGCACCCAGGTCAACGACCTGCTGCTGACGGCTTTGGCCCGCGTACTGTGCCGCTGGAGTGGTCACGATTCAGCACTGATTCAGTTGGAAGGCCATGGCCGTGAAACCCTGTTCGATGACATCGACCTGACCCGCAGCGTCGGCTGGTTCACCAGTGCTTATCCGCTGCGTCTGACACCGCAAGCAGAGCAGGGCGCGTCGATCAAGGCGATCAAGGAGCAACTGCGCGGCGTGCCGCACAAAGGTTTGGGCTACGGCGTGCTGCGTTACCTGGCGGACGACGGGTGCCAGCAGACCATGGCCGCCCTGCCAAGCGCCGACATCACCTTCAACTACCTCGGCCAGTTCGACCAGAGCTTCGGCGCCGATGCGCTGTTCCATCCGCTGGATGAGTCGGCGGGCCTGGCACATGACCCGCAGGCGCCGCTGCCTAACGCGTTGAGCGTCGACAGCCAAGTGTATGGCGGCGAGCTGGTGTTGCGCTGGACCTTCAGCCGCGAGCGCCACGATCAGCAGACCATCCGCGCGCTGGCCGATGCCTACCTCGCCGAACTGCACAGCCTGATTGCGCACTGCCTCAACAACGATGCCGGTGGCCTCACGCCGTCCGACTTCCCGCTGGCACACCTGAGCCAAGCACAACTCGACAGCCTGCCGATTGCCGCCAGCGCCATCGAAGATATCTACCCGCTGACGCCGATGCAGGAAGGCCTATTGCTGCACACTCTACTGGAGCCGGGCACCGGCCTTTACTACATGCAGGACCGCTACCGCATCAACAGCGTGCTGGACCCCGAGCGTTTCGCCCAGGCCTGGCAGGCGGTGATCGCCCGTCACGAAGCCTTGCGTGCGTCGTTCTGCTGGAACGTCGGCGAAGACATGCTGCAAGTGATCCACAAACCGGGCAGCGCGCCGATTGAGTACCTTGACTGGAGCGCCGCTGCGCAAAGTGAACAGGAGCCGCGTCTGCAAGCGCTGCTCAAGGCCGAGCGTGAAGCCGGTTTCGATCTGCTCAACCAAGCGCCGTTCCACCTGCGCCTGATCCGCGTCGGCGAAGCACGCTACTGGTTCATGATGAGCAACCACCACATCCTCATTGATGCCTGGTGCCGTTCGCTGCTGATGCATGATTTCTTTGATATCTACATGGCCCTGGGCGAAGGTCGCGAAGCGCAACTGGCCACGCCGCCGCGCTACCGCGACTACATCGCCTGGCTGCAACGCCAGAACCTCGCCGAAGCGCGCCAGTGGTGGCAGCAGAACTTGCAAGGTTTCGAGCGCACCACGCCGATCCCGAGCGACCGGCCGTTCCTGCGTGAACACGCAGGTCACAGCGGCGCCATGGTGGTGGGCGACTGCTACACCCGCCTGGATGCCCGCGACGGTGCGCACTTGCGTGAATTGGCGCAGGCCCATCAACTGACCGTCAACACTTTCGCCCAGGCGGCCTGGGCGTTGGTGCTGCGGCGCTTGAGCGGCGATCGTGATGTGCTGTTTGGCGTCACCGTGGCCGGGCGCCCGGTGGAAATGCCCGAGATGCAGCGTACCGTCGGCCTGTTCATCAACAGCATCGCGCTGCGGGTGAAACTGCCTGAAGACGACCAGCGTTGCAGCGTGCGCCAGTGGTTGAGCGGCTTGCTCGACAGCAACATGCAGCTGCGCGAGTACGAATACCTGCCGCTGGTGACTATTCAGGAACACAGCGAATTGCCCAAGGGCCAGCCGCTGTTCGACAGCCTGTTCGTGTTCGAGAACGCGCCGGTAGACGTCTCGGTGCTGGACCGCGCGCAAAGCCTGAACGCCACCTCGGATTCCGGCCGCACCCACACCAACTTCCCGCTGACCGTGGTGTGCTACCCGGGCGATGACCTCGGTTTGCACCTGTCCTACGACCAGCGTTACTTCGACGAAACCACCGTGCAAGGCCTTCTCGGTGAGTTTAAGCGGCTGTTGCTGGCGTTGGTGCAGGGCTTCCATGGCGACATGGCCGACCTGGTGCTGATCGGCGAGCAAGAGCGTGAATTCCTGTTGGACGGCTGCAACCAGAGTGCGCACGCCTACCCCTTGGAGCGCAGCTACGTCGAGCTGTTTGAAGCGCAGGTGGCCGCGCATCCGCAGGGCATCGCCGCCAGTTGCCTTGACCAGCAATGGACCTATGACGAGTTGAACCGGCGCAGTAACGGCCTGGGTTACGCGCTGATTGCGGCGGGTGTTGGCCTGGATCAACCGGTGGCTTTGCTGGCCGAGCGCAACTTGGAGCTGCTGGGCATGATCATCGGCAGCTTCAAGGCCGGCGCCGGTTACCTGCCGCTGGACCCGGGCCTGCCAAGCCAGCGCCTGAGCCGCATTATTGACCTGAGCCGCACGCCGTTGCTGGTGTGCACTGAAGCGTGCCGCGAGCAGGCGATTGAATTGCTCGAAGGCACCGACTGCCAGTTGTTGGTGTGGGAGGAAGTGCCGGGCCGTGGGGAAAACCCAGGGGTCTCAAGCGGTCCGCACAACCTTGCCTATGTGATCTACACCTCGGTCGCCACCGGCCGCCCCC